>NZ_CP019431.1:3108333-3730000 GCF_009866765.1 Pseudomonas sp. S35
AACGCGCCGAATAGCGCACAGCCGAACCCGGGCCGGGGGCGATGGGTTTCCATTCTCATCGTTATCTCCTAGGCATCAGGCGCCAGGAGACAGTGGGTCCGTCATGGACTCTTCAATGCGCCTCCTGGCACGGGCTTGAGCGTAGATAAGCCTGCTGGGAAGGGTGTCGCGACCGCTAGATTTATTCGTAATAAAAACAATAGCTAGGAGTGGGTTCAGGCACGGTCAGCGCGAATATAAGTGCCAAACATATGGTCCCACAACGGCGAGGACACGCCGAAGTTCTTCTCGATGCCCTTGCGGTGATGCAGGTCGTGATTGGCCACCAGCCCCGGAATGAACGCGTAGGCCCAATGCTCAGGGCGATGCATCACGTAATGCACCGAGATGTAATAGAAGTAGCCCGTCACTGCACCGATAAACGCTGAGGTCAGGCCGACGTACCAGGCGAGCAGCAGTAACACGGCAAAGGTGGCGCTGGTTTTCCAGCTGGACACACCGATATAGGCCAGCACATCCACATGGTGGGTCCAATGCTCGTGGCGATACAGCGAATGGAACAAAAAGCGATGCGCCGAATACTCCACCAGCGTCCAGGCCAGCAGGCCCGCGAGCAATTGCAGCGAGTCAAGCGGTGCCAGGCAGAGCGCCAGGCCGATGAACAGCGGGACGGTAAAAAAGTCCAGGTAGTAAGCGACTGACGACATCAGCCATTTGTTTGAAGCCGCCATGTGCGGATCGTCCTTGAGGTGCATGAATCGGTGGGCAATTAAACCGGGTCTTGCCCGGCGGCGGGCAGAGTGCCCGTTGCTTGGCGCCGTTGCAACAACTCGATGTGCTCGGCGGGCACCAGCGTGCGCAAGGTTTTGTACAGCACCCGCGTTTCCAGCAGGTTCCACACCCGCAGCATGGTTTCCAGGGCGTCCAGCGGTTTGCTGATGAAGTCCCGCGCGCCGAGGGCGAGGGCACGCAGGCGTGTGTCGCGGGTGGCGTCGGCGGTGAGCACCAGGATCGGCAGGTATTCACCCTGGGGAATGCGTCGGTTGAGTTGTTCCAGCACCGCGAAACCGTCGAACTCGGGCATGTGCAGGTCAAGAATCACCAGGTCCGGTTCGAAGCTGTTGAACAGCTCCAGCGTGCGCAGCGGCTGGGTGCTGCTCAGCACGTTGGTCAACCCTTCACGCGCCAGCAGTTGCTCCACCAGGTCGAGGTTCGGGCGTTGGTCGTCGATGATCAGAATGCGCAGGTCGAGGTTCACGCGGTCTCCGGAAAATACAGGTCGAGGTGGGCAAGGAACGCCGGCACGTTGATCGGTTTGTTCAGCACCGCCGTTGCACCTGCGTCGTGCAAGGCGCAACGGGTGAGGTCGCTGGCGTCGGCGGTGATCATCAGCACCGGGGTGTTGCGGGTCAGGGGTGACTGACGCAGGCGTTGCAGCACTTTCAGGCCGTCGATGTCCGGCAGCGAGACATCCAGCAGAATCAGCTGTGGCCCATGCTGCGCGGCCAAGTCCAGGCCCAATTGGCCTTGCATGCTCGACAGCAGTTTTATCCCCGGCCGGCGTTGCAGCAGGGTTTCGATCAGCGCCAGGCTAGAGAGGTTGTCCTCGATACACAGGACCTGTCCCTGGAACCTGCAAACCGTGGGGGCCGGGCGCTTGAGTGCGGTGTCGACAACGGGTGTGGCGATGCTTTGGGGTTGCGTCACGCGCACGAACGGCAGTTCCAGGGTGAAACGTGAGCCGACGCCGGCCTGGCTCTGCACGTTCAGTTGGCCGCCCATCTTTTCCAGCAGGCTTTTACTCAGCGCGAGGCCCAGGCCGCTGCCTTCCACATTCGGGTCGGCGCCCAGGCGTTCGAATGGTTTGAACAGTTGCCCGATATGATCGGTCGCGATGCCGTTTCCGCTATCGCACACCGACACGCCGATACGTGGCCCATCAATGTTGACCTCAATGCTCACCTGGCCGCCACGCCGGTTGTATTTGATCGCGTTGGACAGCAGGTTCAGCAGCACCTGGGTCAGGCGCTGGCGGTCGGCAACGATGCCCACATCCGCCGCCAGCGTGGGCAGGGGTTGCAAACGGATACCCGCATCCGTGGCCATTGGGGAGACCAGCGTCAGCGCCTCCTGCAACGCACCCACCAGTGGAATCGGTCCGATATTCAACGCCAGGCTTCCGGCCTCGATCTTGGCGATGTCCAGCACTTCGTTGATCAGCGTCAGCAAGTGCTGGCCGGCGCGCAGGATATGCCCCACATCGGGCTTTTGCGCCTTGGGCGCGTCCATGTCCAACAGCTGCGCAAAGCCCAGGATCGAGTTGAGCGGCGTACGCAGTTCGTGGCTCATGCGCGACAGGAATTCGCTCTTGGCCCGACTGGCCCGTTCGGCTTCCTCACGGGCCGTGCGCAGGGCGATCTCGGCGGCGCGGCGGTCGGTAATGTCGCGGGTGATCTTCGAAAACCCGCGCAGGGCACCGGTGCTGTCGTACTGTGCTGTGATCACCACGCTGGCCCAGAACCGCGTGCCGTCCTTGCGGCAGCGCCAGCCTTCTTCGGCGTAATCACCCTCGCGGGTCGCTTCACGCAGCGCCATGTCCGGGTGTTGCGGGCACTCTTGGGGCAGGTAGAACAGCGAGAAATGCTGGCCGATGATTTCCTGTTCGGTGTAGCCCTTGATCCGCTCGGCGCCGTTGTTCCAACTGGTGACATGGCCGGCCGTGTCGAGGGCGAAGATCCCGTAGTCCTTGACCCCGTCGATGATCAGCCGCAAGCGCTCCTCGTTGTCGCGCAACGCACGCTCGCGCTCGGCCAGCAACATCCCGGCTTCCACCAGGCTGGTGCCCAGCTGGCCGATCTCGTCGTTTTCCGGCGGTTGCGGCAGTAGCGGAGAACCAAGGGCCAGGCGTTGTGCATTGCGCTGTACGTTCTGTACGCGGGCCACGATGCCCTTGGACAGAAACAGCACCGCGACAATCGCGCCGAACAACCCGCAGATCGCCGCCAGCCAGGTGGACAGCAACAGGCGTTGACGGGTCTCGGCCGCGGCGGCGCTGCGCTCGGCCAGCAATGAATCTTCGAGCCTGAGCATGGTGCTGATGTGTTGGCGCAAGGCGTCGAGGATGTGTTTGTTGCTGATCAGAATGGCGCTGATCGATGCCGGTGTGGCTTGGCTGTCCTTGAGCATCTCTTCGAGCCCGTCGACCTTGCCGTCAATCAACGGTTTGATCGCGCTGAGTTGTGCGCGCACCCGTGGGTCGCGTACGTCACCGTCAAGGCGGCGCAGGGCCGCGTCGATCTGGGGCCTGGCGTTCAGGTAGCTCGGCAGGAAGTCCTCGCGGTGCGTGAGCAGGTAGCCGCGCACGCTGGCTGCCGCCTCCGCCAACAAGGTGTGCACCGCCTGGATATCGCCCTGCACGCGCAGCACCCGGCGCACGTCCTCCTCGGCGCGGGCGGTCTGGCGTTCGGTGGTGTAGATCAGCACCAAGGACAGCAACAGCACGACCAGCGGCAACGAAATGACGACCAGCGCCTTGCCCCGCAGCGGTAAGTCGGCCCAACGGCTTTTCATGGTTGCGCCACCAGGCCCCAGGCGATGCCGCGCACGGCGGCCTGGGTGCGGTCAGCTGCGCCGAGCTTGCCGATCACCCGCTCTACATGGGCTTTGGCGGTGCCGGTGGTGATCCCAAGGTGTTCACCGATTGCCCGGTTGCTCATGCCGTTGGCCACCAGCGCGAGCACCTGGCGCTCCCGGGGTGTGAGGCTTTCGGTGGCGGGGCCGCCGCTGGCCTGGCGCTCCGTCATGCGTCGCAACAGCCGTGCGCTGACGGCGGTGTTGAGCGCCTCGCCACCGGCGGCCACCTGTTGCAGCGCCTGGATCACCTCGGCCCGGCTGGCGTCCTTGAGCAGGTAGCCGACCGCGCCCGCGTTCATCGCCGCCTCCAGGTACTCGGGGCTGTCGTCCATAGTGAACATCACCACTTTGACTGCCGGTAGGCGTTCTTGCAGCAAGCGTGCGGCGCCCAAGCCGTTGAGCCCCGGCATCCGAATGTCGAGGATGACGATGTCCGGCAGCAAGTGCTCGCACAGTTCCACCGCTTGCAGCCCGTCGCTGGCCTGGCCAACCACTTCGAACTGCGGATGGCCGGCCAGCAAGGAGACGAAACCGGTGCGCGTGACTTCATGATCGTCCGCCAGTACCAGACGCAGGACGTGGGTCATTGGAACGGGGTTCATTGAGGTGTTCCATTCAGGTGGGCGGGCACGCGGGCACGCAGTTGGGTGCCGCCGTTGAGCCCGCTGGCACAGCTGAAGTCGCCACCCAGCAGGCTGGCACGCTCTTGCATGGTGGCAAGGCCCAGGTGTTGCGCGTCATCCTGTGGCTTCGCGCAGGCGAAGCCTTGGCCGTCGTCGTCCACCTGCATGCAGGCCTGGCCGTCGCGCAGTTCCAGGGTCAATTGCACCCAGCTTGCCTGTGCATGCTTGAGGACATTGTTGATGGCTTCCTGGCCGATCCTGAACAGGGCGATTTCCACCTGGCTGGGCAGCCGCGCTTCGCAGTGCGCCCGCCATACCACATTGATTCCAGCGTCGCGCAAGCGATCAGCCTCCTTATCGAGGGCTTTGAACAGGCCAAAGTCATCCAACACCGTGGGGCGCAGGCCCGCGATCAGTTGCCGGCCCTCGCCGACCGAGTGTTGGGCCAGGTTGAGGATCGCCTGCAAGTCTGCGGCCAGCGTGTCTGGCAACGCTGGGCAGCGACCGGCAAACCCCTGCAGGCGCTGGTGCAAGCCCGCGAGGGTTTGTGCCAGGCCATCGTGCAGGTCGTAGGCGACGCGCTTGCGCTCGTCTTCCTGGGCGTGAAGCAGGCGGTTGACCAGGTCGGACAACGTCCGGTCCCGCAGGGTGAGGGTCATCAGGAGTCGATGATTCTCCAGGTGTGTCGCCAGCAACGTGGCAAGCAGTTGCAGGGACTCGCTGTCTTCGTGTTCCGGCGCACGCAGGCTGACACTGTTGCCCAGCACCAATACGCCGAAAGTGTTGCCGTCTCCACCGCGCAACGGCACTTGCAGCACGCTGGGCAGGGCGCTTTCAAGCGGCTCCTGCCAGTACGGCTTAAGCAGGTTGCGGTCGGCGAGGGCGGCCAGGCTGTTCAATCGCGCCGGGTTGCCGTGGGCAGCGGTGGTGTGGGCGATACCCTGTGCGTCCCATTCCCGCAGCAGCCCGTGGTCCATCGCGAGGAAGGCGCAGGCCCGTAGCAACACACGCGCGCGCATGGCATCGGGGCTGAGTTGGGCCAGTTCCTGCCCGGTGTCGACCAACAGTCGCAGGCGCGCCGTGCGGCTTTGCGACTGGCGGAAATGCGCGCGCATGGCCAAGGCGCTGCCGGGGTCATGGGGCGTGTTTTGCATGGAGGATGCTCCAGGATTTTTGCGGGCGCAGGGGGCGTCTATTAAACATGCTTGAACACCTTGGGCGCTATCTGCCATATGGCATAGGTAAATGGCTCCGGTTGGCCGATGGCGGGTGGCGGGCGGATTGGCAAAGTGGGCTCAACGAACACCACTGGAGTATCCCAATGCAATTCAAGCCCGCAGCACTCGCCCTGATGTTTGCGTTGAGCGTACCGTTTGTTCAGGCCGCCGACACCTCGCCGTATGTTTACCGCGACGTGGCCCAGGCCCCGACCGATGTCAAAGACCGGGAAATTGCCGGTTTGTTCGACCGCTGGAACAGTGCCTTGCAGACCGGCAACGTCAGCTCGGTGGTCGACCTGTATGCACCGGGCGCGGTCCTGCAGCCCACCGTGTCCAACCAAGTGCGCACCACGCCGGACCAGATCAAGGACTACTTCGATCACTTCATGGCGCTCAAACCGGTAGGGCAGATCAACTACCGTGAAATTCGCCAGTTGGGCACCAATGTGGCTATGGACAGTGGGGTCTATACCTTCACCCTCACTGACGCCGACGGCAAGGCCAGCGATGTGCAGGCACGCTACACCTTCGTCTATGAGCAGGTGGACGGCCAGTGGAAAATTCTTAATCATCACTCCTCGGCCATGCCCGAAGTGCAGGCCAAGCACGCCAAGCAGTAAAAGCTGGATCAAAAATGCCCATCCTCTTCAGGGGATGGGCATTTTTGCGTGGTTGCGCCACGATACCTCCTGGGTATCCAACCAGACTTTATCCATATTGGACCGCCCGTAGCCTACGCGTCAGCCTAGGGCCAATAACTATAAAGAGGCGCAACCATGACCGTGCTATTGAGTGAGCGCAGCCAGATTTTCCAAGGTGCCGACGCCTATGCGGTGTCCGAATACGTCAACCGGCATGTGGGCAGCCACTGTATTCGCCTGCCACCCAAGGGCCGCCCACAGGCGAGTATCAGCCACCGGACCTTTTCCAGCCTGGACTTATGCCGCATCAGCTACGGTGCGCCGGTGCAAGTCACCTCGGCGGCGCTGGAGACCATCTACCACCTGCAGATCCTGTTGACAGGCCATTGCCGCTCCAACGCCAGAGGTGAGGAACAGGTGTTCGGGCCGGGAGAAATCCTGCTGATTAACCCGGATGACCCGGTGGACCTGACCTATTCCGCCGACTGCGAAAAATTCATCATCAAGTTGCCGGTGCGCCTGCTGGAAAACGCCTGCCTGGAGCAGCACTGGACACTGCCGCAGCAGGGGATCCGCTTCGCGGCGGCGCGCCACGCGCTCAGTGAAATGAACGGCTTCCTGCAATTGCTCGGGTTGATCTGCCACGAGGCGGAAAACGCCGCGGAGCCTGAAGTGCAAAGCCTGTATGAGCGGATTGTGGCGAATAAGCTCCTGGCGCTGTTGGCCAGCAATGTGTTGCGGGTGCTTCCACAGACCGCTCACGGTGGCGGCTTCGAGGCCGTGCGCGAGTTTATTGAAGCGCACCTCACTGACGAAATCAGCCTTGAGCAACTGATGGCCATTGCCAAGGTCAGCGAGCGCAAGTTGTACAGCCTGTTCGAATCCCAGGTCGGCTTGTCGCCCCGGGACTACGTACGCCAGCGCAAGCTCGAACGTGTGCACGCCCGGCTGCAACAGGCCACGGCACGCAGTGTCACCGAAGTCGCGCTGGACCACGGGTTTGTGCACTTGGGGCGCTTTTCCGAGGCCTATCGCAAACGCTTTGGCGAGTTGCCTTCGCAGACCTGGAGGCGCCAGCGCTAAAGGCTGCGCTACGCGGATAGCGATGTGCAGGCAGCGGATATTGAGGCGCAGGGCGAGGGCATAAGGTGGGGGGGCCTGATACAAGAACAACGGAGGGCCTACCCCATGATCAGCACACTCGACCGACTCGCTCGCCAACTGGGCGAGTCCGTTCAGGAAGATCCCGCGACCGGGGTGTTCCGCTGCCGCCGCGATATCTTCACCGACCCCGACCTGTTTGCCCTGGAGATGAAGCACATCTTCGAAGGCGGTTGGCTTTACCTGGCGCACGAAAGCCAGGTGCCCGAGATCAACGACTACTTCACCACCTGGATCGGCCGCCAGCCGGTGGTCATTACCCGCGACAAACAGGGTAGCCTGCACGGCCTGGTCAACGCCTGTGCGCACCGTGGTGCCATGCTGTGCCGCCGCAAACAAGGCAACAAAGGCTCGTTTACCTGCCCGTTCCACGGTTGGACCTTCAGCAACGCCGGCAAGCTGCTCAAAGTGAAGGATGCCAAGACCGGCGCCTACCCCGACAGTTTCGACTGCGACGGCTCCCACGACCTCAAGCGCCTGGCGCGCTTCGAAAACTACCGAGGGTTCCTGTTCGGCAGCCTCAGTGCCGACGTACCGGAACTCAGTGATTACCTGGGCGAAACGCGGGTGATCATCGACCAGATGGTCGATCAGGCGCCCCTGGGCCTGGAAGTGCTGCGCGGCAGCTCCAGCTATGTCTACGACGGTAACTGGAAGCTGCAGATCGAGAACGGCGCGGACGGTTATCACGTGAGCTCCGTGCACTGGAATTATTCGGCGACTATGGGTCGACGCAACTACGAAGCCGAAGGCACGCGCACCGTCGACGCCAACGGCTGGTCGAAAAGCCTGGGCGGCGTGTACGCCTTCGAGCATGGGCATATCCTGCTGTGGACGCGCCTGCTCAACCCCGAAGTACGCCCGGTGCACGCGCACCGCGAGGCGTTGGCCGAACGCCTGGGCCAGGCCCGTGCGGACTTTATCGTCGATCAAACCCGCAACCTGTGCCTGTACCCCAATGTGTACCTGATGGATCAGTTCTCCACCCAGATCCGCGTGGTGCGGCCTCTTGCGGTGGACAAGACCGAAGTCACCATCTATTGCATGGCGCCCATCGGCGAAAGCGCCCAGGAACGTGCCACGCGTATCCGCCAATACGAAGACTTCTTCAACGTCAGTGGCATGGGCACTCCCGATGACCTCGAAGAGTTTCGCGCCTGCCAGACCGGCTACCAGGGCGCGACGACCTTGTGGAACGACCTCAGCCGCGGCGCTAAACAGTGGGTCGAAGGCGCGGATGAAAACGCCCGGGCGATGGGCATGCAGCCGCAACTGAGCGGCATCAAGACCGAAGACGAGGGCCTGTTCGTGCGCCAGCATGCGCATTGGTCCCAGAGCCTGCAACGCGCGATCAAGCGCGAGCAACACGGTCTGATCGCGACCGATAAGGCGGTGCAGCCATGAGCCTGTCCCGTGACCGTTTGCTCGACTTTCTGTACCGCGAAGCGCGCCTGCTCGATGATCGCCAATGGGACGAATGGCTGGCCTGCTATTCGCCCAAGGTCGAGTTCTGGATGCCTGCGTGGGACGACCAGGACACCTTGACCGAAGACCCGCACAGCGAAATCTCGTTGATCTACTACCCCAGCCGCGACGGCCTGGAAGATCGCGTGTTTCGCATCAAGACCGAGCGCTCCAGCGCCAGCACCCCTGAGCCACGCACGGCGCACCTGATTACCAACCTCGAAGTGCTGGCCGACGACGGCGAGCAGGTAGACCTGCGCTTCAACTGGCAAACCCTCAGCCATCGCTACAAGACCACGGACATGTATTTCGGCACCTCGTTCTATCGCCTGGACCTGCACGGCGAACAGCCGCTGATCACGCGCAAGAAAGTCGTGCTGAAGAACGACTACATCCACCAGGTCATCGACATCTACCACATCTGAGGACATTGCCATGACGTACGCCATTGCCCTGAACTTCGAGGACGGTGTGACCCGTTTCATCGACTGTAAGGTGGGTGAAAAAGTCCTCGATGCCGCCTTCCGTCAACGTATCAATCTGCCTATGGATTGCTCGGACGGCGTGTGCGGCACCTGCAAGTGCCACTGTGAAACCGGCGCCTACGACCTGGGCGACGACTACATCGAAGACGCCCTGAGCGAAGACGAAGCAGGCGAGCGCCAGGTGCTGACCTGCCAGATGGTGCCGCAGTCCGATTGCGTGATCGCCGTGCCGGTGCCGTCCAGCGCGTGCAAGACCGGTACCGCGCAGTTCAGCGCGACGGTTGCCGGCATCACGCGGCATGCCGACGCCGCCGTGCAAGTGAGCTTTGAGCTGGACCAAGTGCCGGTATTCCTGCCGGGCCAGTACGTCAATATCGGCGTGCCGGGCAGCGCGCAGACGCGCTCGTATTCCTTTAGCAGCCGGCCTGGGGCGTCACGCGCAAGCTTTTTGATCAAGCACGTGCCAGGTGGGTTGATGAGTGGCTGGCTGGAGCGGGCCCAACCCGGCGAGGCGGTGACCATGACTGGGCCATTGGGCAGCTTTTACCTGCGCGAAGTGGTGCGGCCGTTGCTATTGCTGGCCGGCGGGACTGGCCTGGCGCCGTTTCTGTCGATGCTTGAAGTGCTGGCCGAGCGCGGTGAAAGCCGGCCGATCCAGTTGATCTACGGCGTCACCCGCGACCAGGATCTGGTGATGGTCGAGGCGCTTGAGGCGTTTGCACAACGCTTGCCCGGTTTCGGGTTTGTCACCTGCGTAGCCGACCCGCAGACCGCGCACCCACAGCAGGGTTATGTGACCCAACACATGGCCAGCGACGTGCTGCACGACGGCGACGTCGATGTGTACCTGTGCGGGCCGCCGCCGATGGTTGATGCGGTTCGCCAGTATTTCAAGGCCCAAGGCGTGAGCCCGGCGAGCTTTCACTACGAGAAGTTCACGCCCAACGCCATTGCCACCGGCGACGCCGCCTGAGGACAACACCATGACTCCACGTTTCAACACCAAGGTTGCGCTGGTCACCGGCGCAGCCCAGGGCATCGGCCGTCGTGTCGCCGAGCGTTTGCTGGAGGAGGGCGCCTGGCTGGTGGCCGTCGACCGTTCCGATCTCGTGCATGAATTGCAGCATGAGCGAGCGCTGGTGCTCACCGCCGACCTGGAGCAACACGCCGAGTGCGCACGGGTGATGGCCGCCGCCCACCAACGCTTTGGGCGCATCGACATTCTGGTCAATAACGTCGGCGGCACTATCTGGGCCAAGCCGTTCGAGCATTACGCCACGACTGAGATCGAGGCCGAGGTGCGTCGCTCGCTGTTCCCCACGCTGTGGTGCTGCCACTGCGTGTTGCCCTACATGCTGGAGCAGGGCAGCGGCGCCATCGTCAATGTCTCGTCGATTGCCACGCGCGGCGTCAACCGCGTGCCTTACGGTGCGGCCAAGGGCGGTGTGAATGCGTTGACCGCCTGCCTGGCCTTGGAGACCGCTGGCAGCGGCATTCGCGTGAACGCCACGGCACCGGGCGGCACCGAAGCACCGCCGCGGCGCATCCCGCGCAACAGCCAGCTGCAAAGCGAGCAGGAACGGGTCTGGTACCAGCAGATCGTCGACCAGACCTTGAGCAGCAGCCCGATGCACCGCTACGGCAGTATCGACGAACAAGCCGGTGCGATTCTGTTCCTGGCCTCGGATGAGGCCTCTTACATTACCGGCGTGACGCTGCCGGTGGGAGGTGGCGACCTGGGTTGAACCACGTACTACCTGCGGACACTGACTCACAACAACAATAATGAGAGCACTGCCATGCGTACCCATGATGTTCATTCGCTGATCGACAACGCCCGTTTCAGCCGCTTCCATTGGCTGGTGATGGGCCTGTGTGCCTTGCTGTTGATCTTTGACGGCTATGACTTGTTTATCTACGGCGTGGTACTGCCGGTGATCATGAAAGAGTGGGGCTTGTCGCCCCTGCAAGCTGGCGCGTTAGGCAGCTACGCGCTGTTCGGCATGATGTTCGGCGCGTTGGCGTTCGGCAGCCTGGCCGACAAGATCGGCCGCAAGAAAGGGATCGCCATCTGCTTTGCACTGTTCAGCGTGGCCACGGTGGTCAACGGCTTTGCCAGCAACCCTACCGAATTCGGTGTGTGCCGCTTTATCGCCGGGCTTGGCTGCGGCGGGCTGATGCCCAATGCGGTCGCGCTGATGAACGAATACGCGCCGAAAAAAATCCGCAGCACCCTGGTGGCCCTGATGTTCAGCGGGTACTCGCTGGGGGGAATGCTCTCGGCCGGTGTCGGCATTTTCATGTTGCCGCGTTATGGCTGGGAGTCGATGTTCTTCGCCGCCACCGTACCGCTGTTGCTGCTGCCGGTGATTGTGTACTGGCTACCGGAGTCGATTGGTTTCCTGATTCGCCAGGGGCGCCTGGAACAGGCGCGCGCATTGCTCAAGCGCTTGTCGCCGGACACCGTCATAAACGCCGAAGACAGCCTGCACCTCAGTGACGGCAAGGCCAAGGGCACCTCTGTGCTGGAGCTGTTTCGCCAGGGGTTGGCGGTGCGCACCGTGGCGATCTGGGTTGCGTTCTTCAGCTGCTTGCTGATGGTCTATGCACTGAGTTCGTGGCTGCCCAAGCTGATGGCAGGCGCCGGTTATAGCCTGGGGTCGAGCCTGTCGTTCTTGCTCGCGCTGAATTTTGGCGGCATGGCCGGGGCGATTGTCGGTGGTTGGCTGGGCGACCGCTTGAACCTGGTCAAAGTGATGATCGGCTTCTTTCTCACCTCCGCTGTTTCGATCAGCCTGCTGGGCATCAACAGCCCGATGCCGGTGCTGTACTTGCTGATCTTCCTTGCCGGCGCAACCACCATCGGCACGCAGATCCTGCTGTATGCCGGCGCTGCGCAGCTGTACGGCTTGTCGATCCGCTCCACCGGCTTGGGTTGGGCCTCGGGTATCGGCCGCAACGGTGCGATTGTCGGCCCGCTGTTGGGCGGCGCTTTGATGGGCATTCAACTGCCGCTGCAACTGAACTTCATCGCCTTTGCCATCCCCGGTGCCGTGGCCGCGCTCGCCATGACGGCCTATGCGCTGAATGAGCGTCGTACCCGCACGCACCTGGCGGCCGCCCGCGCGCTTTGAGCCTCCATAACGTCGACAACAATAAAAAAGAGCAACGACATGAATCAGCAGACCTCCCACGGTATCTGGCTCTCCCTCCTGGGCGTGCCCCTGGCGGCCACGGCCGCTGATAGCGGCTTTTTCGAAGGTTCCACGGCCACTTTGCAGGCACGCAACTACTACTTCAGTCGGGACTTCTCCGACATTGTCGGGGCCAATCGGCAATCCAAGGCCGAAGAGTGGGGCCAGGGTTTTATCCTCACCTACAAATCCGGCTATACCGCTGGCCCCGTCGGCTTTGGCCTGGACGCGCTGGGTACGTTGGGCGTCAAGCTCGACAGCAGCCCGGATCGGGTCAACAGCGGGTTATTGCCGGTGCAGGACGACGGCCGCGCGGCTGACAACTACAGCCGCTTGGGGCTGACCTTCAAGGCGCGCCTCTCCAAGACCGAACTGAAGGTCGGCGAACTGCAGCCCAACCTGCCGGTACTGGCGTTCAGCGACATTCGCTTGTTACCGCCCAGCTATCAGGGGGTGAACATCAGCTCTGCTGAAATCACCGGCCTGACCCTGCAAGCCGGGCACCTGACCACCACCAGCCTGCGCAATGAAGCGGGCGATGAAAAGATGATCGCCATGCTCGGCCATGTGCCGCAGCGCGGGGCCGAGAGCGACGCGTTCAACTATGTAGGGGGTGACTACGCCTTCAACGGCAACCGCACCAGCGTGAGTGTATGGCGTGGCCAGTTGCAGGACATCTACGCGCAGAACTTTATCGGCCTCAAGCACAGCCAGCCTATGGGGACTTGGGTGTTGGGCGCGAACCTGGGCTATTACGACGCACAGGAGGACGGTGACCAGTTGCTCGGCAAAATCGACAACCAGGCGTTTTTCTCGTTGCTGTCGGCCAAGCGCGGCGGCCATACCTTTTATGTCGGTTACCAGGCCATGTATGGCAACAGTGCGTTCCCACGGGTGTTTGCCAACATCACGCCGTTGGGCAACGAGGTGCCCACCTATGAGTTTGCCTACACCGACGAGCGTTCCTGGCAGGTGCGTTACGACTATGACTTCGTTGCTCTGGGCATTCCTGGGTTGACTACCACGGTGCGCTACATCACCGGGGATAACGTGAGCACGGGCGCCGGTTATGAGGGCAAGGACCGCGAGCGCGACCTGGACATCGGTTATGCGGTGCAAAGCGGGCCGTTGAGTGGCCTGGGTATCCGCGTACGCAACGTGATGGCGCGCTCCAACTACCGCAGCGACATCGATGAGAACCGCTTGATCCTCAGCTACACCTGGAAACTGCTTTAAACCCCGCCTTGGCAGGTGCCCATCACGCTATAGGTGAGGGTGTGGCTGACGCCCTGGCTGTCGAGGTACACCAGGGTTGCCGGTTCCACCTGGCAACTACCCGGTACCGGGGTGATGGACACGATGTGCTGGACATCTTCAGTACCGCCGGCGGCGAGTGCGCCGGTGGCGGTGAAGAGCAGCACAAGACTGAGCAGTTTGATGTTCATGATGGGACTCCTCTGTGTGTGGAACCTATGTTAGGCGCTCTGGCGTTGGATTAAAGACAGGAACCGGTAAGTGACTCGTACGTCTTGCGTAGCAATCAAGGTACAACGCGAATGGATTTGATCAATGGCATGCAGGTATTTGCCCGCGTGGTCGACTGTGGCAGCTTTGCCGCCGCTGCCGAGGTCTTGGGTGTGTCCGGTGCCCAAGTGTCGCGGTTGATCTCCGAGCTGGAGAGACACCTGCAAACGCGCCTGTTGCAGCGCACCACGCGGCGCCTGAGCCTCACCGAATCCGGCGAACGCTTCTTGCTGCGCTGCCGCGACATCCTGGAAGACGTCAGGGAAGCCACCGCCGAGGCCAGCGGCGCCCACCTCAACCCGCGCGGACGTTTGCGCGTGCATTGCATGAGCGGGCTGGGTGTACTGATCACGCCCTTGATCGCCCGCTACAGCGAGCACTACCCGGACGTGTGCATGGAACTGACCCTGTCCCAGCACAATCCGGACCCGCTCCAAGAGGGCCACGATGTGGTGATCTCTATCGCCCATGCCTTGCCGGATTCGGCGCTGGTCAGCCAAACCCTTGGCCAGTTGTTCAGCGTGCCCTGTGCGGCGCCGGGTTACCTGACAAGGCACGGCGTGCCGCAACAACCGCAGGACCTTTTGCAGCACTGGTGCTTGCACCTGCAGGACTTCCAGGAGGATGCGTGGCTGTTCAAGGGGCCGGTTGTGATTACGCCGGGCCGGCGCTTTAGGACCAACGTTGCCGACGCCATGGTCAAGGCCACGCAGGAAGGCATGGGCGTGAGCCTGCTGCCGTTTTTCAGCGCCTGCCCGGCGCTGCAAGACGGTTCGCTGGTACGGGTACTGCCGGCTTACCGCCTGCGCGAGCGCAACATTTTCGCGGTTTACCCGTCACGGCGTTTTCTGGATGCCAAGGTGCGCACGTGGGTGGCTTTCCTGCAGACCCACTTGCCTGCGCTGTTAGCCACCCACGTCGAGGTGATGGAAAACCCGGCGCACTGGGCGGGCGATTGAGCGAGATGTTGGTGGTGCAACAGCAGTTCAATAAAGTGTTCGGATGTCCGTGCGCGTACAGGCCGCTGGGGGTTGAATTGAAAGGCTCGCAACGTTGGCATGAATTGTGTTGTCAGGCCTGTGGCGCTGACCCGACAACGGGAGGGAAACCCCACCTTTCATAAGAAACCACACCTATGCACAACGTCTTGCAACGCACATTTATCGCCGGTTTGCTGGCCCTCGGCACGCTCGGCGGGCCTTTGTCGGCAGTGGCCCAGGCTGCTTCTGATCAACAGTTTATCCCGCTGGCCACCTACCGGGTCGGCGCCTATGCCTCCAGCGGCATCCCCTGGTGGGCGGGGGAAATCGATTACTTTCGCTACATCAACGAAGTCGAAGGCGGTGTGAACGGCGTGAAGCTGGTCTGGCAGGAATGCGAGACCGAATGGAAGACCGACCGCGTCATCGAATGCTACGAGCGCTATAAAACCGGCCTGGATGGCGCGCCCACGGCGTTCTTCTTCACCCACAGCACACCCGCCTCCTATGCGTTGATCGAGCGTGCCGCCGTCGACCACATCCCGTTGATCGACGGCGCCGGCGGGCGCACCGAGTCCACCGATGGCCGGGTGTTCCCTTATGCGTTCCCGCTGCTGCTCAACTACTACGGCCAGGCGTCGGTGGGGATCAACTACATTGCCCAGCGCGAAGGTGGGCTGGACAAGCTCAAAGGCAAGAAGATCGTCACGGTTTACCATGACTCCGCGTACGGTCGCGAAACCCAGTCCGCCATGCAGTTGCTGGCGCAGAAGTACGGCTTTGAAAATATCCAGATTCCCGTGGCAGACCCTGGCAGCGAGCAGTCAACCCAATGGCGGCAGGTGCGCCAGATCAATCCGGATTGGGTGTTTTTGCGCACGTGGGGCGTTTCGACACCGGTCGCGATCAAGACCGCCGTGCGCTTCGGCGTCCCTGTGGACCGCCTGATTGGTGACGTGTGGGCCGGCTCCGAAGCCGACGTGATCCCCGCCGGCACCGCCGCCAAAGGCTATCAGGCGCTGGCGCCGTTCCCCGGTGGCGACGGCTTTGACATCCATAAAAAGCTCAAGCAGTTCATCCTGGACGCGGGCAAAAGCAACCTCAAGGACGCCAGCTACTTTGGCAAGGTGTACTACAACATCGGCTTGATCAATGCGGCCATTGCCGTCGAAGCGCTACGCACCGGCCAGGCAAAGTTCGGTAACCGGGCATTGAACGGTGAAGAGACGCGCTGGGCGTTCGAGCACCTGAACATCGACGCTGCGCGCCTCAAGGCGATGGGTTTCGAAGGGTTGCTGGCGCCCCTGACGTTGTCCTGCGCCGACCATGAAGGCGGCGGCTCAGCCCGCGTGCAGCAGTGGGACGGACAAAAATGGGTGTTGGTAACCGACTGGCTGCAAGCGGACCGCGCCACCTTGCGCCCATTGATCGAGGCCAAGTCCGCCGCGTATGCCCAGGAAAAAGGCATCGTGGCGCGTGACTGTTCGGCACCGTGAAGCGCTGATCACGCCGCCGTTGCGCTGAGTGCCTGGCCAGGGATGGCCGCAATCAGCTCGCGGGTGTACTCGGTGGCCGGCCGGTTGAAGATCTGCTCCACCGAGCCCTGTTCCACCACCCGGCCATTGCGCAGCACTAGCACCTCGTGGGCGAAGTTGGCGACCACCGACAGGTCGTGGGACACCAGCACATAGGCCATGCCCAGGTCCCGTTGCAGCTCTTCGAGCAACGCCAGAATGTGCGCCTGCACCGACACATCCAGCGCGCTGACCGGTTCGTCGAGCAGCAGCAGGTCGGGTTTCAACGCCAGCGCGCGGGCGATGGCGACGCGTTGGCACTGGCCACCGGACAGCTCTCGCGGCAGGCGGTCGAGGAAACTCACCGGCAGGTGCACGCGGCTGATCAACTCGCGAGCCGCCTGTTCCAGTGCCGCGCCCTTGAGCAGGCCGAACGACACCAGCGGCTCGACGATGCTGTCGAACACGCTCAAGCGTGGGTCGAGCGCGGCGAAGGGGTTTTGTTGCACCAGTTGCAGGCGTTGGCGCAGCGGGCGGAAGTCACGCCAACTGAGGTCGGTGACATCCTGCTGTTCGAACTTCACGCGGCCTTGGCTGGGTTTTTCCAGGCCCAGGGCGATGCGCAGCGCGGTGCTCTTGCCGGAGCCGGATTCGCCGACAATGGCCAGGGTCTGGCCGGGATACACCTCCAGGTTGAGATCCTCCAGGGCCAGGAACGTCGAGGCCTCGCCCTTGACCTTGGGCAGCGCGAACGTCTTGCCGACGTGATGCAGGCTTAGGATCGGCTGGCGGCCCAGGTCGAGGTTGATCAACGGTTCACGCCGCCTGGCGAAGGCGGGCGCGGCGGCGATCAGTGCGCGGGTGTAGTCGTGGTTGGGGTTGGCGAGAATCTGCCGTGGAGGGCCTTGTTCGACCACTGCGCCGTGCTGCATCACCAGGATGCGGTCGGCGCGGTCGGCGGCCACACCCAGGTCATGGGTGATGATCAACAGCGAAATCCCGCGTTCACTGACCAGGTGTTGCAGGTGATCGAGGATCTTGCGCTGCACGGTAACGTCCAGTGCGCTGGTGGGCTCGTCCGCAATGATCAGGCGTGGGTTACCGGCCAGGGCGATGGCTATGAGCACGCGCTGACGCATGCCGCCAGAAAGCTCGTGGGGGTATTGGCGTGCGCGCAGTACCGGTTTATCGATGCCCACCTGTTGCAGCAGCTCGACAATATCCGCGTCGACCCCGGGGTAGCGTTTGCCCTTGGCCAATATCAACGCTTCGCCAATCTGCTGGCCGACGCGCAAGGTGGGGTTGAGGCTGACCATCGGGTCCTGTGGCACCAGGCCGATGGTGCGGCCACGCAGGGTGCGTTTCTGGCGCTCGCTGGCGTGGGTCAGGTCGTTGCCGTCGACCCACAATTGACCGGCGCTGATCTGCGCATTGTCTGGCAGCAGCCCAAGAATGGCGTTGGCCAGGGTGGATTTACCCGAGCCGGACTCGCCGACAATTGCCACGGTCTCCCCTTGGGCGATGGACAACGACAGCGTGCGCACGGCCTGATTGACCTGGCCGCTGGAGCGGTATTCGACATTGAGTTGGCGTACATCGACCAAAGGGTTCATCGCTGGATCTCCTCGAACGTGCGGGCGATATGGTTGAGGCTGAAGACCACCGCCACCAGGAACAGGCCGGGCAGCAACGACACCCACGGCGCCGTGATCAGAAAATGTCGGCCGTTGGCGATCAAGGTGCCCCATTCCGCGGCCGGTGGCGCGGCGCCGAAACCGAGAAAGCTCAAGCCGGCAGTGGCGAGGATCGCGGCGCCGAAGTCTAGAGTGGCCAGCACCGCCACCGGTCCCCAGGCATTGGGCAGGATATGGCGCAGCAAGGTGCGGCCCCAACTGGCACCGCCTAAACGTGCGGCTTCCACGTAGGGCAGGGTCTTGACCCGCAACACCTCGGCGCGGGTGGTGCGGGCAAAACCCGGAATGATGCCGATGCCGACGGCGATGGCCACCGGCACGGTGCCGAAGCCGATCGCCGTGACAATCGCCAACGCCAACAGCAAGCCGGGCAGGGCGAGCAGGACATCGACGAAGCGCATGATCACCGCGTCGATACGTCCCCCGGCAAAGCCGGACAGAATGCCCAGCCCCAGACCGCCTATCAGCGCGATGCCGACCGCCAGCGAGGCGGCCAGCACCGACAGGCGGGCGCCGTAGACCACGCGGGTAAACAGGTCGCGGCCAAGTTCGTCGGTGCCGAACCAATGGGTCAGGTTGGGCGCGCTGAGCTTATCCAGCGGTGAAGTGGCATAGGGGTCGTAGTGAGTGAGCAGCTGCGGCGCCACGGCGGCGGCCAATGAGAACAGCACCAACAGCACCGCCAGGCTGAACCCCGGCCGGCGCAGCAGCGGTCGCAACGCCGCGGTCGCACGTTGCAGGTGACTGCGACGGCGCCATAGCGGGGTCGAAAACCCTGGGTTTCGATTGAGCGTAGTCATGGTCTAGGACACCTTTGGCGTGTGGGAAATACGCGGGTCAAGCCACGGGTAAAGCAGGTCCACCAGCAGGTTCACCAGTACGAAGGCAGCCGCTGATACTGCAACAATCGCCAGTACCACGGGAATGTCCTGGCGCAGCACCGCTTCCTGGGCCAGCCGGCCGATGCCGGAACGGGCGAAGATGGTCTCCACCAGCACCGCGCCAGACACTGTATTGCCCACCTGCAAGCCGATCAGCGTGAGGATCGGCAGCGCCGCATTCTTGAACCCGTGGCGTGCCTGCACTTGGCCACGGCTAAGGCCCTTGGCGTAGGCGGTGATAATGTAGGACTCTTTCCACACACCCTGGAAGCTGCGTTGCAGCACTTGGGCGTATACCGCCGCACTGGGGATCGCCAGGGTGATCGCCGGTAATACCAGGCTTTCAAAACCCCGGCTGCCGGTGGCGGGAAACCAGCCCAGCCCGAACGCAAACACCTGGATCAGCAGCAGCCCCATCCAGAACACCGGCACCGAAAAGCCCAGGGACGGCAAGCGTGCCAGCGCCTTCTTCAGCGGTTGCCAACGGATGTACGCGGTGAGGTAGGCCAGGCCGATACCGCCAAGCAGCGACAGCACAATGGCCAGGCCGGCCAGCGACAGCGTCTGCGGCAGACGTTCGACCAGCAGCTCGGCCACCGGGCGGTTAAGCGATAGCGACTGGCCAAAATCCCCGCGCAGCGCGCCCAGCAGCAAGTCGACATATTGCTCGAACAGGCCTTTGTCCAGCCCGTAATACGCCCGCGCCTTGGCCAGGTCTTGCACCGACAGCGCGTCGGCTTCTATGCCCGAGGCGCTGAGCATGATCGACAGCGTGTCACCGGGCAGCAGATAGAGGATGAAGTAGGTGATGCTGTAGGCACCCCATAGCACCAGCAGCGCCTGGCCGACTCGGCCGATCAGGTAGCGACTCATGGCGTGCCGACCTCGATATCACCCAGCAGCGCGAAGCCCTCGGCAGTCCAGCGGAAGTTTTTCACCTTGGCAGACGTCGCGGCCTGCCAAACGCGTTCATACACCGGGAACGCCGAGCCCTCGTCGACCAGCAGATCCTGCAAGTCGCCATAGGCCGTGGCGCGTTGCTGGGCCTGGGTGGCGGTGATACCTGCGTCGAACAGGGCCTTGGCGGTGTCCAGCACTGCCGGCTCGTAAAGGTTGGTGGCCAGTGTCGAACTGTTGGCGGTACGCGGGTCGAGGATGGTCTGCAGGATGATCGGATCGGCACGGGTCATGTAGTTGATGGTCAGGTCGTAGTTGCCTGCGGAGTTGTTGGCGACCCACTCGGCGCGAGTGACCACGCTGAGTTTCAACTCGATGCCGACCTTGCGCAGTTGGTCCTGGATCAGCACGTCGCCGGCAGTTTCCGCCGGGGTGATGTTGTAGCTCAGGCTCAGGCGCTTGCCATTTTTGCTGCGGTAACCGTCGGCACCCTTGGCCCAGCCGGCTTGGTCCAACAGGCGCTCGGCGCCGGCGGGGTCATACACCAGCTTGGTGCCCTGGCTCTTGAAGTAGGGCGTGGTCACGTCATAGATGCCGTCCACCACCGGGAAGCCGGCGTTGTACACGGTGCTGGCGTAGCTTTTACGGTCGATGGCCTTTTGCAGGGCCAGGCGGACTTGCTTGTCGGCCAGTGCGCGTTCGCCACGGGTGTTGGGATACAGGTTGTAGGCCGGTCCCGGCAGCGAACGGCTCTGGATCGTCGCGCCTTTGGACTGGAATAGCTTCAGGTCCACTTCGGAGAACGGGTTGCGTGGCCACAGGATATCGGCCTTGCCTTGCAGGAACAGGCCGTTGCGCACGCTTTCTTCGGGGATGTAGCTGACGTCCACGGCGTCCAGGTGTGCTTCACCCTGATTACTCATGTTGGCCGAGGCCCAGGCATAACCCTTGCGCTTGGTCAGGTGTGCGCCGACTTCCGGCGTGTAGCTGGCCAGTACGAACGGCCCGGTGCCGATGATTTTACCCAGGGAGCGCTCCTTGGCGCTGAGCGCGTAGGAGGCGGGCGCCAGAATTGACAGGTTGGTGGTGGAGGTGGCTTGCAGGAACCCGGCGTTAGGCTTGGCCAGCACCAGCTTGACGGTGAAGTCGTCAACCACCTCAGCGTGGTCGTAGCCCGCCAGGTAGGTGGCGCCGAACGTTGCCGGCAGCTCGGTGGCCAGGGCCTTGTCACTGTCAAAGGCGGTTTTCACCGCGAGGGCATCGAAGCGCTGGCCATTGCTGAAGGTCACGTCGTTACGCAGGTGAAAGGTGTAGGTCAGCGCGTCGTCGCTGATTTCCCAGCGTTTGGCCAGCCACGGGATGATCTTGCCGGTCTGCGGGTCCTGGTCGGTGAGGGATTCGGCGACATTGCGCAGCAGCACTCGGTGTTCCAACCAATAGACCTGGAATGGGTCGACGCTGACCAGGGTGGTGTTATCGCCGAAGAAGGCGATGTTCAGGGTCTTGCCCGCCTGTGTGTCGTTGCCCGGTGAGCACGCCGCGAGGCTCAGGGCCAGTGCGCCGGCGGCCAGCAGGCGGCTTGGCAGATGTGATCTATTCAATGGGGTGCCCTCGTTTTCGATTTGGCTTAAAAGTCGTAGGCCAGCTTGGTGTACCAGTAGCCGCCGCCGGGGTAGAACGGCGGGTTGCCGTACGCCGCCAAGCCGAGGTTGCTGTACACGGCGTGTTTGTCCGGGCGCACGTCGAAGATGTTGGTGCCGCCGACGCTGACGGTCAGGTGATCGACAAAGGTGTAACTGATGTCCAGGTCGGTGATCCATTTGGCGCCGAAGCTGCGGTCGCCAGTGGGGTTGACGGCCAGGGTCTTGACCGCGCCGTAGCGGGCGGTTTGCAGGTTCACCGCAAGATCCTCGACTTTCCAATTGGCGCCCAGGATCCATTTGGTCTTGGGCGACGCTTCGGTCAGGTCGCCTTCGCGGTCGCGGCCCACCAGGGTTACGCCGGAGCTGGCCAGTGCACTCGGGGTGTCGCGGGAGCCTTCGATGGTGGTTTTGTTCCAGTTAAACCCCAGGCTCCAGCGCACATCGCCCCAGGCGTCCAGCGGCGTGGTGTGGTCGGCGACCACATCCAGGCCACGGGTGCGGGTGTCGAAAGCGTTGGTGTAGTAGTTGACCCAGGTGCCCGAGGGCACGCCTTGGGCGGTGAGGATGCCGTTGATCACGCCGTTGCCCTGGTCATAGATGTTGCTGGTCAGGGCAATGCGGTCGTCGATGTCGATCAAGTACGCGTCGGCGGTGATGCTGGTGCGCGGCGCCGGTTGCCAGGTCAAGCCCAGACCAAGGTTGCGTGATTTTTCCGGCTTGAGGTCATCGCCACCCAAGGCTGTGGCCAGGTTGCTGCCCGACGGTGTCAAGCGGGTTACGGCGGGTACTACATTGCCGTTCACGTCCACGGCCACCCGGTTGTCGGCCACGGTGTAGCCGATCTGGGTCAGGGACGGCGCCCTAAAACCGGTGCCGACGGTGCCGCGCACGGCCACGGTGTCCGTCAGTTCGTAGCGAGAATTCACTTTCAGGCCGAAGGTGTTGCCCGAGTCATCGTCGTAATGTTCGACCCGCCCGGCCACATCGAGAAACCAGCGCTCGGTCAGGTCGAAGCCCAGGTCCAGATAGCCCGCGTAGTTGTTGCGGATCAGGCTGACTTCGTCTTCCGGGCGAATCGTCACCGCTGCCTGTGCGCCTGATGCGGCCGGGTAGGTCCCGGTGACATAGGCCTCGGGGTCGCCGGCGAAGGTGCTGAAGTGCTCCCAACGATGCTCCAGGCCGGCCGACACCTGCACCGGCGAGGTCAGGTTGAACAGGCTGTCGTAACGGCGGGTGAAGTCCAGGTTGTTCACCCACTGCTCGAAGCGGAAGGTGGCCAGGTTGTCGAATTTTGTCGGCGAAGCGGTGCCCAGGGATGGGTTGATGTTGAGGTCGCTGGAGTGATGGACATTGTTGCGTCCGTAGGTGGTGCTCAGGTCCCAGTTCCAGTCGGCCACCTGGCCCTTGCCGCCGAACAGCAGTTGATAGTCGCGGTCCTTGATGTTGTTCAGCGGGTAGTAGCCGTCAGGGAATACCTCGGGCACCGCGGCCCGGCCAGTCGGCAACCGGAAGTAGTTGGCGGCTTCGGCGTCGCGCTCACCGTAAGTGGAGAACGAATAGAGCGTCAGGTCCTCCAGGGGCAGTTCGGCGTTATACGCCAGGTTGAAGGCCTTGAGGTCAGGGTCGCCGTTCTTGATCGCCACCCGGTCCCAGGCGGCTTGCTTGGCTGGGTCGTTGAAGGCCCTGACGCTGTTGTCGGCCTTGTCGTTCCACGAGGCTTCGCCACGTTTGCGCGCGTCGGAGGAAAGGTGAAAAAAACCGCCGTCGCCCAGTTTGAAACCCTGGTCTGCGGCGATCTTGATGGTTTCGCCCTGCCCGGAATACAACTGGCCGTAACTGGTTTCCAAATGCCCACCTTCGTGGGTGGACTTGAGGATGATATTGATCACCCCGGCCACGGCGTCCGAGCCGTACTGGGCGGCGGCGCTGTCTTTGAGCACCTCGATATGGTCCACGGCGCTGACCGGGATCAGGTCGATGTCGACCGCATTCGCACCGCTGTTATCGATCGAGCCACGCTGGCCGGTGGCGCCGTTGTGGCGACGCTTACCGTTGACCAGCACCAGCGTGTAGGCCGGGCCCAGGCTGCGGTTGCTGAGTGGGCGCGTCACCGAGTTGTAGCCGGCGATATTGGTGCCGAAGTTGAACGACGGCAGCAACTTGGCAATCGCCTCGGACAGCTCGGAACGACCGGTCTTGAGCAGTTGCTCGCTGTTGATCACATCAATCGGCGCCGGGCTGTCGGCCACCGTACGCTGCTGGCCACGCAGGCCGGTGGAGATCACGGTGACGGTGCCGAGCTTGGCATCTTCGGTCGAAGTTTCGGCGAAGGAGGGCGCGGCAGCGAGCAGCAGGGAACTGGTCAGCAGTGACAGGTGAAACTTCTTGAGGGGCAGCGGGGAGGCGAGGTCTGGCATGTCGAGATCGGTCCATTAAGCCTGTTACAGGCACCTGGTGGTCGGGGTTACGTCCTCCGCCAGGTATGGGGTCGGTCTGTGAAGTGAAGATATTCCTATAAAAAACCCGAGGGAAAGTCTTTTTTGGAATAAGCTAATTATTAGATATTGTTATTATTTGATTTTTTAAAATCATCTATTTTTATGATGTTGTGGGGCGGGGCCGGCCGGGGCGTAAGCGTGCATCAAGTCTGCAGCGCCGGGCCCTTCAACTCGATTTGATTATCGTCCGGGTCGTTGAGATAAATCGACCAGCCCGCTCACCACAAGATAAGGGTAGGTTTTCACCAAAAATGTGTAGATACCCATGCCCCGATGAGGGCGTGCCTGTTGATGCAGTGGTTGCTGACGCGCATCGAGCCCACTCTGCTTGCGCACAGGAAAAATAGATAATATGTTAACGGTATAACTATAAATAATCTGTGGGAGCGGGGATATGCCAGCCTTATTGCACGCGCGTGAGACGTTCGCCAACTGGAACCGCGACCTGCAGGCGGTGTGCGGCAATTTCAGCACGGCGCTGTCAGATCAACACACGCTGTTTATCGGCAGTGTGTATGGCCAGGATGTCTGCGGCCTTGAGTTGGCCCATATCCGCACCAATGCCGGATTGATCCGCCGCCATCGCACCTCGGGTGACGGCGACGACGACCGTCACTGCTTTCTCATTCTTCAATGCAGCGGCCATCAGCGCATCCGTGGGCAACATCAGGTGATTGAGTTGGGGCCTGAAGATATCGCCCTGGTCGACTCGGCGCAGGCGTTCGAGATCGAGCCGCGAGGGCTGGTGCAAAATATCTCGATTCACCTGTCACGCCAGGAAGTCAGCCATCAACTCGGCCAGCAACCGTTGTTCGGCAAGCTCGCTCGCAATAGTGTCGCCACGCATATGATTCGCGCACTCGTGCGTTCATTGGGCGACGTCGCGTTGCGCAGGGAATCCGGCGCCAGCAACGATGGGGCGGCGCTGGAGCATGCCCTGATCGGGTTGGCTGTCGCCGGCCTCGACGAGCGTTCCGGCGGGCAGCCCGCCTTTGCATGCGTGGGCCACGATGACCTGTATGGCTTGGCCACCCGCTTGGTTGAGGCCTCCCTGCAAGACGCCGAGCTAGGCCCTGATTATCTGGCTCGTCAGTTGAATGTGTCGGTTCGCCAGCTCTATCGGCTGTTCGAGCAGCGCCACGAAAGCATCTCGCGTTATATCCAGCAACGCCGTCTGGAACGGGTGGCCCAGGATCTGCGGTGCCACGAACTGCGCCATGAATCAATCACTCAGATCGCCTTCAAGTGGGGGTTTGTCGACGCCGCGCATTTCAGTCGCGCGTTCAAGCGCCATTTCCAGCACGGCCCACGGGATTTTCGCCAACAGTCCGTGTAAGTGTGCGCCTGGCAGAGAATGCCAAGCGGTTTGGCAGACTCAGTCAAGTCACGCTGCGTGGCAGGCCTTTTAATAAGGTTGCCTGGGCTGGGGGTGATACCGAGCCGATTATCGCTGGAGAACAATAACAATGAGATCACGCAGCCTGTTACCAGGCCTCCCTTTACTGATGGCTTCGCTCTGCACAGTGGTGTGGGCGGCACCGGCGCAGGTCGATGGCCCGCGAATCATCGCGGCCGACCAGGAACCGGGCAACTGGATGAGCCATGGTCGCACCTACGATGAGCAGCGCTACAGCCCGCTGGACAGCGTCAATGCCGGCAACGTCGCTCAACTGGGCATGGCCTGGACCACCAAGCTTGATATCGACAGTGGCACTGAGGCTACGCCATTGGTGGTCGATGGGGTGATGTACACCACCGGGGCCTTCAGCATTGTCTATGCCATCAATGCCGCCACCGGTGAGTTGCTGTGGAAATACGATCCGAAGGTGCCGCCCGAGAACCTGAGCCAGGGTTGCTGCGGACCGGTCAATCGCGGCGTTGCGGTATGGCAGGGCAAGGTCTACGTGGGCAGCTTCGATGGTCGCTTGATCGCCCTGGATGCGGCCAATGGTCAGCCGGTGTGGAGCGTCGATACCATCATTGACCGGACAAAAAGCTACTCGATCACCGGAGCGCCTCGCATCGTCAAGGGCAAGGTGCTGATCGGCAATGGCGGCGCCGAGTTTGGCGTGCGCGGCTACGTCACAGCCTATGATGCCGACACCGGAAAACAGGTGTGGCGCTTCTATACCGTACCCGGCGACCCCAAGCTGCCCCCGGAAAACCCCGCTATGGCCAACGCCATGAAAACCTGGGACGGCGACGGCTGGGTCAAATGGGGCGGCGGCGGAACGGTCTGGGACTCGATGGCCTATGACCCGCAGCTGGATCTTCTCTATGTGGGCACGGGTAACGGTTCACCTTGGAACTACCAGTTCCGCAGCAATGGCAAGGGTGACAACCTGTATGTGTCGTCGATCCTGGCGCTGCGGCCAGACACCGGCGAATACGTGTGGCACTACCAGATCACGCCGCAGGACCAGTGGGATTTCACCGCGACCCAACACATGATCCTGGCCGATATCAAGATCGACGGCACCGTACGCAAGGTGATCATGCAGGCGCCGAAAAACGGGTTTTTCTACGTCCTGGATCGCACCAACGGCCAGTTGCTCTCGGCTAACAATTTCGTCCCGGTCAACTGGGCCAGCGGTATCGACCTGAAAACCGGGCGCCCGATCCTCACCGGTGCGGCCGACTATTCCAAAGAGCCGAAGGTGGTACAGCCGAGCTTTCTCGGCGGGCACAACTGGCACCCCATGTCATTCAGCCCCAAGACCGGTTACGTCTACATCCCGGCTCAGTACACCCTGGCTGAGTTGAAGGCGGCCAAGGCGCCGATGTTCTTGTCGAACAAGTCCGTGGTGAATTTCGGGCTGGATGTGCCGGACTTGCCTGAAGATCCGAAAACCCTCAATAAAATCCGTGATGCCTGGAGCGGAGAACTGATCGCCTGGGACCCGGTTAAACAGCGGGCGGCCTGGAAGCAGCCTTACATCAGCGCCGGCAATGGCGGCACGTTGGCCACCGCAGGCAACCTGGTGTTCCAGGGCACGGCCGATGGTCGCGTTGTCGCCTACCGCGCCGACACCGGCAAGCCGCTTTGGGAACATCGAGCCAACTCCGGGGTGATGGCCGGGCCTGTCACCTATAGCGTCGATGGCGAGCAATACGTGGCGTTCTCGGTGGGCTGGGGCGGCATCATCCCGTTGCTGACCGGTCCATTGACCAACAAGGGCAAGGTGCGCGCAGAGTCGCGGGTGATCGCCTTCAAGCTAGGCGCCCACGGCGAACTACCGCCGCCCAAGGTAGCGCCGGTCGTACCGACGACCCATCAGGTTCTCACCGCCACCCCCGAGCAGCTGGCGCAGGCGCGGGGCTTGTTCAATGGCCTGTGTGCCGGTTGCCATGGCCTTAACGCCATCAGCGGCGGCGTGGTCCCGGACCTGCGCTACCTGGATGACAACAAGCACGCGGCGTTTCCAGCGTTTCTCAGCGGGGCGCTGATCAATGGGGGCATGCCGAACTTCTCCGACATGCTTCAACGCGAAGACATGGAATTGATCCGCCAATACCTTGTCAAGCGAACCCAGGATCTGCACGCCGATCTCAAGGCGGCCGGGCACACCGCCTCGCACTGATTTCATGCCGTTACACCTGCGCCTGGCGGCTCCCTGTGGAACCGCCATGGCGAAGCGCTGCCCCCCATAAAAATAAAGAGACTCGCCATGAAAACACTTAGCACTCTGACCTTCAGCGCACTGCTCGCCAGCCTGGCGCCCCTGGCCCAGGCCGATGTCAAACCTGACCCCGGCGACTACACCGCGCTGCCGCAGGGCACCGATGTGGTGGTGCTGTACCAGCAGAACCCGAGAGGGGATAAGGTGTATTCCGGCGGCAAGAAAGTCGCCGACAACCTCGATCTGGACCTCACGGTCGGCGTGTTGCGACTGATCCACTTCACTGAGTTCTTCAATACAGGGCTCACCTGGGACCCACAGATTGTGATCCCCTTCGGCTATCAGAAGATCGGCGCCACCGACAGCAAAAACTCGGGGCTGGGTGATATCACGTTCGGCGGCACGGTGTGGACCATCGCTGACCTCGCCAACAACGAACACCTGGGCTGGTCGGTGTTTGTGACCGCACCCACCGGCAGCGACAAAAACCAGGGTTTTGCGCTGAGCGACAACCGCTGGGCCTTGGACTTCCAGGTCGGCTATATCAAGGGCCTTACCGATAACATCACTTGGGACGTGATCGCCGAAACGGAGTTCTACGCCAAGCAGCGCGCCACCGATGCCGAAAAAGAACCGTTGCTCCAGTTGCACAATCATCTGCGCTACAACTTCACCCCGGACACCTACGCCGCGATCTCCTATCGACATAACTGGGGCGCACGCCAGACCCTCGATCATGAAACCCTGGCCACCAGCCGCAGCAACGGTACGGTCGGCTTTACCGTCGCGACCATGCTGGGCAAGCAAGTGCAGGCCCTGGGCCAGCTCATGCGTGACACTTCAGTGCGTGAAGGCGTGAAGATTGATCATTCACTGCAGTTTCGCCTGGCGTACTTTTACTGAGACCAAGGTGACCCAGGGGCGCGCCCTCACGATTGCGTGAGGGCCAGTGTGTTCAAGCACACCACTTTGGGTTGCGTCATTTCCTCGTAGGCGAAACGTACCCCCTCACGCCCCAGGCTGCCGTACTTGGAGCCACCAAACGGCATTGCATCAAAACGGTAGTCGGAGGAGTCGTTGATCATCACGCCTGCGGCCTCGATCCTGCGCGCAGCGCTCATGGCCGTCGCCAGGTCGCGGGTGAAAATGCCGGCGTGCAAGCTGTAGTCAGGCTCATTGGCCAGCGCGATGGCCTCATCGAAGGCGTCAAATCGTTGCAACACCACCACGGGTGCGAAGACTTCGTTACGCCATAACTGGCTGGTGTGATCGACGTTTTCCAGGACTGTGGCGGCGTAGCATGAACCCAGGCGCGTGTGCCCGCATAGCAAGGTTGCACCTTGCGTCAATGCGTCGGCCACTACGCGCTGCGCATTTTTCGCCGCTTGCTCGGTGATCATCGGGCCGATGTCGGTGCTGGCCAGCAGAGGGTCGCCGGCCACCAAGGCGCTCGCCTGACTGACAAAGCGCTCGCGGAACGCTGCATAAACAGACTCATGAATCAGCAGTCGTTGAGTGCCGATGCAGTTTTGCCCCGCCGCCCAGAATGCGCCGGACAGGCAACTCTCCACCGCCGCCGCAAGGTCGCAGTCACCCATGACGATCACCGGCGCGTTACCGCCCAGGTCCATCGCCAGTTTCTTCAGGCCCGCTGTGCGGGCGATCTGCTCACCGGTGACGAAGCCTCCGGTAAAGGAAATCATGCGCACGTCACGTGCCGCGACCAGGGCCTTGCCCAGTTCGGCGCCGCCGGTGGCAACCGTGACCACCGACTCGGGCAGCCCGGCGTCGACCAGGTACGACACCAGTTTTATCGCTGACAACGGCGCCAATTCAGACGGCTTGAGAATCACCGCGTTACCACCGGCAATGGCGGGGCCAAGCTTGTGCGCCACCAGGTTCAAGGGGTCGTTGTATGGCGTGATCGCGACGATCAAGCCAAGGGGTTCGCGGGTGAACCAGCCCTGACGCGACTCTGAGCCCTCATACGCGTCGAACGGAATCACCTCGCCGGCATTGCGCTTGGCTTCTTCGGCCGAGAGCTTGAGGGTGTTGACGCAACGCTTGACCTCTTTTTGTGCCTGCTTGAGGGTTTTGCCGGCTTCGTCGACGATCAGTCGGGCAAATGCCTGTGCATCGCGTTCGATGCGCCGGGCCGCCTGTTCGAGAATCTGCGCCCTGCGATAGCGCGGCAAACCGGCACAGGCGCGCACGCCCTGGCGGCCCTGTTCCAGCAGGTGTGGTGCCTGCGAAGCGCACAGATCCGCTACGGTGCCGATCAGCGTCCCGTCAAAGGGGTTGAACACGTGGATCTGTGGTGCCACGACAGTCCGGGCCACATTCGATACGTTCACAGGCTTACTCCCGGTTCTGTGCAGCGGATTGATGAAGGCTGATGATGTCGGACAGCAGCGCAAACGCCGTTTCCTTACGCCCGGCCCCGGGGCCCGAAACGGTCACCGTGCCGATCAGGTCGGTGCTGAAGGACACTGCGTTGGTGGCACCGCCGATGCTGGCCAGCGGATGATCGTTGCGCAACAAGCGCGGTTCAACGCTGGCACTGACCGAACCATCGGCATGCCGGGTGGCAGCGCCAATCAGCTTCCAGCGTGCGTTGTCCTGGCGAGCCTTGACGATGTCGTCAAGGGTGAGGGCACTGATACCGCTGCAGCGCACATCGTTGACCGTGAGCTTTGCCTCCAGCAGTTCGTTGGCCAGGATCACCACTTTGAGGCGTACATCATGGCCCTCGACATCCGCCGTCGGGTCCGCTTCGGCGTACCCCAGGGCCTGCGCCTGCTTGACTGCCTCGGCGAAGCCCAGGCCGCTTTCCATGCGGGTCAAAACGAAGTTGGAGGTGCCGTTGAGAATGCCCTCGAAGCCGATGATGGTGCTGCCTGCCAGCAACTGCCTGGCCAGGCGGATCACTGGCGTGCCACTCATCACCGACCCTTCGTATTCAAATGCAACATGGTTGCGCTGCGCGAGGGCTTTCAACTCGGCACCGTGCAGGGCAATCGGTCCTTTGTTGGTGGTCACCACGTGTTTGCCGTTTTCCAGCGCCCAGCGGCAGAACGAGGTCGCCGGTTCGCCATCCACCGGGTTGGTGAAGGTGGCTTCGGCAATGATGTCGGCACCGGCTTCTTTGATCACCGCTTCAGTGCGTGCGACTGCGTCGCCACCCGGCAGGTGGGCCAGCGCAGCCTCGACCACCGGCAGGGCCGCCAGCGAGGCCGCATCCAACCCTTGGCGATTGATCACCGACCCCAGAAAAAGGTCGGTGACACCGACGATTTTCAGGCTGAACCCCAGTGTGTTGCTCCAGTCTTGGTTGCGTTCGGCAATCAACTGGGCCAACGCTCGGTTGACGCCACCAAAGCCCACCAGCGCAATCTTGTATTCAGTCATTTTTTATTGCCCTTGATCTGTGTGATGAGTGATTAACCACTAGATTAGGCGCGCGATCAGGGCAGTGAAATATGCCGATTTGCTTTGTTTTATGGGCATTTTGACCAAAGCTCGGCGCTGCAACAGGCATAAAAAAAGCCAACAGGCGTTGGCTTTTTCAGCGGCGAAAACGGCTCAGACGACGGACGATAAAACGAATGACGTCACGGTGTTCTCCACGCCGGCCAGCGCCGAGATCTGGTTCCAGACCTGATGCACCCGCTGCGGGCTGGTGGCGCCGACGCGTACCATCAGGTCGAACTCACCGCTCATGACATCGCACTGGATCACTTCAGCAATTGTCCGTAGCGCCTGCAACACATCCTCACCGCGCATACGATCATAGCGATAGACGAAAATCACCGCGTTGATCTGCGATGAAGCCTGGTGCCCGTCGCCGGTCAGTACCGTATAGCCGAGGATTGCGCCGTCGCGCTCCAACCGTTCGATCCGTTGGCGCACGGCATTGCGCGACAGATTGACCTTCGCCGCCAGCTCCGCGTGCGCCGCCCGCGCGTTAAGCCGCAGCTCGGCGATGATGCGCTCATCGAGAGGGTCCAGAATGCGCTTCATATGGCCTCCTGTTGCCCCGTCGTTCACAGGGTGTCGAGCAGTTGAAAGAGGGGGCCGAGGTCGTCAGGCGCGATCCGGCGACGGGGTGAGGCGTCGTGCGTGGTGGCCAGGGCGTTCTGCTGCGGCGCGTTGATGCCCAGTTCGTCGAACAGCGCAGCCGATTTGGCTGGCGAAGTTTCCCCGAGGGTGACCATCGGCGCGACCAGGCTGCGCCGGTACAGTCTCGCGGCAAGTACCGCAGTGGCCGTGTGCGGGTCGATCAGGTAGCCCGTGTCATGGTACAGCGAGGTGATTTCATTCAGGGTTTGAGCATCGCTGACCGCGTACGAATCGATGATCATCCGTGCCCGCAACCAGCATTCATTGGCGAGGGTCATCTCTGCGCTGGCGTCGAACTCGGCCATCAGCGCGCTTACCGCTGTAGCGTCGTGCCCATACAACTCCCAGAGAAAACGCTCCAGGTTGGAGAAAATCGACAAGTCCATGGCTGGCGACAGGGTTTTGTCCGCCCGTTGCCGACAGTAGTGGTTTTTCAGGAACAGCTGATGCAACGCGTCGTTTTTGTTGGTCGCGACGATGATCTGGGTAATCGGCAGGCCCATTTTTTGTGCGATATAGCCTGCATAGACTTCGGCGAAACTGGCGGCTGGCACGCTGAAGCCGATCGGGCGCTGACCGCCACCCAGTTGCAGCACGGCGTAGAAATAAAACACCAGTTGTGCAAGCACGTTGACCCAGTTGCTGGAATTGAAGCTGATCGCCTCATAGCGCGGGTTGGGCCACTGCCGGAACAGGCGGTTCGCGAGGTGCTGGCACTCGTCAAAGCTGCCGGTGACGGCGAACGTGTGCAGGGCGGGGTGCGCTGCGCTGAGCAGTTCCTGCAGTTGATGCGGGAGGACCCCAGACTCCGGGTAGAGCAGCACGATGTGGACGTCATCACAGTGTTTGAACGCTTCGATGGCTGCCAGGCCGGTGTCACCGTTGGTGGCGCCAAGCAACACTGCGCGCCGCTGGCGCTTATGCAGAAAGTACTGCACAAGCTGCGCCTGGAGCTGCGCGGCGAAATCCTTGGAAGAGCGAGTAGGGCCGTGGAACAGTTCCAGTACCCATTCGTTGCGATCAACCTGATGCAGCGGCGCCACCGCACGGTGCTTGAACTGACCGCAGGCCGCGTTGAGCAGGCGCTTGAGATCCGCTTCAGGGATAGACGCCCCGATAAACGGACGCATGACCCGATAGGCCAGTTCGTCATAGGGCAAGGTTGACCAGTTGGCGATCTCGCGGGGTTCGAACAGCGGCAGCTCGAAGGGGACGAACAGCCCGCCGTCGTCGGCAAGCCCGGACAGTACGACCTTTTCGAAGTCCGCCTGCGCGGCCGAACTTCGGGTACTTACATAGTGCATCGTGGGGCTCCGGCCATTTATTTATAGCGATGGGCCTGCTCGACCAGCCAGGTGGAAAACATGACAGCATCGGGGTGCTGGTCAGCCTCGGAACTGCGTACCAGGTAGAACGACTCGCTGGCCTCGATGCGCTGATCGAAGGGCTCGACCAGGCGTCCATCCTGGAGCATCTCGCCGACCATCGAGGAGCGGGCCAGCGCAATCCCTTGCCCCAGTTCGGCCATGCGCAACGTCGAGATCAGCGTGTCGAATTGCATGCCTCGGGAGGAATCGACGGCGTCTGCGCCGACCCTCTTGAGCCAGTACCCCCAACCCTCTTCGTAACCCAGCACATGCAGCAACGGATGCCGCGCGACGTCGCTCGCGGTCGTCAGCGGTGACCCTGCCATCAAGGCGGGTGAACAGACCGGAAACAAGGTGTCCCAGGTCAGTCGCTGCGACACCAGGCCAGGCCATTGGCCATGCCCCCAGCGAATCTCCATATCGTCTTCGCCATCCAGTTCCTTGACCCATATGTTGCTGATGTAGCGGATATCGACGTGGGGATGCGCCCGGCTGAAGTCCACCAGCTTGGGCGCCAGCCAGTGCACAAAAAACGCCAGGCTGCCGCGCACCTTGATCGGCCGGCGTGTGTGCTGGCCAAAAATCTCGTTGGTCCCCACCGCCAGCCGCGTGATTGCATCCTGCACCACCGGCAGATAGGCCTGGCCTTCTTCTGTCAGCCCGAGGCCACGGGGCAGGCGCTTGAACAGCGCCACCCCAAGATGGCTTTCCAGTTGGCGGATCTGCTGGCTGACTGCGCCCTGGGTCAGGCACAGCTCATCTGCGGCGTGGGTAAAGTTCAGGTTACGCGCGGACACCTCGAAGGCGCGTAGCCAGTTCAATGGGGGGAGCGGCTTTTGCTTCATGGTCTGGACCTTATTGACGCGTACTCAGCACGCTTACCCATGCCGTCTAGGGTGACGGCTGAACCGTGGCGGCGAGCGACAAGCGTCGCTCGCGGCTGTTGCGGGTAATGTAATACACGAAGTAGCACCAGGCGATGAAGGGCACTCCGAAGTACAGCGCTACCCGCTGTTCAGGGTCGAATGCGATCCCCACGCAGGCAAGGCTGCAGCACACCAGTGCGCCCAGCGGCACCCACGGGTAGCCCCGGACCCGAAACTTGAGGTCGCGCACATTCCCGCCGTTGGCCACATAGTGACGGCGGAACGCAATCTGGCTGGCGGCGATGCTCATCCACACCACCACCACCGCCAACCCGGAAATCGACACCAGCGCCAGGTAGACAGTGTCGGCGGCGAACACACTGCTGAGCAGTGACGCGCCGCCGCCGACCATGCTCAACACGATCGCATTCAACGGTGTGCCCATGCGGGTCAGGTGCGAGAACTGCTTGGGCAGGTGGCCCTGGTCGCTCAAGGTCCACAGCATCCGCGAGGCGGCGTACAGCCCGGAGTTGGCGGCCGACAACAGAGCGGTGATGATCACGAAGTTCATGATGTCGGCGGAGTAGGGGATGCCGATGTAGGTGAACACGGTGACAAAGGGGCTCTCCACCAAACCGGCCTGTTCACGCGGGAGCAGCGTCGCCAAGACAAAAATGGTCCCGACGAAAAAGATCGCCAGGCGCAGGACGGTGGTGCGGATGGCACGCGGCACGTTGCGTTGCGGGTCTTTGGTTTCACCGGCGGCGATGCCGATCAACTCGGTGCCGGAGAAAGCAAACGACACTGCCAACAAGGTCATGGCAATCGACATGAAACCGGTGGGGAACAGGCCTTCGCGGGTGAAATTACCCAGGCCGATGCTGTGGGCCTGATCGATATTGAGCAAGCCAAGGATGGCGCCGCCGCCGATGATCAGGAACACCACGACCGTCACGACTTTGATCAGGGACAACCAGAACTCGGTCTCGGCGAACAAGCGTACCGAGACCACGTTGGTAAGGAATACCGCCCCGGCGAACAGCGCGCTCCAGATCCACACGGGCGTGTCTGGAAACCAGCGGGTCATCAGTATCCCTGCGGCGGTAAATTCCGAGCCAATGGCTACCGTCCACGTCAGCCAATACAGCCAGGCCACGGTGTAGCCCGTGCCGGGGCCGAGAAAACGTGTCGCGTAGGTGCTGAACGAGCCGGTTTCCGGCATCTGCACCGCCAACTCGCCGAGACACATCATCACCATGTACACCATGAGTGCGCCGATGATGTAGGCGATCACGGCGCCCAAGGGGCCTGCTTGGTTAACCGTATAGCCCGAGGTTAGAAACAGCCCGGTGCCGATCACGCCCCCCAAGGCCAGCATGACAATATGGCGTGTCTGCATCTCCTGTTTGAAACCGGCACGCGTGTGGGTGTGTTCTTTTGTTATGGACATGGTTGTTCTCATGAAAGTAGTTGGGGCAGGAAGGAACATTGCCACTCGGTTTTATTATTATTGCTCTTCATGAAACGCCTCACCGACGGCCCTGTCGTGAGGTTTGAAACGTCAGTTCACGCCCTCACTGAAGACAGGCTGTTGGTGTTTTTCATCGTGTAATCCCCTGACAAAGGCGAACGCCTGCTTCAGATCGTCAAGCAGGTCGTCGGTGTCCTCGATACCGACCGAGACCCGCACCAGCCCCTCTGAAATGCCCAGCGCCCGCCGCTCTTCCAGGGTGTTTTCAACATGGCTGGTGGTTCGGGCCGGGCCGTAAATGGTTTCTACCGCCCCAAGATTGCCCGCGCAGTGGGCAAACCGCAGGCGTGGCAGCAGCACCTTGACCGTGTCCATGCCGCCGATGAGCACGAAGCTGACGATGGCGCCAAAGCCGCCCATTTGCGCACACGCCACCGCGTGGTTCGGGTGACCGGGCAAGCCGGGATAATTGACCGATTCCACCAACGGCTCAGTGCAGAGAAACTCTGCCAGGGCGCGGGCACTGCGTTGCTGCTGACGCATGCGCAGCACCAGGGTCTTCATGCCGCGGATGATCATGTATGCCGAGAACGGATCAAGCGTCGCACCGTTGATTTCCCGGTAATGCCGAACCTTGGCCATCAAGGCTTCATTGCCACATACAAGGCCACCCAATACGTCACCATGACCGCTGAGGAATTTGGTCGCGCTGTGGATGACCACATCCACCCCCAGTGCCAGCGGGTTCTGATTCAGTGGCGTGGCAAATGTGTTATCGGCCACCACCAGTGCGCCGACGCGCCTGGCCGCAGTGACCAGACGCTGGATATCGATTATTTTCAGGGTCGGGTTGGTCGGCGTTTCCAGGTACACCACCTGACAGCCTTTGGCGATTTCACGTTCAATCTCTTCGTGATCGAACGTCTGGCACAAGGTTACCGCCACACCCGTGCGCGGCAGGAATTCCTCGAAAATCTTGTTGGTGCCGCCGTAACTGTCCTTGGTCGATACCACACGGTCGCCATGGGCCAGGAAGGTGTACAGCACACTGCTGATGGCCGCCATGCCGCTGCTGAACGCTACTGCGGATTCGGCCATTTCCAGTTCGCCAATCTTGGCTTCAAGGGTTTCGACCGTCGGGTTGCTCATACGGCTATAGATGAAGCCCGGTGCTTTGCCCATGGCCACGTCGTACCAGACGTCGATGTCGTCGTAACCGTAGGCGGCGCTGACCACAATAGGTGTCTGCGTGGCGTTGTAGGGATGCCTGACTTGCTCCCCACCCCAGACCGCCCGGGTCCCGGCGCCCGCATTATCAAGCCCTGCGCTGTCAGGTTTGTTGTTCATTGAGACTACTCGCACTGAGGGGTGAACGTTGATTCATTCACACAGATAGTGCAGGTCAATATAGGGATAAGCGGTGCGCCCGAGAAACGATGTTATCGGTGCCAAAGGGCTGCTTTTTTTAATGGGTATTGCGGGCGGATGTAGAGGATTTTGGTACGGCGGGCTTCGCCATACCGGCGTTTTTCAAGTGACATTTTCGCTGACCCCTTCGCGCCGAGAAACTTCGGCCATCGTCAGGCTCTGCGGGGGAAGCAACATCTTTAACAATGCGGCTCTACGTTCTGGTGAATAGCACGACACGCGTAGTCTCTTTGCGCCCCCGATGTTCTTTTTCAGGAAAAATCGGAGAGGCGACAACTATCCTGACACCGGGGGATGTGACGGAAAGGTGCCGACCTAAAAAATATAAAATATATATGAATCAATATGATGACTTTGAATTACTACGAGTTTGACGTTTGCGTCGTTTTATTGGCTGATTAATATCAAAGAGCCATATTGACAGATTGTTGGACGATAATTAGTCTTTGCAAGATGTTTCAAGGACTGAACGCGATGACTAATGGATTAGTTGCACCTGCCCGCCTGTGCCTCATAGAAAAATTCCTGTTGTGCCCACCGGACCGTCTCATAACGGTTCTTGATCATGATTCTGCCGTTTGCCTGACGCAGTTGGACCTCAAATCGAAGGTTTATCAGGCGCGTCAGGTACTCCGCCAACGTGCCCTTGAACCGGGGCAGGTCGTAGCGATCTGCATGCCTTCGAGCATGGAGGTGCTGACCGTGGTGCTCGCCGCGTGGGCCGAAAGATTGGCAATCGCGCTTCTGCCGCACGATTTAACTCATACGACAATGCGTGATGGCAGCGGGTTGGCCGCAATGCTGGAGTTGATTGAACCTGCGTTGATAATGACCAGCGGGGCGATAGCGACGAAGTTGCCGGGCTCATGGTCAGATGTCGCCCTGACGGATGACGCGTTGCTCAAGCAGATGAGCGCGATAGCCGATTACGTCGATGAGCCAGCCTTGAGCCGCCCTGAAGACTTGGCGATTTTACAGTTCACATCTGGCAGTACCGGAATGCCCAAAGCGGTGTGCATCAGTCAGTCGATGCTCAGTTCCAATTGTCAGGCAATTGCCGAGCGTGTAAACGTCGACACGACCGACCGGATGGTCAGTTGGTTACCGCTTCACCACGACATGGGGCTTTCCGCATTGACGCTGGCCTGGTGGTGTTCTATCGATCTGGTGCTGATGCCAACTCACGAGTTTTCTCGACAGCCCATGGCTTGGCTGCAGGCACTTTCTCGCTTCAAGGGTACCTTGTCACCAGCGCCAACTTCTGCATTTGCCTTGCTCAGCCGCCTCGCCGGACGCGTGCGCGAAGGTGAACTGGACTTGTCCCATTGGCGCTATGCCTGGGTGGGTGCCGAGCCAGTGTTTTATGACCACCTCCGTCAGTTTGAAATTGCCTTCGCAGTTCATGGCCTGCAAGTGGGTGTACTGCAACCGGCGTACGGTATGGCGGAAGCAGTGGTTGCGGTTTCACTCAACGCGCCTGGACAAGGTATGCGCGTTCGCTGGTTGGACACTCAAAGCCTGCACAGCTCAATGCTGCTCAAAGAGCAAGCGCCTGGCACTCCCGGCTCTGCACCTTATCTAGGAAATGGCACGGCAGTCGGTGAAACCGAATTTCGAGTCGTAGATGAACACGAAATTTGTTTGACGCAGGGCCAGCTTGGCCGGCTGCAGATCAGGGGCGACAGTATCATTCGCCGTTACTTGAAAATGGATCCGGTGCGACCCGAAGCAAAAGATTGGTATGACACGGGTGACCTGGGCTTTCTGCTGAACGATGAAGTGTTCATTACCGGGCGCAGCAAGGACTTGATTACGCGTGCAGGCGTCAACGTCAATCCGCACATTATTGAATGGGCGCTGGAAAGTGCCTTCAATTTAGCTGCCGGTTCTGTCGCTGCCTTCTCCTGCATCGACATTCAGCGTTCAAAGGAATGCGTTGTAGTGGTCATGGCGAGTAATGCTCTTGGCACTCGGGATCCAGCGGAGTTGCGTCGCGAAGTGGCGCAGATCGTTGTACGGCAAGCCGGCGTGCAGGTGGATGAAGTGCTGCTGATCCGCCGCTCGGAATTCCCTAAAACCACAAGTGGGAAAATCCAACGTCAGGCATTAAGTCGACTGTATTTGAGTAACCGTTTGAGTTCTGCTGCCGTCACGACTGACCGCGTTTCCGCTTAATCATCCTTTACAACAGCACGGATTGCATACGTGCAAGGAGCACTTGTGTTTGATGTTATTTGCCAGACAATAAAAAGCCTTTCAATGCAGGGCATTCTACCGGCTCATTTGAACAGTTCCGCGATAAAGCCTAACGATACGCTGTTGGACTTGGGGTTGGACTCAATGGGGCAACTAACGCTGCTCTCCGAGTTGAAAGGTCGTTTATCGCTGAGCTTGCCTGCCGACCAAGTTGATGCGACGACAACGCTTCATGAGTTGGCGTTGATACTTGAGCGTGCGAACACACTCGCGTTTTCTGCGGCGGTATAAAGGGATCGTCAATGTCCACTAATATGTCTGTAAAAATGCCGTGGTTCGTCAGTGCCAAGGTCGACACGCTGGCTATTCTGGTTGGAGGCCCATTGATTTCGGTCGCGCTGTTACTGGCTATTATGCAGGGACCGGCGTTTCTGGTGGGCGCGTTGTTGTTTGCGCTGTTTCTGGATATTCCCCATGTACTGCATACGCACGTTCGATTGTTCGCTGAGCCGCTGGAATATCAGCGCCACAAAGTGCAATTCTGGGCGGGATTAGTTGTTATCAGTGTCTTGTGCGTCGGCCTCTACAGCCTGAATGCTTTACCTTGGCTTGTGGCGATCTGGGTTTATTGGCAGCCCTATCATGTGTGTAAACAGCATTTTGGTGTGGCGGCACTTTATGCGAAGAAGGCCGGGTATAAACATTCCACTTTGCCGATTCGCAACATGGTATTGGCCGGGTTTGCTGCGCCGCTGATTTATCGCATCACTCACGGTGGTTTTCATTTTGGAAACTACGAACTGTTTGAGCAGACGCTGCCGTTTGCGAACATCTCAATTCCAACGCCGGCACTCGCGCCGTTCTGGGCTTGGTTGGCATACGCTGTATTCGCCGCCACGACGCTTCAATTCCTGGTTGCCGAGCGGCGACAGCAGCGTCATCAAGAAGGCTTGCCGCGGTTCGTATTGGTCATGCTGGCGGTTTCGCTGGGTTTGTATAACGCCGCTTACCTGCTGGTGAGCGATCTGTACGCGCTTATTTTGATCGGTACCAGCATCCACGCGCTGCAATACCACTTGGTGTGCACGTCTACCGTGATGGCTGGACTGCGCCGAACTGAAACCCAGCCAGCCGTCACAGGCGCCTTGGGTGTTGCACACGGTTGGGTCAAGCGGATGGGGGCTAAACCGTGGATCTGGTTCAGTACGCTGGGGCTGGCCAGTCTGTTGGTGCTCAGCCTGGAGATGCCTTCTGTAGGGCTGGTACCGCTGATCATCGTTCTGCATCACTTCTACCTGGATGGTGTCATTTGGAAACGTCGGTGAAGCCTGTCGCAAACCTGGACGGGCGTACCTTCGTGGACGAGTTGCGCCCATTGATCGAGGACTTGCGACGCCATCATGCATGGCGCTATCGCTTGGACTTCGGATTGAGCATCGGCTTGTTCTGGGTCGCACTGTCCATGCTCGAAGGCGCCGGTTCTGTGACTTGGCCGTTATGGTATGGCACGGCGGTGTTCACGCTTTACCGGTCGGCCATGTTCATTCATGAGCTGAGCCATATGCCGCGCCGCGCTGTACCCGGGTTCAACCTGATGTGGAACCTGGCGTGTGGTATCCCACTGCTGTTGCCATCGTTTTTGTATTTGAGCCATATCGACCACCATACGCTCGGGCGCTACGGCACTCGCCAGGATCCGGAGTACCTGCCCTTTGAGCAGCAGTTTGGCCGCAGTGTGATCACCTTATTGGTCGGTACGCTTTTTACGCCGCTATTGCTGTTGGTACGTTTTGCAGTACTTGGCCCGGCCTCTTGGTGCATTGCGCCGCTGCGTCGGCGGGTCATCGAGCGATACAGTGCGGTCACCTTACATGCCGCCTACCGAAACACGGCGACGCGTTTTCGTAGCGCGCGCGGCTACAACTACCTGCTGGAGATAGCGACCAGCCTTTATGCGTGGGGGCTGATCGCTGCAGCAGGCTCAGAGATGTTGCCGTGGTCGCGTGTCGGCCTGTTCCTTGCCGTCATTTATGGTGTGTTGTTCATCAACATGTTCCGCACATGCCTGGCGCATCGGTATGCCTCCAGCGGTGAACCGGTATCACTTCAATGGCAATTGGCCGATTCGTCGACCCATGATCGACAGGGAAGTTGGCTGGAACTGCTTGAGCCCCTGAGCCAACGCTATCACGCCATGCATCATCTTTTTCCGGCATTGCCCTATCACTCTTTGAGACCAGCCCATGAACGAATCATGGTGGCCGAGGGTGTGGCGGCGGATCTTTATCGACAGACAGCGGGTCGGCTATCACCCGTTTCGTCACCCTACAGCACAGAGAATCTTTCATGAGCCCTTGGCAGCAAATCAGTCCATTTGAGCAGCATGTGAATCCTGCGGTCGGCGAATTGATTCGTCGGGTAGGGCTCGACAAAACGTTTGTCCGCGGCGAGGGCTGCTACCTCTATGACGCACAAGGACGGGCTTACCTGGATTTTCTCGGTGCGTACGGTGCGCTGCCATTCGGCCATAGTCCGGACGCATTGCTGGCCGAACTGGCCAGCTTTCAACTGAGTCGGGAACCGATCTTTGTGCAGCCATCTTCCCTGGCGGCAAGTGGGTTGCTGGCACAACGTCTATTAGCAATCGCGCCAGGCGATTACCGAAGCGTGACCTTTCAAAACAGTGGCGCCGAAACGGTAGAGGCGGCACTTAAAGCCTGCCTTATCAAGACAGGTCGCAAGCGCATTTTGTCGACCCACCAGAGCTTCCATGGCAAGACGCTCGGAGCGCTCTCAGCGACAGGCTCGGATAAATATCAGGAAGGTTTCCAAGCGCCGTTGCCTGGTTTTGATTTTGTTGACTATGGCGATATTCAGGCCCTTGAAGACCAATTACAGCGCCACCCTGACGCCTACGCTGCAGTAATCATTGAACCGGTACAGGGCGAGGGTGGAATCAATCTGCCGCCGCCCGAGTACCTGCAGCAAATCAGGGCCGCCTGTGATCGCAGCGGCACCCTGTTGATTATCGATGAGGTTCAAACCGGACTGGGACGCACCGGGCAGATGTTCGCCAGTGCGGGGGTGCAAGCGGACTGCCTGCTGCTGGCGAAAGCCCTGGGCGGCGGGGTCATGCCGATCGGTGCCTGTTTGCTCAGCAAGAACGCGTACAGCGAAGACTTCCAGAACAAGCATTCATCTACGTTCGGCGGCAACACACTGGCCTGCCGCATCGGGCTGAAAGTGCTGGATCTACTGGACGAACGTCAAGACCTGCTGGACGGCGTGCGAGAAAACGGACGCTACTTGCTGGAACAACTCAACGAGCTGGCGGCACGACACGCCTCGTTCATCAAGGAAGTACGCGGTGCGGGCTACCTGATCGGCATCGAGTTTGATCTTGATCGCAGTCACTATCCGCAATTCTACGGCGGCTTCACCGGCATCATGGGGGAGCAGGAAAGCCTTGTTCCCATTCTCGCAAGCTACTTGCTCAATGTTGAAGGTGTACGCGTTGCACCGACCCTCAACGGTGCGAACGTGATGCGTGTCGAGCCTCCCCTCATCGCCGGGCGAGCCGAGTGTGAAGTGTTTATCCAGGCGCTGGCTCGCACGCTGCAATGGGTGGAGGAGGGGCGTACGGGCACATTACTTGCGCATCTGCTTGATGCTCAGCCCTGCTCGTCGGGACCACCGCCAGCGCCGCTGCATCAGATCAGCTTTACCGAGGCAGTGCCTGATAACCATTTTGCATTTGTTTTGCATCCCCTGGAACTCTCGAACTATGCCGAATTCGATGAAAGCCTGAGTCATTATTCTCAACAGTCGTTGCGCATGCTTGAAGAGCGCTTGAATCCGTTGATGGACCCATTTTTCGTCTCTACCGTCGAGCTTACATCGCCTGCCACCGGTCGCAGAGTGACCGGTGATCTGATCATGGTGCCACGCTCCGCGGCGCAGTTTGCGGCGATGCCCGTTGAGGAGTCCTGTGAACTGATCGGCCAGGCCATCGACATGGCCAAGCAACGCGGTGCAACGTTGGTCGGGCTAGGCGGGCATACCTCAATCGTGACCGGTGGTGGCTTGCGTTTGTTGGATAAAGGCGTGGCCCTGACGACGGGTAACAGTTACACGCTGCTTACAGCGGTCGAGGCATCGTGCCGTGCGGTTGAAATGACAGGGCGCCGAATGCAGGACATGCGCGTTGCGGTTATTGGTGCCACCGGAAGCATAGGCTCGGCCATCGCGCGGTTGATTGCGATGCAGGCCGGACAGGTCACCCTGGTGGGTAACCCGATGAGTGCACGGTTCAACACGCCGCGCTTTGGCTCTGTCATTACTCAGTTGGTGAACTTCTGCACGCAGGGCGTGCCGGCGCCCGGCAGCGTACTTGCCGCAATCGCTGAGCGTTTGAACGAACACGATAGCGCCGATCTCGCAGCCTTGTTGTTGACTGAAAACGGTGAGCGTACCGCGCTGCGCTGGAGTAACGACATCAACCTTTCGTTGGCCGACGCTGACTTGGTACTGATTGCGACTAACAGCGCCGAGCGCTTTATCAGCGCCGATGACATCGCCGAAGGGGCCATCCTGTGTGACATCTCCCGACCCGCCAATGTCAGCCAGGATATCTCCAGTCGCCGGCCGGACGTGCTGGTGCTTGACGGTGGCATTGTCGAAATGCCCGGAGAAGCACGCTTGGGCTCACGTTACGGTATCCCGCAAGACCTCGCCTACGCCTGCATGGCCGAAACCATGATGCTCGCCCTCGAAGGTATTTCCTGCCACACGAGCCTTGGTCTGGACCTCAGCAATGATGACCTTGAATTGGTTCAATCGTTGTCCGTGCGCCACGGTTTCATGCTGGCTGGATTTCGCAGTTTTGATAAAGCCCTCGATCCCGATCAGTGGCGCAGATACGCCGAACGATTCAGCACCGCTACCGCTGTCGAAACCATCTAAGAGAGGATCCGAGTATGCCCGTATTGGAAAAAACCACCCTCATCAAGGGGCGTAGCTGTGCCGAGGTATTCGACTTCTGCATGGAAGGTGTGAACTTCCCGAAGATCTTCCCGGAGCGCGTTACCCCACTTGGAAACATAGATATTGCTGACCTGCGGATCGAGCAAGGGCGTCAATTCCGTTTCCGGCATTGGATGTTCGGGTTTATCCCTGCCAATTGGACCGTTGGCATCCGCGAAGTCAAAGACAACGAGTATTTCATTGATGAAATGATCAAGGGGCCCCTGAGTGCGTTCCGGCATGAGCATCGCGTTGAATCCGCTGCCGGGGGGACGCTTTATACCGACCGAGTGACTTATCACGCCATAGGCGGTGCGCTGTTTGAGTGGTTGTTTGTCGACGCCTATATGGACCGGATATTTGAAGCACGTCACCGCAACATGCAACAGCTTTTGGACCTCTCATGATTGCTGTCAAAGCAGTGGATACGGCAAAGCGGTTAAGGCAGTTTATCGACCTGCCTTTTCGTCTGTACGCCGACGACCCGCACTGGGTTGCGCCCTTACGCAGCGACATGAAACGGATACTGTCACCACGACACAACCCCTTCTTTCGCGAAGCACAGATTGAGCATTTTCTGGCGCTGGATGATCAAGGTCAGGCCCAGGGTCGAGTCAGCGTATGTATTCACGCGGCATACAACCTGCGCTTTGGTCATGAGCACGTTTTTTTCGGTTTTTTTGAAGTCGCGCCAGACCCCGCCGTCACGCGGGCATTATTCGATGCGGTAGGTCAATGGGCGAGAGCGCGTGGCAAATCAAGGTTACTGGGGCCTTACAGTTATACCTCGACACAGGATGCTGCGTTGTTACTCGAGAACATCGACGGCCGGCCTCCCACGCTGCTGCAAACCTATAACCCGCTTTGGTACGCCGACGCTCTCAAGCAGGCGGGTTTCGAGCTGGCTTTCACCTTCAGCACGTATGGGGTTGACGTGGAGCAGTACCGTGCGCGACGCAAGGCCAGCCGCAGTGAAAAAGTATTGCCAGGTAGCCAGTTCAGTGTGCGCAGTGCTACGCGGACTGACTTGCGTTCGAATCTGGAGGAGATCCGCTGTTTGTTCAACAGTGCATTTGCCGAGAACTATGAGGTCGCGCCGATCTCCAAGGCCAGTTTCAAATTCCAGATCGATAGTGTGAAGACGTTTATCGATCTTGAAGGCATCAAGCTTATTGAACTGGACGGCCGGGCCGTAGCATTTTTCCTGATTTTGCCGGACCTCAACCAGATCTTGAGTCGACTCAAGGGGCATTTCGGTCTGTTCGACCTGCTCAAGCTAAATCGTTACAAGCGCGGCGTCACCGGTGGTGTCATCGCACTTATCGGTGCCGACCCATCCGTCCAGGGAAGTGGCCTAGGCCGGTTAATCGGCGATGAGATCGTGCGTTACGCCGAACCGCGCTTTCAACGTGTTGACACCATGTGGATCGACGACCGCAATCCTTCCAGCTACGTACTTGCACGTAATGTCGGAATGCGTCGGACCAAGCGCTACGGTGTTTTCGGACTCAATTTAGACCAAACCCCGGGTTAAACTGGAGCTGTAATCGAAATGGATAATCCCTTGATTTCTCTTGTGGGGCTGAAAAAATTCTACCCCAGCGGTGACGGGCGCAGTTTAGTGCTCAATGACATCAACCTGACGATACCTCGCGCCAGCATGACGGTGATCAGAGGTGTATCAGGCTCGGGCAAAACCACGCTGCTCAATGTGCTGGGCGGTTTGGATCGTGTGGATGAGGGGTTGGTCCAGGTCGCAGACGCACGCCTGAACGCCATGGACTTCAAGGCATTGACGCGTTTCAGGGCGGAGCGGGTAGGGTTCATCTTCCAGTTTCACAACTTGATCCCGACGTTGACGGTGAAGGAAAACGTGCTGACTGGGCTTGAACCGCTCCGCTCAGTCACTTTGCAGGATCATGCGCGCGCGCAGGAATATTTGCGCAAAGTTGGTCTGCACGAACACGCCGAAAAATTCCCTTCAAAACTCTCCGGAGGTCAGCAACAGCGGGTCGCTATTGCGCGAGCGCTTATCAAGGAACCTCAGTTGATTCTCGCGGACGAGCCCACCGGCAGTCTTGACGAAGAGACAGGCATGCGTGTTTTTGAACTGCTGCGTCAGATGCAGGAAGAGAAGCAGGTCACGGTGGTCATCGTCACGCATAACCCCGCACTTGGGCAGCACGCCGATGACGTCTACGAGATGCGCTCCGGCAACCTGCACAGGGCCGAACCATGAACATGCTGATGCGGCATGTGCTTCGCTCGGTTCTGGTCATTCGCTATCGCTTGCTGACCATCGCACTGATCTGTGCCTCGACCTTTGGTGTGCTGGTGGGTGCCTATTCGGCGATCGACAGTCTGTTCGATACGGTCGAGGACATTCAGTCCCACGCATCGATGGCCGATCTGGAAGTCATCTTTGCGCCGGACGATCTGATCAACCTCCCGGCATTCGATGACATTGCCGGCGTAACCGCGACCCATCACCGCTTACTGATGCCAGGGTTGGCGCCTTTGCGCGGTAGTCAGCCGGTCGCAGGGTTGATGGTGAGTGCCGACGCCGCGGATTTCTCGGCGGTCAACCGACTGAAGGCCTTGCAAGGTCGCCTGCCTAATGCAGCGGACGTTGCAGGAATTGCCCTTGAGCGTAACTGTGCGAAATTCCATGGGAAGGGCGTGGGTGACCGTTTTGATTTTATTGCCGGCGCTGCCAGGTATCCGGTGGAGGTTATCGGCATCGTTGAAAGCCCAGAGTATCTGGTCGCGCCGCTGAACCCCAGTGTGTACGTGCCCAGCAACGGCTCCCTGTGTGTGTTGTTTGCTGACCAGGGGCTCATGCGCCAGCAGTTGGGCTTTTCAGCCAGCAACAGCTTATTGTTCAGCGTGTCGCCGCATGCATCGATGAATGAGGTCAAGCAGCGCATTGCCGCGCGAGCGCAGTCGCGTCTGGCCGTCGATTACGTGCTGCCTCGCCAGGAGCAGTTCAGCCAAAAGTTCCTCGAGTTGGACCTCAATACCTTCAAGGTTTTCCTGCCGACGGTTGTGCTGATTTTTGCGCTGTCATCGACCTTGGTGGTGTTTTTCCTCATGTTCCAATGGGCCAAGGAAGAACGCCCATTGATCGCAATGTTTCTCACGCTGGGCTATACGCGTCGACAGGTCGTTTGCGCTTACAGCCTGCCTGCGCTGATGCTGATTGTGCTCGCTTTGGTGCTGGGTTGCGGCCTGGCGCTGTTTGATATGTATGCATTCGGCTGGAACTACGCACGCGCCATCGGCATGCCCGAGCCACAGTTGATGTTCAAGCCAGCTTATCTATGGCGAGCCGGATTATTGCTGTGCTGCACCGTCGCCCTGGGCATGTACTTGCCGATGCGCTCGATCATTCGCATCACGCCGATGGACGCCCTGCGTGACGTTGGCGCAGGTCAGGAGCAAGCGTTTGCGCTGCGTATGGTCGCCTGCCTGCGTCATATCGGAGGACCGTTCTGGTTTCGTTATTCGTTGCGCAACTTGCTGCGCAGCTGGCGCATCAGCCTGGTCACGGTGCTGGCAATGTCGGCGAGTATCGCAATCACCATTGCCTTCTATATTTCCCTGACGTCCATGGAGCGAACCGCGATCAGCAACGTGGAGCGCGACAACTGGAGTCGCGTGGTCGATCTGGATGTGCCCTGGTGGGATGAAGATATCGGACGTCTCGAAGGCCTGGCGTCAGGCAGTCGCTGGTCGACGTTCGTCAAAGGCGGGGCGCAGGTTTTGGGCGAAGGGCAGCTGGATAACGCCAGTCTCCTGGGTATCGAGCCGGCCGACAGCGTGCGTCACGTAAACCTGATGGAAGGCCGGATGTTGTTGGACGGCGATCTTGACACGCTGGTGATTGAACGCCGCATCGCCATTGCCCATGACGTCCACCCAGGTGACCGTTTGAATCTAAAAGTGCGAGGAAACGTCTATCCGGCCAAGGTCGTCGGGGTGTTTTCCGGGGCGCTGCCGGGTGAAGTGATTACGACGCGCCGCTTCGCTCAGCAAATGCTGTCACTGGATGAGCAGTTTACCGGCGCTTACCTGGTGGATGCGGGGAGCAGTGGCCTGGACGATGCGAGAATCTATGAGTTGGCAGGCGTGGTACGGGTTACGTCCAAGCAGAACATAGTCGCCTCCATCTTGGAGATCAGTTCGCATATCTGGGTGATCATTCACATCTGCGCGTTGATGAGTATTGCGATTGCACTGCTGTTTGCGGTGACCAGCATGAACTTCAGCATCGTGGGGCGTCGCGGCGAATATGGCGTGTTGAGAATTCTCGGTTTCAGCGACCGAAGTGTGTCGCTCATCATGCTTTGCGAAACCTTCAGCGTTGCGCTGCTTGCTGGCGTGGTGTCCATCCCGCTGGGCTATGGTCTCGCAGGCGTCCTCAATCATCGCCTGACGGACGTCTGGTTCAAGATCAACACCGACCCCGCCTTCAGTGATTTCTGGAGAGTCATCCTGCCCGCCTTGGTGATTATTCCATTCGCAGCAATGCCGGCCATTCGTCATGTATTGCGTATTCGCGCGGTAGACACGCTCAAACTCAGGAATTTTGGATGAACAGCAAACTGCTAACTGCGTTGCCTCTTTTAATGCTTTGCACATGGCCCGCCTTCGCCGACGATGCACTGGCGGTCATGCAGGATTCTGATCGCCGTATGAAGGCACAGGACGAAAAAGTCGACTATCGCATGGAGCTGTTTGAGGGCGAGCGGCTGACCTTTACACGCCAACTGAGTCGCTTGGACAAGCGTATGAGCGACCGCATGGGCACCTTGGTACGGTTCACCGCGCCCGCGGCCGTCAAGAATGTTGCTCTGTTAATTGAGGACAGTGGAAAAGCCGCGAACGACATCTGGTCTTATACCCCATCGACCAAAAGCTTGAGACGACTGGCCGGTTCTCAAAAGCAGAACTGGTTCATGGGGACGGACTTCACCTATGAAGACTTTGAGGACTACAAGCTGCTGAACTACACGTTCACCAGCCTCGCGACCTCTCAGCCCTGCCTCAGTTGGCCGGCATGCCGGCAGATTGAAGCGAAGGCGCGTAGCGAAGAGGCAGATATTTCCGGCTATTCACGCAAGGTCTATTACCTCGAAGAGCAGAGCCGTTACCCGGTGCAGGTGGATTACTTTGACCGCCAGGGGGTGCTGGTCAAACAGCTTAAAAGCGACGGCTTGCAAGTTGTTGACGGATTCAGCAGGCCTACGGCCCAGACCATGCACAATCTGGCAGCCAATAAGAGCACGCGGATGATTGTCGAGAAAGTGAGCATCAACCCTGGCATCTCGGATGCTGAATTCACTCAACGTGCCTTGCGCACTGAACACTGATCCCGAGAGTCCCGTATGTCGACTGAATCGCTGCAAACCCTGGTGCTGGAGTTGCTCGCCAGCACGTTGGAACTGGATATCACTGAGCTGGATACGCAACTGAGCATCGAAGAGCTGGGGCTCGACTCGCTGGACGTACTGAAGCTCACCTACGCAATTGAAAAGCGATTCGCTGTCAATTTATCAGCGTACAGCCATACCGATATCAGCTCCGTGTCTCGCCTGGTGGAAATACTTGCTGAACGGCTGGCCTCCAAGCGAGCGGTTTCATGAACACAGTTGTCATTACCGGAGTGGGGTGTGTGTCACCGTTTGGTGTGGGTCGAGCGCGTCTTTGGGAGGGGTTGGCCACAGGACAATGTGCCATCGCACCAGTGCCTCGTTTGATCGACGTTGTCGGCGGAACATGTAACGCGGGGGCATTGCCGGATGATGCACTTGATGGCCTGTTCACGGCCAATGAGTTGTTACTGTTAGACCGCGCGAGTCAGTTTGCACTGCTGTCGGCGGCGGAGGCGCTGGCCATGGCCGGTCTCAACCCTGCCACGGTTGACCCCTACAGGTGCGCGGTCTACATGGGCACCGCCTTGGGTGGCAGCGAGTCGTTGCACAGCGCCTATCTGGATCTCTATCAGGCCGGCAGCGCTACACTCGCGCCGTGGACGGTGCCCCGGGTCATGGCGAATGCCGCCGCCAGTCACATAAGCTTAAAATACGGTTTCAAGGGCCCAGCGCTCACCGTCAGCACCGCGTGTGCCTCTTCCACACAGGCGATTGGCGAGGCTTATCGGTTGTTGCGATGCGGTGATGCAGACCTGGTGATGGCAGGTGGTACTGACGCATGTCTTAACGCACTGGTCTGGAAAGCATGGGAGGCGTTGCGAGCAATGGCCCCCGATACCTGCCGGCCATTTTCCGTCGGCCGGCGTGGCATGGTGCTGGGCGAGGGGGGCGGGGTATTGGTTCTGGAGACCCTGGCGCATGCCCGAGCGCGCGGCGCACCGATACTGGCTCACGTATTGGGGTATGGGGTCAACAGTGACGCTGGCGACTTACTCAAGCCATCCGTGGACGGCCCCGCTCAGGCCATGCGCCAGGCCATTGCCGACAGCTGCTTGCCCGTCGAGGCATTCAGTTACATCAACGCCCACGGCACTGGCACTTTACTCAATGACCGGTGCGAAACGGCGGCTATCAAACACGTATTCGGCGCTCATGCGCCTTCGCTGGGCGTGTCATCCGTCAAGTCCTCGATAGGTCATCTGATGGGCGCTGCGGGGGTGGTCGAGTTGATTGGGGGGCTTATGGGCTCGATACACAATCAGATTCCCGGAACCCTCAATTACCTGGGGCAGGATGCCGACTGCGACTTGGACTATGTGACTGGGGGCGCGCGCGAGGCCAATGTGAAAGCGTGGCTGAAAAACTCCTTCGCGTTTGGTGGCCTTAATGTTTCCTTGGCTCTGGCTGCGCAGGGCACTCAATGATTCTGGTCACCGGCGCCAGTGGATGCCTGGGCAGTCATATCGTGCGGGAGTTGCTGGAACAGGGTGAGCACGTGGCAGTGCTGGTCTTGCCGAACGATCCAGCCGTGGCGTTGCAGAGCCTGCGCGAAGGTTTGGTCTGGCGCGAAGGCGATCTTCTGGATCCCGCCAGCCTCGGGTCCGCGCTTGAAGGCGTCACACAGATCTACCATGCCGCCGGTTTGGCGCTGCCTTACGAGTGCGAGCGCAAGCGTATGTTTGCGGTCAACGTGCAGGGAACGGTGAATTTGCTGCGGGCCGCTCGCGACGCGGGGGTCGAGCGCATCTTGCACGTATCGTCCATCGCTGCCGTTGGCTATCCGGCCGAGGAAGCGGACGAGTCAATGATCTATAACGGCGATGCATTTCGGCTGGCCTATATGCACAGCAAGCGTGATGCAGAAGATCAGGTTCGTGGTTTCTGTGCGTCGGGCATGGATATTGTCATTGCGTGTCCCTCTGCGGTCATCGCCTCCAACTGCGATGTGCTGCATGGATGGGGCAAGGTCATGCTTGATCTGCAGCTTCGACGCCTGCCGTTTATCCCACCCGGCGGCATTGCGGTCATCGGCGCGCAAGATCTGGTGAGGGGGCTGCTGGCCGTCATGGCCAAAGGCAAGAGCGGGGAGCGATATATCCTGAATGCTCATAACGTCAGCTATCTCCAATTGTTCACCTGCATGGCCGCTGCGATGGCCGTCGAAGCACCGCGTTGGCAGCCTCGCACATTGGGATGGATCGTCGCCCTTTTGCGGCCGTTGGACGTATTGCTCACGAGAATACCCCTTAGGCTCTCGGCCGATGTCGTTGCGTTGCTGGGCAGGCAGGTTCATTACCGAAGTGACAAGGCTCGTCGGCAATTAGGCTTCGTGCCGGCACAATCACTGGAGCATATGGTCCATGAGGCCGCAAGCTGGTTGACGAGTCGATAGGAGATTGATCGTTGAATGCATGGATGATGTTTGATCCTCAAGCTCGGCAGGACACGCCTGCTGTGACTGAGTTGAATGCATGGTTGCAGGACTGGGCGAAACGCCTGGACTTTCGCCTGATGGATGAGCGCCGTTGCCTGCCGCCGCACTTGGTGCTGGCAGTCGGGAACCGGGGTTTACTGGGAATGCAGGTGCCCGCCGACTATGGCGGCCGGTTGTGCTTGTCCAACTTCGAATTGCTGCGAGTACAGCGTCAATTGGGCGCCATCGACCTGACCTTGGCTTTTTTTATCGGTCTCAACAACGGGTTGGGTATCCGTCCTATTCAACGCTTCGCGGCGCCAGCGATCAAAGAGCGGTACCTGCCGCAACTGGCGAATGGTCGAATGCTCGCCGCGTTTGCGTTGACTGAGCGGGCGGCGGGCTCCAACCCGTTGGGCATGGCGGCCTGCGCGCGACGTGAAGGCAGTGTGTTCAGGCTTGATGGGACTAAGTCCTGGTCAGGTTCGGCTGCATGGGCGGGCGTCATTTCGGTATTCGCCCGGCATATTGATGACCAAGGGCGTGAGCTCGGCTATTTGGGGCTCTGTGTAGATGCAGAGCAACAAGGTATGCGCCAGGGTAGCGAAGCGATGACGCTTGGCCTCAAAGGCATGGTGCAGAACCAACTGCATTTTGAAGCTGCGCTGGTCAACCAGGACCGAGTCCTGGGAAGTGCCTATGCAGGCCTGGCTGTGGCCAGCGACACGATGGCGTTCGGCCGGCTGGGTATTGCCGCTACCTGTGTCGGTGGGTTATGGCGGTGTGTTCAGTTGATGATCCGCTATAGCACCCGACGTAGCCTGGGCGGTCACCCTCTTTGGGATCATGAGCATACTCAACGCGTGGTTGATGACGCGCTCTGTGCAGCGACAGCAATCGGTAATTGGGTCGATGAGCTGGCGCTACGACTGGATCAGGGCTCGCCTGACGCTCCCCCCGAGGTCCTGGCCGCGACGAAGTGGTTGGCCAGCGAGGTGCTCGGGGAGGTCAGTGATAGCGCGCTGCAGATGCTAGGGGCTCGCGGCTATTGCGATAACAATCCCATTGGACAACTCTGGCGCGACGCTCGCATTACGCGCTTATTCGAAGGGCCTTCGGAAACGCTGGCGGCATTCATCGGCCAGCGCGTGCTGGAACAACCCAGCACGGTCATCGCCTACCTTGACCAGACTGCCCATGGCGAAATTACCCGAGCACGAATCCTGGAGTGGACCGCCGAAGAGGTGTCCGCCTCGCGTTTATCTGCGGGTTCGCTCAGGTTGGGGGAATGTGCTGCCTGGTTGATGCTCTCGTCGCAACCGCTGGATGAATTCTGTCGCCGTTGGGTGGACTATCGACTGGAGAGGGCGCTGCACGCGTGGGAAAGAACACGTTTACCTATCAGAAAAATGAATTACTTGAGCGATTGGGCAACGATTGATGCAGGTCTTCAGGATTGCATCCAGCCCGGTGAAGAGCGCGAGATCGACCCTTTGCTAGCCTCACAGGTGAGCCTATGAAGGTACCGGCAGTGAAGGTCGGCCTTGCATTAGCGATACTGAGTAATGTCTGTTACGGCGACGCTCTCGACGCACTTGATTTCAACGGCCGTCTGGAAACCCGACAAGCGTTGACCCGCGAAGGCGAGTGGGGGCTCAACGAGTACTCCGCATTGTTGGGGGGGAGTTGGCAGGATGCATCGGGCTGGCGCTACAAGTTGCAAGTCAGGGCTTTGCAGGAAAATAAACTGGACGGCGACTATCACGAAGTCGAGCCCCGTGAACTCTTCGCTGAATACCAAGGCGAACGATGTACCTCCACGCTGGGGATACAACAAGTCGTCTGGGGCAGCGCTGACCGGCTCAGGGTCCTGGACGTGATCCATGCGTTTGACCGTCGCGAAGGCTATTTCGGCGACTATGTCCAGCAACGACGCCCATTGGCCATGCTCAACAGTGAATGCTCGGTATTCCAGGATCAGTCCTTACAGCTGCTGTTGATCCCCCAGACGCGTAAGGACCTGCTTCCCGATAGCGGTGCCCGTTTTGCTGAAACCAGGGTCAGCGATTATTTGGGCAATATCCCTCAGACCGAAGCGGATGGTCCGGACTGGCGTAAACCTTCCGACTGGACACCCGCCTTGCGCTGGAGCGGCAACGCCCATGGGGTGGACTATTCCTTGAATGGCTGGCACGGCTGGCAGACTGAAGAGACCTACTCCGCCCGGCTGACACCCGCTGGTCTGAGTTATCGAGAAGCACTGAAGCGTCGCACACTGCTTGGCGGCTCATTCGCGATGCCGATAGGGCCGTTGGTATTGAAGGGTGAAGCGGCCTTCGTCCCTGACGCCTATCGTTACTCCCAGGCACAAACCGGCATCGTTGGGCTGGAGAAGAACCGTCAGAAGCAATTGCTGCTGGGTATGGATTACTTGAGTGGGGACTGGTTCTTCGGCATGCAGTACTACAACGTCTGGAAGGAGGCCGTGGCGCGCGCCGTCGATCAGGATCGCACGCAAATGATCAGCTTGGCGGTACGCCGCGAGCTATGGCAGGGCCGGCTTTACCTCACCGCTTACGTTGCGCAGGACCTGCGGCTGGATGCGCAATATGCTTCTTTGGAAATGCGGTACGACGTTGATGCCCACTGGCAGCTACGTACGGGTGTGGACATATTCGAGGGCAGTCAGCGTAGCTTCGGTTATTTTGACGAACAAAGCCGGTGGATTAATGCTGTGCGTTATTCCTTTTAGCGTGGCCATGCGCTGCGTTAATGTGATTTTTGCGGGCGATGGCGACTCAGTTAAAAGGGGGACGTGTTGAGAGTGGGGATGCATTTCTCTCAGGAGAGACTCTCAGGGTCGCCAAAAAACATTTTGACATGGCTCTAGAACAGTAGTTTCAGATTGAAAAAATAGAATTATGCCCCCAGTTATGCCCCCAATTGCACAGGGTGTACGAGCGATCGAGAATAGCGATTTCTGACGCGGATCTGGGTGGCCGTGGCTGGTATTCAGTGCGCCTCCGTATACTGGATTACCAACCCGAATCTGGCAAATTCTTGGTCGTTAGATGAATCGATATCCTTAATTGGAGTTGTCCGGGCTGTCTTTCAGCACCCGTCCTGAAATTGGCATCGTGAGATGCTCATGCTCTGCAAGATGTTGCAATGGCGCTGGTCGTCAGAGAGATCGATCCGCGTGTCCACCGGCAGCTGGACGGGAATGCTAGGCGAATGGCCACAGAAAACGCCTAGGAAGAGGTTGTTCAGATTCAACGTGGTACGCAACGCTGAGCATCGTGCCTCTGATCATGGGTCTCAATAGTCCGGTCGGCCCCAGCACCTCTCGCTTCAACGGGGCACGGAGCCGGATGGCAGCGAGGGCGCTCAGGTTGCATATAGATGCGGGCGCCTTACCTTCGCTGTTCATTGCCAGCTAAGCCTTTGAGCTCGGTCGGCGATCATTCGTTGGGCAGGTGCAGTTGCCCTTCCATGGCGTCATGAAGAAGTCGGACGACCTCGATCACGTCGGCGGTTGCTACACGATAAAACACGATATGGCGAGGGCTCTTGACCGCCCCATGGGGCTGTTTGGCCTGCTGTCGTGAATAGATGAGGTGATAGCTGCGAAGGCCCGGTGCCAGCTCATCGCGTTCGTAGCTGCCAATGCGATAAGGCGTGTCGGCAATCGCTTGCAGCGCGGCGAGGATTAGCGCCTGATACCGCTGGCGTGCTTGATCGCCGAACTGCGTCTGGGAGAGCCTGAGGATGTCGACAATGTCGGCGCGCGCCGCGTTCGAAATCCGATACTGCGGCATGTCAGTGTTTCTCGCGCGCGGGGAGGGTGGCCTCCAGGCTCAAGCCCTCGAGGTAGTGCTCCAGATCCCGTTCGTTCAACTGAGTAAAGCGCCCTTGCTCAAAGTCCATGATGCCGATAGAGGTCGCCAGACGCAGGGCCTCAATTTTGGCGGTGTCTTCGGCGACACGCTGTTCCAATAGCCGCAAACCTTCCCGCATCACTTCGCTGGCATTCTGATAACGGCCGGACTGAACCAGGTCCTGGATAACCTGTTCCTGGTGAGGGGTGAGCACAACGTTTCTCGTTGCCATAATGAGCTCCAGCTTTCGGTAAGAAGTTACTTCCGCTCATTGGCATATTATGCCATTTTGCTTGCGAACACATGGTTCGAGGTTTGGATCTGACGAAATTTGTCGTACGGGATCGTTCTTTGCTCCATGTGTCGGCGCTGAATGAAAACTGACCCACCCTGCCGATTGAAAATTGACCCAGGGCGGATTGCTGATTTTGGCATCAGCAATTGTGGATAAGCTTAGCAGTCGTGTCCCGGTGGAAGAGGCATTAAAGCCCCACCGCATTTGGGCATGCGGCAGGGTATTTTCGGTGCGGATCAAAACAGCTCATCGTCCTCGGCACCATCATTGTCTTTGCGCTTTCGTTCACGTGATTTGATCTTGGTCTGGGCGACCAAGCTGCTGTATTGCAGGCGGTAGGACTCGTTGCCCGTTTCGACGATGTGGCAGTGGTGTGTCAGCCGATCCAGCAACGCCGTTGTCATCTTGGCGTCACCAAACACGCTCGACCATTCCGAGAAGCTGAGGTTGGTGGTGATCACCACGCTGGTGTGCTCGTACAGCTTGGACAGCAAATGAAATAACAGGGCACCACCGCTCTGGCTGAAGGGCAAATACCCCAGTTCATCGAGTATCACCAGGTCTGTTCGTAGCAGCCCTTGAGCGATGCGGCCCGTCTTGCCGTCGTACTTTTCGCGCTCCAGCAGATTGACCAGATCCACCGTGGAGTAGAAGCGCACGCGTTTGTGATGCGTCGTGATCCCGGAAACGGCCAAGGCGGTGGCGAGGTGTGTTTTGCCTGTTCCAGGCCCGCCGATGAACACGACATTCTGCGCGGTATCGGTGAACTCCAGGTTGGACAGATCCCTGATCAGGCGGGCATCTGCGCTGGAAGCGCTGAAGTCGAAGCCGGCCAAATCACGATGCATGGGCAGTTTGGCCATGTTCATCTGATGATTCACTGAGCGCACCGCTCGATCTGCATGTTCTTGTTGAAGCAGATGTTCGAGCAGCCATTTCGAGGATGCCGTCGAAGCTTCTCCTTGCGAGGCTAGTTCTTCCCAGGCGCTGGCCATGCCATGCAGACGCAGTTCTTTGAGTTCCGCCATAAGATCACGCATTGCGAGTCTCCTCATCGGTGGTACGGAGCCGGTCGTAGCGTGCCGTATTGGCGACAGGCGCTATCTTGAGTTGAAGGCTGGTTTCGGCAGACGGAGGGGCTGCTGTCGATGTCAGTCGAGCCAGGACATTCAGGATGTGGTCAGCACTCAAGCTGCCGGATTCAAGTACCAACTCCACAGCCACCAATACGGCGTCGAGCCCGGCGATGGGAACAGCCGCCAGTACTTGAGTCATGACTCGATCACCATTGGTGTGCCGCCTCAGACCGCGTTTTAGCAGTTGCAACGGCTTCGGCAGATCGGCAAACGGAGCGCCATTGCGCAGCGCACCGGGCTTGCGTTCGATGAGCGGGATGTAATGCTGCCAGTCAAAACTGACCTGATCTCGATCAAACAGGCGCTCGTGACTGGCAATCATCGTTTCATCGGCGATGACCACCACCCGTGTGGGATACAAACGGCTGCTGACCCACTGGCCGACCCGCTCACACGGCACCGAGTAGCGATTTCGCGCCACGCTGATCAGGCAGGTGCTGGAGACCCGTACGGTGCGCTCGACGTAGCCATCAAAGGCAGTCGGCATCGGCATCAATTCGGCGCGTTCTAGCTCCAGGACGTCCGCCACTGTCAGCCCGTTGTACTGCGGGTGCACCAGTTCGTCCCAGAGCGCACGGCAGCGTTGGCCGAGCCAGGCATTCAATTCCTCGAAGGTATGGAACATGCAGTTTTGAGCATCGAGCCAGATGCGCCGTCGGCTGTCTTGAACGTTCTTTTCAACGATGCCTTTTTCCCAGCCGGAGGCCACGTTGCAGAAGTCCGGATCGAATAGGTAGTGGGCACACATGACGGCAAACCGGGCATTGACTGTGCGGCCTTTGCCTTTGTTGACCTTGTCGACAGCCGTTTTCATATTGTCGTAGATGCCGCGACGCGGCACCCCACCTAACGCGCCAAACGAGCGGGTATGGGCATCGAACAACATCTCGTGGCCTTGGCTGGGATACGCAACCAACCAAAATGCGCGACTGGCGCACAGCTTCATATGGGAGACCTGGATGCGTCGGAACAGGCCGCCGATCAGCAGACCTTCTTCGCTCCAGTCGAATTGAAAGGCCTCCCCGAGTGCAAAGGTCAGCGGCACAAAGGCCCGAAAAGACTTGCCTTGCTCGCCGCGCCACGCGCGTATGAAGGCGGTGAGCTGGCTGTAGCCGCCGTCGTAGCCCTCGGCCTTGATCTGCTCGAAGAGTGCTTTGGCACTCCTGCGGTTGTGCTTTGCCCGAAACGAATCGGCCTTGAGCGCCTGCTCCAGCGTCTCGTGAAATGGACTGAGTTTGTTGAAGGTTGCGCACCGTTGGTACGCCGGCTGGGTGGCTTCGGGTGCTCTGACCCATTTTCGAATGGTGTTTCTCGACAGTCCGGTACGCTTGGCTATCTGATGCAGCGAGAGCTTGTCGCGGAAGTACATCCGCCGGATTTTTCCCAACATTTCCATGCTGATCACCCTGTGTTCTCCTGCTCGAAAAGTGAGCAGAAGCAGTTGAACACCTGGGTCAGTTTTCAGTCGGCAGAACAGCCTTTACTGGGTCAGTTTTCGGTCAGCGGCAACACGCGCACCTTAAACCGCCCGATCTGCTCGCCGTCTTCCTGCATCATCGACACGATACTGCGGCTACCGGCAGCGCTTCGACTTTGCGTGAAAAGTTCGTTGACCCGACTGCGCAACCGAAGCCGCTCAACGTCGGGATTTCGGCGCCTGAGGCGGTGGGCGTAGTAACACGAACGAGTGACATCAAAGACTGCGCAAAGCCAATCGACCGGCTCTTGGGTACTTAACTGATCAATCAGCGTGTGCGCTCGTGCTCTTCCGACATCAAGAGCGCGGTAGCCTTTTTTAAAATGGATTTCTCCCGCTCAAGACGAGCAATACGCGCTTCCAGTTCTTGGATTTTCTGCTGCTCAGGCGTCAGCGCTTTGCTCTGCGGAGTAACGCCGCTGCGCTCCTGCTGGAGTTGGTTAACCCAGCGACGCAACGCGGACTCGACCACTCCAAGCGAACGGCTGGCTTCGGTATGGCTATAGCCTTGATCGAGCACGAGGCCTGCGGCCTCGCGTTTGAATTCAGCGGAAAAGGAACGACGTTGTTTGGTCATCAGACACCTCTATCTGGCGAGCATTCTCGCCTAAATGGGTGTCCGGTTTCATTAGACCACTACAAGCGTCTACAGGAACTACAAAAACAACTGCAGGAACAACAGCAACAGCTACAAGTAGCCTTGTCAGCTTCTTATTCGAGCCCAGATGCGAAGGCAGCTTCAGTGATCGGGCTCCAGGGGCAGATCGCAGTAACGTTGGGTGCTTTACAGCAAATATCGGCTGAAATTGCCAAGCAAGCCGTTGCTGGTTCGACAGGTTCAATGGTGAACATCACCGCTTAGATCCAAATATGCGTTTGGCATGACGGTTGGTAAACCGATACGCATAATTCGACTTGGCCGCATCCAAGACGACCATTATGCGCGTAGCGTAGCGGATCTTCTCTGTGCCGCGTTACAACTGCCAGCGGCCGCGAAAGAATCATGCCCCAATATCCAGTACTGGTAATCCTCACTCAGCGGTATGGTGTACTTCACCCGGAGCACTACTGCGGCGTCATATCCGGGGTGGATCTGCCTGGCACCGGGCGAAAAACTTGCGTGCGATCATTCTCGGATTTTTTAGAACGAACAAAACCCGGTGGGGCCGTTCGGAGCCATGGATGGTTAAATGTAGTTCTAGGGCCAACGTGGATAGTCATGGAACTAGTAGATTTTGGTCTCAATCCCCCGGCCGCGCTTGCATTGGCTAGGTTTGAGCGGGGCGGAACTTGGCAGCTTCGCTGACGCGGGGTGGACACGGGTTAAGGTTGATTGAGACCGACCGATTATGGTCGAGGGCAGATCATCATCCGTAATCCGGTCGTCACCGATATTAATGTGTGGTGATGCCGAGCTGTGGGGCGATGCCCTTAAAGTTGAGCCGTAACGTCTAGCTGGAAGAACTTAGCCACTTTTACGCACCCAATAAACTCAGGATGAGTTCGGGGAGCTGAAGCTGAATATGCGTCGACTCTCAGTTTTTTCCTGCGAGTTCTTCAGCTTTACTCGCCTGGACGTGGATGCGTTGTGAGTTCGGCGGAGCTTGCTGGGACTCCAGGGGCTGCTCGCTGGGTTTGCTCTCATCCTCGTTCATCGCTTTGCGGAAGCCTTTAATCGTCTCGCCCAGGTCCGAACCCAGGTTTTTCAGCTTTTTAGTGCCGAAAACCAGGGTTACGACGATAAGAATGACTACCCAGTGCTTCCAGTCGAAAATACCCATGTTCGGTGCTCCGGCAAATTGGCAGGTGAGGGTGGTTAACCGAGCGCACTATTTGTCCGTATGCCCAAATTGGTCGGAGCGTCGATCCCGTTAATATTGCCCTAGGCCGCTCCAAATGGATTGGCGTCCGGTTGACTCAGGCTTCTGGGTGATCAGCCCCCTGATGCTGTCATGCTAGCTTGAAGGGCAGCTGACGTACCGGCTTGCCCGTAAGGCTCGCGATAGCATTTGCGAACGCCGGTGCCAATGGCGGAAGACCCGGCTCACCCATCCCGGTAGGTGGTTCGGCGCTGGGCACAATGTGGACAGCGAACTCAGGCATGTCAGTAATGCGTGGAACGCTGAAGTCAGCGAAATTGCTCTGCTGCACAACGCCATCTTTCAGAGTAATGGCGCCGCCCGGTAGGCACATCGATAATCCCATCAGGGCAGCACCTTGCACTTGAGCCTCCACGCTGCGTGGATTGACGACGAGATTGCAGTGCACGCCGGCCGTGACACGGTGCAGCACGGGCTGTCCGTCCCGCACCGAGGCCTCCACGACGTAGGCCACTACTGAGCTGAAGGACTCGTGCACCGCCACGCCCCAGGCGCGACCCGCAGGCAGTTGACGCTTACCGTACCCACTCTTGTCCACTGCCAACTGCAGCGCCGCGATATGGCGCGGACTCTTATCGGCAAACAGCTTCATCCTGTAAGCCACCGGATCCTGTTTGGTTGCCCGGGCGATGTCATCGAGCAAGGTCTCCATCACGAACGCCGTGTGCGTGGAGCCCACACTGCGCCACCACAGCACCGGCACATTGAGTTTCGGGTGATGTACGGTAAGGCGCATCGGCAGCGGATAAGGATCGCGCAGACCCTCGGTGGCCGTGGGATCGATGCCGTTCTTCACTCGACCGCCGAACATGGTGCCAGTGACGATGGATTGTCCGACCAGGACGTGGTCCCAGGCCAGTACCTTGCCGCTATCGTCGAAGCCGATGCGCGCACGGTGCAGGTGCATGGGGCGGTAGTAGCCGCCTTTGATGTCGTCCTCGCGGCTCCACAGGGTGCGCACCGGCACGTTCAGCCCTGCCGTTCGGGCGGCTTTGGCCACCTCGCACGCCAGTACCACAATGTCGCAGGTTGCTATGCCGCGCCGGCCAAAGCCGCCGCCGGCCGTCTGCACGTTAATCTGAACCTGATCAGGCTTGAGCTCTAACACGCGTGCAGCTGCTGCGTTGTCGGCGCCGGCAAACTGAGTGCCCACCCACAAATCGGCGCGGCCTGCGGACAACCGCACCGTGCAATTCAGCGGCTCCATGGGCGCATGGGCCAAATATGGGAACAGGAACTCGGCGTCCAATTGATGCGGTGCGGTTGCCAATGGCGCCATATCCGCCTCGAAGAGTCTTGGGCCAGGGCGTCCCGCGAGCTCCCGGTAGTCGGCCAACTGTTTCTCGCTATCAACCTTCTCCACGGTCGACGTATCCCATTGAACCTTGAGCGCATCACGCCCCTGCTTGGCTGGCCAGTAGCCTTCGGCGATAACGGCAACGCCTTCGGCCCCTCCATCGAGCGGTACGCGCAGCACCGTCTTGACGCCTTTGACGGCGCGGGCCGCGCTGTCATCCAGCGAAGCAATTTTGGCACCGAACACCGGCGGACGGGCCACTACCGCTGTGACTTGTCCTGGCAAGCGCATGTCAATGCCGAAATTCTGCTGCCCGCTGCTTTTGGCTTTGGCATCGATGCGGGTGGTGGCCTGGCCGATGATGCGGAAGTCTTTGGGATCCTTGAGCGTGACCTGCTCCGGGACTGGCAATGCCATCGCGGCTTCGGCCAGTTCACCGTAGCTTGCTTTACGACCCGCAGGGCCAAACACGGTGCCTGCCTGTGTACTTAGGCTGGCCACATCCACATTCCAGCGGGTCGCGGCCGCAGCCAGCAGCATGGCCCGTGCGCGGGCACCGAGTTCGCGGTACTGGGTGTAGCTGTTCTTGATTGAATTGGAGCCACCGGTGAGGTGCATACCGAAACGGGGGTCCTGGTAGGCGATGTCGCTGGTGCCGTTGCGGCTGCGCACCAGGCTCCAGTCAGCATCCAGCTCCTCGGCAAGGATCATCGGCAGACCGGTCTGTACGCCCTGGCCAAATTCCAGTCGGTTGATCGTCACCGTGACCTCGCCGCTGGGCGCGATCTGCACAAATGCGTTGGGTTGCTGATTCGGCTTGAGTGGCTCTACTGCAACGCCATTGGCCTGTTGCGCGAGAGCCAGATGAGGGAAGGCGCCAAGCGCCAGGCCGCCGATGCCGAGGATTTTGAGAAAGCTGCGCCTAGGAAGTGTGGCGTGACCGTCGGCTTGATCGCGCTCAAGCATGTGTTGCAGTGCGCGGGGCAACTCGTCCGGAAAGAGGTCGGTTAACATGGGAAGCTCCGGTCAGGCGAGGGCTTTGGCAGCATCAGCCACCGCAGCTCGGATACGCACATAAGTGCCACAGCGGCAAATATTGCCCGCCATGGCAGAGTCGATTTCGGCTGCGGTGGGCTGCTTACCCTTGGGTTGGGCTTTGAGGAACGCGGTCGCGCTCATGATCTGCCCGCTCTGGCAATAGCCGCATTGCGCCACGTCATGTTTGACCCACGCCTCGTGTACAGCCGTACCGACAGGATCACTGCCATTGGTCGCTGCTTCGATGGTGGTGATTTTGCGACCCTGCGCAGCAACGACAGGAGTGACGCAGGAGCGAATGGCCTGGCCATCCAGGTGTACGGTGCAGGCGCCGCATAGTGCTGCACCGCAGCCGAACTTCGTGCCGGTCATTCCCAGCGTGTCGCGCAGGGTCCACAGAATCGGCGTTCCAGGATCGACGTCAACTGTATAGTCACGGCCGTTGATGTTAAGGACGCTCATAGGAGGTTGCTCTCTGAGAGGTAAGTCGGATCAATGGTTCAAAATGACCTGTTCGAACGGACGATAGCCGTCTCGTTGGCTCATGCGTCAGGCGGCAGGCCCAACAGCTTGCGCAACGCTGACGCATCGGTGTTGGCTCGAAATCCGGGGCCGCCTCGCTGGAAGGTGCGCGCGGAAGCCAAGTCGCCGGTGATCACAGGTTCGCTGCCGACGTCGCGCACCAGTTGCGCAGCGACTTGAAGGGCCTGGGCGTCGTTACTGGCAAGGGGTACACCCAGCTTTTCACCGTCGCGACGCGAGGACGCATTGATCGATGTCGCATCGGTTGCACTGAAGGCGCGCACCAAACGCGTCCCGGGAAGGTACTTGGCCGAGGTTTCGCCGACGCCATTGGCATAGGCTTCGCGGGACAGCGGATTGCCCTCGTCCGGTGGCGGATTGGTCGCATCCAGGACGATCTTTCCGCGCAGGGCCGGTGCCAGGTCGCGCCCGAGTTGGGGCAGGGCGTTGTAGGGCACGGCGAACAAAATTACCGAACCGAAAGCGGCGGCCTGTTGTGGCGTGCCTGCAGACGCCAGCGGGCCTAGTTGCTTCACTAACGCGTCCAACTCTCCGGGGTTGCGCGAGGAGAGCATCACTTCATGGCCGGCTTTCACCCAGAGTTGGCCGATTGTGCCTCCGTGTGACCCTGCACCAATCACCGAGATACGCTGCTTCTCAGCCGCATTAGCGGTCAGGGGGCACAACGCGAAGGTCCAGAATGCAGCGAGTCCAAACACGATGAAGCGTAGAAACGTTGGCATGGGATCAATCCTTTCAAACCAGATACTGACCGAAGAACCCCGTCAGCTTTTCCACTGCGGGGCCTACGTATTGCGGCTTGTCATACATGTCGATATGGGTTGCGCCAGGGACCAGATGGAGCGTTTTAGGCTCCTTGGCGTTCTTGTAGGCCACTTCGCTGAAGTACAGGCTGTCCGCATTACCACCTGCGATCATCAGTATCGGCCGTGGCGAAATTGTTTCGACCTGATCAAAGGCGAAGAACGCCATCTGCGCGGGAAGGGCAGAAAACACGGAGCGGCCGGGCGCGTTCGGGTGTTGGCCGCGCGCCGTGCGGTAATACTCGTAACCTTCCCGGTACATGACCGGGGTGCTGGCGGTGAAATCCTTGCTGGACTCCGGCACTGTGGCCGTCAGGCGAACGGCCTCCCCACGCGCTTCGCGGCTGCGCTGCGCCGAGGCGTCTTGCAGCAGTTTCATACGTTCCTCGTAGCTGCGGGAGTTGGCCAAGCCATTGCGGCGCAGATCGCCAATATCGGCGGCGCTGACCGTGGCGACGGCCTTGATCCGCTGCTCGGTTTGGGCGGCATTGAGCACGTAACCGCCACCGCCGCAGATGCCCAGGGAGCCAATACGATTGGCATCCACTGGCGAAAGGGTGCTCAGAAAATCTATCGAGCTGCTGATGTCATCGACGCGTGCAGCTGGTAGTTCCATCAAGCGCGGTTCACCGCCACTATCACCCTGATAGGACGCATCGTAAGCCAAGGTAATAAAGCCCTGCTGGGCCAGTCTAAGCGCATACAAGCCTGCGGTTTGCTCTTTGACTCCGCCGATCGGGTGCGTGATGACGATGGCCGGGTACTTTTTGTTGGCGTCGAATTTGGGCGGTTTGAACAGGTTGGCAGCGATATGGCTACCGGTGTTCCTGTTAGGGAAAGTGACCCGCTCAATCACAATGTCGTGGGTGTCAGGTTGGCCAATCACCGCGGGACCGCTCGACACTGCTGGTTGAGCAAGGGCCAGGTTTGGCGTGATCAAGCCTGTGCTTGCGATAGCAACACTGCACAACGCAACCGCTGATGCGCCTATGAAAATGCGGCGATTCTCGTCTACATCGATTTTTTTCATGGCTGACTCCAGGGTCGAGCATCGGGTGTGGATACAAAAAAATTATAGGATGGGGCCCTCCCAGCCGATTGCTCGATCTGTGGAGATGATTGCCTGAAACGGCGATATTGTTGGAGCGGCTTGAACCATTGCAGAGCGCTCTAACTTGTTTCAATCGGGCGAGAACTCCGCACTCTGCGGCTAATACCTGGAGCGCTGTTAAGCTCATTCCCCGGTGATGGTCGGAATCGGTTAGGCCATCCATGCCAGAACTAGCGAGGCCAGAATCAGGTAACGCAGCGCTCTCGCGGTTGTCAGAACTAACAATAAGCTCCAGAGTGGCACCTTCATCACCCTGGTGATCAGGGTGATAGGGGCACCAATGATGGGTACCCAGCGAAGCAATAGCGCCCTCTGCCTCAGGAATCGACCAAGCCAAGCGCCGCCTGGTGCAGTCGTTGCCCTTGCACGGGAATGCGCGCAAGTGCCTCGTTGATCGTTTGCAAATCCTGCTCATTGATCGTGATATTCGTTGCACCAAGATTTTCTTCGAGTCGGTGCAGCTTGGTGGTGCCTGGAATAGGCACAATCCAAGGCTTCTGAGCGAGTAACCACGCCAATGCGAGCTGGGCGGGAGTGGCATTTTTGTCCAAGGCAATCTGCTTCAACACATCCACGAGCGCCATGTTAGCCAAACGTGCTTCGGGTGAAAATCTAGGTACCGCACTGCGGAAATCAGTCGCTTCGATTTGGGTGTCGGCGGTGATGGTGCCGGTCAGGAAGCCGGCGCCCAGAGGGCTCCAAGGTACGAAACCAATATTCAGCTCCTCGCACGCAGCTAGCACGCCATTGTGTTCTACATCCCGAGTCCACAGGGAGTATTCACTCTGAACGGCTGCAACCGGCTGAGTAGCATGCGCGCGGCGAATGGTTGAAGCGCTGGCCTCGGACAACCCCCAGTGCATGACTTTGCCTTGTGCGATGAGCTCGCCGACTGCGCCTGCAACTTCTTCAATGGGGACATTGGGATCGACACGGTGCTGGTAAAGCAGATCAATTTTATCGACCTTCAACCGACCGAGCATGCCATCGACTGCTTTACGCAACGTCGTAGGGCGGCTGTCCAAACCGTAGCGCGACCCGTCCGGATTCAGACCGAATCCGAACTTGGTTGCGATGTGCACGTTATCCCGATAGGGGAAGAGGGCATCACCCACTAATGATTCATTGATGTAGGGCCCGTAAACTTCAGCCGTATCGAACAAAGTCACTCCCTGTTCTACTGCTGCGTGGATCATTCGCACTCCATCCGCATGGTCCAGCGGCTGGCCGTAGGTTGTATTCAGACCCATGCAGCCGTAACCCAGTGCTGAAACGACCAAGCCCTTATTGCCCAGTGTTCTGGTCTTCATAATTGTCACCGTTCAAGTGCGGTAGCGAATCGCGCTACATCCGCTTCTAATCTTAAGTAGTCGGTGAGTGATTGAGTAGGCGCTATAATCCGAATGGGCTTATATCAGGAATAGATAAATGCGTCGGCAAGACTTCAGCGAATTGAACGCCTTCATGGTGGTGGCCGAGGAGCGGAGCTTTACTCGCGCGGCGGGGATTTTGGGCACGTCCCAATCTACGCTGAGTCAGACGGTCCAGCGGCTGGAAGCACGTCTAGGTTTGCAACTGCTGACGCGCTCCACTCGAAGCGTACTGGCAACAGAGGCGGGAGAGCGATTGCTGGAAACGTTGAGGCCTGCTTTTTCAGGCATTGATGACACATTGGCAGACCTCACACAGATGCGAGATAAGCCGGCAGGTATCGTGCGCATTAATGCCACGGAGCATGTTGCAAGGACGGTTTTATGGCCAGTATTGGCGCGCCTGCTGCCCGACTACCCAGACATTCAGATTGAATTAGTGGCTGAGTCAGGCTTTGTAGATATCGTTTCTGGTCGTTACGATGGCGGGGTTCGAATCGGGGAGCTCATAGAAAAAGACATGATTGCCGTCTGCATCGGCCCTCCGTTGCGCATGGTGGCCGTAGCATCACCTGCCTATTTCGCTCGCAGACCTAAACCCCTCAAGCCTCACGATCTTGCGGGTCACACCTGCATCAATCTCAGGCTTCCCTCATCGGGTGGATTGTATTCCTGGGAGTTTGAAAAAGATGGGCATCCCCTTCGCGTACGGGTCGAGGGAGCTTTTACGTTCAATTCCGGAAGTATGCTAGTCGCCGCTGCGTTGGACGGCTTCGGGATCGCTTACGTTACCAACGACTATGTTGACCCTCTGATCGCCGATGGTCGTCTGGTAAAGGTACTCGAGGACTGGTCAGCCCCATTCGCCGGATACCACCTCTATTATCCTGGGCGAAAGAGCAAGTCTCCGGCCTTTGCACTGGTGGTCGAGGCGCTCCGTTATCGTGGGTGATAAGTGCTCGCCGCCCGAGCTCAGTGGTCGATGCTTTGCTCGGTTAAGGGGGCGCAGAATAAATCTATGTTTATAACGGCAACCACTAAGGCGCCTGGAATCCCGTACTTAGTGCAAGATAAAGATAAGCTGTAAATAAAAAGCGTCGCGAGCGAGAAAATAAACCTCATAAATAAGAGGAGGCTTTTTTCAATAATAAATAGGTGGTTCTCAGCGATAGATAGTTAGGTCATTAAACTCGCCAATATGGCAGCCCCATCTAAACGGTAAAATATGCCTTCGAGCATCTTTTTTCTAATGTGGGCGGTCGTTTGAAAACTCTCCAGTGTACTCGATTTTTAGTTGGCAGTTCTCGATGGATAACACAGCTGCGTGTGCATAAACGTGTTTTAGTTTCTGTGACTTTTTCTCAGCTTCATGTTTCGTATTGGAAGGTTTTACCCATACTGATGTTTATGTGACGGCTGTGAATATTTAGCTCTAGCGATCTGGAAATTCGTCGTATTGGGCAATATTTATCTCGAACTTGGCAAATAATTATGGGGGGCAGCATTGAAAATAGGCGCGCCTTAAGGGGTGGTGACGCCTGCAGTGGCGTCTAAATAAACTGTTTTTGAAGTTGGTCAAATGCGCGATGCAATATTGTCGTTGAACCAACTCTAAAACTTACGACTTTTAACTGAGGCATCTCTAATGCGAGTCAAACCTGCCCGTACTGCCCTTGCCTCTCTGATTACCTTAATAATATCGCTCAGCGGGTGTGATAACAAATCAGCAGCAACGCCGTCAGTTCCACCCCAGCCAGTCACCGTTGTCACGCTACGCACCGAGTCCGTAAATCTGTCCAGTGTCTTGCCGGGCCGCACAACCGCCTACCGAGTTGCAGAAGTCAGGCCGCAGGTCGATGGAATCATTATTAAACGTCTATTCACCGAAGGCGCTGAAATCAAGGCCGGCCAGCAGCTCTACCAAATTGACCCCGCCGTGTACGAAGCCGCCTTAGACAATGCCCAGGCTAACACCGAGCAGTATCGGTCTTTGGCCAATCGTTATCACCAACTGGTCGACGAGCAGGCCGTCAGCAGGCAGGAATAGGACACGGCACGCGCACAATTAGTCAGGGCGCAAGCCCAGGTAAAAACCGCCCAGATCGACTTGCGCTACACCAAGGTGCTGGCCCCTATCAGCGGTAGGATCGGGCGCTCCATGGTGACTGAAGGCGCATTGGTTGCGAATGGTCAGATAAGCGCGTTAGCCATCCTTCAACAACTTGACCCTATCTATGTGGATGTCACCCAGTCGTATGGCGACATGCTCAAGTTGCGCCGAGCTCTTCAAAGTGGCCAGTTAAAGAAGGTGAGCGACGACACGCTAGCGGTGAATCTCACCCTTGAGGATGGCAGCGAGTACCCATTGCCAGGTTCACTTGCGTTCTCGGAAGTTTCAGTTGATCAAGCCACCGGCTCCGTGACGCTACGCGCGGTATTCCCTAATCCTGATCATCTGCTTCTGCCTGGTGTATTCGTGCATGCACGACTCCCAGCAGGTACAGCAGAGTACGCCATCCTCGCACCTCAGGTCGGCGTGGTGCGCGACTTGAGGGGCATACCTACAGCCATGGTGGTCACTGTCGACAACAAGGTCGAGCAGCGCGAACTGACGTTGGGCCGCACGACGGGCACCGATGTTCTGGTGGAAAGCGGGTTAAAGGCGGGCGACAGGCTAGTGATTGAAGGGCTGCAGTTCGTAAAAACTGGCGCTGTGGTCGAGCCCCATGAAGCCAATACTGCCAGTGATAAACCGGAGTAAAACATGTCGAAGTTTTTCATTGATCGACCGATCTTTGCGTGGGTGCTGGCTCTGGTCGTCATGCTGGTGGGGACGTTATCGATTCTTAACCTGCCCATTAACCAATACCCCACCATCGCGGCCCCCGCTGTTGCGATTCAGGTCAACTACCCCGGTGCCTCCGCCCAAACTGTGCAGGACACCGTTGTGCAGGTGATCGAACAGCAAATGAACGGCATCGATAACCTTCGCTACATCGCGTCGGAGAGCAACTCCGACGGCAGCATGCGGATTATCGTGACCTTCAACCAAGGTACCGACTCGGACGTCGCGCAAGTCCAGGTGCAGAACAAACTCAACCTGGCTTCGCCGCTGCTTCCGCGCGAGGTGCAGCAGCAGGGCCTGCGGGTCACCAAATTTCAGCAAAACTTCATGATGTTCATCGGGCTGGTTTCCACTGATGGGAAACTCGGCAAGGAAGACTTATCCAACTACATCGTCTCGAACATCCAAGACCCGATATCCAGAACGTCCGGTGTCGGCGATTTCCAGGTATGGGGTACCCAATACGCGATGCGGGTCTGGCTCGATCCTGCCAAGCTCAACCAGTTTCAACTGACGCCGGTCGATGTGACCGAAGCGATTGAAGCGCAGAACGTGCAGGTAGCCTCAGGCTCCATCGGTGGCCTGCCGGCACGCAAGGGCACGGTGTTCACCGCGACCATCATCGGCAAGACGCGCCTTCAAACCTCCGAGCAATTCGGCGACATCTTGTTGAAGGTTAACAGCGATGGTTCCCAGGTGCGACTGAGTGATGTGGCCAACATCGGTTTGGGTAGCGAGAACTACAGCATTGATGCACAAAGTAACGGCAGGCCCGCCTCGGGAATCGCGATTCGTCTGGCCACCGGCGCCAACGCATTGGAAACCGCCAAAGCCATCCGTGCGACGGTGGATCGGCTGAAGCCGTTTTTTCCCGCTGGAGTCGAGGCTATTTACCCCTATGACACCACCCCGGTCGTCACCGAGTCGATCAAGGGCGTGGTGTACACGCTGGTTGAGGCAGTCGTGCTGGTTTTCCTGGTGATGCTGCTGTTTCTACAGAACCTGCGCGCCACGATTATCACCACCATGACCGTGCCGGTGGTACTGCTGGGAACCTTCGGTGTACTGGCCGCAGCGGGATTTTCGATCAACACGCTGACCATGTTCGGTATGATCCTGGCGATTGGTTTGCTGGTTGATGACGCCATCGTGGTGGTCGAAAACGTCGAGCGGGTCATCGCCGAGGAGCATCTGTCACCCAAGGCCGCGACGCGCAAGTCGATGGAGCAAATCCAGGGTGCGCTGATCGGTATTGCTCTGGTGCTGTCGGCGGTGCTGCTGCCCATGGCGTTCTTCGGTGGTTCCACGGGTGTGATTTATCGTCAATTCTCGATCACGATTGTCTCGGCCATGGTCCTCTCGGTGTTCGTGGCCCTAATATTTACGCCCGCATTGTGCGCGACGATGCTCAAACCCACTGACCCGCTGAAGCACGGGCAACCCAAACGCGGTTTTTTCGGATGGTTCAACCGAGGCTTCGATGTCTTTGTGAATGGCTACGAGCGTGGGGTGGGTCGGATCATCCGCAACAAGGTGCCAGGCTTTGTGGTTTACCTGGTGATTATTGCCGGCATGGTCTGGTTGTTCGCGCGCATTCCCGCCTCGTTCTTGCCCGCCGAAGATCAGGGGGTGATTTTCACGCAGGTGCAGACACCGGCTAATAGCTCTGCCGAAACCACCCAAAAAGCGCTCGACCGAATGACCCAGTTTTTGCTGGACACGGAGCAAGGTGAGGGCAAAGCCGTCAGCTCGGTCTTCACCGTAAACGGCTTCAACTTTGCTGGCCGGGGGCAGAACTCCGGAATTGCCTTCGTGCTGCTCAAACCCTGGGATGAGCGCGACAGTGACAACTCCGTGTTCAAAGTTGCACGGCGTGCGCAGCAGGAATTCTTGAAATATCGCGACGCCATGGTGTTCGCGATTGTGCCGCCTTCTGTGCGGGAGCTGGGCAACGCCACGGGTTTTGACTTCTACCTGCAAGACCAGAACAACGTCGGCCATGAAAAACTCATGGAAGCCCGTGGCAAGTTCCTTGAGATGGCCGCTCAAAGTCCGATCCTCGCGGCTGTTCGTCCCAACGGTCTGACGGATGAGCCGCAGTACCATCTGACCATCGACGATGAGCGCGCCCGTGCGATGGGGATTTCCCTCACAGACATCAACACTACGCTGTCGGTCGCCTACGGGAGCAGCTATGTCAACGACTTCATCGACCGTGGCCGTGTGAAGCGTGTTTACGTACAGGGTGACCCGGACTCGCGTAACTCGGCCGAGGATCTGTCGAAATGGTACGTGCGTAATAGCCAAGGCCGGATGGTCCCGTTCTCGGCGTTTGCCAGCGCCGAGTGGGTGTTCGGTTCACCGAAACTGTCGCGCTACAACGGTGTGTCCGCCGAGCAAATCCTCGGCACGCCCGCGCTGGGTTACAGCTCGGGGGAGGCCATGGCCGAAGTCGAGCGAATCGCCGGGCAGCTGCCGCCGGGCGTGAGCATCTCGTTCACTGGCTTGTCTTATGAAGAACGTCTTTCCGGTTCCCAGGCGCCGGCCTTGTACGCGTTGTCGATACTCGTGGTGTTTCTGTGTCTCGCCGCCCTCTATGAAAGCTGGACGATTCCGATCGCGGTAATTTTGGTGGTGCCCCTGGGCGTGATCGGCGCCCTGATGGCCACCGCCATGCGCGGTCTGTCCAACGACGTGTTCTTTCAAGTCGGGCTGTTGGTGACCGTAGGGTTGGCGGCAAAAAACGCAATTTTAATCGTTGAATTTGCCAAAGAGTTGCATGAAAAAGGCAGGCCGTTGCTTGAAGCCACCGTCGAGGCGAGTCGCATGCGTTTACGCCCGATCATCATGACCTCAATGGCCTTCATCCTGGGTGTGCTGCCACTGACCATCTCCAGCGGTGCCGGCTCCGGCAGTCAACACGCCATCGGTACCGGCGTGATCGGCGGCATGATCACCGCCACGGTACTGGCGATTTTCTGGGTGCCGCTGTTCTTTGTTGCGGTGTCGTCGCTGTTTAAAGGCAACCGCACGAAGCAGGACGACATCGCTGCTCGGGCTGAGGCAGGGCAATGAGCAGGCTCCTGATGGCCCTTCCGCTCAGTGCAGCCGTACTGAACACAAGGGCCAGAATGCGCCGGTGACGGCGCAATACCCACAAAGCTCCGCTTATTTGGTAGCCGATGAGGGTGCTCAGGCGGTGGTTGAATATCCAGTGATGTCAGCTTGGACGGGGCTCCGCCAATCCTTGCAGCGCCTACGGATCAACTGCGGGCTGATGTTGAGCAGGCGTTGCAGTCCTTCGGTATGCGCCGGCTCCTCTCCAGCGACACGAAGCTTGGCTATACACTCATGCGTTTTGCGCCAGTTACTGACAAATCGGTAGGGGCATGCTGCTGCGCGGAACATCGCACAGCAGAGCCAACTCAGTGAACGTTCGACCGATATCGTTCGCGTGCTGCTGTCGTTTTAATTGCCTCTTGTCGAAGCAAGGAAAATCCATGACATGGTATCGGATCAGTTGAGTTGGGATGGAAGCGCTCGTTCCATGATTGCAACTACATCGACCCCGCGAGGCAGTGCCCCGTATTGGTGATGGCCGCGGCTTTCTAGGCGAGATCTGCAGAATGCCTCAGCTACGAAACTTGGCGATGTCTTGAGCAGTTGGGCCGCCTGAAATGCGATCGCCATGCGATCTACGATGTCTCGGGCCCTGTACTCAATATCGCTCAAGTCGACCAGGTCATTTTGAAGCTCATCAACATACCGATCGAGCAGCACGTGCTGGACCCTGACTTCGTCGAAAAATGCGGCCACTGCCTCTGGCTCCTTTTTGAATATACGGATCACATCGAGGCACTGCACGTTGCCACACCCTTCCCAGATGGCATTCAGGGGTGCCTCGCGATAGAGGCGCGGCATCGGGCCGTCTTCCATGAAGCCGCTTCCTCCGGTGCACTCCATGGCCTCAACAGCATGTTGCGCCGTGCGCTTGCAGATCCAGTACTTCCCCAACGCGGTGCCCAAGCGCGCCATGTGCTCTTCATGTGCATTTCCGCGTTGATCCAACGCGCGTGCGATTCGCAGTGTCATTGACAGCGCAGCCTCGCTTTCCAATGCAAGGTCAGCCAGGACGTTCTGCATCAGCGGTTGATCGCTGAGGCGCTTGCCGAAAGCAGAGCGATTTCGGCAATGGTAGAGAGCCTGGGCAAGGGCCATCCGCATGCCGCCCGATGAGAGGATCATGCAGTCGAAACGGGTCATCGCGACCATCTCGATGATGGTCGAGACGCCTTTACCTTCCGGCCCAACCATCCAGGCAAGTGCTCCGCGTAACTCCGTTTCTCCTGCTGCGTTTGAGGTGTTTCCCATCTTCTTCTTGAGTCGCTGCACCTGCATCGGGTTCTTGCTTCCGTCCGGTCTCCAGCGAGGCATGAGGAAGCAGGACAGACCACCAGGCGCTTGTGCAAGCACCAGAAATGCGTCAGACATTGGGGCGGAAACGAAAAACTTGTGGCCAACCAGTTCATAGGCCTGACCAGGCCCCTCGATACCGACAGGAATGGCGCGGGTGGCGTTTGCGCGCACATCCGATCCACCCTGCTTTTCGGTCATGGCCATACCAATGGTGAGAGCCTGCTTCTGTTCCGAGGGAATGTTACGGGGGTCGTAATGCGTGGCCGTGATCTTGGGCAGCCACTGTGCAGCAAGATCAGGTTGCATCTGAATTGCGCGCGTAGCCGCAAACGTCATGGCGATAGGGCAGCCATGCCCGGCTTCGACCTGACATTGAAGGTAGAACTTCGCGGCCCGCGCTACATGAGCTCCGGTTTTTGGATGCGTCCAGGGAGAAGAGTGCAGGCCCTCCTCGAACGCCACCTTCAACAATGCGTGGTAGGAAGGGTGAAAGCGCACTTGGTCAACGCGACGTCCCTGTCTATCATGCGTATCGAACTCGGGCTGGAACTTATTGGCAAGATGGCCTTGTTCAAGGTATTCGGCGGTGCCGATCAGTGCGCCAAAACGCTCAAGGTCTGCGATGGCCCAGTGGGCACCCGCAAGCGCAACAATCTCTTTCAACGCGATGTCGGCATTGAAGAGGTTGTAGTTCGCCAGATCCGTCGGCTGATTCTCGATAACGTGAGTCACCGCGCCGTAGGCATCGGGCTCTGCGGTACTGTTCTGAAAGAGTAGAGCGTTTTCAATGGCGGACATGCTTTTGCTCCTGGTGATGGCTACTATGGGTCTTAATGGCGAGAGCCGAACTTCGCGTTCTCGCTAAAGAAAATTCTAGAGAGATGCGTCACCTGTGATGTCCGGATTCCAGAAAGCATGACTGAGCGAAAGACAACAGTTGCTAAGCCTCGTCGAAAGCCTGTGCAGTCGCGCTCGTGGCAGACGTCGCTAGCGATTCAAGATGCCTTTGTTCAGCTTTTGGTAGAAGGGGAATACGATCAGATCACGATTCGTGACATCGTGATGGTGGCCGGAGTCGCGCTTGGGAGCTTTTATGAGTACTTCTCCAGCAAGGAGGAACTGGCACGAACCTGTGTTCACTTCCGGTCAAAGCGAATACTGAAGACACTGGAGAAAAGTCGAGCAGACGCTGCTGGCTCACCGATGGCACAGGGTGCTGAGAGGGCGGTGCAGGCTCTGATGGACATGGTTTTGGATGACCATGCGCGTTGGGGGCAACACTTCCTGCTTGAGCGCCTCCACAGCCCGTTGGCGCAGTACCGAGCTGAATATACCCGGTTCACTTTTCAGTGGAAGTCGCTACTGGAGGCTTCCTCGGATTGGCCAACCGGTCAAGAGGCCCAGCGGCCGGCGCTGATGCTTTCTATGTTGATCTATGGAGCTCTGACGCACACCGCATTGTCAGATAAAGGGAATCTCGACAAAGAGGAGGTGTGCCAGCAACTGCGCCTTGCTGTGACAAGCTATCTTGCAGCCTGGTCGTAACTAGCCCCTTGAGTCACAAGAGGCGTGTCTCCGGTGCTCGTGGCCATCTGCTTATTGTGTCGCAGCCCCAGCCATACACTCAGCAGCAGCCAGCCTACCGACAAGGGCACGGCCACGATCGCGATGCCGCTCATGCTCAGTCCCAGTCCCAGCATGGCGGCATACGACCAACTGCCCACCTGGTCGCCTGCGCGGTAAACCACGGTGTCGATGAAGTTCTTGGCCTTGTACCGATCTTCCCTCGTCACCGACGTGAAGAGTACTTCGCGTGTAGGCCGGGCCAGTGCAAAGTTGCTGACGCGCCTAGCGACCTGCACGGCGACGAATACTGCCACGGTCGATGACAGGGACAACGACGTGAAACCGATCACGCTGCACAGCGGAAGGGCGCAGAGGATGACCGTGACCCCCAATTTCTTCAGCAACCGACCGGTTAGGAACAACTGGAAGACGAGAGTCAGTACGTTCACCCAAAAGTCGATGTCCGCAAAGAAGGCGGTTCGGGCAGCGCGATCGGAGAAGCTTGCCTCGGCGATGGCCGCTTGCTGGAAGTACAGCACCGTGGACGTGACCGAATACAGCAGGATGAACGCCGCAATGCCCAGCAAGTACGGGGAGCGCAGCGTATGGCTCATTCCGGCAAACACGCCGCCGCCCATTGCGCACTGGATCGCCTTATCGTCTTCGCTACGCTCAAAGTCCTGACTCATGCGCACCAGACGACGCGCTGCGAAAACCGCCACTTCCAACAGCACAACGCAGGCGATCATCAGCCACGTCTGACCCAACGTTGCCACGAGGCCAGAGGTCAGGCTGGAACCGGCGATCCCGCCCACGGTCGCACCGGCGGCCAGAAACCCGAACAGACGCTTTCCCTGTTCGGCATTGAAGACATCCACCATCAACGACCAGAACACGGAGACGACGAAGAGGTTGAATACGGACACCCAGATGAAGAACGCTCGACCGACCCAGACCTGATGTGCTGGTTCCGCAAGCTTCAGAAGTAGCAGGAAAACCAGCAGGTTCGCCATGAAGAATCGGTACGTGATGGCGATGAATCGCTCGCGCGGCCAACTGCGCACGACGAACGCAAAGAGCGGATTGATGGCAAGCATCGCCACGAGTGTTCCGGTGAACAACCAAGGCAGGTTGCGCACACCACCGGCCACCCCCAGCTCATCGCGGATGGGTCTCAGCACATAGTAGGCAAGGAACAGAACGAAGACGTACAGACACGCCCATGCGAGGGCGCGCACTTCCGGCGCGCGGACATCACCCACACGCTGCAGAACGCGCAAAGAAAACGGTCGGGGATCGAACTGAGTCATGCTGGTCTGAGGCCTCGGGTATGCGCCGCACGTTCAGTGCCTCCAGCAACTCTCACTCGCTGGGAGTCATGCCGGAAGGCATTCACCGAAGCCGTGGATTCGCGCGGCGCTGCGAAAAGCGCTTGTCGAACCGAATGAGCCAGTCCAATGGGCGCCTGCAGCGCAGATGGGTTTCAAGGAATTGCGAAGTACCAGAATTCAACTTTCAGATCGTCGAAATCCCTTGTGTATCATTAAGAATGTACAGGCACTGGCGGTCCATAATTCATTAGATTGACTAATGAAGCCATGCGGGATTCGGCTGTTATTTTCCAAGCGTAGGAGGTGTTAAATCTGATGCGATTGACCACTACGAAAGGATTGCCGTCATGTCGACAACTCGTCGTTCCGTCCTGCTCGCCCTTGGGGCACTATCGGCCCTGGCTCTGATGCCAGGAATTGGAAACGCAGCGGAAAAAATGCGCATAGGCATCGTCGGGGCTGGCTCCCACGGCGGGACGATCGGCCGCCTCTGGGTCCAGGCGGGGCATGAGGTTATGTTCTCCACGCGTAACCCGTCAGAGCTGGAAGCGATGGTAAAAGAGCTGGGGCCAAGGGCTTCAGTGGGCACCTCGCAGCAAGCAGCTGAGTTCGGCACGGTCATATTCTTCGCCACGCCCTACAACGCACTGCCCCAGCTTGGTCGCGATCTGGCGCCGACCTTGCGCGGGAAAATCGTCCTGGATGCGACCAATCCGCCACCGGACGAGGGCAATCCGCTGTCCCGCGAAGCCTACGCCAACGGTGTTGGCGAGACGTCCGCCAAGTACCTGCCCGGGACACGGCTGGTACGTGCCTTCAGCGCAACCGATGCGTCATCGATCAATGCATCCTCGCGTGGCGACGTGGAAAAGCTGGGTGTGCCCCTTGCCAGCAACGACGCCCAGGCCCTTCAAGTCGCTGCGCAACTGGTGCGCGACGTCGGCAGCGAACCGGTGATCACCGGCGACTTGGCTTCCGCGCGCACCTTCCAGCGAGGCGGCCCCGGATTTCGAGCCAACACCGATGCGGCAGCGTTGCGCAAGCTATTGGGCCTGCCTCCTGACGCATGAGCCTTCGATGCACGAGCACGTGTTAGGACGGACTTATGGTCAACACTCACTGTGTCTTCAGTGCTTTGACGACAAGCATCAACGCTGGAGAGGCGCTACGGCTGGCATAGTAGAGGTGGTGGCCGGGATAGACGATGGCCCAGCCGTCCAGGACCGTGACCAGTTCGCCGCTGGCGAGGTGCTTGTTGATGAAATTGACCGAAGCCCAGACCAGTCCCTGGCCTGCCAGCGCGGCCCTGACGGCCAGGTCGGTGGTGTTGACGATGAGCTGGCCGGCGGGGTGCACGTTGATGGTCTTTCCGCGGCGTTTGAACTCCCAGGCGAGCAGGCCGCCATGAGTTGGAAGACGCAGCGCGATGCAGTCATGTTCGGTGAGATCCTGCGGCGTGCGGGGCTCGCCCCGGCGCGCCAGGTACTCTGGACTGGCGGCGACCGCCATGCGCAGGTCAGGCGCCATGCGCACCGCGATCATGTCCTTGGCGACGTCGTTTCCGAGACGTACCCCGATGTCGAAGCGCTCTGCGACGATGTCGATGAAGCGGTTGTCGCTGCTGATCTCGACCTTGATGTCGGGATGGCTTGGCAGCCAGGGCTGCAGACGGGGCCAGACCAACGTCTGAACGACGCTTTCGGTGGCGCTGATGCGCACCGTGCCGACCGCCTTGCCGCGCAAGTCGCCGAGCACGGCCAGTTCGGCCTCGATGTCCGCGAAGCGCGGAGCGACCGTCTGATACAGGCGCTCACCGGCTTCCGTTGGCGAGAGGCTGCGCGTCGTCCGGTTCAGCAGTTTCAGCTCCAGACGGGTTTCCAGTGCCCGAATCGTCTGGCTGAGCGCGGACTGCGACACGCCCATCTGCGCCGCAGCGCGTGTGAAGCTGCGCTCGCGCACAACGGTCGCGAAGGCCGCCAGTTCATCGAATCTCGCCATGGATTGCCCACCAGTATTGATTAGCTCAGATTATGAGTTTATCCCGATTTAGCTGTCTATTCATCGAGAAGGATGCGGCTTAAATTTGAACACTTCTGCAACTGTGATTTAAACGAGGATTCCCATGAAAACACGCGCACTTGGAACAAGCGGCTTGAATGTGTCGGCCATCGGTCTGGGTTGCATGGGGCTCAGCTTCGCCTACGGGCCGGCCTTGGATACCAAGGACGCTATCGCCTTGATCCGTTCCGCGGTCGATCTTGGCGTCACCTTCTTCGACACCGCTGAAGCCTATGGCCCCTTCATCAACGAGGAGGTCGTCGGTGAAGCTCTGGCACCGATCCGGGATCAGGTGGTGATCGCCACCAAGTTCGGTTTCCGTTCGGGTGATTCCTCCAAGGGCCTGGACAGCCACCCCAACAGCATCAAGGCCGTCGCCGATGCTGCGTTGAAGCGCTTGAAGACCGATTGCATCGACCTGTTCTATCAGCACCGCGTCGATCCCGCCGTCCCGATCGAGGACGTCGCCGGTACGGTTAAGGAGTTGATCCAGCAGGGCAAGGTCAAGCACTTCGGGCTGTCCGAGGCCGGAGCAGATGCCATTCGGCGCGCACATGCCGTCCAGCCCGTCGCCGCCTTGCAGAGCGAGTACTCGTTGTGGTGGCGCGAGCCGGAGGCCGAGATCTTGCCTACGCTCGAAGAGCTGGGAATCGGCTTCGTGCCGTTCAGCCCGCTCGGCAAGGGGTTTCTCACCGGCGCAATCACCGAACAGACCGTCTTCACCAGCGACGATTACCGCAACACCGTTCCGCGTTTCAATCCCGACGCGCGCAAGGCGAACCAGGTGCTGGTGGAGCTGATCGGACGCATTGCTGCACAGAAGCAGGCCACGCCGGCACAGATCGCCCTGGCTTGGCTGCTGGCGCAGAAGCCCTGGATAGTACCGATCCCGGGCACGACCAAGCTGCATCGTCTACAAGAAAACGTCGGCGCCGTGGATGTCGTGCTGGCACCGGAGGAGCTGGACCAGATCGAACAGGCCTTGGCCACGCTCACGATCCAGGGGGCTCGCTACTCTGAGGATCGCCAGCGCCTGGTCAATCGCTGAAGGCAGCAGAAACACGAGCCGGGATATGCCGGGTGACTTGGTTCGACGCCCGCAGCTGGATACGTGCACGGCGGTGATCACCTTGACCCATGACCCGAAGATGGATGATCTCGCCCTGCTCGAAGCACTCGATTCGGGTGCGTTCTACATCGGCACGATTGATTCGCGCCGCAATACGTAGAGCCGTCGAGCTCGGCTCAAGGAACACTTTGGATTCTCGGACGCCAAGCTCAACAAGCTGCGAGGTCGGGCGGGCCTTTATATAGGCAGCAAAACCCCGGCCGAAATCGCGCTGCCCATCATGGCCGAGATTGTGGCTGCCAAAAATGGCGTCGAGCGCGGTGAAACCGTGCAAATGGCGAAGGACAAAGCGCAGAGCAATTCACGCCCACGAAGTGGCGCCGTCAGTGAGACCACTGCACCTACGCCCCCGATGCCCATCTCCCCCTGTCTTAGAGAGAAAAAATGAACACCCCCGCGAACCCACACAACACCCAGCAGACGGTGCCCTTCACGCGGAGTGCAGCGTTCGCGTCATTCGCTGTGATCCTTGCAACTGGCACCCTGTGGCCGGGCTACGCCGTAGCGAACCAAGCCCTAGTGCAGAAAAACGCCTGTATTGCCTGTCACCAGTCCGCCACACGGGTGGTTGGCCCCTCATGGAAAGAGATCACTGAAAAGTACAGTGATGGCAAGGTTACCGCCGAGCAACTTGCCGCAAGCATCAAGGGCGGCAGCTCTGGAAGGTGGGGGGTGATGCCGATGCCGCCTCAGGCGCAGGTGTCGGATGCGGACCTGACGGTGATCGCGCAGTGGCTGCTCGACGGTGCGAAATGACCGCAGGGGCAACATGCGCGACCTCTTTCGAGGCCGTGATGGTGAGATGAAGCCTCATGCAGCGCGACAGCAAAGGGGGGTTAGGTCGTACCACTGCGTGAATTACGCTAAGAGAGTTTCTGATCCAGTGTCCACGTGATAAACAGGCCCTGCCATCCGCGACGACGGGGCCGACGGTATCAGACTCGCGCCGCGAGCCAATCCAGCACGAGCTTCGGATTCTTGCCGAAGTAGTTGTAGCCCTCGAAGCGCTGGTCCGTCCCTTCGATCCAGAACAGCGTCTTGTCCTTGGAGGAGATCGTGTCGTAGATCTCCTGCACGTTAGAGGGCTTGGTCAGGAAGTCTGCCCGCACCTGGGCAACCAGGGTTGGCAGTTTCACGGACTTTGCGTACTCCATGGGCCACACGTCAGCCAGGTGGTAGCCCGTGCGCCGGTGAAGCGCCACGTCGAAGAGTGCAACGCCATTGGCAATCTTCTGGTTCTCGACAGCCGTTGCCACGAACACGGCCGGCGACACCGGCTGCAGCGCGATCATCGCCTTGATATGCGCGAATTCATCCGGGTGTTTGTGCATGCCTACGATGCTGGCGTTGGCTCCCAGGCATCGGCTGTATAGCGCGGTGCGCATCTTGCGGGTGTCGGCTCGCGACTTGGCATAGCGCATGGAGCCGATCACGTCCCGGTACTCCAGCACCCCATGGCCGTTGATCCCGCCGCTGCCCGTGCCACTGCGCCCGTGGTTGCGCATGTCGTAAATGAGGATGTTGTAGCCGGCGTCGTGAAGGATCTTGTACTCCGGCAGGAAGTTTACTTCAAATCCGCCGAAGTCCTGCCATGGAGCCAGATGTCCCGGATAACCGTAGCGGTTGCAGGGCATCGGGTGGTTAAAGATCAGCAGCTTGTCGGATTTGGCAGGAATGAACCAGCCCTCGATCGGCACGCCATCGATGGCCGGAAAGAAGATCTCCTCGAACTCAAGGCCGTACTCGTGTGGCCAGCGCAGGATGGGCGTGCGCGTCGAATGGGACATGAGGTCAGCCATGCCGTTGATGAAGGCCTCGGCCTTCGCATCGGCTGCCACTGGCGTGAGGGCTGCGGCGGTCTGCCCGTTGTCTGCGGCCTTTGCGCTGGATGCGACCATCGCCATCAGGGGGAGTGCAGCCAGCGATGCGCTTGCTTTGAGAACCTGGCGGCGGCTGTGTGAACTTGCGACGTCGCGCGGGGAGAGGCCGTCAATGTCATTGCTCATACGAAACTCCTTGAGTCAGTTGAAGCGTGTGCGCGGAGGAGGGCGGACCTGGACGTCGGGCTGCTGGGACAGCCACCAACGGATGAAGGTGTCAGTCAATCGTCGGCTGTATGAAGCGTGCGGGTCGATCCCGCCCAGGCCCGGCCGTGCACTTGCATCGATATGCAGAATGTTGGTCATATTGCGTCCCCATTAGCAGCAGAGCGAGTCGCCGCCATCGGCCGGCTTATCATTGCTTTGGCGACACAAAACCCTCGGTGATCACCACCGATCCCTTGGTGGACGCCATACGGAATTTCCTGGCTGCCGTGTATTCCGGGGAGCTATAGAAGCGCTGCGCATCGGCCAGACTGGGGAACTCGGCGATGGCCATGACGGACTCCGGCTTGCCCTCTACGGCGGTCGCATTCAAGTTGAAGACGATTATCTTGCCGCCGTACTGGGCGGCAAGAGTTCCGGCGGCATCCATGTAGCGCTGAAAGCCGGCCTGGTCTGTGATGGTGTAGTTGGCGATCATGTAGCCAGGCGCCTTCGCGTCCTGGGCGTACACGCCAGAAGAGAGCGTCAACGCAATCGCGGCGAGTACACCCATCATTTGCTTTTTCATTTTTTCGGTTCCTTGTGCATGCGTAAAAGAGAGGTCTGTAACGACAGACCATGAATGCCACGCTCAAAGACTTTCCTGAAGTTGCTTGAGGTGGTTGGTGTCGCGTTGAATCTGCGGAGCGCTTGATGTCGAAGGCGCCGAAGGTCTGCAGCATCTCGATGCCACAGAGCTTGTTGGCCGAAGACGTTACCCAGAACAGGTCACCAAGCGGCCGGCCCTCATGACTCTTCTGGCTGCGATCGTCGAATACCTCTTCGGTCCGACCCGACAGCACGGCGGCGCTCGCGTCCTGCCGCGGAGACATCGGCCTTAGGGGCTTGAATGGGGCGCGTGCGCATTGTCGGCTCCGTCGAGATGACTAGGCCTGGTCGGTGGGCATGATCCACAGCTCGCTAATTGAGGCGTGGCGCGGACGGGTCACCATGTAGGCCACGCCATCTGCGATGTCTTCGGCCTGCAGCACTTCGGTCGTCTCGTAAAAGGTGTCGATGCCCTCGCGCATCACGCCGGTGTTGTGCGAGCCCAGTTCGGTTTCAACACCTCCGGGCTCCAGCACACCGACGCGCACATGCTTCTTGGTGATCTCCTGGCGCAGCGATTCGGTGAATCCGTTAACGCCAAACTTCGTCATGTTGTAGGCGCCGTAATTGGCCCAGGCCACGCGGCCGGCGATCGACGAGATGTTGACGATGTCGGCAACCCGGCGCGGGTCGTCCTGTGCAGCGGCGAGCAGATGGGGCAGGGCCGCATGTGTCATGTAGAGCAGACCTTGCTGGTTGATGGCGATCATCCGGTTCCACTCGTCGGGGTCACCACCAACGATAGGACCGAGCAGCATCAGGCCAGCGTTGTTGACCAGAATGTCCAGTCGTCCGAAGCGCTCAACCGTTGCGCGCACGGCGGCTTCGGCTTGGGCGCGTTCGGTGATGTCAGCGGGTACTGCAAAGGCGGTGCCGCCTGATTCCTGGATCTGTGCCACGAGCGCGTCCAGGCGGTCCTGGCGACGGGCGATTAGGGCGACGGAAGCGCCCCTTGCCGCGAGTGCCCGCGCGCTGGCGTGACCGATGCCGCTGCTGGAGCCGGTGACGAGTGCGACGGTGCCGCTGAGAGATAGAGACATGGTGGCGTCCTTTGCTATGGGTCGGTAGGGTCAGGCGTCGTCGTGGGCCAGCGAGGACGACAGTGCGCGATGGGCATCGGCCTGTGCGAGCAACGTGTTGGCCTTCGTCTCGAAAGCCTGCACGGCATCGGTACCGGCGGCGAAACGTGCCGGTGGCGCATCGAGGCCGGCGAGCCGCACGATGGCGTCGGCCAGCTTGGCGGGGTCGCCGCCTTGTTTGCCGTTCATACCGCTCCAAGCTTCGACGGTCTGACGCGAGCGCTCGGCGTAGTCTTCGATGGTCGGTTGCGCGTAGGTGGTTGACTCGGCTGAGAGCAACTCGGTGCGGAAGAAGCCGGGCTCGACCAGCATAGTGCGGATGCCGAAAGGCTCGATCTCCGGTGCCAGCGACTCGATCCAGCCTTCGAGGCCGAACTTGGCAGCGGCATATGCGGTGCAGAACATGCCCCCCGCGATGCCCGCGGTCGAGGAGATGGTGAGCAGCAGGCCCGAGCGCTGCTTACGCATCTCGGGTAGCACGGCACGGGCGACGTTCATCGGGCCAAACAGCAACGTCTCGATCTGGCTGCGGACCTGCTCGACGCTCAGCTCCTCGAAGAAGCCGGCATAGAAGTTGCCGGCGTTGTTGATCAGCACGTCGATTCGACCAAACCGGGCGATGGCAGCCTCAACAGCCGCCTGCGCTTCATCGGGGCGGGTCACGTCGAGTTTGACCGCCAGCAGATCGTCATTTGCGCCGAGCACAGCCGCCACCGTTGCCGCGTCGCGGCCCGTGGCAACGACGGCGTGACCGGCGGCCAATGCTGCTTTGGCGATGTCCACGCCAAGTCCGCGTCCTGCTCCAGTGATGAGCCAAACTTGTTTGTCAGACATGATGATGATCCTCTTCAATGTCTGCAAATTGTGAGCGCCGGACCGAAAAACAGGCTGCACGGTTTGCCGCATTTTTTGCCTGAAATGACGGATCATCTTTCTTTCTGTATCAGCAGATCGCTGAGCAGGGATCAGATGGAGGCTGCCAGTGGTCCGGCCGGCCAGGACAGCAGCAATGGCCATCAGCACCTTTACGGTGTGCAGACTGAAGCGGGCTCGCTCAGTCGCATCCTGACTTCCTGCAGGAGCTCCTCGCGGCTCGTTTGCCAATAGATTCGGCCGCGACGCAGAAATACGTGGTGGACGAGGTGGCCGCCACGGGCTTCGACCGCGCTGGCGAACGCGTCGGTTTTCGATTGCTCGAATCGACTGTTGCCCGTGGTGACCAGCACGATCTCTTTGCCGGTCAGATCGGTTTGCGCTACATAGGCCCACAGCGGCGTAGCGGGTCGGAACATCCAGGTCGGGGAGACCAGGTAGAGACGGTGAACCGGGCCGAGATCAAGCGGCTCGACACGTGATGTTGGGCAGCTTCTCCGCCCTCGTGTCGGAGACCGCCCGTCGCTGTCCGGTCATGTTGCGCGGATAGTCCGCCTCGATCTTGGCGATGGGAGCATTGAACAAGCGCGCCGCCTCGCGAGCGACGGCCTCGGAATGGCCCGAGCGGGAGTAGTAGACGACGGCGACCGCCCGGTTGGGCTCGGCTGTCGGCGTATAGACGGCGCTGGCCACATAAGTCCGGTCTTTCACCACCATGAGCGTGAAGGTCGCGATCCCGACGGCGACGGCCGCAGCGGCGCAAAGAAGCGCGCGCTTTTTCCCGTTCACCATGCCCACCCTGCAAGCAACGGGCTCAGCCTATGCTTCGTCGCGACCATGCTGCGGCGGCCATCTTCGCTCTCGGTCTCATGCACAGCGGATGACCACCTTCCCGAAGTGCGCGCCGCTGTCGAGATGGAATGCTGCTCTCGCGTCGGCGAAGTCGAAGACGCGGTCGATCACGGGCTTGATGCCGGCGACGTCGATCGCCTGGGCAACGTCCATGAGCGACTCGCGGCTGCCAACCGTGATGTGCCGGAAGGTCGCGCCACTCATGAATAGATCGAGGTAGTTGATGTGGCGGCCCTCCGGGCTCACGAAACCGATGAGTGCGACCTCGCCACCCGGTCGCACGGCGCGCAGGCTCTGTGCTAGCGTTCCAGGCCCGCCGACCTCCACGATACGTTCCACACCTTGGCCCTGGGCCAAAGCGCGCACGCGATCTCCCCACTGCGGCTCCTCCAGATAGTTCACCACCTTGTCGGCACCAAGCGCCAGCAGTCGCTCGGCCTTCTTTGCGCTGGAGGTAGTGGCGAGCACGGTGGCGCCGACGGCCTTGGCCAGTTGTAACGCGAAGATGGAAACCCCGCCGCTGCCCTGGACGAGCACGGTGCCGCCAGCACGGACTGCAGCCCCTTCGTTCAGGGCCGTCCAGGCGGTAACGGCTGCGCACGGCAGCGTAGCGGCCTCTTCGTATGACAGTGAGTCCGGCATCCGCACGAGCGCTTCCTGGCTGACGACTTTCTGTTCAACCAGCCAGCCATCGATGGCGGCGCCATAGCCGTACTGGAAGAGATTGGCTGGCCTGCGCCCGGCGTACCAACGCGGATGGAACGTACTCATGACCCGATCGCCCACTTTGAAGTCGTCGACGCCCGCGCCGACTGCCAGTACCTCGCCGGCGCCATCGCTGGTGGGGATCAGCCCCTTGAGATGCGGCACTGGATACTGATTGCGAAGCATCGCGATGTCTCGGAAGTTGAGGGACACGGCATGAACGCGAACCAGCACCTCACCTCGCTGTGGTTTGGGAGCAGGTTCGTTGTACAGGTGCAGGTCGTCGATGCTTGTGAAGTTGTCCAGGCGATAGGCCTTCATGGAGCGCTCCGATCCTTAACGGTGGTACTAATCGATTGATTGCAGCGACGCGCAGGGCGCGTTTGGTCGTAGGGACAGGACCGTCATCAGAATACTGTCCACAACAGCGAGGAGTTGTTGCTCATCCTGGGTACAGCTCAGCAGTATTGATTTACACCAAAAAAATTATGTGCGGACTTCGCAAGCGCTGGTTGTCCAATCCGGTGGACTTGCTGCCTATTCTGACGCCTGAACGGCGTGGTGGATGACCGGTGCATATTTTTTGCGGGGATTTCGTCAAACGGTTAGTAGGTGACCGTGCTGGCATTCTGATTTGAGTCGGCGCGTGATCCTAAAGTTCTTAAGGTTGGGTACTTCAAGAGGGGCATCGCTACACGGTGTTGCCCAAGGCATTTCACTCTATGGGACTCCAGTTATCGGGAACTGCCAAGGCATCAGTTCCGAAACGTGGGCAGCGGTCATCTATGCGCGGACCCGTAGCTTTGGATCGTAGGTTCTGCATGTGAATAGAAAGTGTTGCCTGCGTGTTGTGCAGGAGCGGTGGTTTGACGGAACTGTCCACGAACGGCTGTCCCATATAGCCCAGCGAGGATATGGTCGCTTTAGAGCAAGCGCTGATGGAGAGACGATTTGCGATCGTCAGCAACGATGCAGAACAATTGATTGGTCGTCCGCCCTGCTCGTTGAAGCGCATACTTGATAGGTTATCGACGCCCCTTCAGCTCTCGATGCATGATTCGACTTTAGATCGCTGACTTGCACCTGAACAGATGCTGATCTTGTCGACCTAAATGAAATGATTGGCGCGATGGCTTTGTCAGTTGCAAATATTTTGCTGAAAACTTAAGTGAAGACGGCGGCGTTATTGAGTCGAAATTTTTCGATTCGTGTTTTCGAGTATCTCTCAGATCGGTACGCTCTTGATGTCGCTTTCCCAGGACTTCAAGAAACCCCATCTGTCTATTGAGTTGACGGGGTCGCCGAACTATTACGTATCGTCAGCTCAAACGGTAGTATCACCGGCTGCGGGGGCGTGGTTTTCTTTTCGATCAAGTCGATCAGCATCTCCACGGCCCTGCGTCCAAAGCCCTCGGCGGGCTGGGCGATGGTGGTCAACGGCGGGTCGCAGTACTGCGCCAGCGGAATGTCATCGAAGCCCACCAACGAAATATCCTCGGGCACGCGCAGGCCCGCTTCCTTGATGCGCTTGAGCGCACCAATGGCCATCTCATCGTTCTCACAAAACAGCGCGGTCGGGCGGTCCGGCATCCTCAGCAGGGTGGCGGCGCCGTCGTAGCCGGCGCGCAAACTGAAGTCACCGTGGCAAATAATCGTGGGGTCGCTGGGGATGCCGGCTTGATCCAGGGCGGTCTGGTAACCCGCAACCCGATCCTGGGTCAGGGAGCTGCTTTGAGGGCCCTTGATCAGGCCGATCCGCCGATGGCCTAGGCTGATCAGGTGTTCAGTCATTGCCTGGGCGGCGGCATGGTTGTCGAGGCTGATGGTGGGGTGGCGCCCACCCTTGATCACTTCGCAGGCGTTGACCATGGGCGGGGTCTCAAGGCTGTCGGCGGGGAAGGGGTCGAAGGCGCGCAACTGGATCACGCCATCGGCCTGGTGGGCATAGACCAGTTCGGCAAACTCACGCTCGATGTCCTCGCGCCCTTGGGTGTCGCACAGCAACAGCCGGTAACCGGCAGCCTGGGCAGCCAGCTGGGCACCGCTGATCACCCGAGCAAAAAAGGTGTTGGCAATTTTCGGCACCAGAATCACCAGGTTTCCGGTGCGCCGTGAGCGGAATTGCACGGCCATGAGATTGGGGCGATAACCGGTTTGTTCAACGGCCGCGTTGACCTTGTCCCGAGTAGCCTCGCGCACGCAATCGGGGGATTTCAAGGTGCGCGATACGGTCGCCACCGAGACGCCGGCGAGCCGGGCGACCTCACGAATACTGGACAAAAACACCTCATCTTCAAACGTTGCATCGGGCGAGCTTACAGCAGGTGCGTCTGCGCCGAAATCCTTAAAAGATCCCTCGAGTATTTGACAGCCTGCGCAAGAGAGCATAGCTTTTGGCTTAAATGTAACCGGTTACATTTCGGCTTCACGCCGTTGCTCAACCGGACAAGACAGAGAAGGCCAGTGATGAACACAGTGATACCCAAAATAAGAATGGGCTTTGTCGGTGGGGGAGAAGGTTCTTTTATCGCCCAGGCTCACCGTCAGGCGGCGGGGCTCGATGGGCGTTTTGAGTTGGTGTGCGGAGCGTTCAGTCGCGACGCGCAGAACAATCAGCTCACTGGCAGCCAGCTCGGCCTTGCGCAATCGCGTTGCTACAGCACATGGCAGTTGATGCTGGAGGCCGAGCAAGCACTGCCCGCTGAGCAGCGCATGGAGCTGTTGGTGATCGTCACCCCCAATCATCTTCACGCACCGGTGGCGAGTGAGGCGCTGGCCGCCGGTTTTCATGTGTTCAGCGAGAAGCCCGCGGCATTGAACCTGGCTGAGCTGCAGGCGTTGAAAACTCGCTTGCACAGCAGCGTCGGGCTCTATGGCTTGGCCCACACCTACCTCGGTTACCCCATGGTCTGGCAAGCGCGGGAGATGGTGAGCAGCGGCGTGATCGGCGCAGTGCGCAAGGTGCTGGTGGAGTATCCCCAAGGCTGGCTCAGCCAGGATGTGGCCGGGCAGGGCAACAAGCAGGCCGAGTGGCGGGGGCAGCCGGAATTGTCCGGGTTGGGCGGTTGTATCGGCGATATCGGCACCCATGCCTTTTCCCTGGCGGAGTTTGTGGCCGATCAAGCCGTCACCCACCTGTGCGCCACCTTGGGCGTGCACATCGAAGGTCGTCAGCTGGATGACGACGCCGCGATGCTGTTGCAGATGGAGCAGGGCGCCAGTGGCGTGCTGATCGCCAGTCAGGTCTGCGCCGGCGAAGAAAACCCGTTGAGTATTCGTGTCTATGGCGACAAAGGCGGCCTTGAATGGCGCCAGGAACAACCCGCCAGCCTGATTCACCGTTCGTTGGATCAACCGATGCGTGTACTGCGCTCCGGCATCGGGCAGCCGTGGCTGTGCGAGGCGGCGACCCAGCGCATGCGCTTGCCCGCCGGCCATCCCGAAGGCTACCTGGAAGCAATGGCCAATCTGTATGGCGATTTTGCCCTGGCCATTCGCGGCAAGGTTGAAGGCCATACCGCGCAGGGTGTGCCGGGGATCGAGGTGGGCTTGCGTGGCATGGCGTTTATCGAGGCCGCCATTGCCAGTCACAACAGTAACGACAAGTGGACACCTTTGGAGTGCAGCCTATGACCCAACAGACAACTGAAGGCCTGCGTGGCCCCGGGATATTCCTGGCACAGTTCATCTCTGATGAAGCGCCGTTCGACACCCTGGCCAATATCGCTCAATGGGCAGCGTCTCAGGGCTACAAAGCCATCCAGCTGCCGACCTCCGGTACGCGCTATATCGACCTTGAGCGCGCTGCTGAAAGTCAGAGTTATTGCGATGAATTGAAAGCCGTTTGCGCCAGCGCCGGAGTCGAAATCAGCGAGCTGTCCACCCATCTGCAAGGGCAGTTGGTGGCGGTGCACCCGGCGTTCAATGCGCTGTTCGATGACTTTGCCCCGGACCATCTGCGCGGCCAACCTCAGGCGCGCACCCAGTGGGCCATTGAGCAATTGAAGCTGGCGGCTCGGGCCAGCCAGCGTCTGGGCCTGACAGCCCACGCAACTTTTTCCGGGGCCTTGCTGTGGCCTTATATGTACCCCTGGCCACAACGCCCCGCCGGTTTGGTAGAGCAAGCTTTTGCCGAACTGGCCAAGCGCTGGCTGCCGATCCTCGACTGCTTTGACGAGGCCGGTGTCGACCTGTGCTACGAAATTCACCCCGGTGAGGACCTGCACGACGGCGCTTCGTTCGAGCGTTTTCTCGAGGCGGTCGATCATCACCCCCGTGCGTCCATCCTCTATGACCCCAGTCACCTGCTGTTGCAGCAGATGGACTACCTGGGCTTTATCGACCGTTACTACCCACGTATCCGCATGTTCCACGTCAAGGACGCTGAGTTCCGGCCTGACGCGCGCTCCGGTGTCTATGGCGGGTATCAGGGCTGGGTCGATCGTCCTGGACGGTTCCGTTCATTGGGCGATGGCCAGGTCGACTTCAAGTCAATCTTCAGCAAGCTTACCCAATACGGTTTCACAGGCTGGGCCGTTCTGGAGTGGGAGTGCTGCCTGAAAGACTCCGCCCAAGGTGCCGCCGAAGGCGCGGGGTTCATCCGCGACCACATGATTACCCGAAGCGAAAAGGCCTTTGACGATTTTGTCAGCGTGGCCAGTGATACGGCTTCCAACCGGCGTTTGCTGGGCTTGCCTGACGCCTGAGTTTCACCAGTTTCTTTGAATAACAATAAGACGGTGACTGTTATGACGTGGATGACTGCGCGCTTGAGCGCCATGATGTTTCTGCAGTTCTTTATCTGGGGTGGCTGGTTCGTCACCTTGGGCACTTTCCTGTCCAGCCAGTTGGGCGCCAGCGGCGGCCAGATTGGCATGGCGTTCTCGACCCAGTCCTGGGGCGCGATCATTGCCCCGTTCGTGATCGGGCTGATCGCTGACCGCTTCTTCAATGCCGAGCGCATCCTGGCAGTGTTGCACCTGGTGGGCGCGGTGTTGCTCTATCAGCTCTACCGCGCGCCGGACTTTGGCGCGTTCTATCCCTACGTGCTGGCCTACATGATGATCTATATGCCGACCCTGGCACTGGTCAACTCCGTGGCCTTTCGGCAGATGCGCGACCCGGCGCTGGAGTTCTCGCGCATTCGCGTGTGGGGTACCGTGGGCTGGATCGTCGCCGGGGTGGTCATCAGTTTTGTCTTCGCCTGGGATTCGAAAGAGGCGATTGCTTCGGGTGGCCTGCGCAACACCTTCCTGATGGCCGCATTGGCGTCTGTGGTGCTGGGTCTGTACAGCTTCACCCTGCCGAATACCGCACCGCTGAAGTCCGAGACGCGCCGCAGCGGCCTCAAGCAGATGCTTGGGCTGGATGCCCTGGGGCTGCTGAAAGATCGCAGCTACCTGGTGTTCTTCATTGCGTCGATCCTGATCTGCATCCCGCTGGCGTTCTATTACCAGAATGCCAATCCGTTCCTCGCGGAAATCGGCGTGACCAACCCCACGGCGAAGATGGCCATCGGGCAGGTCTCCGAAGTGCTGTTCATGCTTTTGCTGCCGCTTTTCATTCACCGCTTCGGCATCAAGATCGCGTTACTGATGGGCATGCTGGCCTGGGCTTTGCGCTACGTGTTGTTCGCCTACGGCAATAACGCGGACCTGGCCTTCATGCTGTTCACCGGTATTGCCCTGCACGGCATCTGCTACGACTTTTTCTTTGTGTCCGGGCAGATCTACACCGATGCGAAAACCCCGGAGCGCTTCAGAAGCTCGGCCCAAGGTCTGATCACTCTGGCGACCTACGGCTTTGGCATGCTGATCGGTTTCTGGGTCGCGGGCCATGTCTCCGATTACTACGCCACCCCTGCGAGCCATCAATGGCAGAGCATTTGGTTATTCCCGGCCTGCTTCTCTCTGGGCGTGGTGCTGGTGTTTCTGTTTGCCTTCCGCGATGCGCGTGCGGTGGAACCGAATCCCGCCAAGATTTGAGCTGCTACGAATTCACCACAGCAAATAAGGAAATTGCGATGCGCGTCCTCAAAAAAATGGCACTGGCCACACTCGTTGCCGGCTGCACACTAAATGCCACACACCTGCTGGCGACCCCCACCGCAGATCGGCAGATCGCCTTGCAGATGTACACTCTGCGCAATGTCGGGACTCTGGAGCAGCAATTTTCCCTAGCACAAAGCGCAGGGTTTTCCGCGGTTGAGTTGGTCGGTGACCAGGGTGCCAGCCGTGATGAACTCAGTCGGCTGCTGCAAAAATACAACCTGACCGTCACCTCTGCCCATGTGCAACTGGACGCCCTGCGTCGCCAGTTACCTGAAACCATCGCCTTCAACCGTGCCGTGGGCAACAAGGTTCTGATAGTGCCTTACCTGCAGCCCGCGGAACGGCCGAGCGATGCGCGAGGTTGGCAAAAACTGGGTGACGAGCTGAATGCCTTGGGGGCCCGGCTGCGCAAGGAGGGTATGCGGCTGGCGTATCACAACCATGATTTCGAGATGAAAAAATACCAGGGCAAGACGGGGCTCGAATGGCTGGTGGATGCCACCCGGCCCAAAAATCTGGCGCTGGAGATAGACGCGGCCTGGGTGTCACGCGGTGGGCAAGACCCGGTCCGGTTGATCAAGCGGTACCCGGACCGGCTGTTTGCCCTGCACGCCAAAGACAACGCCGGTATCGGCGTACGCGACGATGAGCGCAATTTTGCACCCCTGGGCGAGGGCTTGCTGGCCTGGGGTGAAATAGTTGCGCAAGCGCAAGAGGAGGCGAGACCTCTGTACATTGTTGAACATGACTTGCCCAAGGATCCGGCGGCGGTCATCAGGGTATCCAAGCTGAATTTGCAACGTGAACTGCTGCGTGAGAGCCGCGAAAGAAAACTGGAATAATCCAGCTGCCGCGAGGAGCAACGAGGAGGTGCGATCAATGCGCTCTTTGTAAGCAATGAGTTGATGTGTCGCGCGAAGACGCGAGGGCCAAACGGGTTGGTAGTGAATGCTTCGCAGTGGTGTGATGCATTCACTCGTTAGAACTAACTGTAGCGTCTGACCATCCAGTCCAGACAGGCATGCTCGCCGAAGGTGAAGGTAGAGACTAAGAAAGTGCAACCATGAGAGTTGATGGATTAGAGGATGTGTTCGTGTTGTCGATACCATCACTTGTTGCTACTAGGAAAACGTGAGCTTTACATGGTCGGAATCGATCAGGAAATTATGTGCAGTCTTTGGCCGAAGAAGCAGGTGGGGTATGCCGCGACCAAGAGGTTTTAATGGTTCGCACTTTTGATCCGTATCTAGCTTGCTCCTCCTGAGTAATCTGCAACAAGTGCTGCTTTTTTCCTCAATAGGTCCAAATAGTCTGTCCATTTTTGAGCCGCCTCACGACGCTGATCAAGAAGCTGTGCACGTGCATATACGGCGCCAAGTGCTCCAGGCATTCTGTGGGATAAAGAAAGTTCCAGTACAATGGGATCAATGCCCAGGTGCTCGTGAGCAATGGTCCGGTAGGTAGCACGAAAGCCGTGGGCAGTGATGTCGTACTCTGGCCAGATACGCTGAAAGGACTTGAGCATTGAGGTCGGATTGATCGGGCGACCCGGATAGACCGGTGAGACGAACACCCATCCTTTGCCTTCTTCGTCCACCACGCGGGTTTTACTTAGCGCGCGTAACAGGTCCAAGGCTTGCTCGGGCAACGGCACGATGTGCTTGCTCTTGTCCAGGTGCTTGGTCTTGCTCACGACGTAACGCCAATCGGCACCGACCAGGTCGACGTCTTCCCAGCGCATCTGCACCAGTTCGCCAGGGCGGACCGGCAACATCACCAGCAGACGCATCGCGTTGGTAACGCTACCGTCGTTGCAGTCATCCAGGCGTAGAAGAAACCTGCCCAGGTCTGCTGGTCTTTCGATCGCCGGGTTACTGGTCACGACGTGGCGAATCTTCAGCTCCTCGATGTTACTGAGCGCCACGTTACGCTCCACCCAGCCGCGACCTTCGGCAAAGCCCAGGATGGAACGGATGATAGTGCGTACGCGCCGGGCCATGGCCATGATGCGCTGGCGTCGCAGTTCCGTGATGATTGTGGTGATGTGTTCCAGCTTGATCTCGCTGACTGGTTTATTGCCGATGGCAGGCAAGATGTGGTTACTCAGCGCGCCACTAAACCCCGCGATGGACTTGGTGACCAATTCGGCGGACTTAAATGTTAGCCACTGCTTGGCCACATACTCGAAGGTGCGCTCTTCGTTGAGCAACTGTGCCTCGATCTTCGCGGTCTTCGCTTTGAGCGGAGCAATGTGGTTGGCCACGTCACGGCGTGCGTCGCGGGCAATGTCGCGTGCCTCCTTCAGACCGATGTCGGGGTAGGCACCGATCGAGAAGCGGTTCTCCTTGCCATGCAGCCGATACTTCAAGCGCCAGAACTTGGAGGGAGGCTTTCCTGCCCTGCTCGACACCCTGACCTCCAAGTAGAGGCCAGGGACATCGCCGTCGGCGTGCTTGCCGGGTTCGGTCAGCGAACGGATGAACGCATCGCTGAGTTTTCGTCTGAAAACAACCGCACGATCTGGGAGCATCGGTGGGGGCATCCTTTTTAAGGAACCGAAATTTGCCCCCAATTATGCCCCCACGAGTCGTGGAATCCATTGGATTTAGACAGACGGCAGTGGACTAAAATAACCAATAAGCTCTTGTTATTGAACGGTTTTATGGAATTTAGTGGAATTCCATTACAGGCTATCGGGGTCCCCAAAGAACATCTGAATCCGCGACCTAAGCCACCGCTCTCCCGGGTCATTATCCTGCGATCCGCGCCACGCCATATGCAGTTCAAAGCTGCGCACCGGCAGCGGCGGGTCTTCTGCGCGCAGTCCGCCCGCCGATGTCAGCGCTTCGGCCGCGTAGTCCGGCACGGTCGCCAGGATGTCAGTGCCCGCCAGCAGGGTGCCCAACCCGTTGAATTGCGGTACGGCCAGGACCACATGGCGTTTGCGGTCGAGCTTCTCTAGTTCCTCATCGATAAACCCGCTCAAGTCACCGGCAAACGACACCAGGGCATGGGGGCGGGCGCAGAAGTCGTCCAGGCTCAGGGAGCCTGGTACGCTGTCGGCACGCAACAGCTTTGGCAGGCTGCGGCGCAGGACCTTGCGCTTGGCGTTGGCTGGCAGGTCGGCGGTGTAGCTGACGCCGATGGAAATTTCGCCGGAGGCCAGCAGGCCGGGCATCAGGATGTAGTTGACGCGGCGTACCACCAGCACGATGCCGGGAGCTTCGGCGCGCAGGCGCTTGAGCAGTTGGGGCAGCAGGGCGAATTCAACATCGTCGGACAGGCCGATACGGAACACCGCAGTGCTGGTGGCTGGGTCGAACTCGGCGGCGCGGCTCACGGCGGTGGAGATCGAGTCCAGGGCCGGGGAGAGCAGGGCGAAGATCTCCACTGCTCGGGCAGACGGTTCCATGCTGCGGCCGGTGCGCACAAACAGCGGGTCATCGAACAGCCCGCGCAGGCGTGACAACGCCGCGCTGATGGCCGGCTGGCCGAGGAACAGTTTCTCGGCGGCGCGGGTCACGCTGCGCTCGTGCATCAAGGTTTCGAATACGATCAAGAGGTTAAGGTCGACACGACGCAGGTCGTTACGGTTCATCTTGTGTCCTGGAAGAGTCAGCTGACTTGACGAGAGCGGTCGTATAAGAACGCCTTAGGTTGCATTCACAATGCATGGCCAGCGTGAATCTTACGGGGAAAGGCTGGTACTCTGCACCGGCTAATTGAGTTTTCCTACGCAGCGTGAGGTCTATTCCTCAGATGCGGAATCAATGACAGGCATGTCGACTATTAATGGCGACCGGTGGTCTTACCCGCAAAGCCCAGATAAAGTTCATGGCATTAGAGGTTACTTTGACGAGGTTTGCGATGTCCCGCACGATCCGTTTTCACAAGTTTGGTCCGGCCGAGGTGCTCAAATGCGAAGAGCATGCAGCCGCGCAGCCCGCACCGGGCGAAGTGCAGGTGCGTGTCGAGGCGATTGGCATCAGTTGGTATGACATTCTGTGGCGCCAGAACCTGGCGTCTTCCCACGCACGCCTTCCTTCTGGCCTGGGCCATGAAATGGCCGGGGTCGTCGTGGCCTTGGGCGACGGCGTGGATGATTTGGCGGTGGGCGATAAAGTGGCCAGTTTTCCGGCCGAGAGTCCCAATGATTACCCGGTGTACGGCGAACAGATCGTGCTGCCCCGTTCGGCCCTGACCCGTTACCCGGATGTCTTGAGCCCGATTGAAGCGAGCGTGCATTACACGCCGTTGTTGATCGCTTACTTTGCATACATGGACCTGGCACGGGTCAAGCCCGGCCAATTTGCCCTGGTCACAGACGCCAGTCACTGCGCGGGCCCTTCATTTGTACAACTTGGCAAGGCCTTGGGTGTACGGGTGATTGCCGCGACTAAAGACAGCGCAGAGCGCGAATACCTGCTGTCCCTTGGGGCTGAGAAGGTGATCGTCACCGAAGAGCAGGACCTGCTCATGCAGATCAACAAGTTCACCGATAACCGCGGCGTAGACGTGGTATTCGATGGCTTGGGTGGCCCGCAGATGTCATTGCTCGGCGATGTGCTGGCGCCCCGTGGCAGCCTGGTCTTGTATGGCCTGCAGGGCGGAAACCAGACACCCTTTCCGGCGTGTGCGGCGTTCCAGAAGAATATTCAGTTCTTTGTGCATTGCATCGGCAACTTCACCGGCAAGCCGGAGCTGGGCATCATCCAGGACCAGGTTGCATTGCAGCGTGCGCTGCGTGATATCAACCAGCTGACCGCTGACCGTGTGCTCGTCCCACTCAAAACCACGGTGTTTCCGTTCAGCCAGTTCGTCGAAGCGCACCGCTATATGGACGAATGCCCGTGTCGGGAGCGTGTTGCGTTGCAGGTTGAAGCTGTTTGAGATGTAGGAGTATTCGTAAATGAGTACTCTACTCTCTGGACGAATGGGGCAAATGCGCCATTTGTCAGGGCTTAACCTTCCTGATCCTCAAGGCGCCAGCCTGGCGCTTTGACCCCTGAATCCTGACCTTTGACCCGGACGCCGCCCTGAATCTCAGCGCGGCGTCTACGTGTGTGTGCCATTTGCGCGTCGGCAACGAGCCATCTGCACTGCTTTTCGTCTTGGTTCTGTATCTATTAATCATTATTCCAGCACTGATAATTGCGCCTTCACTTTCATCTCAAGGATTGAGCAATGATTGATTTCAAGACGCGGTTGTCGATAGTTATTCGAACTATGAATGCGGTCCCTGCGAGTGGTCGCAGAGAAAGTGCTTGTGTGGAAAGTCCACACTCAACAAAAGGAAAGTTGCTGGGTTTATTTGTCGGACCCTTCTTTAAATAGTTAGATAAAAACGTGTAGGAATGTGTCGGAACCTTCCTAGGCATGCAGGAGTCGTCGGGCCCCAACCAATAAAATCAGAGGCTTGCTCGATTTTTCTGGACGTATATCGCTCGTCAGGCCTCCCCGTAGCTTTGTTGCACGGTGCTAGGGTTTATACATCGACGCACATTGCGCTGCGCGATTTTCCTACACGCACAATAGATCGAGCAAACACTCTCAGCAGTTGCTTGAAACTGATATTTCAACTCAGGTAGTAGAACTATGAGCACTATTCACGAACAGGCAATGAACCATGTATACCAGCAAGTTCTGCAGCGCTTGATTGGGCATTTTACCCGCGCGGGACGTACGGCACTCCAGTTGTTGGTGCAGCGAATCGTCGTGGCGGCCGGGGGCATGGAGCAAGTAGGAGATTTCAAGGTGCTGGTGGCCCATGGGGGCGGGGGATCCAGCAGCTACACACTGGCGTTGCTGCGCGCCGCGCAGTTGACCATTGCCGGTCGGGCGCCGCGTACTTTCCATTTGCGGGTTGCAACGTTGCGGCATGCGGGGATGACTGAGGGGCAACTCGATACCCTTAATCGGGGCTACGGTCGTTTGTTCCTCCACGATGATCCACGTGTGGAGCTATTGATGGTGGAAAACCAAGAGGTCCAGCCCTTCAACCATCAGCGACCTGCGTCAACCGCCGGGCGAGAAAACAACCAGCGTACGATGTTGATGGTGGGGCACCTGAGCTCCGGTGATTGTCGCGCGACGCTGTGCAATGACACCTACCTGGCCCTGGGCGATTTCTACCTGCGCGCCACCACCTACAACGGGGGCGTGCACGCGCTGGTGAGCGGTGATTCGCCGCGCAAGCAAAGTCAGTTTCTCGCCTGGCTCAAGAAGACCGCCCTGGGGGCGGGCATTGCTGTCCCCAAAGGCCGTCCGTTGTCGCTCAATGAATTGTTCGCGCGCATGGACGAGTGGAGCGCTGGTTACTACCGAGATGTGTTCGGTGAGCATTACGTGGCCAACAGCATGCCCAGCAAGGCGAGTCACCGCCACCTGGCTTATATCGGCATCGCCGACCTGCTGGACGAGGTTGACCTGGCGTCGGCATCGTTGCTGACGGATTTCATGGCCTACACCCCCGACCCCCTGGGTTTCCACTTCAGCCATCCGGCCTATTCCAATCCTTTATTGATGGCGCATTTGCGCGGGCTGCAGGCCGAGTGCCTGCGTGAGCTGGACTACGAAGCAGGCGTCGAAGGCTTTATACAGCAGGCCAGCCGATACATGCGTCGTCTGCACATGCCCGAAGCGTTGCTCGCCCAGGCGGGGACTTGCGAAGGGCGACTGCTGGCGAGCACGTTTGCCCAGCAGTTCTTTGGCCTGGATGAAACCCAGTTGGTCTGCCTGTTGTTTTCGCCGTTCATTCACCACGGCGAGCGGCTGGAAGGCTATTTGCGCCAATGTCATCCCGGCATGCTGGTGGCATTGCCTGAGTTGCACAAGGTGCTTCAAGGCAAACCGTCCGCCGAGATGTTGCAACAGTGGGTGGCGGACACTAGCGGATTGCCGATGCCGTTGCTGCAGCATTTGTACCGCAAGCGCCCGTTGATTGGCCCTAACGGGCTGCCGCGTGTCCAAGCCGGCCAGGGCGCTGCCGGCGCCGTCCAAATGTCCAGCCAATGACTTTGCGCGGTGAACGCCAGGCAGATTTTGCGTATCAGGCGGTCTATCGCTACATGATCAGCCTGATCAATGAAGTCAGCACTGATACACGGGTGAAGCTGCCGTCACTGCGGCAGTTGGCCGGGCGCCTGAATGTGTCGATTTCGACGATCCAGTACGCCTATGCACTGCTGGAGAAGGAGGGCAGGGTTTATTCGGTGTCCAAATCTGGCTATTACGCCTGGCCGATCTCATCAAGCCCTTCTGCATGGGTCAGCGGCGATTTGCTCGATCGCCTCTACGCGGCAGCGCGGCGGCCCGGCATGGTGGTGCTCAGTGGTGAAGAGCCTGCATTGCTTGCGTCCATGGATGCAGCGCTGTTGCGGTTAGAGCGGGAACTGGTGCGCCACTATCCCCAGCACTTGCAGCCCTGGTCACAGCCTTGTGGGGTGTGGGAGCTGCGGGCGGCGTTGGCGGCCCGTTATACCTCGTCGCCTACGCGTTGCTGGCATGCGGACGATGTGTATATCGGCGCTGACTTACGAGGCGTGCTGGACATTCTGATTGAGGTCCTTGGGCTGCGGGGCACAACAGTGATTGTCGAGTCGCCCTGCGATTGGCTGATCCTGCGCCTGTTGCAGGACGCAGGTGTGCACCTTATCGAGTTGCCATGGACGCCGGAAGGCGACCTGGACCGTGCGACTCTGGAACGATTACTGCGCGATGAGACGGTGCGCATGGTGTTGCTCTCATCAACGGTCAGCCTGCCGTCGGGGGTGATGATGTCACCCGGCGACCGCTTGAGCTTGGCGCAACTGCTCGGCCAGTACGGGTGCTGGTTGCTGGAGAACGATACCTGCGGTGAACTGGGCTACGACTCGCCACACACGGCGCTGCGAGATCTGGTGAGCCCCGACCGGCTGATTGTGTTTTCTTCGTTCGAGAAACAGCTGGGGTCGGAAGCCCCTTATGGTTATCTGCTTTCCCGGCGCTTGAGCAATGAGTTGCAGCGCCAGTTCCTACTGCGATCATTTCGCTTGTCGTCGATCCGCCAGCGGGCAATAGCGCGGCTGTACCAGAGCGGGCGAATTGACCAGCACCTGCGGATATTGCGCCAACAATTGAGCGAGCAAGCCACGCAAATGAGTCAGCGCCTGGCGCAACACCTAGGTGACCAAGTGGCCTATCGACGGCCGGTCGCCGGTGCGGCTTTCTGGCTGAGTTCTACTCGGGCGGTGGACATGCGCAAGGTATTCCAGTCCCTGCTAGCGCAGCATGTGGTGATTGCACCCGGTGAACTGTTCAGTGTCAGTGGGTTGCATCACCAGAACCTGCGCCTGAGCCATACGTTTCATGGGCACCCGGACGTGGATTCTGCATTGGTGGCATTGAGCGCCGCACTGCGGCAGGCGCAGACTGCGTGAAATATCGGTTGCCGATGTAGGATCGATATCGTCGCGTCGTAGTCCAACTCTCAGTAAACTGTCGTTTTTCCCGAATCCTTCTTTTCGAGGTTTATGCATGACAATCAGTCCTTTTGCGGGCAAGCCGGCGCCAGCCCAGTTGCTGGTGGATATCCCGCGACTGGTCACGGCCTATTACACTGGCCAGCCTGATGCAGCGATCTCCACCCAGCGCGTAGCCTTTGGTACTTCCGGGCACCGTGGCAGCTCATTCGAACTGAGTTTCAACGAGTGGCACGTGCTTGCCATCAGCCAGGCCATCTGCCTGTACCGTGAAGCCCAAGGTATCAACGGCCCGCTGTTTGTCGGCCTTGATACCCACGCCTTGTCGACGCCTGCCGGTGCCAGCGCGCTGGAAGTGCTGGCGGCCAACGGTGTGCACGTGATGCTCGCCGAAGGCGACGAATACACTCCGACACCGGCGATTTCCCACGCCATCATCTGCTACAACCGTGGCCGCACCAGCGGCCTGGCTGACGGCATTGTCATTACGCCGTCCCACAATCCACCGCAAAGCGGCGGCTACAAGTACAACCCTCCCAACGGCGGCCCGGCCGACACCCACGTCACCAAGTGGATCGAAGCCAAGGCCAACGAGCTGCTCGCCAATAAGCTCGCCGGGGTCAAGCGCATCACCCACGCCCAGGCGCTCAAGGCCGACACCACTCATCGTCACGACTACCTCAACAGCTACGTCGCTGACCTGATCAATGTGATCGACATGGACGCCATCCGCAGCGCCGACCTGCGCCTGGGCGTCGATCCGTTGGGCGGAGCAGGGGTGCGCTACTGGTCGGCGATTGCCGAGCACTATCGCTTGAACCTGGACGTGGTGAACACCGAAGTCGATTCCACCTTCCGCTTTATGAGCGTCGACTGGGATGGCCAGATCCGCATGGACCCGTCCTCCAGCTACGCCATGCAGGGCCTGATCGGCCTCAAGGACCGCTTCGACGTGGCCTTCGCCTGCGACCCGGACCACGACCGCCACGGCATCGTCACCCCGTCCGGCGGCCTGCTGGCACCGAACAACTACCTGGCGGTGTCCATCGACTACCTGTTCCAGAACCGTCCTCACTGGCGCGCCGACGCGGCCGTGGGCAAGACCGTGGTCAGCAGCGGTTTGATTGATCGCGTGGCAGCCCGCATCGGCCGCCGCTTGTACGAGGTGCCGGTGGGCTTCAAGTGGTTTGCCGACGGTTTGTTCGACGGTTCGCTGGGCTTCGGCGGCGAAGAAAGCGCGGGCGCCTCGTTCCTGCGCAAAGATGGCACCGTATGGAGCACCGACAAGGACGGCCTCATCCCCGCGCTGTTGGCGGCAGAAATGACCTCGCGCAAAGGTCAGGACCCAAGCCAGATCTACCGTGGCCTGACTGACGCGCTGGGTGAGCCGTTCGCGATTCGTGTCGACGCCAAGGCCACTCCGGCGCAGAAAGCCCTTTTGGGCAAACTGTCGCCGGAGCAAGTGACCTCCACCGAACTGGCCGGCGAAAGCATCCAGCAGATCCTCAGTCACGCGCCGGGTAATAACCAGGCGATTGGCGGCCTTAAGGTGATGACCGAAAACGGTTGGTTCGCCGCACGGCCGTCAGGTACCGAGGATATCTACAAGATCTACGCCGAGAGCTTTATTGGTGAAGATCACCTCAAAAAACTGGTAGAAGAAGCCCAAGTGTTGGTAGATGGCGCTATTTCAAAATAACCGCCCGAGGTTGAGCGGTGAGAGCCGGGCTTGCCCGACTCTCGCCGTTGTTTTGGGCACGGCGTTGAATCAGCCCAGATCAACCAAGACGATTTCGCTGTCCTCGACGGCCGTTACCCGCAGCACCTGCTCATCCTCAATCGCCACACCGTCTCGAGCTTGCGCACGCAAGCCATTGACTTCAATCACTCCCGTCGCCGGTACCAGATAAGCCCGACGCCCGTTGTCCAAGTGGTATTCAGCACTTTCCCCGGCTTTCAGGTTGGCCGCTACCAAGCGGGCATCCGCACGGATGCGCAGGCTTTCGCTGTCTCCCGCCTTGCCACTGGCCAGGGTCACAAAACCCTCGCGCTCGCCTTGCGGAAATGGCTTGGCGCCCCACGACGGCGGTAGCCCGGCTTCATTTGGGATAATCCAGATCTGGAAGATCTTGGTCGGCGTGGCCTCCAGGTTGTATTCGCTGTGAGCGATCCCGGTGCCTGCGCTCATGACCTGTACGTCACCTGCTTCAGTACGGCCCTTGTTGCCCAGGTTGTCGGCATGGCTGATGGCGCCTTCGCGCACATAGGTGATGATTTCCATGTCACGGTGTGGATGCTGGGGGAACCCGGTGCCTGGCGCGATGATGTCGTCGTTCCACACCCGCAGGTTGCCCCAGTGCATGCGTTTGGGGTCGTGGTACTCGGCGAACGAGAAGTGGTGATGGGCGTCAAGCCAGCCGTGGTGGGCGCCGCCCAGGGAATTGAAGCGTCGAAGTTCAAGCATGATTGCCTCCTGTTGATGACGCCTATCATCCAGTAGCCCATTATCGATAAAAAGCGTAAAAAATGCCTAATTCATATCGGTAAAATAGATATTTTTGCAATGCTTTGACTTTCACTTCATCGCCTAACCGCATGACCGCAAAGCAATTGGCTGGAACTGAGCGCCGATTCCGGCGACCATGACGCACTTGTCAAAACCCAACTCACCGCAGGAGTCCGCGTGCCGCAACACAAGCCTGATCTGCCCCCTGAATTGCGCCCATTGGCGGATATGCCCCTGTTGAAGCGCCTCGCTGCGCGCTTGTTTGGCCACGGCCTGACCCGTTTGCGCGCGCAGCATCGGTTTTCCTGGTTGCACGGGCAGGCCGACGGTTTTCGCAGCGGTCACGAAGCCGGCGTCGAGTACGGCTACCGCGAGGGCAAGGCCGATGGCATCGAGGAGGGCCGCCAAGTCCTGTTGATCCGCGATTTGCGCCCCGATGAGCACCGCGCACCTGGCGTCGACGACAATTTGTTCGATGATTGGCGGCTGCCCCTGACGGCAGACGTGAAGAAGCGCATCAAGGCCGATGTGGCTCGATTACTGCCCAGCCATGCCCAGCCCAGTGCGGCGCAATGGAAAATGATCTTCAGCGATACGCCATCGACCTCGGTCATCGCGGGGGCGGGTGCAGGTAAGTCCACCTCGCTGGTGCTGCGCATTTTGCTGCTCACTCATTACCTGGGCTTTGAGCTGAGCTCGATGACGGTGGTGACCTTTACGCGCGAGTCGCGTAAAGACTTCATCAACAAGCTCATGGAAATTCTCAGCCTGTGGGGCCAACCCCTTGGCGTGAAAGAAGCCCAGGCGGTAGTGCGCACCTTCCACTCGCGTATCCTGCCGATGGTGCGTAGCCTGCCGGGGTTTGAGCGCTTGCAGGCGTTCGAGAACCTGAGTTCGGGGTTCGACGATGCCGACAGCAACCCCTTCGACCTGCGCATCAACGACGCCCAGCGCCAGCAGATGAATGCCTGCTACCACCGACTGCACGGCCAGCACTCGCGCTTTCGCGAGCTGATCGCGCCCTTGGCCCGTCACGGCCTGCAGCTCAAGGAACTGGAGCGCGACCATCCGGATGTACAAAAGCGCGTGGCCGTCACTGAGCTGGCAGCCAAGCGCGATGAAGAACTGTGTGACGTGATCGAGGACCTGTGGTTCCGTGCCGGCGCGTGGCCCATCAAGGGCATTGAGCCCAATCGCCAGACGATCGAGATCAATGGCGCGCAGTTCCAGTGTCACGGCTATATCCGTGAACTGGACTCGTGGGTGGTGCTGGGCTTTGATCCGCGGGAAAACCCTCAGCTCAGCCGCCCCAATGCCAAGCTGTCGGTCCGTGCGGAATGGGCGGTAAAGCGCACGTTGTTTCAAGCTTTCTGCCGTAAGCCGTTGATTTGGCTTGATAGCTACGACTCATCCAAGCGACTTTTAGGCAGTCTGGCCGGGGATGCCAGCGCGGGGCCTGGGTTTGATTACAAGGTCAAAGGTGAACTGGCTTCAGCGCCCTTGCTGGACAGTTTTGTCATGGCGGCAGGCTTTATCGAGAACCTTGGGCTGGACGTACCGACCGCCGTGGGCCAGATGAGCTTCGCCAAGGACGATCCGGACCGGTTCTTCTTCGAAGCCCTGAGCATTTTCTGGAAGGCGTTGGAAGACCATCTGCTCGACCAGTCGCCGCCAATCATGACCTACAACCGCATGTTCTCGCTGTTCGGCGAAAACACTCCGGAAAACCTCAAGCTGCTCAGCGACCCACTGTTGCGGCCGCTGTCGCACTTGATGATTGACGAGTTCCAGGATGTTTCACCGCAGATCGTCTCGTGGATCCGTGCCAGCCTGCGGGAAATCCGCAGCCGTGGCCCGGCCATGCACGTTGGGCGCGGCGCCCAGCATTCTTCGCTGCTGTGCGTGGGTGATGACTGGCAGTCGATCTACGGCTGGCGGGGCAGTTCGCCCAAGTATTTCATGGAGTTCAACCAGGAGTTCCCTTCGCCGAGCACCACGCGCGTTATGCTGGGCGAGAACTACCGCAGCCACCAACACATCATCGATGCCGCCGAGCACATCGTGCGCGCCGCGCCGGCGATCCCCGGCAAGAAGGCCAAGGCCAGCGGTACACCTAAAGCGCTGGAGCCGGTCAAAGTGCTGCAACGGGACGATGCGGCGCTGGGGCGTCAGTTGCTGGTGCACTATCAGAAGGGCGAGTCGGTGTTGATGCTTTATCGAAAAAGTAGCGATAAGTTACTGATTCAGGAGCATATTCAGTCTGTGGTTAATGTAGATTCTAGCTTGGCGCCTCACGCACGCAGGCTCAAACAGCTGACCTATCACAGCGCCAAAGGCTTGCAGGCGGACGTCGTGTTTCTGCTTGGGGATTGCCAGCATCTGAGCAACTCACCCTATAAAAACCAGGTGTATCGCATGGCCGGCCTGGGCAAGAATGGCGACAGCGAGCCCTATGACACGGCGCAGAAGGACGAGGTGCTGCGCCTGGCCTATGTCGGCATCACCCGGACTGTCAGCCACTGCTATTGGTATGTGGAAAAGCCCGAAGGCCAGGCCGTCAATGTGCCGAAGGCCTCGGAGCGCGTAGATGGGAAGAAGGCGTTTTTTGACGATCAGCGCAGTTAAGGGCTGATCGCTCAGGCCCGCAGTGATAACGGCGGCACAAAGGATTCCAGCTCATCCTCCACCGCCTCGATAATGCGCTCTACATCGGCGGCATTCATCACGGTGGCACAGGGGATGCCGGCTATCGCAATCAGGGTTTCGCCACTGGCGCGGTCGAACAGGCGGGCGATCATGCTGCCGGGCGCGTCCATGCTGCCCTCGAAGCCCATCGGATGAAAATGCCAGCGCATCAGTTGGCATGCGTTGGGGAACGTCACTTTGTTCATGTTGCCCACCTTGTTCATTGAGCGCTTCCTTTAGCTCGCGGCAGGGGGCCATGACCTTCAATGGTCGTGGCGTTGGAGAGTTTAAAAATAGCATTCGTTCTCAACCGAAGGTGACTTTTTTCGCCCCGTTCAGCGGTTGTTTCCCCAAAGGTTGATGTGGGTCATGTCCTACTAAAAACAGGGCGAATTGCCACTAGTCCGAAGTTGCCCCCGGCCATTGAACGCCTCGGCGAATTTCGGCAATCTCCACGGTTTAGCCGCCACGGAGCCCACCATGCCTGACAGCGCCTCCGACGATGATTGCCTGCACACCCAAGCTACGGGCGAACTGGTACTGCGCCATCACCTGTGCTGGCACCATCGCGATCTGGACGGGGTGATGTCCTACTACCATCCGGATATCCAATACCACGACTTCTTTCAGAACCGTGTTGTCGGTTACGCCGAGCTGCGCGACTACCTGCGCGCCAGCATGCCCCGCGAAGCCGATGAGGCGATTGAGCACACTGACCGCATTCGCGCCGACGGCGATACGGCGTTTATCCAGTACCGCATCACCCTGCGCGGCGGACAGGGTCTGGTGTCATTTCGCACCAGCGAGGCCATCACCGTGCGTGATGGGCTGATCTGGCGCGTCAATGAATACGCGTCATTGGTGCACGAGCAACCTTCCCAGGCCCAGCGCCCCAGCGTCAGCCGCCTTGGCCTGTCGCCCCAGCAATTGGGGCATATGGCCAATGACTTGCAGCAGTATTTCGAGCTCAAGCAGCCTTATCTGGACCCTGATCTGGACCTGCAACGGGTCGCCAAGGAATGTGGCTACAGTCGCAATCAGATCTCCTACCTGCTCAACCAGGTGCTGGGGCAAAGCTTCTACCGCTACGTCAACCAAGCGCGGCTGCAGCATTTGCTCGGTGCATTGGATAAAGCGCTGCCGCCGATCAAGGTCGACGACTTGGCATTTGCCGCCGGTTTCAACTCACTGTCGGCGTTCTACAGCGCCTTTCGCCAGCACACCGGCCAGTCGCCCAAGGCCTACGTCAAACAAATTTCCCTGCGTGCACGCGCGCAAGACAGCGAATAACCCCCGGCTCTAGGATCACCCCCATCGAAACGTGGTTGGGGAGTTTGGCATGCCGGCATGGCGCAACATCAGTTTATGGATGGACCAACTGGACGACCCGCTGGTGGCGCGGCCGTCCCTGGAACACGACCTGGACGTCAATGTGGCCATTATCGGTGCCGGCTACACCGGGCTGTGGACCGCTTACTATCTGAAATGCCAGGCCCCCGAGTTGAATATCGCGATTATCGAAGCGCAAACCGCAGGTTTCGGTGCATCGGGTCGCAACGGCGGCTGGCTGATGGGCAACCTGCTGGGCGAAGACCGCCTGCTGGCCGGCCTCGCACCTGAACAACGGCGCGCCTCGTTTGACCTGCTGCACGGCATTCCTGACGAAGTGGCCCAGGTCCTGACCCGCGAAGGCATCGACTGTGACTACCGCAAGGGCGGCGCGTTGTACTGCGCGGCACGTTACCCCGAGCAGGAGGGCAGCCTGCGTGCCTACCTCGACAAGCTCTACGCCCAAGGCCTTACCGAAGCCGATTACCGTTGGTTGAGCCCGCAACAGTTGGCCGAACAGGTCCGTATCGCCAAGCCCTATGGCGCTATCTATGCACCCCATGTCGCCACGATCCACCCAGCCAAGCTGGTGCGGGGCCTTGCGCGTGTAGTTGAGCGCATGGGTGTGAAGATCTACGAGAACAGCCCCGTGACCCAGTGGCAATCCGGCAGCCTGCGCACCGCAAACGCCAGTGTGCGGGCCGCCTGGGTGGTGCCAGCGGTCGAGGGCTACGCCAATACTTTGCCGCCTCTGGGCCGGTATCAGTTGCCGGTGCAAAGCCTGATTGTCGCCACTGAGCCGTTAGCCGCCAGCACGTGGGATGAAATCGGCCTGAGCCACGGCCAGGCGTTTGGCGAGAGCAGCCGGCAGGTCACCTATGGCCAGCGCACGGCGGATAACCGGCTGGTGTTCGGTGCCCGCGGCGGCTATCAGTTCGCTGGCAAGTTGCGCCACAACTTTGATTTGACCGACAGCGAGGTCGAGTTGCGTCGTTACCTGTTCAGCGAACTGTTCCCACAACTGAAGAACGTGCGGATTACCCACTCCTGGGGCGGAAACCTAGGCATGTCGCGCAATTTCCGACCGCACATGCTCTGCGATCACAACACTGGCATCGCGCTGTCCGGCGGTTATGGCGGGGAGGGCGTCGGCGCCACCAATCTGGGTGGCCGCACCCTGGCAGACCTGATCCTGGGCCGCACCACGCCACTGACTGAGCAACCCTGGGTGATCCGCGAGCGTGGCCTGGACGCCCTCAAGGCCTGGGAGCCCGAACCCTGCCGGTGGCTGGGCTACAACGCGATCATTCGCAGTTTTGTCCATGAAGACCAGGTGCTGGCCAACCCCAACACCGCCCCTTGGCGCCGCAAACTGGCGACCGGCGTGGCCGGGTTCATGGAAGGGTTCATGCACTGAGTCGTTTCACTTACACGGGAAAACCCCATGAGCATTACGCAATTCAAAGACACGCTGAACGCCCACCTGCCGGACTCGTCACCCGTTGCCGTGCCTCTGGGTGAGCCGATTGCGGTCGCCTCCACCCTGAGCGTGGAGCGCAGCGACGGCGTCGAAACCGGCATTTGGTCCTGCACACCGGGTCGCTGGCGTCGGCAGATCACCGCCCAGGAGTTTTGCCACTTTATCCAGGGCCGTTGCACCTTCACCCCCGACAACGGGGAGGTGGTCCACATACAAGCCGGTGATGCACTGATGTTGCCGGCCAACAGCACGGGCATCTGGGATATCCAGGAAACCGTGCGCAAAACCTATGTATTGATGCTGCAAGCGCCAAGCTGCAAGCCTCAAGAGTAAAAGTTTGCCGTTTGCAGCTGAAAATTTGCAGCTGCCTTTTTGATCGCCTGCCATAAAAACAGCCCTAAAACCGCCAGGAAATCGAACCATGAAAGCCATTGCCCTGTTGCCCTTGATGTTGGTGGCCTCTATCAGCCAGGCCGCCGAGACGGTGAAGATCTACAACTGGTCCAGCTACATCGCGCCGGACACCACGAAGAACTTCCAGAAGCAGACCGGGATCGGTTTCAGCTACGACGTGTATGACAGCAACGAAACCCTCGACGGCAAGCTGATGACCGGCAACTCCGGTTATGACGTGGTGTTTCCGTCCAACCACTTCATGGCCCGACAGATCCAGGGCGGCGCCTTGAAAAAGCTCGACAAGAGCCAGTTGCCCAACTGGAAAAACCTCAACCCGGTGCTGCTCAAGGCCCTGGAAAACAACGATCCGGGCAACGCCCACGGCTTCCCGTACCTGTGGGGCAGCACGGGTATCGGCTACAACATCGACAAGGTCAAAGCGGTGCTGGGCGACAACGCCCCCGTGGACTCCTGGGACTTGATCTTCAAACCCGAGTACATGGAAAAACTCAGCAAGTGCGGCGTGGCTATCCTGGATAACGGCCCGGAACTGCTGCCCATCGCCCTCAATTACCTGGGTTTGCCGCCTCACAGCAAAAAAGCCGAGGACTACAAAAAGGCTGAAGCCCTGCTGATGAAAGTGCGGCCTTACGTGGCGTATTTCCATTCCTCGAAATACACCGGCGACCTGGCCAATGGCGATATCTGCGTGGCCGTGGGCTTTTCCGGCGATGTGCTGCAGGCCGAAAGCCGTGCCAAGGAAGCCAAGAATGGCGTGAAGATCGGTTATCAGATCCCCAGGGAAGGCGCCGCGATCTGGTTCGACATGGTGGCCATGCCCGCCGATGCCCCGGATGAAAAAGCCGGCTACGCGTTCATGAACTACCTGCTGGAGCCCCAAGTGATGGCGGACATCACCAACTCCGTGCATTACGCCAACGGCAATAGCGCGGCGGACAGCCTAGTGGATCCAGAGATCAAGGCGGATACCAAAATCTATCCAAGCGAAGCCATGATGGGCAAGTTATTCGCGCTGGAAGCGATGCCGCTGAATATCGACCGAATTCGTACACGGGTGTGGAATACGATTCGTATGGGCCGCTGATCGGTAATATTTCGTCGTCCATTAAATGCTCTGTCTAAACGCTTTGGGCGGTTGGTCGTCAGGCAGTTTCGCGAAGCGCATGAAGAGGGGTGGGTTAACTCTCTGGCATTTGTCGTGATGCCAGATCATCTGCATTGGTTGGTCCAACTGCGGGAAAAGACGTTGGCAGAATTGATGTGTCGACTTAAATCGCGCAGCAGCCTAGCGGTCAACGGGGCGTTAGGCCGTAAAGGGCGTCTATGGCAGAAGGGCTATCATGAGCGTGGCGTGCGAGACGAGGCGGCGTTGGCAGCCCCGCCGATCTCGTTGAGCATCTACGGGTTTTCCAAATCATGCCCCAGCGACTGGATAAACAACGAAAACAGCTCCGGCTGCGACGAGATATCCAGCTTTGCGTACAAATGCCGGCGGTGCACCTTGACCGTGTCCGGCGAGATACTCAGGCGTTCGGCCATGGCCTTGGAGGAGAACCCGCGCAAGACCAGGCGGGCGATTTCCAGTTCGCGGTCCGATAGCACGCCACAGCCGAACTGGCTCAAGGCATCCCTTATCTGGCTGTCCATCGCCGGTGCGCGCTGGGTGCTTTGTTGCCAATGCTGCTGCATCAGGGGCAATACCCAGGCCGCCATCAGGCTCATCATTCCAATTTCATCGGGACTGAACCGCCGCTGCATGCCCAACGACAGCGACAATGTTCCCGCACCCGGCAGTTGCAGGATCAGTTGCACCTCGTCCTCGAGCACGTTGTCGTGGAAGTAGCTGAGGAAGTATTCACTCTGGCGGAAATGGTCCGGCGCCACTTCCTCCAGGCGGTACAGGCCGCTGGCATAGCCTTCGCGACACGCCTGGAAAAACGGGTCGAGCAAATACAAGCCATTGAGGTAGGTCAGCATGGATGCCGGTTTGCTGCTGGGCTGCGCGTCGTATTCCTCCAGGGCCTGGGGCGCGCCATCCTGCGGGTAGAAGATCGCCAGCGCGTTATCGAACGGCAGGCACTGGTGCAACAACAGCACCAGCTGTTTCCAGAAACGCTCCGTGCCTACGTGCGCGACGGTACGGCCCAGGCCAGCGTGCATGCCGGCTTCACGGAACAGGCTCATGTCACAGGCTCCCGCCAGAAAAAGATCGGCCAAGGGTTCGGCTTTTGCCGCAAGCCGTCAAGGGGAGTACGCCAATAGGGGAATTGGCTGATAAGGCTCCAGCCGATAACGTCTTGATCATTCAACGGGAAACATATCCCGTCAAAACGTCATTTTTCGTTTCTGCCTCACACCAAGAACAACGACAGAGGATAACGATATGAGCACTTCCCCCACGCCCGACGGCGTGTTGAAACCCACCCTGAGTGTCTTCGATGTGGTGGCCATCACCGTTTCCGCAGTGACCCCAGCCAGTTCCGTGTTTGTGATTGCGCCTTTTGCCATCCAGCAGGCAGGCAGCGGTGTGTTCCTGGCGTTCGTGATGGCCGGGCTGCTGGCGCTGATGTTCGCGTTTTGCTATGCCGAACTGGGCCGCGCCCATAACAGCGCCGGGGGCGAGTATGTGTACGCCAAGCGCGTGTTCGGTGGCATGGCTGGCTATGCCACCTTTCTCACTGTGCTGGTGATGTTGCTGTTTATCCCGCCGGTACTGGCCACCGGCGCCGCGACCTATCTCAACAACGCCTTGGGCACGACGTTTGACGCGCAAACCGTCGCCCTGGTGATCGTGGTGTGCAGCTATGCGCTGGGCATCCTCAACATCAAGCTCAATGCCTGGATCACCGGCACCTGCTTGCTGCTGGAAATCGCGGCCTTGCTGGTGATCGTGTGTATCGGCTTCGGCAACCCGGTGCAGCCTGCCAGCGTGCTGTTCCAACCGCAGATTGTCGAAAACGGCGTGCTGCACCTGGCGCCTTGGGCCTTGGTGATCGGCGCGGTGGGGATCGGTCTGTTTTCCTACAATGGTTACGGCCCTGCGGTGTTGCTGGCCGAAGACATGAAGTGTGGCGGCAAGGGTGTGCACAAGGCGGTGCTGTGGTCCCTCGGCTTAGTGGTGATTATCGAACTGGTACCGATTACCGCGCTGTTGATTGGCGCGCCGTCCCTGAGTGCAATGATCAGCAGCCCCGACCCCATCGGCTACCTGCTGACCAGCCACGGCAATGAAACCTTGTCACGCCTGGTCAGCGCGGGGATTTTCCTGTCGGTATTCAATGCAATTGTCGCCATCGTGATTCAGATCGGCCGCGTGGTATTCAGCAGCGGGCGCGATGCACTGTGGACGCCGAGCATCAACAAACTGTTCACCCGCATTCACCCACGCTGGGATTCGCCGTGGCTGGCCACGCTGTTCCTGGCGATCCCATCGGCGCTGCTCAGCTTCAGCTCCAACCTGGCGGACCTGACCTCGTTCAGCGTGCTGCTGATCATACTGGTGTACCTGGTGGTGGCGTTGAGCGCATTGATGAGCCGGGTGTTACTGCGCGACCGCGAGCACCCCTATCGCATGCCGCTGTGGCCGTTGCCGGCGCTGTTGGCCGTGCTCGGTGCGGGTTACTTGCTGGTGACCTTGATCTACGCAGCCTCTGTGCGCGACATCATGATCATCCTCGGCTTGCTGGCCCTGTCGGTGATTTTCTATTGCATCAGCGGCCGGTCGAGTCCGGTCTTCCAGAAACTGTAAGGAGTGGTTATGCGTGCACGTCAATTGGGCATCACCTTGGGGCTGGGCACGCCCGGTGAATTGAATGCCATCACCGATGTACCGGGTGTGCGGGTGGGCCACAGCACCCTCAACACCCGGGTTGACGGCAAACAGGTGCGCACCGGTGTGACGGTGATCCAGCCGCGCGCCGGGGAAGCGCGCCAGCAACCGTGCTTTGCCGGTTACCACGTGCTCAACGGCAATGGCGACGCGACGGGCCTGGAGTGGATCAGTGAAGCAGGGCTGCTGACCACGCCGCTGGCCATCACCAATACCCACAGCATCGGCATCGTGCGCGACACCCTGATCGCCCTGGAGCGCGAGCGCCTGGCGGACCCGGCGGTGTACTGGTGCATGCCGGTGGTGATGGAGACTTACGACGGCCTGCTCAACGATATCTGGGGCCAGCATGTGAAGCCTGAGCATGTACGTGAAGCCGTCAGCAACGCTGAGACAGGGCCGGTACAGGAAGGCGCAGTGGGCGGTGGTACCGGGATGATCTGCCATGAGTTCAAGGGCGGCATCGGCACCGCATCGCGGCGTTTGCCGGCGGAGCAGGGCGGTTGGACCGTCGGCGTGCTGGTGCAAGCCAACCACGGCAAGCGCCAGGAACTGCGGGTCGATGGCTACCCGGTGGGCCGCCGGTTGATGGACATTGCGTCGCCCTTTGCCGATCGCGGTACGCCGGGCATGGGCTCGATCGTGGTGATCCTCGCCACCGATGCGCCCTTGTTGCCGCACCAATGCAAGCGCCTGGCACAGCGTGCGTCCATCGGCATCGCCCGCACGGGCGGGGGAACCGAGGACTCCAGCGGCGACCTGTTCCTGGCCTTTGCCACCGGCAACCAGAGCCTGCCGCCCGCAGACTATGGGCGCAAGGGGCTGCCCTTGAGCAGCGCGCTGCAGATGGTCAATAACGACCATATCTCGCCGCTGTTCAGTGCGGCGGCGGAGGCGGTGGAAGAGGCGATCATCAATGCCATCCTGGCCGGCGAAGACATGACCACTGACGACGGTGTACAAGTGCCGGGTCTGACCGGCGAAACTTTGTTACAGGTCTTACATCACTCGGGCTGGAATATGTCCCGGTAATGGGGGGCAGCGCTGATTATTAGTTTAAGTAGTGGCTGTTTAATGTTGCCAATGACACGGTGGCAATATAGTGGATCCAATTATTAACGGCGCCGCTCAAGTTGAGCGGCGTTAGTGCTATTTAATATTTAAATACGAAGTGGTTGTTTTTTTGTCGGACAAAATCAAACTTGCCCAATAAATGCGGTGCCGAACATCTATTGGTTATCGTGTTGTTACTTTTTGCGCTGCAAATAGAGGTGGACGAAAGATTTCAAGTTGTGTCAGTTTTCTTACGCCTTCAAAAGAGGCGAGTGATAGGACGATCTCGCCCGCGGGGTTCCTATCGATCAAAGACTGATGCACTTGCAAACAAGGAAGTACGTTTATGTCCAAAGTAAAAGACAAGGCTGTCGTGTCGGCGGCGCAAGCCAGCACCGCTTACTCGCAAATCGATAGCTTCAGCCATCTGTATGACCGTGGCGGCAACCTCACGATCAATGGCAAACCCTCCTACACCGTCGACCAGGCCGCCACCCAGCTGCTGCGCGACGGCGCCGCGTACCGGGACTTTGACGGCAAAGGCAAGATCGACCTGACCTACACGTTCCTGACCTCGGCGTCGTCGAGCACCATGAACAAACATGGCATCTCAGGCTTCAGCCAGTTCAACGCGCAGCAGAAAGCACAGGCCGTACTGGCCATGCAGTCCTGGGCGGACGTGGCCAACGTCACCTTCACAGAGAAAGCCACCGGCGGTGATGGCCACATGACCTTCGGCAACTACAGCAGCGGCCAGGACGGCGCGGCGGCCTTCGCCTACCTGCCCGGCACCGGCGCAGGCTACGACGGCACCTCGTGGTACCTGACCAACAACAGCTACACGCCGAACAAGACCCCGGACCTGAACAACTACGGCCGGCAGACCCTGACCCACGAAATCGGCCACACCCTCGGCCTGGCCCATCCTGGCGACTACAACGCCGGCGAAGGCGCGCCGACCTACAACGACGCGACCTATGGACAGGACACGCGCGGCTACAGCCTCATGAGTTACTGGAGCGAGAGCAACACCAACCAGAACTTCAGCAAGGGCGGCGTCGAGGCCTACGCTTCCGGCCCGCTGATCGACGACATCGCAGCGATCCAGCAGCTTTACGGCGCCAACTACAACACCCGTGCCGGCGACACCACCTATGGTTTCAACTCCAACACCGGGCGTGATTTCCTCAGCGCGACCTCCAACGCCGACAAGCTGGTGTTCTCGGTGTGGGACGGTGGTGGCAACGACACCCTGGATTTCTCTGGCTTTACCCAAAACCAGAAGATCAACCTCAATGAGGCGTCGTTCTCCGACGTGGGCGGCCTGGTGGGCAACGTGTCCATCGCCAAGGGCGTGACCATCGAAAACGCGTTTGGCGGGGCAGGCAATGACCTGATCATCGGCAACAACGTAGCCAACGTCATCAAAGGGGGGGCCGGCAACGACCTGATCTACGGCGGCGGCGGTGCAGACCAGCTGTGGGGCGGCGCGGGCAGCGACACCTTTGTGTTCGGGGCCAGTTCCGACTCCAAGCCGGGGGCGGCGGACAAGATCTTTGACTTCACCTTGGGTTCGGACAAGATCGACCTCAGCGGCATCACCAAGGGCGCAGGCTTGACCTTCGTCAATGCGTTCACCGGACATGCCGGCGATGCGGTATTGACCTACGCAGCCGGCACCAACCTGGGTACGCTGGCCGTGGACTTCTCTGGGCACGGCGTGGCGGATTTCCTCGTCACCACCGTAGGCCAGGCAGCCGTAAGCGACATCGTGGCGTGATACAAAGGCGCGGCGTTTCGGCGCCGCGCCTCCAGGATGGAGCGTGAAGATGCAGCGTTTTTTCAACTTGATCGCCTGCGTGTTGCAGGTGATGTTCGTGTCGGCAGGAGCCCACGCAATGGCGAGCAGTCTTGTTTTACCCTCCAGCGCCCAATTGGCCGGGCATTGGCAATTGCACCAGCAGGATCAGGTGTGCGCCCTCGACCTGCTGGAACAGGCCAATGCCTTGAGTGGCGATGTGGCCTGTGCCGAACAATGGTTGGGGGACAAGCCCCTGACCTGGTCGCCCACACCAGACGGTATCTGGCTATTCAATGCCGAAGGCAGCGCGATCACACACTTGAACCGCCAGAAAGACGGTGCCTATCAGGCTCGTACTAAAACCGGCAGCGTCATTGAACTAAAACGCATGCCGTAGTTAGCGCTATACGTCTATAACTCGAATTTATTAGTTGGCCGGCCTTTATCACGGGTTCGGGCAACTTATGCGTGTCATTTGGTTCAGGGAAGATCAAAACATATGGCCAAGCCCTCTGCGGTTGCGCCCTTATTCAAGGCGCTGGGTGAATACAAGAGCATCTTGATCAGTATTGGCTGCTTCACGGCATTGATTAACCTGTTGATGCTGGTGCCGTCGATTTACATGCTGCAAGTGTACGACCGCGTGCTGTCCTCCCAGAATGAAACCACCCTGGTGATGTTGACGCTGATGGTCGTGGGTTTCTTCATGTTTATTGGCACCCTGGAAGTGATCCGCAGTTTTATCGTGATCCGTATCGGCAGCCAGCTGGAGCGGCGTTTCAACTTGCGCGTGTACAAGGCCGCGTTCGAACGCAACCTGCAACGCGGCCAGGGGCATGCCGGGCAGTCCTTGGGCGACCTGACCCATATCCGCCAATTCATCACCGGGCCGGCGCTGTTCGCGTTTTTTGATGCGCCGTGGTTTCCCATCTACCTGTTCGTGATCTTCCTGTTCAACGTATGGCTGGGTGTATTGGCCACCGCCGGTGCGGTGCTGCTGATCGGCCTGGCGTGCCTGAATGAATACCTGACCAAGCAACCCTTGGGCCAGGCCAGCGGTTTTTCCCAGCAGTCGACGCAACTGGCTACCAGCCATTTGCATAACGCCGAAACCATCCAGGCAATGGGCATGCTCGGCGCGCTGCGCAAGCGTTGGTTTGCCGTGCACTCGCAGTTCCTGGGGTTGCAGAACACGGCCAGTGATACCGGTTCGGTGATCACCGCGTTGAGCAAATCCCTGCGCCTGTGTTTGCAGTCGCTGGTACTGGGCCTGGGCGCGCTGCTGGTGATCCGGGGGGACATGACGGCCGGGATGATGATTGCCGGCTCGATCCTGATGGGCCGCGTGCTCAGCCCCATCGACCAGTTGATTGCGGTGTGGAAGCAATGGAGTTCGGCCAAGCTGGCTTACCAGCGCCTCGACGAACTGCTGCGCGAATTCCCGCCGCAAGTCGAGCAGATGGCGTTGCCGGCGCCCAAGGGGCAGGTCAGTTTCGAACAGGTCAGCGCGGGCCCACCGGGTAAGCGCATGGCGACGTTGCATCAAGTCAGCTTCAACCTGGGCGCGGGCGAAGTGCTCGGCGTATTGGGTGCCTCGGGTTCCGGCAAATCCACCCTGGCCCGCGTGCTGGTGGGTGTATGGCCGACCTTGGCCGGCACCGTGCGCCTGGATGGCGCAGACATCCATCGTTGGGACCGCGATGACCTTGGCCCGCATATCGGTTACTTGCCCCAGGACATCGAGCTGTTCAGCGGCAGCATTGCCGACAACATCGCACGCTTTCGCGAGGCTGACCCTGAGCTTGTCGTGAACGCGGCACAACAAGCCGGCGTGCATGAGCTGATCCTGCGGCTGCCCCAAGGCTACGACACGGTACTCGGCGACAACGGCGGCGGCTTGTCCGGCGGGCAGAAACAGCGCGTGGCCCTGGCCCGTGCGCTGTATGGCGGGCCACGCTTGATTGTGCTGGACGAGCCCAACTCCAACCTCGACACCGTCGGCGAAGCCGCATTGGCCAATACCATCGTGCAGATGAAAGCCCAGGGCAGCAGTGTGGTGCTGGTCACCCACCGGTCTTCGGCCTTGGCCCAGGCCGACAAGTTGCTGGTGCTCAACGACGGCCGTTTGCAGGCGTTCGGCCTGAGCCAGGACGTGCTGCGCGCTTTGTCTGGCCAGCAGGAAGCGCCCAAGGACAAACCCGGCGTCAGTTTCAGTCGTCAGTATCAAGCCGCAAGGAAGCCAGGCGCATGAGTAGCATCACTTTCGAACCACGTATCAAAGAGCGCGACGCCCGGTTTTTTGCCCGAATGGGCTGGCTGCTGACGGTGGTCGGGGCCGGTGGTTTCTTCCTGTGGGCCAGCCTGGCGCCGTTGGATCAAGGCATTGCGGTGCAAGGCACGGTGGTGGTGTCGGGCAAGCGCAAGGCGGTGCAAACCCTCAGCCCCGGCGTGGTCAGCCGGATCCTGGTGCGTGAAGGCGAGAGGGTGAAACAAGGCCAGCCGCTGTTCCAGCTTGACCAGACCCAGAACCAGGCCGATGTGCATTCGTTGCAGGCCCAATACCGCATGGCCTGGGCCAGTGTGGCGCGCTGGCAGAGTGAGCGTGATAACCACGCCAGCATTACGTTCCCCGCCGAACTGAGCAGCCATCCCGATCCCGCCTTGGCGTTGGTGCTCGAAGGCCAGCGGCAACTGTTCAGCAGCCGTCGCGAAGCCTTTGCCCGCGAGCAAGCCGGCATCCGCGCAAACATCGACGGCGCCACCGCGCAACTCGGCGGCATGCGCCGTGCCCGCAGCGACCTGACCGCCCAGGCCCAATCCCTGCGCGATCAATTGAGTAACCTGCAACCCCTGGCGGACAACGGCTACATCCCACGCAACCGGCTGATGGAATACCAGCGCCAATTATCCCAGGTGCAACAGGACCTGGCGCAGAACACCGGCGAAAGCGGCCGGGTGGAGCAGGGCATTGTCGAATCGCGCCTCAAGTTGCAGCAGCACAGCGAGGAGTATCAAAAGGAAGTGCGCAGCCAATTGGCCGATGCGCAACTGCGCAGCCTGACCCTGGAGCAACAACTGACTTCTGCCGGGTTCGACCTGCAACACAGCGAAATCAACGCGCCGGCCGACGGCATCGCGGTCAACCTCGGCGTGCACACCGAAGGCGCCGTGGTGCGTGCCGGTGAAACCCTGCTGGAAATCGTGCCCCAAGGCACGCGCCTGGAAGTGGAAGGGCATCTACCGGTGCATCTGGTGGACAAGGTCGGCACGCACCTGCCGGTGGATATCCTCTTCACCGCGTTCAACCAGAGCCGCACGCCGCGTGTGCCGGGTGAGGTCAGCCTGATTTCCGCCGACCAGATGCTCGATGAGAAAACCGGCGCGCCGTATTACGTGTTGCGTACGACCGTCAGTGAGGCCGCGCTGGAGAAACTGCAGGGCCTGGTAATCAAGCCCGGCATGCCAGCGGAGATGTTTGTACGTACCGGCGAACGCTCGTTGCTCAACTACCTGTTCAAGCCGCTGCTGGATCGCGCCGGCTCCGCGTTGACCGAGCAATGAACATGAAGCCCGTGTTCTTCGCCTTGCTGTTGAGCTGCTCCAGCGTCCACGCCGCCATGGGCCCGTTCGATGTGTACGAGCAAGCCTTGCGCAACGATCTGGTGTTCCTCGGCGCCATCAAGGAGCGCGACGCCGGCCTGGAAAACCGCACCATTGGCCGCGCCGGCCTGCTGCCCAAGCTGTCCTACAACTACAACAAGGGTCGCAATAACTCCCAGGCCACGCTGCCTGACGGGCGCGGCGGTAATTATCACGACGATCGCAACTACAGCAGCTACGGGTCCACCTTCAGCCTGCAACAGCCGCTGTTCGACTACGAGGCCTACGCCAACTACCGCAAAGGTGTGGCCCAAGCGTTGTTTGCCGATGAAAGTTTTCGCGACAAGAGCCAGGCGTTGTTGGTGCGGGTGCTGACCTATTACACCCAGGCGCTGTTCGCCCAGGACCAGATCGACATCGCCCGTGCCAAGAAGAAGGCTTTCGAGCAGCAGTTCCAGCAGAACCGGCATCTGTTCCAGCAAGGCGAGGGCACCCGCACCGACATTCTGGAAGCCGAGTCGCGCTACGAACTGGCCACTGCCGAAGAGATCGAGGCGCTGGACGAGCAGGATGCGTCGCTAAGAGAACTGGGCGCCTTGATCGGCGTGCAGAGCGTCAATATCCAGGACCTGGCGCCACTGAACCCGGACTTCGCGGCGTTTACCTTGACCCCGGCCAACTACGACACCTGGCATACGCTTGCGATCAGTAATAACCCCACGCTGGCCTCCCAGCGCCAGGCCCTGGAAGTGGCGCGTTACGAGGTGGAGCGCAACCGCGCCGGGCATCTACCGAAGGTCACGGCCTATGCCAGTTCGCGCCAGCAGGAGTCCGACAGCGGCAACACTTACAACCAGCGCTATGACACCAACACCATTGGTGTGGAAGTCAGCGTGCCGTTGTATGCCGGTGGCGGTGTCTCGGCGTCCACCCGCCAGGCCAGCCGCGCTATGGAACAGGCCGAGTACGAATTGGAAGGCAAGACGCGCGAAACGTTGATCGAGCTGCGCCGTCAGTTCAGCGCCTGCCTGTCCGGCGTGAGCAAGTTGCGCGCTTATCAGAAAGCGCTGGCCTCTGCCGAAGCGCTGGTGGTCTCGACCCGGCAGAGCATTCTGGGCGGTGAGCGCGTCAATCTGGATGCGTTGAATGCCGAACAGCAGCTCTACAGCACCCGTCGCGATTTGGCCCAGGCGCGCTACGACTACCTGATGGCCTGGACCAAGTTGCATTACTACGCCGGCAACCTGCGCGACAGCGACCTGGCCAAGGTGGATGAGGCCTTTGGGCCGGCACTGCATTGATGGGCTTTCTCGCCAATTCCAACAACAAGAGAGGCAATACCATGGGTGTCTTTGACTACAAAAACCTCGGTTCCGAGGGTTCCAAAGCGCTGTTCGCCGATGCCCTGGCGATCACGCTGTACACCTACCACAACCTGGATAACGGCTTTGCCGTCGGTTACCAGCACAACGGCCTGGGCCTTGGCTTGCCGGCCACCCTGGTCGGTGCGTTGCTGGGCAGCAGTGATTCCCAAGGCGTAATCCCAGGTATCCCCTGGAACCCCGACTCGGAAAAGGCCGCCCTGGACGCCGTGCAACAGGCCGGTTGGACGCCCATCAGCGCCAGCGCCCTGGGCTATAGCGGCAAGGTCGACGCCAGGGGTACATTTTTTGGCGAAAAACCCGGCTACACCACGGCCCAGGTCGAAGTGCTCGGCAAGTACGACGACGCCGGCAAACTCTTGGAAATCGGCATCGGTTTTCGCGGTACTTCAGGCCCCCGTGAAAGCCTGGTCAGCGATTCGATTGGTGATCTGGTCAGCGATGTGCTCGCCGCCCTGGGGCCCAAGGACTATGCGAAAAACTACACCGGCGAAGCCTTCGGTGGCCTGCTCAAACACGTCGCCGACTACGCCAGTGCCCACGGCCTCAGCGGCCATGACGTGGTGGTCAGCGGCCACAGCCTGGGCGGGCTGGCGGTGAACAGCATGGCCGACTTGAGCAGCGGGAAATGGGCCGGGTTCTATAAGGACGCCAACTACGTGGCCTATGCCTCGCCGACCCAGAGCACTGGCGACAAGGTGCTCAATATCGGCTACGAAAACGATCCGGTGTTCCGTGCGCTGGACGGCTCTTCCTTCAACTGGTCGTCGTTGGGTGTGCACGACAAACCCCATGAATCGACCACCGACAATATCGTCACCTTCAACGACCATTACGCCTCGACGCTGTGGAATGTGCTGCCGTTTTCCATCACCAACCTGCCGACCTGGATCGCCCATTTGCCCACCGGCTATGGCGACGGCATGACGCGTATCCTCGATTGCGGGTTCTATGAACAGATGACTCGCGACTCGACGATTATCGTCGCTAACCTCTCAGATCCGGCCCGCGCCACCACCTGGGTGCAGGACCTCAACCGCAACGCCGAACCACACAAGGGCAATACCTTCATCATCGGCAGCGACGGCAATGACCTGATCCAGGGCGGTAAGGGCGCGGACTTTATCGAGGGCGGCAAGGGCAATGACACCCTGCGCGACAGCAGCGGGCATAACACCTTTTTGTTCAGCGGGCAGTTTGGCCAGGACCGTGTGATTGGCTATCAGCCGACGGACAAGTTGGTGTTCACGCACGTGCAGAGCAGCGGCGATTACCGCGATCACGCCAAGGTCGTGGGCGGGGACACGGTGATCAGTTTTGGCGGGGATTCAGTGACGCTGGTGGGAGTGGTCGGCTTATCGGGAGAGGGGGTTGTCATCAGTTAAAACTGTGGGAGGGGCGGTGCGACGTTTCGACTTGCTCCCGATAGCGGTGGTTCAGTCAATGGGATGTCGACTGGAATACCGCCATCGGGGGCAAGTCGAAACGTCGCACCGCCCCTCCCACATTTGAGCAGTGTTGGCGGCTGGAAATCAGTCTTCCTTGTGCACCGTCGCCACGTCGTCGGCTTTGACGCGAATACGCTTGCCGGCGATGTCAGTGAATTCATAAAAACCGTCGGCGGTCTTGGCGTTCGGAATGTCCTTGGTCAAATACTGCGTGCCATTTTGCAGCGTCACTACGGTTTGCGTCGCGCAACCGGTCAATAGCAGAAAAGTGAGTGCAACCAGCGGCAGACCCAAATTCTTCATGTTCATAACCCTTACCTTTAACCCTGAAAAGTCCCGCGCCAGAGGCCGCGGGCCATAAATGTTACGCCATCGACTCCCCCATCTGATCACTTTTATACAAAAAGTTGCGTGCGCCATTTATCTATTACCGATTGCAACACGACATCGGGGGCGGCACTCTGTATGCATAACCAGTATTTGACTCGCTTGCGCTATGGCCAACCCCCTCGACGACCCGCTCTACTACCTGCATAACTTCCGCCAGGTCCTGCATTGGCTGGGGCAGCGCTATGCCGATCTGCTCGACCCTGACGAACAGCATTTCATTCAGCAATTCGACAGCTTGCCGCAGCCTTCCCAGGCATTGTTGGTGCGCATGGTGATGCGCAAGGGTGTGCATTTCCGTGCGGGAAAACTCAGTTATCAGGAGATCGGCTGCACTCACAGCGCCGCAACACCCTTGCGGGAATTGGGGTGGGTTGACGATCAATGCCTGCTGGCCTTTGAAGAGGTATTCGCCTTGCTGCAAAAAGGCGAAATCCTCAGCAGCTTCAAGCCGTGGATCGACCAGCCCAAAGGCAAGAAGACCGACTGGCTCGAGGGCCTGGCGATGCAGTTCAGCGAATCCCGCTGCTTTGCCCAATGGTGCCCACAGCTTACCGAACCGCTGTACAGCCTCACCGTGATGCACCTGTGCGATAGGCTGCGCCTGATGTTTTTTGGCAATCTGCACCAGGACTGGTCGGAATTCGTGCTGGCGGACCTGGGCATTTACACCTACGAAAAGGTTGCCTTCTGCGCTGAGTCCCGTGGCTTGCGCAGCCGTGATGACGTGCACGGCGTGCTGTTCCTGCACCAATGCCAGCAGGTTTTTGAAACCGGCGCAGCGTTGCAGGACGTGCTGGCGCAGGTGGCCACGCTGACCACCGACAACCCTTGGCTGGAAAAACGCCGGGCCAAGCTGTTGTTCCAAGTGGGCCAGTATTGCGAGCGCAGCGCCGAACTGGCCCTGGCCGAGCAGATCTACCGCACCTGCGCCTACCCCGGCGCCCGTGCGCGACTGATCCGAGTCTTGGAGCGTCAGGAGGACTACGTCCAGGCCATGACCCTGGCGAGTGCCGCGCAACAGGCACCGGAAAGTGCCGCCGAGCAGCAACACCTGTTGCGTGTTATGCCTCGCCTGCGCCGCAAACTCGGAGAACCCAGGCTGCCTAAGCTCAAACCACGGGACGTCACGCGCCTGGACCTCGAGCTGGCGCTGCCGGAACCCTTGATGTCGGTGGAATACTGCGTCCAGGCGCATTTGAGTGAGCCCGATGCCCCCGTGCACTACGTAGAGAACGGCCTGATCAACTCGCTGTTTGGTTTGCTGTGCTGGGACGCGATCTTCGCGCCGCTGCCGGGCGCGTTTTTCCACCCGTTCCAGCGCGGCCCGGCCGATTTGCACAGCGAGGACTTCCAACAACGCCGCGCGCCACTGTTCGCCGCCTGTTTCGAGCAACTGCAGAATGAGCAATACAAGGCCCACATTCGCCAGCGCTACGCCGATAAGTGGGGCATCCAATCGCCCTTCGTATTCTGGAACCTGCTCAGTGAAGACCTGTTGGAACAGGCCCTGGAATGCCTGCCAGCCGAACACCTGCGCTACTGGTTCGAGCGCCTGTTGCTGGACATCCGCGCCAACCGCACCGGTATGCCAGACCTGATCCAGTTCTGGCCCGCGCAAAAGACCTACCGCATGATCGAAGTCAAAGGCCCGGGCGACCGCTTGCAAGACAACCAACTGCGCTGGCTGGAATTCTGCGGCGAGCACCAGATGCCGGTCACCGTTTGCTACGTGCGCTGGGCGGAGCAAACGGTTTGAGCTACAGCGTGGCGGTGCGGGCATTGTGTGAGTTCACGGCCAAGGTCGGCGACCTGGACCTGCGCTTTACGCCGTCACCCAGCGCCCAGGAAGGCATTGCCGGCCACCGCACCGTGGCCTCACGCCGCAGTGCGCACTACCAGAATGAAGTGGCCCTGGAAGGCGATTACCAGCAACTGACGGTGCGGGGCAGGGCCGATGGCTACGACCCGGACGCCAACCGCCTGGAGGAAGTCAAAACCTACCGTGGCGACCTCGATGCCCAACCCGCCAACCACCGGCAATTGCATTGGGCCCAGGTCAAGATGTACGGCTGGCTGATGTGCCAGAAACTCGGGCTGACGCAAATCGACCTGGCGCTGGTGTATTTCGACATCGTCGGCGAGGGCGAGACCCTGCTCAATCAGCGCTTCCAGGCGGCCGAGCTGGAAGGGTTCTTCAACCAGCAATGTGCGCTGTTCCTCGGCTGGGCCCGACAGGAGATGCAGCACCGCGAAGCTCGCAATACCGCGGCGCAAGCCTTGAGCTTTCCCCATACCGACTTTCGCCCCGGCCAACGGTCTTTGGCCGAGTCGGTGTACAAGGCTGTCAGTACCGGCCGCTGCCTGATGGCCCAGGCGCCGACTGGCATCGGCAAGACCATCGGCACGATTTTCCCACTGCTCAAGGCCCTGGCGCCGCAGCAACTGGACAAGGTGTTTTTCCTCACCGCCAAAACCCCGGGCCGCAAACTGGCCCTCGACGCGTCGCAGGTGCTGTTCACCAGCAGCCCCGACCTGCAACTGCGTGTGCTCGAACTGGTGGCGCGGGACAAAGCCTGCGAACACCTGGACAAGGCCTGCCACGGCGACTCATGCCCGTTGGCCAAGGGTTTTTACGACCGTCTGCCTGCCGCGCGCATGGCTGCGTCGAAGGTTAGCCTGCTTGACCAGCGCAACCTGCGCGACGTCGCCTTGGCTCACGACGTATGCCCCTATTACCTGAGCCAGGAAATGGCCCGCTGGGCAGACCTGGTGGTCGCCGACTACAACTATTATTTCGACTTTGGCGCAATGCTCTTTGGCCTGGCCCAGCTCAACCAATGGCGCGCCGCGGTGCTGGTCGACGAAGCCCATAACCTGGTGGAACGTGCGCGCTCGATGTACAGCGCCAGCCTCGACCAGTACCGCCTCAAGACCCTGCGCGACACCGCTGCCGAACCGCTGAAAAAACCCTTGCAGCGCCTGAACCGTGAATGGAACGCCCTGCACAAAGACCAGGTCGCGCCGTACCAAGCCTATGCCTGCAGGCCGGACAAACTGCTGCAGGCCTTGAACCTGTGCACCAGCGCCCTGGGCGACTACTTCAACGACCACCCCGAAGCCCTCAGCGGCGACTTGCAGGCGTTCTACTTTGAAGCCCTGCAATTTGCCAAGGTCGCAGAGCTATTCAACGAACACTTCATCTTCGACATCCACAAACGCCAGCTCGGCGCTAAACGCAGCAGCTCAACCCTGTGCCTGCGTAATGTGGTGTCCGCCGAGTTCATTCGACCCCGATTGACGGCGGCTCGCAGCAGCGTATTGTTTTCTGCCACACTGAGCCCGCGCCACTATTACGCCGACTTGCTCGGCCTGCCGACAGACACGGCCTGGGTCGATGTGGAATCGCCGTTCAAGGCCGAACAACTGCACGTACGCATCGTCGATGCCATCTCCACACGCTTTGTGCACCGCCAAGCTTCGCTGGCACCCATTGTCGAGCTGATCGCCCGCCAGTTCGCGCAACAGCCGGGCAACTACCTGGCGTTTTTCTCAAGCTTTGATTACCTGCAACAGGTGGCCCAAATGCTCGCCGAGCGCCACCCGCACATCGCACTGTGGCAGCAATCGCGGGGCATGGCCGAGGCCGAACGCCAGGCCTTTCTCGACCAATTCACCGAACACAGCCAAGGCATCGGCTTTGCCGTGTTGGGCGGCGCGTTTGGTGAAGGCATCGACCTGCCCGGCGCCCGCTTGATCGGTGCGTTCATTGCCACGTTGGGCTTGCCGCAACTCAACCCGGTCAATGAGCAGATGAAACAGCGCATGGGCGCGATTTTCGGCGCGGGGTACGACTACACCTACCTGTACCCCGGTATTCAAAAGGTCGTGCAGGCGGCGGGGAGGGTGATCCGCAGCGAGCACGATCGGGGGGTGGTGGTGTTGATTGATGACCGGTTTGGGGAGGGCCGGGTGCGGCAGTTGTTGCCGAGGTGGTGGGCAGTTGATTGAGTTATTCCTGCCGACTACGCCTTGCTGACCCTTTGCGGCGATATTCAGCAGGCTATGGACTACTTCGGCCACAAACAGGTCGTGATGGCCAGTCTGCGGCACTGCCGTCATTGTCCCATTACCCATACAAGCAGCTTCGAGTAACGGGGGGGGTGGCCGTGTCGTATATGGCTGTAATACACCCGTACGATCTCACCCTCCTTGAGGTCACCCACCGCGATCGGAATGAGCAGTTCCTGGCCAGCCGTTTCCGAATCCAGGGTGGTCGGCACTGTCGTTCTTGATTGGTCACCGATCCAGCGTAATGTCACAGTGTCTCCGGGCTCAGTTTCGGTGAATGGCAGAATGACCATCACCTGTTGCTCGGTATGAGTGCCTTCAACCCGTGCCTGGGGCAGTGCGCTGGCCGGCTTGCCTACCTGCAATTGCAAGCGCAGCGACTCACGGCTTGAGGGCAGGTCCGTGCGTACGTAATACAGCTCGGTGAGGAGAGTGTTGAAGCGCTTGACTTGCTCGCCGTCGACCGTGAATTCGAGGATGCGATCCGCCGGGATCGTTACCAGCGTGTGCTCCTGGATGTGGATCACCGAGCCCCCCACCCACACCAGACGAACCTGGGCCGAGGCGTCCCATCCCTCGGGAGCGACTATGACTACCGTGGCTTTAGGAACAGCGGGGTCCAGATGGCCTGCTGCGGATTCCTTGACCTGGGGCGCCAGCCATGGGCTGGCAGCCCCGCGCACACTCACCCGAGTCTGCATCGAAACAACCACATCGTCGGTTTTTACCCGATGAAGGCTGCAAGACAGCATTGAGACCCCGCCCCCGAGTGCCCTGACTCTTTCATTCGGAATATCGAACTCCATAAAGCTATTGGTGCGCTCGACGGTTTTCTCTTCACTGTAGGGCATAAGGACGTTCTCGGCGTCTCGACCGTCCCAGTCCAGGCGTACTCGATCGCCTTTATCGAACACCATTGGATCAAGAAACAGTTTGATCTTCTGTGGACCAACCCCGAGCTGTTTCAAGTCGATAACGTCTCCCGGTTGCTCAAGGAAAGGTGCCTCAAGCAGCCGGGTGCCAAGGTTTACATTTACCCAGTTTAACGGTGACCAATTCGCATCCGATTCGGGGTCGAAAACCGGATAGTTGCCTACCGCGTCAATGACCTGCATTGCGATGGGCAGGAACGGATTGCTGCCGGCAGCATGGATGACGCTCTCGATAACCGTCACTTCAAACCCTCTGCCAACCTCCCTGGGTGTCACCACATGGCTGACAAGCTGCGATCCCCAGGCGAATCTGCAGGTGTCATATTCGGCCATATTTTCGTAGGGCTGGACATCAAGAATAACCCCTTGCCTGGCCCTCTTAAGGTCAATCACTGCACCCGCTTCTAGGTCTTCAGGGAGAAAAAATACTAGCCCTTGATGACCCGGCTTTGCCCCGTCCGGGTCTTCATTGCCGGGGCGGTCAAGCTTGATTCGAAGCCTGGGTTTGTTAGTCTCGGTGGGGCCATTGCCAGGTTCTTCAATGGTGCAGTACGCAGTGGCCCACTCCGGAAGAATGTTTTCTTTGGGCATGTTCAGGGTATACACAGGGTCATTTACATTGTCCTCATCGATAATCAGGTAATCCTCTGGCGTCGGGCCGCTCCAGTACAAAAATATCTCTGTCTGTAGCGCGAACTTGTGCTGAGGGAAAAGTAACGGCTGGAGATCGTGCTCGACATGCCGCAGACCAATACACCAATCAGGTTCGGTGTCCTCCTTGATAGGCGTACCCAGATTCTGAAGATACAGCTCAGACTGTCTATCGTCGGCAGTACCTCCGACCGTTTGTTTAGGAGCACGAGGCATCGTGAAACCTCCACAGTGAAGGGGTTGGAAAATCAATCAGGCAGACCGGCGGTTGGTGTAGAGATCATCTTTATCGTATGTCCTCGAACCCGAAAATTCCTCGGCGGGCAATCTGCAGCGTCACCACACCTGAGTAGCGCTGTGGAACACCGTTATGGTTGACTTCCCAATAAACTTTCACGATGCGATTGAGGTTATCCGATACATATTTGCCCGGTACTTTGATTCGAGCGTCGCCCGGGGTTGAAATATGCATCAGCATCACAATACGGTTAAGTGGGCCGAACCAATGCAAACGAATATGCTGGCCAACGGGAGGGTTAGGGATGGTGACCCAAACGCCATCCGGTACCAGGTCCGGATCAAGGTGATGACCGGCAACCTTCTCGACTACTGGAGCAATCATTGCCTCCCAAGGTTCTCCTATCAGCAGGCTTTTGCGCGCAGACTCACCTAGCAGTCGCCCATCAGTCCCATTGACTTCGTAATGCATTTGCGAAGGGCGACCCTCAAATCGCTTGATTTGGGCGGCTGGCAGTTCCAGTTCAATGACGTTGTGTTCCGGGCGCTCACCTACGCTGCGGCTGAAACGGTATTCCACGGTGCCGTCTCGGTCAGGCAAGAGCCAGACCAGCGTGATCAGGTCCCACGGTTTCCAACTGGTCTGGTAAGGCACGTAGGCTTGCCCATCTACTGGGACTGCTCGTATTTCAGCGAAAGGCATTGTGTCGATCACATAAGGCTCTGGCCACTGAACCGATGCCCCTTGGACACTCACGTAGACCGATTGGGAATACATCGTCGTTGAGCCGATATATTTGTGCAGCGTGTAATACAGCTTGGCATGACCTTGGGCCAGCCCTTCCATAAACGCAGGCGGGATCTGGAAGTCATAGATCGCGTTAACCCTGTCCACTGGGCGCTCTTCGCTGTGTATGACGATGTTTCCTTGAGCATCGGTAGCCTTGAAAACAAACTCGAGGGTATCTCTCGTCTCGAAGTAATCCGCTGACGCAAACACCGAAACCGTGACGGACTTACCTGCCAGCTTTTCCAGATCGATGACTCCGGTTTGCGGGTCAACCTCTGCGCTGTAAGGTTCTCTCAGGACGTCGCGTTGTGCGTACACCAGCACCTTGCTGGCTGCAGACCAGCGTTCAGCCGGGTCAGTAAAATTACCGGTGTGCCCACGTACCTGGAGCCTCACATTCAGTTCGAGGCCGTCGCGAGCGGCCATGACTTTCGCGTAAGACACAGTGAGGTTGATCTCACGGTTCAGGTCTGCCTCGGTGACCAAATGGGTGACTTGTTGATCCCCCCAGCACAGTAGGACTTGGTCCCCCGGAGCCGCGTAGGAGTAGGGCATCAGCGTGATTTCGATATTCTGGCGAGCCCTGGTTTCACTGACGCCGTTGACCAGCACATCGTCAGGTAGATAGATGACCAGCCCTTGGTGTCCGGGCCTGGAGGGGTCGGGGTCATGGCCACCCGGACGGTTAAAGTCGACCCGTAGGCGCAGGGGGAGGGTAGACGCGCCTGAGCTGTTAATCCGGCACACGAGCGGGTCTATCCATTCAGGCCTGATACTGGCTGCAGGGAGGAGGATTGGCAGCCATTCACGCTGGGTGTCTGCGGCCATGACAAAGGTATGAGCGACAGGGCGAATAGGGTCGTTGCTGAACAGTTCGAGCAATTGACCGGGGGAAGTGCGCGCGCCGGTCTTCACGTAGACAACCTGCGGCGTTTCGATATTTCTGAGGCCCAGGTTGCCGTCGACACCGACATCACCAGCTGCGGCCGGGTGGAGCCTTGGGATGTAAAGGTCACCTAGTTCAGCAGTGAGGCCAGGGGGAGAGGTAGCGACGTTGGACATGGTGGTGACTCCTTTCTGTGAATCAACGGGGAATACAATAAAAGGCAAAACTTGGGTTAGAGGCGCCTGAAACGTATATCGTCAATTTCGTAGTCGTTACCATCGCTAGTAGCTATATGACTTTGAATATAAAGCGTCAGGGTCGTGCTGTTGGCTGTCAGCGTTCCTGATAAGGTCCGCCAGTTGACCAGGTCTGAAAGTTCGGTTGCAGCAGTCAACGTTCCTTGTGAGGTTCTTAAAGACAGTGAAGGCCTAACGTAACGTCCGTCAAATCTTCTAGCCCTTATGCTGAATGTGTAACGCTCTCCCGGTTGTAGATTTCTAAAGACCTGAGCAAAAACAACACCACTTTTATCTCCTGCGGGATAAGTATAGTTGTGAAATACTGTATTTCCGCTATATACCCTGAACTGAATGTCAAGCATGTTATTAAGGGCTGGCCCTGGTATCCAGCCGTTCAAGTTATTGTTGCTAAAATCGGTAAGATGATCACGCCCAGGCCGAATAAATAACACGAAGAGCGGCGAGAAACGTCTGGGCGCGTTGGCCCTGGCCAGGCTGTATCTAATCCTGACCGATCCGTTCAGGTTTTCGCTGACGAAGCGGCGTTCGACAGGAATAAGTAGCGTTTTTCCTGCCTGGGCAGCACTTATAGTGATCTGCACGCGCGTGCTTACGGCGTTGCCTTCCCAATCCAGGGTGATAACGTCATTTAAAAGGCTATCGATAGGCGGAATAGTCACGGTTACGTGGGTGCCAATCTTCAGATAGTTCCCCCATCTTGCTTCAACCTCTACCGGAGGTAGGCTGCTCGCATACCTGCCCACTATTAAAAACAGGCGCTGTGATGCGCGATGGGGCTGAAGGTCGATACGTTCGTAATACACATCAACCGGCAGGGTATCAAAACGTCTTACTTGCGCATTCGGAATGGTAAATGAAAGTTCTTTATTGTCAGGAATGGGGCCGAGGAAAAATTCTTCAGTGAAGTTGACCGAGTGCGCAGCCCATACAATTCTAATTTTTGTAGCGGACGTCCAACCGTCTTGCGCACGAAACTTCATTGTGGCATTTGAATTCGGATTCAACTCTCCATCTGGCGCTTCTACGATACTGGGTGCCGACCAGTCGATGACGTCGCCGTTAACCCTGATACGTACTTTTCTTGATGGCAACCATTCATTGTCTCTGAACTTGTAGAGATTGTAGTACATGATGGCGATGCCACTGGCTATTGCACCGACCAATTCGTTGGGTACATCAAAGTCTTCAATGAAGTTTGTAATATTGACATCCCTGTGCTCGCTGTGAAAAAAAAGGCACGTTTTGAATATCTCGCCCCTCCCATTCAAAATCAATTTTGTCGCCCGCCTCGAAAAAGTCGTTATCGATAAATATCTGCACGGTTTGCGCGGCATCACCTAACTCGTCAAGTTCAACGATTTCCCCAGCCTGCTTAAGAAACGGCGGGCGTGGCCGCAAGAGCCCCAGGTTGACTTCTACCCGCTGTATTTCCGACCAGTTCGACTTGGAATTGGGATCAGCAGGGTAGTTGCCGCCCACATCCTTGATTTGCATGGCCACCGGCATGTTCACGTAGTGAGGGTTCTCTTTGATGCGCTCGGGAGATATGAACATTTCAAATGAGCGGCGCACCTCAGCAGCCGTCACCACGTGTGCGATGATTATGGCGCCCCAGGCGATGAGGCAGGTATCCCACACTTCCATATTTTCCCACGGGTGGATTTCCAGCACGACACCTCGATCTGCCCTTGCCATATCTACGTGGCTGCCGGCTTCCAGGTCAGGCGGCAGAAAGAACACCAGGCCTTGATTCCCGTCGGCATCGGGGTTCGGGTCTGGATAACCAGGGCGGCTGCGTTTCACCCTGAGCTTTAACGGCTTGGTTTTAGATGAGTTGCCGCTGGGGCGTCGGATAAGGCAATAGACTTCAGCCCACTCCGGCAGGATCTGCTCTTTATTCACCGTCAGGCTGAAAAACCGGTTACCCAGGTTTTCCGGTTGGATGACGAGATAGTCCACCGGGGCTTCAGGGTTGTTCCAAATCAGGTAGATCTCGGTGTCCAAAACAATCTCTGGGAACGCGAGGAGCAGCACCTCCAGGTTATGTTCGACATGCCGTGCGCCAAGGGCACCGTCAGACTCGGTATCCCCTTCAAGGGGAGGTTCTATACCGCTGATCAAGACCGGACCCAGGTCGTAGTCATTGGGGGGGCTGCCGGTTTTTGTTTTGGTTTTACTGGACATGGTCGGACCTCCAAGAGGGGCAATGTTGCTCATACAAACCGCGTCACGTTCATTACCTGCCGCCTGGTGCACCAATCTGTACTTCCTGGCGTAACGATTCGTTTAGTGAGGTGCTGCGCGCCAGAATGTTTTCTGGCTCATACACGTAATAGAGTTCAGGCTTGGTGCCGTTGAACCTCAAGAGGTCTTCATGTTCAATCAAGCGTCTGATCGGCACATTTTCAGGTACCTGTCCCACTTCGAAAAGGTCGTCGTAGAGGATAAGGTCATGGCTACCCGGTACCACGTAACGCATGAGCAACATGATCTTGTCAGTTGGCCTGCGCCATGCGTACCAAGGAATTTCGACGGCGGCGCCACCTGTGGGTATAGGGTTGACGACATGGGAGGTGTATCGCACAAAAAAAGGTGGCAGCAATCGGATGATTGCGTCCTGAACCGCAGCGGAGGCGATTTTTGAGTAACCCACTATAGTGAGCCCTTGAAACAAGATAAAACTGATCTCCACTTTGCCACCGGCCACCGCACGCACTTTGTCATGGGGCACGAAGAAGTCATGGGGCCTGCCGGCCGCTTTGATCGGGATGTATTCCTCGTGCAGTACCACGCCCCCCTGCTTCGGGTAGCCTCGGTACGTCACAAAATACGTGTAGCCGAGAGGGCCCTCCCACGGATAAGTGAAACACTGCATATGCAACGGCCCGCCGTTAAGTGACTCAAGGTCGATCAAGCCTGGAAAGTTCTGGGTCGCGAAGATAGGTGCGGCAAAATTGGCGCTGCCCACGTCTACCAGCACCGGGATGTTGCGTGAGCGGGGGGTGGATACGTTGCGGACCGCGTCCACAACCTGGAAGCTCACCAAGCGATTGGTGCCATTACCGATCGAGATAATCTGATCGCGGTTGATTTTTATCTCGGTCGACAGGCCTACACCAGCCACCTGCTTGGAGGGAATTAACAAGTTACCAAACTGGCATTCAATGCGATCAAGTCGATGCATATCCGGGTAAGGCTCAAAGATGAGGGTTACCCCTCGCCCTGCTTGAATTTCCCTGATTTCTGTATCGGATATGCTGAATTTGAGTGCGGAATGACCTGGGATAGTATGTTCTTTGTCCTCGCCGGCTGGGAGGGTTCGTTTGACCATCAGGGTCAACGGATAAGAAAGGTCATTGGACGGGCCACCGCCATAAAAAACCTTGTAGCCCAGTATCAGATCGCCGTCGGGGAGGTCACTGTCTGAAATAGCAAAAGAGAAGCTATTGCGGTCTTCTTCCCCGGGCTCCAGGGTTTTCTCTGCAAGGACCTTCATCCCCACGATGGCAAGCACCTGGATTTTGTCCCCGGGCTTGGCCGGCCAATTCTTATCTACCGTCACGGTCAGGCCTCTGGTCAGCAACCAGAGAGCAATACCACCGTCATAGCCCTCAAACGCCGGCGACATGCCAGGTACCCGTAGCGTGTCAAGGAACTTGGGCTTGATCGGCGACGCTTTTTTGCTTTTGGTGGGGGCCGGCTTGCTGTTTTTGGTAGGCATGGCTTTCTCCAGGTAGAAAGTTGTCACGCGTCACAGGAAATGTTCCTGCGCTTGGGGCGTATCAGACACCGTTAAATACGGGCTTGCCTACTGTCATAACTAACAGGTTGCGACAGGCGGTCTGCGCGCAAGCACGGCGGTCAGGAACCTTGCAGGATTTGCACTCGGCGGCGCAGCGATTCGTTTAAATCCATAGAGCGAGCCTTCATAGAAGCGGACTTGGATTCGTACACGAAATACAGGTCAGGGGCATACCCCAAGAACTGCTCAATATCCTTACCGTTGAGCGCCCACTGAACCGGCTGCCCATCGCAGAACGTTCCAACTGTCTTCGTAACGCTATAAAGGATTACTTCGTTGAGTGACTTCACGTAACGCAGGATCAACGTGAGGTTGTCCGTAGGTTTTCGCCAGTCGTACCAGGGAATATTCACGACCATGGATTTTTCTATGATCGCAATATCTTCAGGATATTTTTCGAAGTAGGGCGCTTCCAATCGAATGACCGGTCCCACTACCTCGGCGAATGTCTTCTTTGATATCTGGTTAACCAGATCGTCAGCTCGGATTAGCTCATAGCTGGTCTCCGCCCATCCTCCTGCTGCAGCACGGACTTTGCTGTAGGGCACATCGTGATATGTCGCGGTGCCGGCTCTAGTGATCGTTTCGATTCGTCGATGCACCACCTCCCCCCCGAGCGGCGGGTAGGCCTTGAAGGTGATCACATACCAATCACCCGTCCTGCCGATGGGCGCAGGGGTGTACATTCCAACCGTCAAGTCGGCGCCATTTAGCCTTTCGAGGTCGATATAACCCGGCCGATCGTCAGACTGAATGAATGGGCCGTCCCGTTGCGCGCTGTCGAGTGCTACCAACACGCGCAAGTTCCTCGACCTTGGCGTGGAGGCGTTGCCGACGTGGTCGACAACGTAGAACCCCACCAGCAAGCCATCGCTATCACCTGCTTTCGTAATCTGGGCGTGATTAATGAGAATAAGGGTTGCCTGGCCGACGCCTGCGACTTGTTGAACGATCGTCAGGCCGCCCCATTGGAAGTAAATGCGGTCCATGGGATGCATGTTCGGGTAGGGCTGGATAATTACGCTGACGCCTTTAGCCGCATCGGGCGGATAAACTTCCAGAGTCGAAAGCGAGAACTTCAGTTCCGAATGACCCGGTTCGAGCTGATCAATATCTTCACCCGCAGGCAGGTCGGTTTTTACTAGCACACTCAGGGGATAGGATGCCTCGTAGTCGTCTTTGTTGCCTTTGAAGTTCACCACGTAACCTAAGCGTAACTCTCCGTCCGGTAGTTTTTTTCGTGGGATGGAAAAAAAATAACTCTCGTTTTCTTCTTCTCTGGGCTGCACCCGCTTTAAGGCCAATAACGTCATGCTGGGCATCAAGACGATGCTAATGATATCGCCGAGGTTGGCAAGCCAGTTGTTGTCTACTCGGACCGTCAGGCCAGAGACCATTAACCACGCTGGAATTCCTCCGTCGTAACCGTCAACATTGTCGGTCATACCTGGAATAGACAAACGAGGAAGCTGATTGGGCTGCCCTGGGGAGGTTTTAGCGCTTTCAGTGCTCATGCCCTGTTTCTCCTTGACACATGCTTGAACAACGTAGGCGTCTACCGTTGGTGCCGGATGAAGTGCCTTAGGCGGTATCAGATACCAACGTTTTCGCGGGGGCAACTGTCAGAATTCACAGGTGGCGACAGACGGTCACGGGTGTGTGCAACAACCTTGTCGAGGTTGAGCCCATTGAGCTACCAATGGTCGTTACCTGTGAATTCTGACAGTTGCCAACCCTCTGTCGCTGGGTGTTTGATTTCCGTCAAGTTCATGCCCAATTTGCATGGCGAAGCCGAGGGAACCAGCATGGCCAAGCAACACGCTTCCCCCCCCAGTCCGCTCTCCGAGCTGCCAGCGGTGGACATTCCGCTGATGCAACCGCCGATTGAAGGCGATCTGGAGAAGGCCGACGGCGGTATTGGGGTGTCGCATACCATGCGCCCCTTGGTAGTACATATCGACAGACCAGATAGCACGCCTGAGGGGACTCACTTCGAGTTGATCTGGGGTGGCGGCACTCCGGTTGCGTTCAACCTGATCCGGGAGGGCGACGAGAACCTGGCCCGTATCCCCTTCACCGTGCCTTCCGACAGCATTCGCGAGGCCTGGGCAGATCCCGTGTATGTTCAAGTTATTCGCAGCAACGCAAACCCATCCCGAACCAGACCCTTGCGTTTGAGGGTGAACCTGCAACATCCGGGCGGACAAGACCCCAATCCCGCCCCCGGAAATCAAGGCCTGGTATTTGAGTTGCCGGATGATGTAAGGCTTGGTGGGGTCAGTGCGGATCGGGCCAGGCAGGGTGTGGAGGTGATCGTCAGGCATTGGCTGAACATGGCCGCCTATGACCTGCTCATTCTGGTCTGGGGCTCGGTGCGAATCGAGCGGTTGATCCAGCCCTCCGAGGTAGGCCTGGATATCAAATGCATATTGGACGAGGAGGCGATCAAGGAAGCCGGGGACAGCGACTTGCTGCCGGTCGCGTTCCAGGTCCGGGGACCGACCGGCAATTACCCCGATCCCTGGGCGCCCTGGTCGACTACAGCGCTGGTTTCGGTTTACCTGGAGACTGACCGCGTGGACGCGCCCTGGGTGCAAACACCTGAAACCGACCGAGAAATCGATCTCGAAATACTGGGCACTCGCGACGTACAAATCGGCATGACTGTCGGGGGCGCCGATGCTCGTGTGTACAGCCATATTTTTCTCTACTGGAACGGCGTAAATGCCGAGGGCAGTTCGGTTTCTTACTTTGAGGATCGGCAGTTGGCAGGCGCCAAGGGCTATTTTTTTAATATCAACAATGCCTTGGTGAGCGCGATCGCTCAAGGCAGTGTGGTGGTGTATTACGAGTTAAAAGGCGCTGGCGTGCCTGACAAGCGCTCGCATAACCGTTACCTCACGGTTATCGGCGAGATCGTCAGATGGCCTGCACCGACTGTAGACCAGGCCCTGGGAGATGATCTGGACCCAGGCTTGCCACTGATTACCATCCGCTTCCCGGCGCAAGCCAGTTGGGCCAGCACGGACCGGGTGCAAGTGACTATCCTGGCCAGCGATACCGACGGCACGGTCGACTATACGGCAGGTCGGTTAGTTGGCCAGGTTACCCCCGACGGGCAGATGACGTTCGATGTGGCAGGTAACGAGCTCAGGCGTTTTGACGGGCGTCTCATTGACGTGTTCTACAGCGTGACCCGGGACAACGAACTGCCTCAGGAGTCGCTGCGCCGGGTGTATCAGGTTCATATGCCGGTTGAGCTGCCTGTTCCTAAATTGATCCAGGCCACGGGCTCGGGTGCTTCGGTGAGTCTTGCATCGATGAATGCGCAAACTGGCGCCACTGTATCGGTGGAATACAAACCGATGTACACCACCGACAGCATCAAGGTCACGATGGTGGGAAGCGCCGGTGCTGGATCGCCGAACATTGACGCCAAACCAGGTTTGGCGAGTGGCGTGGTCATGTTTGATATTCCCAAAGCGGCGATTGCGGCAAATATTGGCAATGCCAACAAGACCTTCACCCTCGAATACGAGGTGACGCGCGAGGGCGTTAAACGGGGATCGACAAAGTTGACAGTAACGGTGACACCAATACCCCAGGCGGAGTTGCTAAAGACCGTTATCCAAATCAATGAGGCGAACCAAACTACCAGGGTATTGGATCTGTCGACCGGTACTGCTAACAGGAAACTGCGGGTCGGCACCTGGCCGTTCATTGCTACCGATTCTCCGGTCTGGATTGAGTTCAAAGGTTTTAAAACTGGAGGGGGGCACACAACCTAAAACATTGGAATGGTGGTGCGTCCAAAGTGAATTCGACCTGGTTCAACCAAGGGTGGTGGGAGAGTGGGATCAGTTATGCGTCGTACTTGAAAGAGTTGGGCGACAATACGAAACTGACATTGCATTTCAAAGCCGCTTTGGGCACCGGCATAACTGAGGCTAATGCCATTACCTTCCCGGTAGTCGAGTACACCGTCAAAAGTAAGCCTCTGCCAATTGATTATACAAATTTCGACAATAAAAATATGAATGGTTGGACAAGGGGACCGAAAGGTCTTTACCTTACGATGACGGCCAACAGCAATGGATATCACTTGTGGAGTGGCAACGGCCAAATTCCAGGGGATGGGATTTCGCTTTATAAAAGCGTCGCCCTTGTTGGAGGTACAACTTACTTATTTGAGGCAAGTCTTAACGGTAATTATTACCATAGCCCATCAGGCGCATATTTGGTGGCTGGCAATCAACGCAGTCCAACGCAGTGGTTCACTAATGAAAACAAGATCCTTGCCTTTCGTTTTACGGCCAGTACTACTGGCAGCACTCAAATCTCGGTAAATACTATAGCGACATCAGCGGGGTATCAGCAAATCACCATACTATGGCTGCGGGTGACGAAAGCTTAATTGATTTGACGCTGGGAGTTTTAGCCGAATACTCGCGAAACTCAACGAGGAATAAATGAGAACAGAATACGAGGCAGATATTTTAAAAGTTAATCTGCCCTATCCGGTGCGTCCTCAGCGATCAATAGGGGGCGCTGCATTACTACATCGGTGCCAAGGGGCAGCCCCCCCCAAAAATTCAGTATCAATCACACCACTTCCAGATACGAACTATGAACCGCCCGCGCCAACTCCCGCACCGTTTCGATGAATTCCGTGAGACGGCTATGCAACCCATCCTCCAGAATCTCATCAATCCCCGTATACCTTAGCCGCGCCTCAAACTCAGCTGCCAACCGCTGCGCCGTGCGCCCGTAACTGCCGGGCAGGTCCGCAAGGATATGGCTCAACTCCTCGATACACGCATGCAACGAACGCGGCACGTCACTGCGCAATAGCAGCAGCTCCGACACCGACCGTGCATTCAGCGCATTCGGGTACAGCTCCGTATACGCCTCGAACGACGACAGCGCGCGGAGCAGGGCGCTCCACTGGTAATAGCCGCGTGCCGACAAGTCGCTGACTTCTTCCGACTCTTCGCCAAACATCTCGTAGCGCGCATCCAGCAAGCGCAAGGTGTTGTCGGCGCGCTCGACGAAGGTGCCCAGGCGGATAAACCGATAGGCGTCGTTACGCATGATGGTGCCCGAGGTCGCGCCACGGAACAGGTGCGAACGCTGCTTGACCCAGTCACAGAAGTGGCTGATACCGTGTCGCGCCAGGCCGCCGGCGGCGATGCTGCGCATTTCCAGCCAGGTGGCGTTGAGGTTTTCCCACATGTCGGCGGTGATGCGCCCGCGTACCGCATGGGCGTTGCCACGGGCGGCGCGCAGGCAGTTGTAGATGCTGGCGGGGTTTTCTTCGTCGAGGGCGAAGAAGTGCAGCATGCGCTCGGCATCCAGGGTTTCATGGCGTTCCAGGTAGCTGTCCAGGGTGCCGCTGCTGAGCAGCGACATGGCCAGTTCGTCCAGGCCATCGCTGCGCCCGGCCTGGGGCATCAACGACAGCGAATAACTGACTTCCAGCATGCGCGCCAGGTTCTCGGCGCGCTCCAGGTAGCGGGACATCCAGTACAGATCTGCGGCGGTTCTACTCAACATGATTCAGCCCTCCACCACCCAGGTGTCCTTGGTTCCGCCGCCTTGCGACGAGTTCACGATCAATGAGCCTTCACGCAGTGCCACCCGTGTGAGGCCACCCGGCACGAGGCGGGTTTCCTTGCCCGAGAGCACGAAGGGCCGCAGGTCGATATGCCGGGGGGCGATGCCGTTTTCGACAAAGGTGGGGCAGGTGGACAGGCTCAGGGTCGGTTGGGCGATATACGCGTGGGGGCGGGCCTTGATGCGTTGACGGAAGTCTTCGATTTCGGCGGCGGTGGACGCCGGACCGACCAGCATGCCGTAGCCGCCGGAGCCTTGGGTTTCCTTGACCACCAGTTCCGGCAAGTGGGCCAGTACGTGGGACAGTTCATCGGGTTTGCGGCACTGGAAGGTCGGTACGTTCTGCAGCACCGGTTCTTCGTCCAGGTAGAAGCGGATCATTTCCGGCACGTAGGGGTAGATTGACTTGTCGTCGGCCACACCGGTGCCGATAGCGTTGGCCAGCACCACGTTGCCGGCGCAATACGCCGCGACCAGGCCAGGCACGCCGAGCATGGATTCAGGGTTGAACGCCTGCGGGTCGAGGAACGCGTCGTCGATACGCCGGTAGATCACGTCAACGGCCTTGGGCCCGTCGGTGGTGCGCATGAACACCTTGAGGTCGTGCACGAACAGGTCGGCGCCTTCGACCAGTTCCACGCCCATTTCCCGGGCCAGGAACGCATGTTCGAAGAATGCGCTGTTGAAGCGGCCAGGGGTCAGCACCACGACGTTGGGGTTGTCCAGCCGGCTGGCGCTTTTCAGGGTCTTGAGCAGCAGGTTGGGGTAGTGGTCCACAGGCGCGATGCGCTGCTTGGCGAACACTTCCGGGAACAGGCGCATCATCATCTTGCGGTCTTCGAGCATGTAGCTCACACCGCTGGGGGTGCGCAGGTTGTCTTCCAGCACGTAGTACGTGCCGTCGCCATCGCGCACCAGGTCTACGCCGGAAATATGCGAGTAGATGTCGCGGTGCAGGTCCAGGCCGACCATAGCCTTCTGATAACCCTCGTTGCCCAGCACCTGATCCGCCGGAATGATCCCGGCCTTGATGATGCGCTGATCGTGGTAGATATCGGCGAGGAACATGTTCAGCGCGTTGACCCGTTGGATACAGCCACGTTCGATCACGCTCCACTCGCTGGCGGGGATGCTGCGCGGGATGATGTCGAAGGGGATCAGGCGCTCGGTGTCTTGCTCGTCACCATAGAGGGTGAAGGTGATCCCGGCGCGATGGAACAGCAAGTCGGCTTCACGACGACGCTGGGCCAGCAGTTCCGGCGGCGTATTGGCCAGCCAGCGGGAGAAATCCTGATAGTGCGCACGGCATACGCCGTTTGCGTCATTCATTTCATCAAAGAAAGATCGAGCCATTGCAGTACCTTGTCAGTGCCCAGGGTTGCGTGGGTGGCACTGCCGCTTAAAAAAACGCCTGTTTTCATGAGCCTGTGGCGCAGAGTGCCAACAGGCCTGCTCCTTACTTTCTTATGGTGTCGGCTCTGGGTCGGGGGGTAACGAATACTCCTGGCGTGATGCGCAACGGTAGAAGGTTGATGAGATAAAGCAATGCCTGTGCCTAAACCGTGAATAGCAGGATAAAACCCGTAGCCGGCATGCCAAGGGGCCTGGGCGCCCAAGATCAGTGCGACATGCCGATGCAGAGTGCGCCAGGAAGGTGCGCCTGGCGCACAAGAGTCGCGCGTTGCAAAACGCTGTTCAAATGGTGGACAAGCCTTTCCAGGGTGAAGTCGGAACGAACTTGAACTTCACGCTCGTCACGCTCTTCTAAAAGGTCTTATTCGCCCGTGGAGCACGGTTGTGCCCAGAATCATTTCACCCGACACGCCAGAATCGAGCGTGACCAATCACAGTGATCACAGCGAACACAACGCAAAGATCTTCGGCTCGCCCAAGGACCGCCTCGACTTCTATCGCCGCGAAATCCAGTACGAAACCACCATCCTCGCCAACCGCACGGATGCCTACCTCACTGCACAGTCATTCCTGGTCATCGCGTTTGTATCGGGGATGGGCAACCTGAATCCGGAGTGGGGCAAGCTGTTTACCCTGGTGGTGCCGGTCTTCCTGGCGGCGCTGGGTATTCTCAGCTCGCTCAACGCCTGGCCGGGCATTCGCGCGGCCTACGACATCATCGATCATTGGCACTACAAGCAAAGCGAACTGCTGCGCAGCGAGCCGGTGATGGGTTTGGCTTATGATGAGTCGCCGCTGTTTTCGGAAATGGAGTCGTCCCACAAGGGCTATCGCAAGTCGCTATTGTTTTCGATGCGTGCGCCTTGGTTGTTCATGGTGTTCTGGCTGCTGCTAGGCATGTATGCGTTCTACATCCAAATCGACAATCCCCTAAGGGGCTAATGAGAGGGTGCGAGGAGCAGGTCATGCCAGAACAACCGGAAGAGGCATTGGAAGAGGAACTCAACGACCCAGGTAACGAAGACCCGGGCTCGTTGATGGATGATGCCGAAGTGCCGCTTATCGATCCAGATGAGCCAGCAGATACCAGCCCCAAGCGCGTTTAATGAGTGCTTGCTGGTGGTGGGCCGCTTAGGAACTCACGGATGTGGCCATCCGCTGTGTGTGAACTTATCTTTTCATCCAGCCTCATTGAGGCTTTTATGAGTTCTGGTCGGGGCAGGTTATCCGGCTCATTGGGTGAGAAGAGGACGTGTGTATCCATGCTATGCGGCACGCCCCCCACCACTTTGCGCTCCATTTGCTTTCCTAGAGGGGTTCCCCCCAATCTCTCCGCTTCTAATACGAGCGCTCGGGCCAAAGGATATTTAAATTGCTGCATATCGTAATACGGAACGCTTTTCTTAATTGACAAATATTCCCCTAGTGATTGATCACCACTCGCCATGCCGCAAGATGATAATTTCATGAGGTCGTGAAAAATCGGCTGCGGCACATGCTTTACAACAATGACCTTCACCTCAGAATCACCAGCGCCCAGGAATGTTTTTTGATGAACCATGCCGCGACCGCTATCAGAAAAAGTATAGAGCGAGGCTTTGGAATAAGCTTTGTCACTGACCGCTATAGAGTAATTTGGGTGAAAGATATTTCCAACATCGTCAATGAATCGACGCTTTCTGCTTAGGTTTGGTAAGTTCCGAGCAACAATTAGATAAGTGGTATTTTTTTTGTCGCTGGCGGTCTCGTTCAACGTGTTGCGGATAAATAGATGTGATGCTGTGACTGGGGTATCGGAGCTTATATAGGCCATGTGAAAGTTGCTATTCTTGTCCAGTGACAAATTATAACTGTCCAGAAGTTTTCTGATGTCGTTATCGAACCGTTTTTCAATCAGATCTAAATCTTTCTTTTCGATGGGCAGGTAGCCAATTGCGCCCTCACCAAAGCCAAGGTTATGTGCGCTCACGCCCTCAAACCCCAATTCTTTGAGCGCATTGACCCTGTCAGGCAGTTGCTGGCGGGGGCTCGCTAGCAGGTCCATTTCTTCAATCAGCATGATGTCCTTACGTGGAAAATTATACTGTGTGCATAGGTTATTCATGGTTGTCTTCAGGTCTTCCAACTTCAAAACACCTACTGGCGCAACGATGAATAAAGGGTCTCGCAAATCGCTGAGTTGATGAACGCTCTCGGAAGTGGCGTGATGACGTGCAGCCAGCGCGTTACCTGGACGGTCTGTGTCAATTGGAAGAATGCTGACCCGACAATTTTGCTCCAGGGCGATATTGGCAATTTTGTTCGCTAGCTGGGCATCGCCCCCGCTCCCGTCCGCTAGATCGTAAATAGGATTGATCACGATAAGGTCACGACCGCTGAGGTTTCGTTGCGAGAGGCTGCTTATATTCTGGGATGAAAGAGTTGGATCTATAGGATATGTCTGATTATCAATGACTGTCTTTGTATTTATCATTTGCCGTGCTCTCCTTAAAAGTGCCAATGATTAAGTTTTTTGCCTGAATCACTCAAATGCAAATATTTAACAATGTACTACGCACCTGCCTGCGCAAGTCGTTATTGTTTTCGGTTATGGTGTTCTGGCTGCTGCTAGGCATGTAGGCGTTCTACATCCAGGTCGACAACCCCATCCGATAAGCAATCGGGCGGAACTTCGAGCGACCTCGCGGCGCCTTAATGTCAGGTAGGCCAAGCACAGGTGAGCATCATGAGCACGAACAACGATCCGCAAACCAGCAACCGTAACGACCCGGCGATTGACGGCGGCGAACCGGCACCTGCGACCGGTGCAGATGCGCCGAAAGACCCCAACGCCGAGCGTGACCCAAAAGCCGAGGAGAACACCTACAGCCCCGATTTCGAGCCTGAGCCCGTGCACAAGCCTGAAACCGATGCCGATATCGACACGCAGGGCGGTTAAAGGAGACGGTCATGTCAGATGAAATGGATGAAGCGCTCAACGACCCGGGCAACGAAGACCCAGGTTCGCTGATGGACGATGCCGAAGTACCGCTGATTGATTTGGATGAAACGGCCGACGTCGGCGAAACCGAGGATCAGGATTGATCCGATGCGTCCCGTGACGAGCGGTCGAGGGTGAAGTAGATGTCACCCTCATCCTGCCCGGCTGGCGGCAATTCTTGACCCAGCACGCGGTTATCGATCAGGGTTTGCGCCTGCGCGCGGCTGATAGAGATAACGGTGCTGGGCTTACCCGTGATCACGTACACCACATCCACGCCTTCTGCGGCCAATGCCGCGAGGTAGTCGGCACGGGGCATCTCTTCACCCTGCTCGTATTGACGCTGCTCCCGTGCCGTCACGCCGCCTGCCTGAGCCAGGTATTGCTGGGAGTACCCCAGGCGCTGGCGTTCTTCATGCAACCGCTGGCCTATCTTTTTCATGGCATTTCTCGCGCTACTGATCCTAGCGGTTAGAAGCTGCGGTGCTGTGCGAGATTCAATTTTTTTCTTGCGGTATGTGGAGCGGCGCTCACGCCAACAGCAGCTGCTCCAGCGCTTGCACCGGCAACGGCCGGCTGTAGAGATAACCTTGAATCTGATCACACCCGGCATCCTTCAAGAACGCCAGTTGTTCAGGGGTTTCCACGCCTTCGGCGACTACCCGCAAGCCCAGGCCGTGGGCCAGTTCAATAATCGTGCGGGTGATCGCCGCATCCTGCGGGTTGCTGGTGACTTCACGGATAAACGCGATGTCGATCTTCAAGGTGTCGAGGGGGAAGCGCCGTAGGTAAGCCAGGCTCGAATAGCCAGTGCCAAAGTCGTCGATCGAGATCTTCACGCCCATCGCACGCAGGCGTTGCAGGCTGGCAATGGTGCGCTGGGTGTTTTCCATCAGCGAGCCTTCGGTCAACTCCACTTCCAGCCAATGCGCTTGAACCCCGGTTTTTGCAAGGATTCTCGCGATATCGGCAATCAGGTCGCCTTCAATCAATTGCAGGCCAGAAACGTTCACCGAGACCTCCACCGCCAGGATATCGCGGCGCTGCCACACGGCGATCTGCTCACAAACCCGCTCAATGACCCAGCGCCCGACGCGGACGATCAGGCCCAGGTGTTCCAGGATCGGCACAAACACCGCGGGCGAGACCGCACCATAACCGGGGCGGTCCCAGCGCAGCAGCGCTTCCAAGGCACAGACTTTCCCGCTGGTCACCTCGACCTTGGGCTGATAATGCAGGGTGAACTCATTGCGCTCAACGGCGCCACGCAGGGCTTTTTCCATGTCTTGGCGGGCGAGGTCGTGCACGGTAAACAGGGGGGAAGCATCGGCGTGCAATTGCTGCTCCAGCATCACGCTGTGTTTTTTTAACTCGTCACCATGGGCCTTGAGCCGCAGCAAATTGCGCACTCGCAGCCACAACTCGACGCGCTCTATGGGTTTGCTGATGAACTCCTCAGCGCCAGTTTCCAACCCGCTGACCCGCGCCGTGGCGTCGTTCAAGGCCGAAAGCATGATGATCGGGATGTTCGCCGTGGCCGGGTTGCCCTTGAGCTCGCTGGCCACTTCATAGCCGTCCATGCCCGGCATCATGATGTCCAGCAGGATCAAGTCCGGTGGCTGCTGGGTCACCAAGCGCAACGCTTCTTCGCCGCAGCAGGCGCTCAGGGTCAGGTAACCCTCGTGATGCAGCAGGGTTTCCAACAACTTGCGAACCTGGGGTTCGTCGTCAACGATCAACAATGTTGCAGGTGAGCTGGCCATGGAGAGGACTCATGCGGGAGGTGTAAGGGGCGGGTGCAGCAGGCTGTCGATCTCCTGGTACAGCTCCTTGTAGCGCAGGGGCTTGCTCACATACGCGTCGCATCCGGCCAGCCGGGCTTTTTCCCGATCTTCCTTCATGGCCATGGCGGTGAGGGCGATCACCGGGATATGGGCGGTGTGAGGGGCTTGCTTGAGCAGTTGGGTCGCCGCCAGGCCGTCCATGCCCGGCAATTGAATATCCATCAGGATCAGCGCCGGCTGATGGTCACGGGCCATGGTCAGGCCACTCTCTGCATCGGCGGCCCACAACACGCTGTGGCCGGCGTTGACCAGCAGCAAGCGTGCCAGGCGCATGTTGGCTTCGTTGTCTTCGACAATCAGGATAGTGGCCATGTGGCCTCCGGTTTGTCGCCAGCTCGATGCAGCGGCAGCCACACCACAAAACGTGCGCCGTGGCCTTCGCGGCTGGCCACGGCAACGCTGCCGCCCTGCAGGTCGGTGAGTTGCTTGACCATCGCCAGGCCCAGGCCGGTGCCTTCGAATTTGCGCGCCAGGCTGCTGTCGATCTGGCTGAAGGCCTTGAACAGCTTGCCCATGTCATCCGGGGCGATCCCGATACCGCTGTCGCTCACGCTCAACTCAAGGAATCGCTGGTGCACGCTGGCTTGCAGCGCAAAGCCATGCACCGGCCAATCCCCGGGCACCAACCCCACCTGCTCACGGCCGACCTCACGCACCGCCAGGGTCACGTCGCTGCCGTGGGCGCTGAACTTCACTGCATTGGCCAGCAGGTTGTAGACGATCTGCTTGGTCTTGCGCAGGTCCAGGACCAGCGTGCCCAAGTCATCCTGGCTGTCCAGCTTCAGTTGGATACGCTGCAGGGCGGCCTTTTCGCGCACGATCAGCAGGCTGTTGGCCAACAAACCGGCCAGCTCCACCGGCTCCAACTCCAGGTCCATCATCCCGGCCTCGACCTTGGACAAATCGAGGATGTCGTTGATCAGCGACAGCAAGTGCTGGCCGCTGGTGAAAATATCGCCGATGTATTCGCGCTGGATTTCAGTCATGTCGCCCACCAGTCCGTCCTTCAGCGCCTCGGAAAAGCCGATCACGGCATTCAGCGGCGTGCGCAGTTCGTGGGACATGGTCGCGAGAAACTCGGACTTCATGTGGTTGGCGTGTTCCAGTTCCAGGTTCTTTTCCTCCAGGGCACGCTCAAAGCCTTTGCGCTCGGCTTCTTCCTGTTTGCGTGCGGTATTGTCAGTACCGATCAGCAAGTAGCCGATGATCGTGTCATTGCGATTGCGCAAGGCCGTCACCGAGACCATCGCCGACAGACGACTGCCGTCCTTGCGGATATACGTCAACTCGTAGATGTCCTCAATCCCGCGCGAGGCCTTGAACACCAACGCCTCGAAACCTGGGGTGATGGGCGTATCAAGTTCCTGGCTGAGGGCCGCAGCGCGGGTGATCAACTCGGCGGGGTCGGAGATGTCTGCGGGGGTAATGCGGTTGACCACATCGGCAGCGGCATAACCGAGCATGCGTTCGGCACCGACGTTGAAGATCTGGATCACGCCTTTCTCGTCGGTGGCAATGCTGGAGAAGTAAGCGCTGTTGAAGATCGCGTCTTGCAGCGCGCCGGTCTTTAGCAGGGTTTTCTGGCGCTTGAGTTCGACGATTTTTTCAGCGCGCGATTGCGGTTCGCCGGGGTGTTCGGTTGAGCTTTTATCCATCGCGGTCGTGTTCCGTGAAGTTCAGGCCCGCCATCACCAGTAGGCAAGGGCGCAGAGCATGCTCACAGAAGATCGCGCTGAAGCGATGAGGAGGAGATGAGGTGGTTGGACAATAGCAGAGATTATGGCGCTTTGATGGCTGGCTGTGTCCATTTGGAGAGCTGGGTGTTCATTTGGATTGATTCGGGGTGCTGATGAAGCACCCTCGGAATTGGTATCGATCACCGGCGCGTAGCGGTTGAGGGCGGCTCACTGGGGCCTTTTGGAGTGTCTATACAATCTAATAGCTGCTGACAGCGAACCTCCAGGCAGTGTGCTGCTTGGTATTATGCTAGGGCAATTGCGGCTTGCTCTCCTATGGGCCATGTTGATATCGCACAACTCGTTGCAAATTTGCATGATATTTAGCGGCGCGAGGTAAAGATTGTTGGCAAACCATATGTGCTTAGCAGTTGGTAATTTGTCTAGGGCTCCGCCGGCCTTGAGAACCCGAAAGACAATGGTGGAGCAGTTTTTGCGTAACATTTGAAAATGGGCATCGGGTTTATTCCGTATTTTGAACCATTCGTTTCGCATGTTCGCCACGTCCAGCCCATAAACTCTATAGACCAAGTGGGGCACTTGCCCTTCGGCGATTAAGTCTGATTCCAGGAAAAGTTTGCGCTTTTGCGATTCCGTGTTGAAACCCCTCACGGGGATTGCTGGCCACCAACTCACGTAGTTGGTATTGCGCTTCTCGATATTTTCAATATCAGCGATGCGATGCATAGAACTTTCGTAGTCCTTGTAACGGCATTCTTCGGTCCCATCAATCCTTGGATCGCCGATGTACATGGCGGCGTGGCCGATATTTAGCACGTGCATAGTGTTTACGGGAAGCCAGATAAAAACGACAGCGCTGGAAAAGGACATGAGCTTCTACATTTTTCTGCAGGGGTGAGGGGCGCGCATTCTAGACAGGTTGGTTGCCGTTATTGCTCAACCTCGGGGCATTGGGTTGTAACTAGATCCGTCGGGCGACGCGCACTTTTCGAAAAAACGGCAAGGTGAAACGTTTCTTCAAGCACAAAAATGCCTAAGCAAGCGCTTGCGTATAGAAATGTATCTGAATTAGAGTCGGCCTCGCTCAACCACAAAAATAATAAAACCAGGAGCTCAGCCATGAGCCTTGAACCCTTGCTTGAGATGCAGGGCATCAGCAAAACCTTCAGCGGTTTGCGCGTGCTCAACAGTGTCGGCCTGAAGGTCTACCCCGGCGAAATCCACGCCTTGATGGGGGAGAACGGCGCCGGCAAATCGACGTTGATGAAGATCCTCTCTGGCGCCTATCAGGCCGATCCCGGCGGTGAAATCCGCATTGGCGGCCAAGCTATCGCCACTTTTAACCCCGCCACCGCCAAAGCCCTCGGCATCGCCGTGATCTATCAAGAGCTCAGCCTTTGCCCGAACTTGAGCGTGGCCGAGAACATCTACCTGGGCCGCGAACTGCGCCGGGGCTGGACCATCGACCGCAAGGGCATGCAGGCTGGCTGCGTCGAGGTGCTGCAACGCCTGGGGGCGCAGTTCACACCGGCCACTACGGTGAGCAACCTGTCGATTGCCGAGCGCCAACTGGTGGAAATCGCCCGCGCCTTGCACGGCCACGCCAAGATCCTGGTGATGGACGAACCCACCACGCCGCTGTCGTCCCGCGAGACCGACCGCCTGTTCACGTTGATCAAGCAACTGCGCAGCCAAGGCTTGGCGATCATCTACATCAGCCATCGCATGGCTGAGATCTACGAGCTGTCGGACCGGGTGTCGGTGCTGCGCGACGGCCAGTACATCGGCGAGCTGACCCGCGATGCGTTGTCGGCCGAGGTGTTGGTGAAGATGATGGTGGGCCGTGACCTGTCCGGTTTCTATAAAAAGGAACACGCCGCCTACAACCCCGGCAACGTGGTGATGCGGGTGCGCGACATGGCCGATGGCAAGCGCGTGCGCAATTGCAGCTTTGACCTGCACGCCGGTGAAGTGCTGGGCATCGCGGGGCTGGTGGGGGCAGGGCGCACTGAGCTGGCGCGGCTGATCTTCGCCGCCGACCCACGCACCCGCGGCACGCTGGAAGTGGTGGGCAAGGCTGTCACCCAACTGCGCACGCCGGCGGATGCGATTCGCGCCGGCGTGGTGTACCTCACCGAAGACCGCAAGGCCCAGGGCCTGTTCCTGGACATGAGCGTGGCCGACAACATCAACGTCTGCGCCTGCGTGCCGGATGCCCATGCCGGTGGTGTGCTGGACCGTGGGCACGCGGCGCAGCGCTCCAATGACGCGATCAAATCACTGTCGATTCGCGTGGCGTCGGGCAAGGTCAATGTCGGCGCGTTGTCCGGCGGCAACCAACAGAAGGTGTTGCTGGCGCGGCTGCTGGAGGTCAAGCCCCATGTGCTGATCCTCGATGAGCCTACCCGTGGCGTGGACATCGGCTCCAAGTCCGAGATCTACCGCATCATCAATCAACTGGCCCAGGCCGGCGTGGGCGTTGTAGTGATCTCCAGCGAGCTGCCAGAAATCATCGGCACCTGCGACCGGGTGCTGATCATGCGTGAAGGCCAGTTGGTGGCCGAAGTCGGCGGGGCTTCGGGCCACGCTATTTCCCAGGAACGTATTATTGACCTCGCCACCGGTGGCGATCAGGTGGTTGCCCATGGCTGATTCGATGATTGCAACAACAGGCAAGGCAGAACGCGTGCGCGAACTGATGCGCACGGTCGGCATGCTGCCGGTGCTGATCCTGCTGCTGGTGGGCTTTGCCCTGGCCAGCGAGAACTTCCTGACGGTGCAGAACCTGTCGATCATCACCCAGCAGGCCTCGGTGAATGTGGTGCTGGCGGCGGGCATGACCTTTGTGATCCTCACGGCGGGCATCGACCTGTCGGTGGGCGCGATCCTGGCAGCGTCCGCCGTGGTGGCGTTGCAGGCATCGATGTCGCCGCAGTTCGGCATGTTCGGCATCGCCGCCGGGGTTGGCTTTGGCCTGTTGCTGGGGCTGGTCAACGGTGGGTTGATCGCCTTTATGCGCCTGCCGCCGTTTATCGTCACCCTCGGGGCGCTCACCGCCATGCGCGGTCTGGCGCGGTTGCTGGCGGATGACAAAACCGTGTTCAACCCTGACCTGCCGTTTGCGTTTATCGGCAACGACTCGATCCTCGGCGTGCCGTGGCTGGTGGTGATCGCCGTGGCAGTGGTTGTGCTGTCGTGGTTCATCCTGCGCCGCACCGTGATGGGCGTGCAGATTTATTCGGTAGGCGGCAATCCAGAGGCGGCGCGGCTGTCCGGGATCAAAGTGTGGAAGGTGCTGCTGTTTGTCTACGCCATGTCCGGAGCGTTGGCCGGGCTGGGTGCCGTGATGAGCGCCTCGCGCCTGTTTGCCGCCAACGGCCTGCAACTCGGGCAATCCTATGAGCTGGATGCGATTGCGGCGGTGATCCTCGGCGGCACCAGCTTTACCGGCGGCGTGGGCACCATTGGTGGCACGCTGATCGGTGCACTGATTATCGCGGTGCTGACCAACGGCCTGGTGCTGCTGGGGGTGTCGGACATCTGGCAGTACATCATAAAGGGCATCGTGATCATTGGCGCCGTGGCGCTGGATCGTTATCGCCAGTCCGGTGCGCGAACCTGATTTCACTCATACAACAATCACAAGAGAGACTCCCATGAAGCTTAAGCACCTGTTTCCCGTCGTTGCCCTGGCCGCCCTCATGTCACAAGCCGTCGAGGCCCGAGAACTCAAAGCCCTCGGCATCAGCATGGGCTCGCTGGGCAACCCGTACTTCGTGACCCTTGCCGACGGCGCCACCGCCCGTGCCAAGGCGCTGAACCCCAACGTCAAGGTCACTTCAGTGTCCGCCGACTATGACCTGAGCAAACAGTTCTCGCAGATCGATAACTTCATCTCGTCCAAGGTCGACCTGATCCTGATCAACGCCGTCGACCCGTCCGCGATGGCCTCGGCGATCAAGAAAGCCCGTGACGCCGGGATCGTCGTGGTCGCAGTGGACGTTGACGCCAAGGGCGTCAACGCCACCGTGCAGACCGACAACGTCGAAGCCGGCAAGCTGGCTTGCCAGTACCTGGTGGACAAACTCTCGGGCAAAGGCAATGTGATCATCCAGAACGGGCCGCAAGTCACCGCTGTGACCGACCGCGTCAAAGGTTGCAAGGCTGCACTGGCCACTGCGCCGCAAATCAAGGTGCTATCCGACGACCAGGACGGCAAAGGCTCACGCGAGGGTGGTCTTAACGTGATGCAGGGCTACCTCACGCGCTTTGCGAAGATCGACGGCCTGTTCGCGATCAACGACCCGCAAGCCATCGGCAGCGACCTGGCAGCCAAGCAGCTCAAGCGCAGCGGCATCATCATCACCTCGGTGGACGGCGCACCGGACATCGAGAACGCCCTGAAGACCGACACCCAGATCCAGGCCTCCGCCAGCCAGGACCCGTGGGCGATGGCCCAGGCTGCTGTGAACGTGGGTAACGATATTCTCAATGACAAAGCCCCGGCTGAAGCAGTTACCCTGCTCACCCCCAAACTCATCACCCGCGACAACGTTGGTACGTACAGCGGATGGTCGAGCAAACACTGATCGATTGAAAGGAACAACGCCATGGTCACCATGGATGACGTGGCAAGCAGGGCCGGGGTGTCGACCTCAACCGTGTCCCACGTATTGAACGGCACCCGCAAGGTCAGCCCGGCCACGGTGCAGGCGGTGCAGCGGGCGATCCAGGCGTTGGGGTATATCCCCAACACCCTGGCGCGCTCCCTGGCCCGTTCCAGCACCAATACCATTGGTGTGGCGATCTCGGCGCTGTCCAACCATTACTTCAGCGAAACCGTGCACGCGATTGAAACCGAGTGCGCCAAGCACGGCTACATGATGCTGTTTGTCGATACCCATGATGACCCGGAGCAGGAGCTGCGGGTGGTCACCGCGCTGCATCATCGGCGGGTCGACGGGATTGTGTTGGCGCCGTCCAACGGCTCGATGGCCCTGGAGTATCTGCAGGCGAACGAGATTCCAGCGGTGTTGGTGGATCGGATGATGAACGCGCAATTCGATCAGGTCGGGGTGGAGAATGCCCAGCCTACCGAAGCCCTGATTGAACACCTGATTGGTCATGGGCATCGGCGGATCGGTTTTATCGCTGGGCGCAGTGGGTTCAGCACCACGGATGAACGCGTGGCGGGATACAAGGCCGCCCTGCACAAAGCAGGGTTGGTGTTCGATCCGCAGTTGCTGGTCAACGGCGGCTCCAACACGGAGCCGGCACGCGAGGCCACGGTGCAGTTGCTGGCCTTGGCTGCGCCGCCCACAGCGATCATGGCCGGCAATAACCTGATGACCCTCGGTGCCATGCAGGCGCTGCGCGACGCGCAGATCGAGGTACCGGCGCAGATGGCCCTGGTCGGATTCGATGATTTCGACTGGGCGGATTTCTTCGTGCCGCGCCTGAGCCTGATCGCACAGCCGGTCAAGGCCCTCGGCGCACGCGCAGTCGACTTGTTGCTGCAACGCATGGCGTCCCCCGGCGCTGCGCCCCAGAGCGTGCGGCTTGCACCGACCGTCAAATTACGTAACTCCTGTGGCTGTCATTGATGGGAATAACGCACGTATGAACAGTCCTGTTTCCCTCGGCATCGACCTCGGCACGTCTGAGCTCAAAGCCATCCTCATGGACACCAGCGGTGCGGTGCTGGCCCATGCCGGCGTGCGCTTGAGTGTGTCGCGACGCCACAGCGGCTGGTCCGAGCAGGCGCCGCAAGACTGGTGGCAGGCCTGTCTGCAGGCCTTGGCGCAATTGAGCCAGCACCAGGCGTTTGCCCGTGTGGCCTGTATCGGGTTGTCCGGGCAGATGCACGGCGCGGTGTTACTGGGGGATGACAACCGCGTGTTGTACCCGGCAATCCTGTGGGACGACTCCCGCGCCGTGGCCGAAGCCGAACAACTGGGGCCGGCCTTTGCCGACGTCACTGGCAGTTTGCCGATGGCCGGGCTGACTGCACCGAAGTTGTTGTGGCTGCAACGGCACGAACCTGACGTGTTCAAGGCCATTGATTGTGTGCTGTCGCCCAAGGACTACCTGCGTTTGCGCCTCAGTGGTGAACGCGTCAGCGATATGTCGGACGCTGCGGGCACACTGTGGCTGGATGTGGCGCAACGCGAGTGGTTCACCCCGATGCTGCGCGCAACAGGCCTGAGGCCCGCACAAATGCCCCGGTTGGTGGAGGGCGTCGCCGCGAGTGCCTGCGTCACCCTGAGCGGGCTGGGTTTGCCGTTGGGTGCAGTGATTGCCGGTGGCGGGGGGGATAACCCGGTTGCTGCCGTTGGCATGGGGGCGATCAACGCGGGGGATGCCTTTATCACCCTCGGCACCAGCGCGGCGATTGTCGCGATTACCGATCACGCCGCCGGCCAACCCAGCAGCGCCGTACACAGCTTCTGCCACGCGCTGCCCGAGCGCTGGTACACCATGGGCGCCATGCTCGCCGGCGCCAGTTGCCTGCGCTGGGTCACACGGCTGACAGGCACGGCGGATGAGCAAGCGTTGCTCGATCAGGTACAGGCGCAGTTACCGATCACGCAGGCGGTGGCGCTGAACACGCCGCTGTTTTTGCCGTACCTGGCGGGAGAACGCACGCCCCATAACGACCCCTTGTTGCGCGGCGGGTTTATGAACCTGGGGCATGACTGCACGCCGGCCATGCTCGGTTATGCGGTGATGGAGGGCGTGGGTTTTGGCTTGCTGGATGCCTTGCGCGCCGTGCAATCGGCCGGTGCCCGCGTCGACGCCTGCGCCCTGGTGGGCGGTGGTGCACGCAGCGAGTATTGGGCGCAGTTGTTGGCCAATATCCTCCAACGGGAAATTTATACCCTGCACGGCAGCGAGTTGAGCGCGTGTATTGGCGCGGCGAAGCTGGGCTTCTTGGCGATGGGGCAGGGGGCGCAGTTGCTGGCGCAGGGCATGCCGGTCAAGGCCCGCTACCTACCCAACATGGCGCAACGATCGGTGCTGGAGGCGCGGTATGCTCAGTTCCGCGGCTTGCTCAGCGCGGCGAAAACAGTGCGTGGCTGACGGCGGCGAGCGGGTCAGCCCGCCAATGGCGGCAAACGCCGTTTCACCGGGGTTTTCTTGACGATGGCCGTGTTGGTTTCGGCGTAGACGTTGACGCGGTCAAGCAAGCTGTCGAGGTGGTCCATAGTGCGCACATGCAGGCGGGCGATAAAGCAGTCGTCGCCCGTCACCTTGTCGCACTCGGTGAACTCGGGGATCGACTGGATCTGACGCTCCACCTCCTGTAGTTGGCCGGGCAGGGGGCGGATGCGCACGATGGCTTGCAACAGGTAGCCAAAGTGTTTGGGGTCGATGTCGACGGTGTAATGGGTCAGCACACCACGCTCCTCAAGGCGGCGCAGGCGTTCGCCGACGCTGGGCGAGGACAACCCGGTAATGCCCGACAGCGCCTTGAGGGACAAGCGCGAGTCATCCATCAGGGCCGCAATCAGTTGCTGGTCGATTGTGTCGATCATGTCATTCGCCTAATAAGTAAAGGTGATCTGGGTATTTGGCCTTATTTAGTCACTGGAGGCGCTCTCTAGCAGATTGCCATAATTGAGCCTCACTTGAGGAGCTTCAATCATGGACTCATCCATTCGTCGCGGTTCGTGGGAAATGATCGCCGCCATGCTCATCTCGGGCACCATTGGCTGGTTTGTGCTGGTGTCGGGCGTGTCGGTGCTCGAAGTGGTGTTCTGGCGCTGTGTGATCGGTGGGCTGACGCTGTTGCTGGTGTGTGCGGTGCTGGGGTATCTGCGCCTGGACCTGCTCAGTTGGGCCAAGCTGGGGCTGGCGATGCTCAGTGGCGTGGCCATCGTCGGCAACTGGCTGCTGCTGTTCGAATCTTATTCGCGCGCCTCCATTGCCATCAGCACGGCGGTGTACAACGTGCAGCCGTTCATATTGGTGATGCTGGCGGCGTTGTTCCTGGGTGAAAAAATCACCGTGCAGAAGCTGGCGTGGCTGGGTGTGGCGTTCCTGGGGATGCTGGCAATCGTCACGGCCCATGGCGATCAACAAAGCAGTGGCGGGGATTATCTGGCGGGTATCGCGTTGGCGTTGGGTGCCGCGTTTTTGTATGCAGTCGCGGCGTTGATCATCAAGCGTTTAAAGGACGTGCCGGCGCATTTGATGGCGTTGATTCAGGTGATCACCGGTGCGTTGCTGCTGGCGCCGCTGGTGCCCTGGAACAGCCTGCCGATGGCAAGTAGTGCCTGGCCGGCTTTGGTGATGCTCGGCGTTGTGCATACCGGGTTGATGTATGTGTTGCTGTACGGCGCGATCCAGAAGCTGCCGACGGCCATGACCGGCGCGCTGTCGTTTATCTACCCGATAGCGGCGATCTTCGTCGACTGGGTTGCCTTCGGACATCGTCTCGGCTGGCTGCAATGGCTCGGTGTGGCGGCGATTCTGCTGGCGGCTGCCGGGTTGCAGCGGGGCTGGTGGTGGCCCCGCTCCCCGCAGGTTAGTGCGTGCCCTGAAAGATGATCTTATCCGGGTTGAAATGCTCCACGACACTGCCCGGCTGCGGCAAGCCAAGGATATGCCCCTTGATCTTGCCCACCACGTGCATCTCGCACGGTTTGCAGTCGAACTTGAGCGTCAGCACTTCGTCGCCATGGATCAACTGCATCGGCGCGACCTTGGTTTTCACGCCGGTTACACCCTTGGCCTGTTTAGGGCACAGGTTGAACGAGAAGCGCAGGCAGTGCTTGGTGATCATCACCGGCACTTCGCCCGTTTCTTCATGGGCTTCAAAGGCCGCGTCGATCATCTGGACGCCGTGACGGTGGTAGAAGTCGCGGGCCTTCTGGTTGTAGACGTTGGCCAGGAACGACAGGTGGGCGTCCGGGTATACCGGCGGCGGCGTGGTTTCGGCCTTGCGTGCACCACGGGGGTGAGCGGCGACGCGGGCAGCGGTCAGCGCTTCGATCACTTCGCGGCGCAACGCCTTGAGCTGCGAGTTGGGAATGAAGAACGCCTGCGGCGCATCCAGCGTGATGTTCGTCGCGTGATATTCGGTAGTGCCGAGTTGGCCGAGCAGGTCGCGCAGGGTCTCCAGCGCTTGCTCAGGCTTGTTGGCCACGCCGAACGGGCCGTGCAGGGTGACGCCCGTGCTGATGCCTTCCTCGCTGGTGGCGGTGATGTCGAGCTGGTTTTCACGTAGGTGCGCGACCCATGACAGGCCGATACGGCGCTCGGACGAGGTCTTGAGCAGCGCCTGTTGCCAGTTGTGATCGAGGTTGCGGTTCAGCGGATGGTGCGGACGCAGTTGGTGCAGGCCGGCCGGCATTTCATTCGGCTCGACGCGGTAGCGGTAGCGTTTCTGGCCGTCTTCCTCGAACTCGCCCTTGGGTTCGGCGATGTTGGCGCGAAAACCCACCACTTCGCGCTTGATCAGCACGTTCAGGCCATCGCCATTGGACAACGGCTCATGGGTGACCACTTGCAGGTCACGCTTGCCGGCTTTCTCCACGGTACCCACCGGCAGGCCGGTGAAGGTTGGCGTGTCGAAGGCGCCGATGTCGATCTTGCGGTCGCTGACGAAATAGTCGGTGCTGCCACGGTGGAAGGTTTTTTCCGGATCGGGCATGAAGAAGTGCACGGTACGGCCGCTGGAAGCGCGGGCCAGGTCCGGGCGGTCTTCGAGGACATCGTCGAGGCGCTGGCGGTAATAGGCGGTGATGTTCTTCACATAGCCCATGTCCTTGTAGCGGCCTTCGATCTTGAACGAACGCACGCCGGCTTCGACCAGAGCGCGGATGTTGGCGCTCTGGTTGTTGTCTTTCATCGACAGCAGGTGCTTTTCAAAGGCCACGACGCGGCCCTGGTCGTCCTTCAAGGTGTACGGCAGGCGGCAGGCCTGGGAGCAATCGCCACGGTTGGCGCTGCGGCCATTTTGCGCGTGGGAGATATTGCACTGCCCGGAGAACGCCACGCACAGGGCGCCGTGGATAAAGAACTCGACGGCCGCATCGGTCTCGTCGGCGATAGCGCGGATTTCTTGCAGGTTCAGCTCGCGGGCCAAGACCAACTGCGAGAAACCGGCCTGGTCGAGAAACTTGGCACGGGCCAGGGTGCGGATATCGGTCTGGGTGCTGGCGTGCAGCTCGATGGGCGGGATATCCAGCTCCATCACGCCGAGGTCTTGCACGATCAACGCGTCCACGCCGGCGTCGTAGAGCTGATGGATCAGCTTGCGCGCGGGTTCCAGTTCGTTGTCATGCAAGATGGTGTTGATGGTGGTGAACACGCGTGCGTGGTAACGGCGGGCGAACTCCACCAATTGAGCGATATCGCTCACATCGTTACAGGCGTTGTGGCGGGCGCCGAAACTCGGGCCGCCGATGTAGATGGCGTCGGCGCCATGCAGGATGGCCTCGCGCGCGATGGCGACATCGCGGGCAGGGCTGAGCAATTCCAGGTGATTCTTGGGCAAGGACATAGTTTTTTTAGTCAGGCTTGTCACGGTTGAGGTGCGCATTGTAGCCGTGAAATGCCTGACCGGCACCCACTCAGGCCTTGGCGGCCATCGCGGTCACTTCCACGCGCATACCGTCTACCGCCAATGCAGCCACGCCAACCGCCGCACGCACGGGCCAGGGCTTGGCAAAGAAGCGTTTGTAGACCTCGTTGAAGGCGGCGCGATCGGCCATATCGGTCAGATAAATGGTCAGGTGCATGACGCGATCCATGGAGCTGCCGGCCTTTTCCAGGGCGACTTTCAGCGCTTGCAGCGTGCATTCGCTTTGCAGGGTGATGTCGCCCAGTTCCAGGCTGCCGTCGGCGCGGGTGGGGATCTGGGTGGAGACCAGAATGCCGTTGAAGCTGACCACGTCGGAGGAAATGGAGTCGGCATCGGGGTCGGGAGTGTAGGACAGATCGTGATTGGCCATGGGCGCCTCTCGTGGGTGGGGTCGCAAAGGTGCTCATGGTCCCTGAAAACACCGGCTGGGGCAAACTGCGAGGTAGCTTTTTGGCGTCAAAAAATAAACATCCAAGGCGCATAAAGTCCTGTATTAAACAGCCGATAGCCAGTTACAGATAGGTTCTCCGCACGGCTGAGGGTACGTCATGTTCAACACAACACTTAAAACAGAACTGGCGGCCAGGACGGCCGAAGCCACCGAGTACAAAGGGCTGATTGCAGCACTCGAACGCTCCATGGCCGTGGTTGAATTTGACCTGAACGCCAGGGTGTTGAGCGCCAACGACAACTTCCTGAAAACCCTGGGCTACAGCCGCGAACAGCTGGAAGGCAAATCCCATCGCGAGTTTTGCTTGCCGTCACTGACCAGCAGCCCGGCCTATGCCGAGTTCTGGGCTGAACTGAAGTCTGGCAAGTTCGTATCTGGCACCTTCAAGCGCGTGGATGCGCATGGCCGGACCGTCTGGCTTGAGGCGAGCTACAACCCCGTGCTGGATGAACGTGGCCGGGTGGTGAAAGTGGTCAAGTACGCCCTGGACATCACCGAAAAAGTCGAGCAGGAAGCCGCTATCCACAGCAAACTGGCAGCCCTGGACCGGGCGATGGCCGTCATCGAATTCGATTTGAACGGCCAAGTGCTGGATGCCAACCCCAACTTTCAGCACGTAATGGGGTATTCGCTGGCCGAGCTCAAAGGCAAGCACCACCGCCTGTTTTGCGAACCGGCCCTGATCAACAGCAGTGAATACGCGGACTTTTGGCGTCGGCTGAACAACGGCGAGTTTTTCACCGGGCAATTCAAACGCCTCGGTAAACACGCTCGCGTGGTGTGGCTGGAAGCCAGTTACAACCCGGTCTACGACGGCGAGGGCAAGCTGGTCAAAATCGTCAAGTTCGCCAGCGATATCACCGAACGTGTAGAGAAGTTCGAGGAAGACTCGCGTGGGGCTTCGCGGGCCTACCATATTTCCTCCGAGACCGAACGCTTTGCTGAGCATGGCACCCAGGTGATCCAGGAAACTGCCACCGAAATGCGCCGGATTGCCGAGAATATCGGCTCATCGGCGCGCCTGGTCGGTCAGTTGGGTGATCGCTCCGAGCAAATCACCGCCATCGTCAATACCATTCGCGGTATCGCTGACCAGACCAACCTGCTGGCGCTCAATGCTGCTATCGAGGCGGCGAGGGCGGGCGATCAAGGGCGTGGCTTTGCGGTGGTGGCTGACGAGGTACGGCAGCTCGCGGGGCGGACCAGCCGCTCTACCGCGGAAATCGCCGAGATGATCGGCATGATCCTCTCGGAAACCCGCGATGCGGTGACCAGCATGAATGCCACCCAGGAAGGCGCGCAACGCGGGGTCAACCTGGCGGACCAGGCCGGCTCGGTCATTTTGCAGATTCGCACCAGCACCAGCGATGCGGTGCAGGCCGTGAGTATGTTTGCCTCGAAGCTGGATGAGTCGGACGTTATTCCCAAGACGGCCGTCGGCTGGGTTGGCTGATGCTGTACCGGTGGTGAGTGAGCGAACTCACTCACCACCGGTGCCGTTTACAACAGGGTAAACGGGCAAGGCTTACTCTTTTACATCCATGAACTCTTCAGCCCACGCCACGTAGCTTTCCGGCAACGTGTAGGTGTGCGTGAGTTCAGTGGCGCTGAGGTTGGACGTGCTGTGGGTGAGCTGGCGCTGGGCCCGCAGGCTGTCGTAGGTGGCCTTGATCGCCGCGAAATACGCGCCGTGCCCGGCCACCACAACGCGCACGCCCAGGCTGGCCAGACGCTCGGCGTCGTTGAGCTTGGGGTTGCCGTAGGTCACCAGCATCAATGGGACGGTGAGCTGTTCGGCAATTTTTTCCAGGTGCTCAAAGTCGCTGACACCTACCATGCAGATCCCATCCGCACCGGCCTGTTGATAAGCCAGGGTGCGCTCGATAACCGCTTCGGTGGGCAGTACGCCAGCGTTGGTCCGAGCGATGATCGACAGTTCGGGGTCGACACGGGCTTCCAGGGCGGCGCGGACTTTGCCGATGCCTTCTTCGATGGAAATCAAATCGGTGGACTTACGCCCGAATTGCGCCGGCAGCAATGTGTCTTCAATCGTCAACGCGGCCACACCGGCACGCTCAAGCTCTTCGACGGTGCGCATCACGTTGAGGGCATTGCCATAGCCGTGGTCGGCGTCAGCGATAAAAGGCAGTTGCGCAACGCGACCAATACGCGTGGCTTGCTCAACGAACTCACTCAGCGTAATCAACGCAAAATCGGGCGCCGCCAATACCTGCAACGACGCGACTGACCCTCCCAGGATACCCACCTCAAACCCAAGGTCTGCCGCGATACGGGCGGACATGGGGTCGAATACGGAAGCGGTTTCAACGCAGCTTGGCTTGGCAAGCAATTCGCGGAAGTTGCGGCGCAGCGTCGAGTGAGATTTTTTGGGCATGTTCTTTCCTGGCTCTGGTCATCGTCATGTGACGATCTATGTCTATTCGTGGTGGCGCGAGATTACCACGCAGGCAGGCCGGGGATTATGACGTTTGAGCATGGGGTATGCGGGAAACAGATGTTGGATACCTGCCTTAAAATGCATTAATGGAATTATTATCGAATTACGTTATGTGTTTTAAGTATTTTACGCCAACCGCTTCTGGCCTCATCGTAGGCGGCAGATTATTCCTGTGAACATTACCGAGACCGCACGCGCGGATCGACTTGAATGCCTGACAAGGCATCTGGAGACGAGTGTGCGTTACCTGACAAAACTGGCGGCCGGTTTGGCTGCCGCATTGCTGTGCCTGACCGCGAATGCGCAAACGCTGGTGGTAGGTGATCAAAGTTTTAACACCCAGGCCGTCATGGAAGCGGCGGGGGTACTGGACGATGTGCCCTATACGCTTGAATGGAAGCAGTTCACCGCCGGCTCACCGGTTGCCGAAGCACTCAACGTCGGGAGCCTGGACATTGGCTTGCTGGGGGATGCGCCGGTACTGTTCCTGGGCGCATTGGGCGCGCCAATCAAAGTGATTGCCGTCAGCCGGCAAAATCTCGATGGCGTGGCCATCCTGGTCAAAAAGGATTCATCGATCCACAGTCTTGCAGACCTTGCGGGCAAGCGTGCGGCCATCTGGAAGGGCTCCTGGAGCCAGCAGTTGCTGCTGACGGCGCTGGATAAAGCCGGCGTGCCCCGCGACTCGTTGGAGCTGCGTTATTTGAGCGCGCTGGATGCGTCCCATGCGCTGGAAGGCGGATCGGTGGATGTGATCGCAACGTGGGAGCCGTACGTTACGCAACAGGAACGGCAGGGCGCGCGGGTGCTCGCCACGGCTGAAGGGTTGATTGCGGCGCAGAGTTTCATTGCCGCCAACGCCAAGGCGGTCGATGCCAAGCGTGCGCACATCAGTGATTTTCTGCAACGCCTGAAGAAAGCACGCGACTGGGCGCGGCAAAATCCCGCCAACACCGACGCTTATGCGGATGCCTGGGCCAAACGCACAAGGGCCGACGCTGACATCGCACGCGCCTGGTTTGCCCGAGCACGCACGACAGTCGAACCGCTGACGGCGCAGTCACCGGTAGAGGCGCAAAAAACCGTGGATTTCTTTGCCGGACAAGGCCTGGTCAAGTCTTACTCGGCGGCCAGCCTGTTTGACGATTCATTCGCCGGGTCGTTGCAACCCACCGTCGCCCAAACCCAGCCCTGAGCGCTCAAGGAATACGTCAGACATGACTAAAAGACAGCTAAAACTGGGTGCCCTGACGATGGGCTGCGGTGGGCCAGGCCGCCACAACCTGTGGCTCGACCCTCAATTGCCCGCCGACGCCAGCGTCAACATCGACTGGTATATCGACATTGCACGCCAGGCCGAAGCGGCACTGTTCGACCTGATATTCATCGTCGACAGCCAGTTCATCACCCCTGGGTCACCTTCCCACTACCTCAACCGCCTGGAACCGCTGACACTGTTATCCGCGCTCGCAGTGAGTACGCGGCACTTAGGCTTGGTCGGTACGCTGACCACGTCATACAACTCGCCCTACAACGTGGCGCGGCGCCTGGCCTCACTGGACTTGATCAGCAAAGGCCGTGCGGGATGGAACGTGGTGACCAGCGGTGATGCCGGCACGGCGGGCAATTACAGCCGTGACGAGCATTACGATTACGACACGCGCTACGCTCGGGCGGCCGAACACGTTGAGGTTGTGCAGGGGTTGTGGAACTCCTACGAGGAAGGTGCATTCGTGCGTGATCGCGCCACCGGGCAGTTCCTCGATCCGGCCAAACTGCATAGGCTGAACCACAACGGCGAGCACTTTTCGGTGGTCGGCCCGCTGAATATCCAGCGCTCGCCTCAAGGCCAGCCCGTGATATTCCAGGCCGGCGACTCACAGCAAGGCCGCGACCTGGGGGCCGCAACGGCCGACGTGATCTTCACCCATGCCGCCAGCCTTGAGCAGGGCCAGGCGTTCTACCAGGATATAAAGGGTAGGGCGGTGCAACTGGGGCGTGACCCGGAACAACTGCTGGTCATGCCGGGCGCTGAAATATACGTCGGTGACAGCGATGGCCACGCGCGTGAAATCGAACAGCACTACCATCAGGCCGACCATAGCTTTGAGCTGGCATTGAAGGAATTCGGGCGTAATTTTGGCTGGCATGATTTCAGCCAGTACGACCTCGACGCACCGTTCCCCCAGGAAAGCCTGGAATTTGCGCGCAGCAGTTTTTTTACGGCCGCCAAGCGCATCGCCGACCAGGCCAGCGAGAAGGGCTTCACCCTGCGCCAAGCGGTAGAGTTCGGTCGGCAGCTACGTCCGGGTGCCTTCGTCGGGTCTGCCGAGACCGTCGCGCAGAAAATGACTGAATGGTTCCAAGCGCGGGCCGTAGACGGGTTCAACATCTATATCGGGCACCCGGAGCAATTCAGCCGCTTCACCCAGCAAGTCATACCGTTACTGCAAGCGCGCGGCGTTTACCGCACCGCATATGAGGGCACGACCTTGCGTGAAAGCCTAGGGTTGGACGCTCCGCGTTTTGCGCGCCACCCTTAGCGGGCCAGGTACAGCGCGTCGCCGGTCATTACATCGACATTAATGCACGGCGACTTGCTGCAAACTTGATACTGCGCCAGGGTTTTGAGGCCTGCTTGCCACAAAGCAGGTTAGAGTATTGGTCCATTTTCCATTGAAACGTAAAGAATGAATCGTGCGCTGTTTGTTTCTCTGGATGGCCCCAAGGGCGTCGGCAAAACCACACTGTTGGAAGCCGTTACCACAGTGCTGAGGGCCGGCAACAGAAAGGTCATTCGGCTTTGTGAGAGAAAAAGCGATCCCTACAGGGCAGAAACAATGATCCTTGTTAATAAACTCGCCAGGCATCCCGACAGGGAATTGGAGTTGGCCGTGTGTGAGCGCTTTGCTGACAGCCGTCATTGGATCTCCCAACACGTGCTGCCCAAACAACCACAGGACAGCATTGTCCTGATGGACCGCTGGTACCCATCGGACGCCGCGTTTCGCAGGAGCGTCCCGTTCGCAGAAATTCTACAGCTGAACATCGATCGCAACGTGCAAGTGCCAGACCTGCATGTCGGGGTTGTCACCGCGCCGCATATTTCATGGGCAAGGGCCGCGGCCAGGCGACGCGGCTTGAGCAGTACCGTGATCCATGAACTGGACGAGCATGTCGCGTGTACCCAGGCATTCGAGCACGCGATTACCGATCACGGCTGGACGTTATGCCGCAATGAAGGAACGATCGAAGAGGCGACCATGCAGGTGGTTTGCGAAATCTATGGTGTTCTGGAAAAAGCCTGATGACGGCGGACTATTCAAATACGCAATTTAACATAATATACATTATGCGAACCGTCCTATACGGAGCTGGGGGGCTCTGTCGGTCAGATTTGAAGCCTGGCACTAGCTGGTTGACGGGTCATTTCCTCCAACACCTGATCCAGGTGCGGCGCGAGCTTCAACACATCCAGGTCAATGCCTTGAACCGAGTTGGCTTCATATGGATATCGAGTGCCAACGAAAAGCTTGGAGCAAGTTGTGATCCATTTTTCCAGTTGAAAGCCTGGAGCCAATCTCTCTGACGTTTCACGCACCTGGTTGGCCATCTCAATAGGAATGGCGTTGTACAGATCGATCAGGCCATGCCTGTTTCCAGGCAAGCCGGTGACCAAACGCAAATATCCTTCGGGATCATATTCAGACCTTGGAAATCTAGGGTCAGCCTCAACAAGAAATGACTTAAGAAGCAGCTCAGACGCGAGCGCGGAATTCATCGCGGCTGGCCAGTAGAGATTGGAATCACCGTTTGAGGCACATTGTTCGAGAATCTGTGCGGCCCTCAAAAAAGAACGCGCTTCCTCGATAACCCAGGTACTCGGCAAACGCTCATAGTCCATAATCCATTACCCTTTATAGTGAATATATCGACGGCTAAGGATGAGCTTACCCTAGGTCATTGGGTGAGCTACCCTCCTCCATTTTTAATAACAATTAAATATAACTAAACTAAATAGTCATTTAGTTTAGTTATATTGATTGACCAACACAGGTGTCAAAAACAGGACAAGCTCAGTGCTGGTGGATACCGTCGAGTTGCTGGTGAACAACCATTTGAAGCCAGGAATTTTGCCCAAGAACGGCACGCTTCTAACGACGGTTGTATCCAGATCCGAATAAACACCACCCACGGCAATGGTCTGGCCGAACGGCGAAAAAACCCGGGACGTCAGCGAGGTTGTGTTGATCGGCGGCACGCCATTCATGGCATTGGAATAGTCAGGCTCATCCTTTGAAAGGATTACATCCAGCAGCACGCCCTTATCGTTAACGATCGGAGTCACGTCGAGCGACAAAGCAGCCTGCTTGAAGGATGTCGACGTTGCACCATCGCCGGCCGATTGCTGATAAGGAACCTGAGAGCCTTTAACAATTTTGGCTTGATGACGGTCAGAGGTATAAACGCGAGGACTGGAAATCACCCTGCCCTTACCTTCCTGCTCCATGGCTGAAAGCCTGGCATCGAGCGTCAGAGCGCTTGAGACAATGCCAACAGCCCCGATGGCACCAGAGGCAAAGCCAAGCGGCACAGAGCCTGAAACAGTGCCAGCACCGCTGCCTACAGTGCCACCCCATTGAACACCCAGATTCTTGGAATACGAGCGATCCACCTCGACAATACGAGCCTGGATCATCACTTGCTTCCTGGAGTAATCAACAGCAGCAATCAAGGTTTTGAGCTGCTCTAAACGCGCCTTGCTCATCCTGGCAACGATGACAGAAGAACCGTCTTCAAAATTTAGAGTCTCTCCAGGATCGAGAGGAAATGCTTTTATTGCGTCGGACGCCAAAATGTTATGCACCTTGAAGATCGAAACATCAAAAGAGTTGACGCCAAAGGAAGGACTACTTTGAATTTGCTGGTCTTGGGCAGCAACATATGAATTTGTTGAATATGAATCACCTGGGCGTGGATAACCACTAACACGAAGAAACTTACCTTCAATGGTATATAAAAGCCCCTTTGCCGAAGTCACATACTCAATGGCTTCATCCCAGGTCACATCCTTCATACGCATAGAAAGTGAACCACGGACATTTTCGTCCAGCACAAGATTCAAGCCCCTGTAATCGGCAAGAAGCTGTAAAGCGGACGAGACCTGAATAGTTTGAAAATCAAAAGTCAGTTGCTGAGGGACTGTTTCCGCTTGGGAAAAGGAAACAAAGAAAAACAGAAAGACAGAGACATAGAGGCCGCGAAGAAACTTACAGGTATTCATGGGGTGATTTCCGGCTGATTGGTCAATTAATTGGGCGCGGTCTTAGCGCTACGCTAAAGACCACCCCCAATTAATCCACCTGTAATTGGATTAGGTTTTTTTAATGACCAATTAGTGATCTTGAAACCATCAACCAAGCAATAAGCCTCAGTAAAGTCTGGGAAATATCGACAATGAGAAAAAGAAATGTAACGAGTATTTCCATTGTTATCAGCTACCAGGGCAAGAGCTTCAGATACAGCCTTTGAAGATGGATCAGGCTTTGACGGATGAACAAAGCCAACAAGCCGCCAAGTGGTTGAAATCGGAAGCTCAGCAGGTGAACTAGGTTGTTTTGGTGTAGAAACAGACACTGAGTGCTTCACACCAGGTTGATCAGTAGTAAAGAACTTTTTGACAAAATAAACACCCAGGACAATGCAAACAACAAAACAACCCAGTGCCGACCACAAACCAAAAGAACGCAAAATACTTGAACGACCATCTGCCGAAGATTCATCACCCACGGCACCAGAGTTTGATTGAGTAGCAGACTTATAGAATGAATAAACAGACTGCTTAAAGGTTCCGGCAGTGGTTCTGATTAACTTTGTTTTTGAAGGTGCATCACCAGTAACAGCACCATTGTAAATATCTACCTTGAAAGTCTTCTTTGTGATTTTTCGAATTCGATAGGTGGTCTCAATCAAAAGACGTACCCATGACGAAATTTGAGCAAGGTCTTGAGTCACAAGAACCACACGCATCGAATTGTTCTTTGCATCAACACGGTGCCTATGTTCAGCAAGCAAGGACTTATCAGTAAGGTTGGCTTGGTTCACATTTTTACCTGCGGGCCACCTCCTCCAACATTCGTCGATAATCGCAACAGATCCAGGTGGAATAATCTCGGAAAGGTCATCAAGCTCAAACCAATTATCAGGCAGTTGAGTAATATTTCCTCCATAAACAGACAACAAATCATCAATGGACAACGGAATATTAGTAACCACATGCCTGTCTTGCTTAAGAGACGGAATTACAACGTGCTCAACGACGCCGTAGCTTTTGCCGTGACCTGGTTTACCAACATAAGCATGGATTGCCATAAATCACCCAATAAACGGAATGCGACGAACAAGGAAGCGCAACAAATAGGCGCTGCTAACAACAGTAATCCCAAAAGGTAACTGCATCAAATTCATGAAATACCAAACAGATGGAGAAATGTTAGTAAACAACTCTCCCGAACTTGTAAGTAATCCCATGATGAAACTGGAGCTAATCAACTCTAAAAGTGATTGCCAAAGCCAATCAGCAACTTGAATTATCAGATCAACAAAAAATTGCAAAATCTCGCGGAGAATCGATAGCAGCCAATCACCGAAAGCAGACATAAACACCTCAAATTTTTAGCGGCTAAAATTACGCGGACAGGAAAATACGCAAGGCAAGGATTGACCAGGCCGCCAGAAATACAGCTGCAAGAATTGAGGAAACCGAATCAAACAATGCGCAATGCGCATCGAAAGTAATCATGGTTCCAAGGAGCTGAACAGTGGCGGTGGGACAGGCTGCCAGAGAGCCACCAGCAGCCATTTTCTGATTAAATTCAGTAAGAGCCTTACCGAATCCTGACTCATTTAAATCGGCTTCCATGCCACGGACAAAGGCATCGTAGTGAACAGCGTTAACCTCACTATCAAGAATTGAGTCCCCCTTTAGTGATCCTGGATTATTGAAAGAAAGCTCACCGTCAAAACCGGAATCACCATCCCCACCGTTACCACCATCGCCATCGCCGCCGTCATTCCCACCACCAGGATTGGTGCCACCATCGCCGCCGTCGCCAGGATCAGTACTGGGAGTGAGAGGATCTCCAACGGACGGCGACTTATACCCGGACTCAGCACCGCACGAAGGACTCGCGGTATTAAGACCCACGAAGTAGTTACAAAAACCAGTGACTGTAGAGCCTGGAGACAGATAGCAGGTGCTACCGGAGGCGGAACTAGCCAGGTAAGAACAAGAGTTGTGACAAACATCAGCAGTAACAGAACCAACTGACCACGCGACATAATATTTATCTCCTGATTTTATTGCAGCAGCATCGGGGCCACGAGTCTCGACTGTTTCAGGGCAAACGGCAGCCTCCTTAACAATATCGACACTATCATTAAAAGGAGACCCATAAAAAGTCCAGGAATAAGCACAGCTTGCATTTGAAGTACCGTTCATGGTGCAAGAGCCAGCAGTGTACCCAATTTTATTTGGGTTTGTATTAGCCGACTTAACCGCATTTACGAATGCGGTTATAAACGACTCAGGCGTGTCCTGGACACTGGCGGCAGAACATTCACTGGAATAAGAGGCCGCATATGAAGAAGTGCACTTCCAGCCAGCAGAAGCGGTCGATGAGAACGCAGCGAGAAGTAAGAAATAAATGAGATAAAGATACTTCATATCACCACCCGGAAAAGACGGCAAACGAGCAACCAGATCCAATGCAGAACATGGCAAAATAATAGAGCTGATCCATTAGGAATATAACCTCAACGCCCAACCAAGACCTGCGTAAAAAAGCCCCGTCATAAGGGCGCCGGATAAAAACGAAAAAACAAATGTTATGGCAATAATTCTCTTAATCAAAAGTAAAGAAATAACACCTCTAGAAAAACGATTTGGAAATCTATGTAACGCAGTGTGCTTATAGAAACGGCGCATGATTCAACCCATTATATTAAGCAAAAAAAAGGACGCCCGAAGACGTCCAGGTCGAACAGGGATAAAGCCTTAACCGCGCAGGAAGCCCAGAACGATACGAGCGCCTTTGATACCGGCGTAAACACCAGCAAGAATGCCAGCAACAGCCAGAACACCAACTGAAATGGTGCTGAAGTCGATGGATGAAGTCAGACCGCTGTAATCCCAGGCAACAGGATCAGCAGCGAAAACTGAAGAAGCCGAAACAGCGAGAACAACAGCGGAAACAGCTACAGCACTAGATTTTTTGAACATGGGAAATACTCAGGATTGTTTGATGAAATTTAAAAACGCGCGTATTCCCATCGACATAACCATAAAGCTGGCTACTAATGTGAATCCGGCGCCAAAAGCTTGAGCCAAAATAACTGGATCAAGTTGTGAAGGATCAAAAGGGACAGTGTAAGGAACAGAAACCCAATCGATCGAGCACGAAGGAACACCGCCCTGAATGATTAAATCACCGGGGCAATGCAATAAACCGGACATTACGTAGACTTCTGCGGTGTCGAAGAACCAGGAGCACCGGAACTAATACGACGACCTTGACGAGGATCGACTTCAAAAATCAGACGATCATCGCGAACTTGCGCGTTCACATCACATTCATACTTTCCAGGCTGAGGAACCTGCTGGGGAGTCTCAGCGTAAAAAGTGCATTTCTGCGGGTATGGAATATTTGGCAAGTGAGCATATGCTTCAAACATGCAATATGGTTTTCCCGACTTGGCAGCAGTACCACTGCGGTGATTGCCGGTTACTTCAACTACGATAACATTAGACATGTAATGCCCTTATCTCAGTGTTGGAAAGCCTGGAACAGTGCCGGGCTTACGGTATGCCCAACTGGGCGCAATAGCCTCAGGGTTACGCCTGAAGGTTTTGAATTTTCGTGAAGAGCGCTGACGTTCTACTTCTTGCTGAGCCAATGCAGATAGAAACAAGCGCATAAGACTATTAATCCCAGCACGTTCATCACATTGAGGGTTGTTGAGAGCATTAAGAAACTCCATTTCTACTGCAAAGCGTAGATTTTGATAAGCAACCCTATCCATCAGAAATTCACCCAGTCGGCAATGCAGAGTGTTCCTTTTTCTTCGTAATCAAAAAACCACCGCTCTTTTAGAGCTTCTACAGCCTTGATCGCTTCTTCAACCTGCTGAGCAAGAATAGGATTGATAAAAGAGCTGCGCACATGCTGCTGTTCAGCTAGACGACGACGCTGGCCAGCAGTAAGTACGGTGGCATCAAACTTAACTGTTTTCATGCAGCGACCTGCTGGAGATGATTTGCTCGTTGATACCAGGACGGAATAGCCAAGGTGGACTTAGTGACCTCACGGCACTGTCGCACAAATATTGGAGCAAACCGGCTGGTGTCGCAGGCGTTACGAATGTTGATACCGATGCGATTTAGCTTGGCTGCGTGATCCTGAACTTGTCGCTTCTTAAAATCAAAACGCTGACCATGCATCCACTGAATGGCATAAAGAGCCGTTGTATTTGCAGCGCGAGTAGTGTCAACAATGTTTTCTACCAAGAGTTGCTCGCTAATGCTAACGATATCCATAGCAGTCACCTTCAGCTTTTCATCAATTTTAAGAAACTCACAGTGGAGCTTGGCTAAACGCCCTTCATCAAATAGGCCCCAATAACAAAGGGCTTCGCGCTGCAAAAATTCACTTTTAAGCTCTTGCTCTAGACGCACTACACCTTCAGTAGTGCAGTAATCTCGAATGCGCTGAACATATTTGTATTCGGCTGAGTCCTCACCAAAAATACGTTTGATTTTTGGCAAGGAGTTTTGATCCATTTCAAAAGTCTTGTCATAAGCCTTTCGATACTGCAAACGACCACCTTGACCGTTACCTTTCGGAGTCCATGCAACAGTACGACCATTGGGATACAAGAAGCCGATAGAGTGGCCAATGCGTTGACTTGATACGCCGCGCAAGTAAGCCAAAACATTGCCTTCGCCCAACGCAAAATTGGTTGTTAGGTCGATACGTTCGATTTTTGCGCCGTCAGCAATCCGATCGCCAGAGCTGGCACCCGAAGCACCTTGGCGAATATCGAGGCGAGTACAACGAGTAAAACCAGGCAAGCCATATTCGCGAAGAAGCTGGTTGTAGACAGAAACGCACTGCTCAATGGTTGTAAAACCAAAAAGATTGTCCAGCCGCCCTACTCTGCTTGGATTGCCCTCAACTCGAATCTTTCGGCCTTGGACATGAATAGTGACGGAGGTCGAATAACTGGCTTCGTGTTTGAAACGAGGTTGTTTGGTGCTCAAGACTTCGTTGGTGTTGGAATCGACAGTCAGCGTAAAGATTCCGCATACGATCGGTAGATCATGCTGATGCTCCTGCGAAATTGTGAGCCAATCGATGAACATCCGAAATCCTTGTCAAGCCAATACACGACGCAGGCAAGACTACGTCATGTGTTAGGCTATTTGCAAGAGATACGTAGCAGCTTAACCATCGATGTGTGTTAGCTGTACAAAAACACAGGAGGTATAGTCAATGACTCATGAGCATTCAGATGAAGCGGCGATGAACATCGGAGAGAACATCAGAAACAAGCGAGCACTCAAAAAGGTGTCGCAAAAAATTGTGGCTGAGGCGGTTGGAGTAGCAGAAAACACAGTCGCCAGCTGGGAAAAGGGTAAAAACCTGCCGCCGCCTGACAAAGTGATAGCGATTGCAAAGTACTTCAAATGCACCACCGATGAGATCTTGCTGAGCGATGAGGAACGAGGGTTGGAGATACAGATGTTGGGCCTACTCCGACGATTCGGAAGCCTGAACGAAACCCACAAACCTATAGCCCTCAATGTGATCGGCTCGATTCTCCAAGGCCTGGAAATGGAAGAGTACATGAAGGGTGAACGCAACGAAGGCAGCAAGAGATTAGGTGTGTTGGGGGACTAAGGATCGCGGGAAACCGCGGTAAAGTGGGGGTGTAACAGCACCCCCACTCCGATGGCTCCGAAAGCACGCTAAAAGCTCAGAATGCTTAAAACAGAAAACCCCCCCAAGGATCTATGAATCACTGGGGGTTTTTCTTTGGCGGGCACTTGGGAAAACAGGTAAATGCCCCCCAAGTGTTAGTAGTTGCCCCTCAAGTGTTAGTGGTTGGAAGGGGCTTTCTATGCGGACACCAGATGAGAATTTGCTATCAAAAAACGAACGGCGAATGCCTTAGAAAGAGCCTTGATGTCAACGCTGAAACTCAATCAAAAACGCGCTTAACACCAACTCGTTGCTGAGCTGGTGACCCGGCAGCCGCTTCCAAAAACTGCACATCCAAAATCTGATAGCTCTCAGATTTGCCTGTAGAAAGATTTCGCACCACTGCGTCTTTAGGTGTCAGATCCTCGCTAGTAACGAGGTACATTTCTGCGCCATTCACGCTTCCGCGAAGCTGTAAAACCGAACCGTCAGGCTTAGTAACAACGAAGACATCAGGATAAGCAAAATCGTCAAAACTACTCATATCAACTCCTTCTGAAGGCCGGGCCGGCCAATATAGAAGGGGCATTTTACCATGCATTCAGAACGTCGTTTTTCACCAGGGACTGCCACGCATAATGCACGCTATGTGTAAATCAGCCGCCGGGGCTGCGCGATTTTCCCGGCGCCTGATTCGTCCTGCAGGACGGCTTCGCTAACATAACGTACGTCGAATTATGCGAACCGTCCTATACGGAGCTGGGGGGCTCTGTCGGTCAGATTTGAAGCCTGGCACTAGCTGGTTGACGGGTCATTTCCTCCAACACCTGATCCAGGTGCGGCGCGAGCTTCAACACATCCAGGTCAATGCCTTGAACCGAGTTGGCTTCATATGGATATCGAGTGCCAACGAAAAGCTTGGAGCAAGTTGTGATCCATTTTTCCAGTTGAAAGCCTGGAGCCAATCTCTCTGACGTTTCACGCACCTGGTTGGCCATCTCAATAGGAATGGCGTTGTACAGATCGATCAGGCCATGCCTGTTTCCAGGCAAGCCGGTGACCAAACGCAAATATCCTTCGGGATCATATTCAGACCTTGGAAATCTAGGGTCAGCCTCAACAAGAAATGACTTAAGAAGCAGCTCAGACGCGAGCGCGGAATTCATCGCGGCTGGCCAGTAGAGATTGGAATCACCGTTTGAGGCACATTGTTCGAGAATCTGTGCGGCCCTCAAAAAAGAACGCGCTTCCTCGATAACCCAGGTACTCGGCAAACGCTCATAGTCCATAATCCATTACCCTTTATAGTGAATATATCGACGGCTAAGGATGAGCTTACCCTAGGTCATTGGGTGAGCTACCCTCCTCCATTTTTAATAACAATTAAATATAACTAAACTAAATAGTCATTTAGTTTAGTTATATTGATTGACCAACACAGGTGTCAAAAACAGGACAAGCTCAGTGCTGGTGGATACCGTCGAGTTGCTGGTGAACAACCATTTGAAGCCAGGAATTTTGCCCAAGAACGGCACGCTTCTAACGACGGTTGTATCCAGATCCGAATAAACACCACCCACGGCAATGGTCTGGCCGAACGGCGAAAAAACCCGGGACGTCAGCGAGGTTGTGTTGATCGGCGGCACGCCATTCATGGCATTGGAATAGTCAGGCTCATCCTTTGAAAGGATTACATCCAGCAGCACGCCCTTATCGTTAACGATCGGAGTCACGTCGAGCGACAAAGCAGCCTGCTTGAAGGATGTCGACGTTGCACCATCGCCGGCCGATTGCTGATAAGGAACCTGAGAGCCTTTAACAATTTTGGCTTGATGACGGTCAGAGGTATAAACGCGAGGACTGGAAATCACCCTGCCCTTACCTTCCTGCTCCATGGCTGAAAGCCTGGCATCGAGCGTCAGAGCGCTTGAGACAATGCCAACAGCCCCGATGGCACCAGAGGCAAAGCCAAGCGGCACAGAGCCTGAAACAGTGCCAGCACCGCTGCCTACAGTGCCACCCCATTGAACACCCAGATTCTTGGAATACGAGCGATCCACCTCGACAATACGAGCCTGGATCATCACTTGCTTCCTGGAGTAATCAACAGCAGCAATCAAGGTTTTGAGCTGCTCTAAACGCGCCTTGCTCATCCTGGCAACGATGACAGAAGAACCGTCTTCAAAATTTAGAGTCTCTCCAGGATCGAGAGGAAATGCTTTTATTGCGTCGGACGCCAAAATGTTATGCACCTTGAAGATCGAAACATCAAAAGAGTTGACGCCAAAGGAAGGACTACTTTGAATTTGCTGGTCTTGGGCAGCAACATATGAATTTGTTGAATATGAATCACCTGGGCGTGGATAACCACTAACACGAAGAAACTTACCTTCAATGGTATATAAAAGCCCCTTTGCCGAAGTCACATACTCAATGGCTTCATCCCAGGTCACATCCTTCATACGCATAGAAAGTGAACCACGGACATTTTCGTCCAGCACAAGATTCAAGCCCCTGTAATCGGCAAGAAGCTGTAAAGCGGACGAGACCTGAATAGTTTGAAAATCAAAAGTCAGTTGCTGAGGGACTGTTTCCGCTTGGGAAAAGGAAACAAAGAAAAACAGAAAGACAGAGACATAGAGGCCGCGAAGAAACTTACAGGTATTCATGGGGTGATTTCCGGCTGATTGGTCAATTAATTGGGCGCGGTCTTAGCGCTACGCTAAAGACCACCCCCAATTAATCCACCTGTAATTGGATTAGGTTTTTTTAATGACCAATTAGTGATCTTGAAACCATCAACCAAGCAATAAGCCTCAGTAAAGTCTGGGAAATATCGACAATGAGAAAAAGAAATGTAACGAGTATTTCCATTGTTATCAGCTACCAGGGCAAGAGCTTCAGATACAGCCTTTGAAGATGGATCAGGCTTTGACGGATGAACAAAGCCAACAAGCCGCCAAGTGGTTGAAATCGGAAGCTCAGCAGGTGAACTAGGTTGTTTTGGTGTAGAAACAGACACTGAGTGCTTCACACCAGGTTGATCAGTAGTAAAGAACTTTTTGACAAAATAAACACCCAGGACAATGCAAACAACAAAACAACCCAGTGCCGACCACAAACCAAAAGAACGCAAAATACTTGAACGACCATCTGCCGAAGATTCATCACCCACGGCACCAGAGTTTGATTGAGTAGCAGACTTATAGAATGAATAAACAGACTGCTTAAAGGTTCCGGCAGTGGTTCTGATTAACTTTGTTTTTGAAGGTGCATCACCAGTAACAGCACCATTGTAAATATCTACCTTGAAAGTCTTCTTTGTGATTTTTCGAATTCGATAGGTGGTCTCAATCAAAAGACGTACCCATGACGAAATTTGAGCAAGGTCTTGAGTCACAAGAACCACACGCATCGAATTGTTCTTTGCATCAACACGGTGCCTATGTTCAGCAAGCAAGGACTTATCAGTAAGGTTGGCTTGGTTCACATTTTTACCTGCGGGCCACCTCCTCCAACATTCGTCGATAATCGCAACAGATCCAGGTGGAATAATCTCGGAAAGGTCATCAAGCTCAAACCAATTATCAGGCAGTTGAGTAATATTTCCTCCATAAACAGACAACAAATCATCAATGGACAACGGAATATTAGTAACCACATGCCTGTCTTGCTTAAGAGACGGAATTACAACGTGCTCAACGACGCCGTAGCTTTTGCCGTGACCTGGTTTACCAACATAAGCATGGATTGCCATAAATCACCCAATAAACGGAATGCGACGAACAAGGAAGCGCAACAAATAGGCGCTGCTAACAACAGTAATCCCAAAAGGTAACTGCATCAAATTCATGAAATACCAAACAGATGGAGAAATGTTAGTAAACAACTCTCCCGAACTTGTAAGTAATCCCATGATGAAACTGGAGCTAATCAACTCTAAAAGTGATTGCCAAAGCCAATCAGCAACTTGAATTATCAGATCAACAAAAAATTGCAAAATCTCGCGGAGAATCGATAGCAGCCAATCACCGAAAGCAGACATAAACACCTCAAATTTTTAGCGGCTAAAATTACGCGGACAGGAAAATACGCAAGGCAAGGATTGACCAGGCCGCCAGAAATACAGCTGCAAGAATTGAGGAAACCGAATCAAACAATGCGCAATGCGCATCGAAAGTAATCATGGTTCCAAGGAGCTGAACAGTGGCGGTGGGACAGGCTGCCAGAGAGCCACCAGCAGCCATTTTCTGATTAAATTCAGTAAGAGCCTTACCGAATCCTGACTCATTTAAATCGGCTTCCATGCCACGGACAAAGGCATCGTAGTGAACAGCGTTAACCTCACTATCAAGAATTGAGTCCCCCTTTAGTGATCCTGGATTATTGAAAGAAAGCTCACCGTCAAAACCGGAATCACCATCCCCACCGTTACCACCATCGCCATCGCCGCCGTCATTCCCACCACCAGGATTGGTGCCACCATCGCCGCCGTCGCCAGGATCAGTACTGGGAGTGAGAGGATCTCCAACGGACGGCGACTTATACCCGGACTCAGCACCGCACGAAGGACTCGCGGTATTAAGACCCACGAAGTAGTTACAAAAACCAGTGACTGTAGAGCCTGGAGACAGATAGCAGGTGCTACCGGAGGCGGAACTAGCCAGGTAAGAACAAGAGTTGTGACAAACATCAGCAGTAACAGAACCAACTGACCACGCGACATAATATTTATCTCCTGATTTTATTGCAGCAGCATCGGGGCCACGAGTCTCGACTGTTTCAGGGCAAACGGCAGCCTCCTTAACAATATCGACACTATCATTAAAAGGAGACCCATAAAAAGTCCAGGAATAAGCACAGCTTGCATTTGAAGTACCGTTCATGGTGCAAGAGCCAGCAGTGTACCCAATTTTATTTGGGTTTGTATTAGCCGACTTAACCGCATTTACGAATGCGGTTATAAACGACTCAGGCGTGTCCTGGACACTGGCGGCAGAACATTCACTGGAATAAGAGGCCGCATATGAAGAAGTGCACTTCCAGCCAGCAGAAGCGGTCGATGAGAACGCAGCGAGAAGTAAGAAATAAATGAGATAAAGATACTTCATATCACCACCCGGAAAAGACGGCAAACGAGCAACCAGATCCAATGCAGAACATGGCAAAATAATAGAGCTGATCCATTAGGAATATAACCTCAACGCCCAACCAAGACCTGCGTAAAAAAGCCCCGTCATAAGGGCGCCGGATAAAAACGAAAAAACAAATGTTATGGCAATAATTCTCTTAATCAAAAGTAAAGAAATAACACCTCTAGAAAAACGATTTGGAAATCTATGTAACGCAGTGTGCTTATAGAAACGGCGCATGATTCAACCCATTATATTAAGCAAAAAAAAGGACGCCCGAAGACGTCCAGGTCGAACAGGGATAAAGCCTTAACCGCGCAGGAAGCCCAGAACGATACGAGCGCCTTTGATACCGGCGTAAACACCAGCAAGAATGCCAGCAACAGCCAGAACACCAACTGAAATGGTGCTGAAGTCGATGGATGAAGTCAGACCGCTGTAATCCCAGGCAACAGGATCAGCAGCGAAAACTGAAGAAGCCGAAACAGCGAGAACAACAGCGGAAACAGCTACAGCACTAGATTTTTTGAACATGGGAAATACTCAGGATTGTTTGATGAAATTTAAAAACGCGCGTATTCCCATCGACATAACCATAAAGCTGGCTACTAATGTGAATCCGGCGCCAAAAGCTTGAGCCAAAATAACTGGATCAAGTTGTGAAGGATCAAAAGGGACAGTGTAAGGAACAGAAACCCAATCGATCGAGCACGAAGGAACACCGCCCTGAATGATTAAATCACCGGGGCAATGCAATAAACCGGACATTACGTAGACTTCTGCGGTGTCGAAGAACCAGGAGCACCGGAACTAATACGACGACCTTGACGAGGATCGACTTCAAAAATCAGACGATCATCGCGAACTTGCGCGTTCACATCACATTCATACTTTCCAGGCTGAGGAACCTGCTGGGGAGTCTCAGCGTAAAAAGTGCATTTCTGCGGGTATGGAATATTTGGCAAGTGAGCATATGCTTCAAACATGCAATATGGTTTTCCCGACTTGGCAGCAGTACCACTGCGGTGATTGCCGGTTACTTCAACTACGATAACATTAGACATGTAATGCCCTTATCTCAGTGTTGGAAAGCCTGGAACAGTGCCGGGCTTACGGTATGCCCAACTGGGCGCAATAGCCTCAGGGTTACGCCTGAAGGTTTTGAATTTTCGTGAAGAGCGCTGACGTTCTACTTCTTGCTGAGCCAATGCAGATAGAAACAAGCGCATAAGACTATTAATCCCAGCACGTTCATCACATTGAGGGTTGTTGAGAGCATTAAGAAACTCCATTTCTACTGCAAAGCGTAGATTTTGATAAGCAACCCTATCCATCAGAAATTCACCCAGTCGGCAATGCAGAGTGTTCCTTTTTCTTCGTAATCAAAAAACCACCGCTCTTTTAGAGCTTCTACAGCCTTGATCGCTTCTTCAACCTGCTGAGCAAGAATAGGATTGATAAAAGAGCTGCGCACATGCTGCTGTTCAGCTAGACGACGACGCTGGCCAGCAGTAAGTACGGTGGCATCAAACTTAACTGTTTTCATGCAGCGACCTGCTGGAGATGATTTGCTCGTTGATACCAGGACGGAATAGCCAAGGTGGACTTAGTGACCTCACGGCACTGTCGCACAAATATTGGAGCAAACCGGCTGGTGTCGCAGGCGTTACGAATGTTGATACCGATGCGATTTAGCTTGGCTGCGTGATCCTGAACTTGTCGCTTCTTAAAATCAAAACGCTGACCATGCATCCACTGAATGGCATAAAGAGCCGTTGTATTTGCAGCGCGAGTAGTGTCAACAATGTTTTCTACCAAGAGTTGCTCGCTAATGCTAACGATATCCATAGCAGTCACCTTCAGCTTTTCATCAATTTTAAGAAACTCACAGTGGAGCTTGGCTAAACGCCCTTCATCAAATAGGCCCCAATAACAAAGGGCTTCGCGCTGCAAAAATTCACTTTTAAGCTCTTGCTCTAGACGCACTACACCTTCAGTAGTGCAGTAATCTCGAATGCGCTGAACATATTTGTATTCGGCTGAGTCCTCACCAAAAATACGTTTGATTTTTGGCAAGGAGTTTTGATCCATTTCAAAAGTCTTGTCATAAGCCTTTCGATACTGCAAACGACCACCTTGACCGTTACCTTTCGGAGTCCATGCAACAGTACGACCATTGGGATACAAGAAGCCGATAGAGTGGCCAATGCGTTGACTTGATACGCCGCGCAAGTAAGCCAAAACATTGCCTTCGCCCAACGCAAAATTGGTTGTTAGGTCGATACGTTCGATTTTTGCGCCGTCAGCAATCCGATCGCCAGAGCTGGCACCCGAAGCACCTTGGCGAATATCGAGGCGAGTACAACGAGTAAAACCAGGCAAGCCATATTCGCGAAGAAGCTGGTTGTAGACAGAAACGCACTGCTCAATGGTTGTAAAACCAAAAAGATTGTCCAGCCGCCCTACTCTGCTTGGATTGCCCTCAACTCGAATCTTTCGGCCTTGGACATGAATAGTGACGGAGGTCGAATAACTGGCTTCGTGTTTGAAACGAGGTTGTTTGGTGCTCAAGACTTCGTTGGTGTTGGAATCGACAGTCAGCGTAAAGATTCCGCATACGATCGGTAGATCATGCTGATGCTCCTGCGAAATTGTGAGCCAATCGATGAACATCCGAAATCCTTGTCAAGCCAATACACGACGCAGGCAAGACTACGTCATGTGTTAGGCTATTTGCAAGAGATACGTAGCAGCTTAACCATCGATGTGTGTTAGCTGTACAAAAACACAGGAGGTATAGTCAATGACTCATGAGCATTCAGATGAAGCGGCGATGAACATCGGAGAGAACATCAGAAACAAGCGAGCACTCAAAAAGGTGTCGCAAAAAATTGTGGCTGAGGCGGTTGGAGTAGCAGAAAACACAGTCGCCAGCTGGGAAAAGGGTAAAAACCTGCCGCCGCCTGACAAAGTGATAGCGATTGCAAAGTACTTCAAATGCACCACCGATGAGATCTTGCTGAGCGATGAGGAACGAGGGTTGGAGATACAGATGTTGGGCCTACTCCGACGATTCGGAAGCCTGAACGAAACCCACAAACCTATAGCCCTCAATGTGATCGGCTCGATTCTCCAAGGCCTGGAAATGGAAGAGTACATGAAGGGTGAACGCAACGAAGGCAGCAAGAGATTAGGTGTGTTGGGGGACTAAGGATCGCGGGAAACCGCGGTAAAGTGGGGGTGTAACAGCACCCCCACTCCGATGGCTCCGAAAGCACGCTAAAAGCTCAGAATGCTTAAAACAGAAAACCCCCCCAAGGATCTATGAATCACTGGGGGTTTTTCTTTGGCGGGCACTTGGGAAAACAGGTAAATGCCCCCCAAGTGTTAGTAGTTGCCCCTCAAGTGTTAGTGGTTGGAAGGGGCTTTCTATGCGGACACCAGATGAGAATTTGCTATCAAAAAACGAACGGCGAATGCCTTAGAAAGAGCCTTGATGTCAACGCTGAAACTCAATCAAAAACGCGCTTAACACCAACTCGTTGCTGAGCTGGTGACCCGGCAGCCGCTTCCAAAAACTGCACATCCAAAATCTGATAGCTCTCAGATTTGCCTGTAGAAAGATTTCGCACCACTGCGTCTTTAGGTGTCAGATCCTCGCTAGTAACGAGGTACATTTCTGCGCCATTCACGCTTCCGCGAAGCTGTAAAACCGAACCGTCAGGCTTAGTAACAACGAAGACATCAGGATAAGCAAAATCGTCAAAACTACTCATATCAACTCCTTCTGAAGGCCGGGCCGGCCAATATAGAAGGGGCATTTTACCATGCATTCAGAACGTCGTTTTTCACCAGGGACTGCCACGCATAATGCACGCTATGTGTAAATCAGCCGCCGGGGCTGCGCGATTTTCCCGGCGCCTGATTCGTCCTGCAGGACGGCTTCGCTAACATAACGTACGTCGAATTATGCGAACCGTCCTATACGGAGCTGGGGGGCTCTGTCGGTCAGATTTGAAGCCTGGCACTAGCTGGTTGACGGGTCATTTCCTCCAACACCTGATCCAGGTGCGGCGCGAGCTTCAACACATCCAGGTCAATGCCTTGAACCGAGTTGGCTTCATATGGATATCGAGTGCCAACGAAAAGCTTGGAGCAAGTTGTGATCCATTTTTCCAGTTGAAAGCCTGGAGCCAATCTCTCTGACGTTTCACGCACCTGGTTGGCCATCTCAATAGGAATGGCGTTGTACAGATCGATCAGGCCATGCCTGTTTCCAGGCAAGCCGGTGACCAAACGCAAATATCCTTCGGGATCATATTCAGACCTTGGAAATCTAGGGTCAGCCTCAACAAGAAATGACTTAAGAAGCAGCTCAGACGCGAGCGCGGAATTCATCGCGGCTGGCCAGTAGAGATTGGAATCACCGTTTGAGGCACATTGTTCGAGAATCTGTGCGGCCCTCAAAAAAGAACGCGCTTCCTCGATAACCCAGGTACTCGGCAAACGCTCATAGTCCATAATCCATTACCCTTTATAGTGAATATATCGACGGCTAAGGATGAGCTTACCCTAGGTCATTGGGTGAGCTACCCTCCTCCATTTTTAATAACAATTAAATATAACTAAACTAAATAGTCATTTAGTTTAGTTATATTGATTGACCAACACAGGTGTCAAAAACAGGACAAGCTCAGTGCTGGTGGATACCGTCGAGTTGCTGGTGAACAACCATTTGAAGCCAGGAATTTTGCCCAAGAACGGCACGCTTCTAACGACGGTTGTATCCAGATCCGAATAAACACCACCCACGGCAATGGTCTGGCCGAACGGCGAAAAAACCCGGGACGTCAGCGAGGTTGTGTTGATCGGCGGCACGCCATTCATGGCATTGGAATAGTCAGGCTCATCCTTTGAAAGGATTACATCCAGCAGCACGCCCTTATCGTTAACGATCGGAGTCACGTCGAGCGACAAAGCAGCCTGCTTGAAGGATGTCGACGTTGCACCATCGCCGGCCGATTGCTGATAAGGAACCTGAGAGCCTTTAACAATTTTGGCTTGATGACGGTCAGAGGTATAAACGCGAGGACTGGAAATCACCCTGCCCTTACCTTCCTGCTCCATGGCTGAAAGCCTGGCATCGAGCGTCAGAGCGCTTGAGACAATGCCAACAGCCCCGATGGCACCAGAGGCAAAGCCAAGCGGCACAGAGCCTGAAACAGTGCCAGCACCGCTGCCTACAGTGCCACCCCATTGAACACCCAGATTCTTGGAATACGAGCGATCCACCTCGACAATACGAGCCTGGATCATCACTTGCTTCCTGGAGTAATCAACAGCAGCAATCAAGGTTTTGAGCTGCTCTAAACGCGCCTTGCTCATCCTGGCAACGATGACAGAAGAACCGTCTTCAAAATTTAGAGTCTCTCCAGGATCGAGAGGAAATGCTTTTATTGCGTCGGACGCCAAAATGTTATGCACCTTGAAGATCGAAACATCAAAAGAGTTGACGCCAAAGGAAGGACTACTTTGAATTTGCTGGTCTTGGGCAGCAACATATGAATTTGTTGAATATGAATCACCTGGGCGTGGATAACCACTAACACGAAGAAACTTACCTTCAATGGTATATAAAAGCCCCTTTGCCGAAGTCACATACTCAATGGCTTCATCCCAGGTCACATCCTTCATACGCATAGAAAGTGAACCACGGACATTTTCGTCCAGCACAAGATTCAAGCCCCTGTAATCGGCAAGAAGCTGTAAAGCGGACGAGACCTGAATAGTTTGAAAATCAAAAGTCAGTTGCTGAGGGACTGTTTCCGCTTGGGAAAAGGAAACAAAGAAAAACAGAAAGACAGAGACATAGAGGCCGCGAAGAAACTTACAGGTATTCATGGGGTGATTTCCGGCTGATTGGTCAATTAATTGGGCGCGGTCTTAGCGCTACGCTAAAGACCACCCCCAATTAATCCACCTGTAATTGGATTAGGTTTTTTTAATGACCAATTAGTGATCTTGAAACCATCAACCAAGCAATAAGCCTCAGTAAAGTCTGGGAAATATCGACAATGAGAAAAAGAAATGTAACGAGTATTTCCATTGTTATCAGCTACCAGGGCAAGAGCTTCAGATACAGCCTTTGAAGATGGATCAGGCTTTGACGGATGAACAAAGCCAACAAGCCGCCAAGTGGTTGAAATCGGAAGCTCAGCAGGTGAACTAGGTTGTTTTGGTGTAGAAACAGACACTGAGTGCTTCACACCAGGTTGATCAGTAGTAAAGAACTTTTTGACAAAATAAACACCCAGGACAATGCAAACAACAAAACAACCCAGTGCCGACCACAAACCAAAAGAACGCAAAATACTTGAACGACCATCTGCCGAAGATTCATCACCCACGGCACCAGAGTTTGATTGAGTAGCAGACTTATAGAATGAATAAACAGACTGCTTAAAGGTTCCGGCAGTGGTTCTGATTAACTTTGTTTTTGAAGGTGCATCACCAGTAACAGCACCATTGTAAATATCTACCTTGAAAGTCTTCTTTGTGATTTTTCGAATTCGATAGGTGGTCTCAATCAAAAGACGTACCCATGACGAAATTTGAGCAAGGTCTTGAGTCACAAGAACCACACGCATCGAATTGTTCTTTGCATCAACACGGTGCCTATGTTCAGCAAGCAAGGACTTATCAGTAAGGTTGGCTTGGTTCACATTTTTACCTGCGGGCCACCTCCTCCAACATTCGTCGATAATCGCAACAGATCCAGGTGGAATAATCTCGGAAAGGTCATCAAGCTCAAACCAATTATCAGGCAGTTGAGTAATATTTCCTCCATAAACAGACAACAAATCATCAATGGACAACGGAATATTAGTAACCACATGCCTGTCTTGCTTAAGAGACGGAATTACAACGTGCTCAACGACGCCGTAGCTTTTGCCGTGACCTGGTTTACCAACATAAGCATGGATTGCCATAAATCACCCAATAAACGGAATGCGACGAACAAGGAAGCGCAACAAATAGGCGCTGCTAACAACAGTAATCCCAAAAGGTAACTGCATCAAATTCATGAAATACCAAACAGATGGAGAAATGTTAGTAAACAACTCTCCCGAACTTGTAAGTAATCCCATGATGAAACTGGAGCTAATCAACTCTAAAAGTGATTGCCAAAGCCAATCAGCAACTTGAATTATCAGATCAACAAAAAATTGCAAAATCTCGCGGAGAATCGATAGCAGCCAATCACCGAAAGCAGACATAAACACCTCAAATTTTTAGCGGCTAAAATTACGCGGACAGGAAAATACGCAAGGCAAGGATTGACCAGGCCGCCAGAAATACAGCTGCAAGAATTGAGGAAACCGAATCAAACAATGCGCAATGCGCATCGAAAGTAATCATGGTTCCAAGGAGCTGAACAGTGGCGGTGGGACAGGCTGCCAGAGAGCCACCAGCAGCCATTTTCTGATTAAATTCAGTAAGAGCCTTACCGAATCCTGACTCATTTAAATCGGCTTCCATGCCACGGACAAAGGCATCGTAGTGAACAGCGTTAACCTCACTATCAAGAATTGAGTCCCCCTTTAGTGATCCTGGATTATTGAAAGAAAGCTCACCGTCAAAACCGGAATCACCATCCCCACCGTTACCACCATCGCCATCGCCGCCGTCATTCCCACCACCAGGATTGGTGCCACCATCGCCGCCGTCGCCAGGATCAGTACTGGGAGTGAGAGGATCTCCAACGGACGGCGACTTATACCCGGACTCAGCACCGCACGAAGGACTCGCGGTATTAAGACCCACGAAGTAGTTACAAAAACCAGTGACTGTAGAGCCTGGAGACAGATAGCAGGTGCTACCGGAGGCGGAACTAGCCAGGTAAGAACAAGAGTTGTGACAAACATCAGCAGTAACAGAACCAACTGACCACGCGACATAATATTTATCTCCTGATTTTATTGCAGCAGCATCGGGGCCACGAGTCTCGACTGTTTCAGGGCAAACGGCAGCCTCCTTAACAATATCGACACTATCATTAAAAGGAGACCCATAAAAAGTCCAGGAATAAGCACAGCTTGCATTTGAAGTACCGTTCATGGTGCAAGAGCCAGCAGTGTACCCAATTTTATTTGGGTTTGTATTAGCCGACTTAACCGCATTTACGAATGCGGTTATAAACGACTCAGGCGTGTCCTGGACACTGGCGGCAGAACATTCACTGGAATAAGAGGCCGCATATGAAGAAGTGCACTTCCAGCCAGCAGAAGCGGTCGATGAGAACGCAGCGAGAAGTAAGAAATAAATGAGATAAAGATACTTCATATCACCACCCGGAAAAGACGGCAAACGAGCAACCAGATCCAATGCAGAACATGGCAAAATAATAGAGCTGATCCATTAGGAATATAACCTCAACGCCCAACCAAGACCTGCGTAAAAAAGCCCCGTCATAAGGGCGCCGGATAAAAACGAAAAAACAAATGTTATGGCAATAATTCTCTTAATCAAAAGTAAAGAAATAACACCTCTAGAAAAACGATTTGGAAATCTATGTAACGCAGTGTGCTTATAGAAACGGCGCATGATTCAACCCATTATATTAAGCAAAAAAAAGGACGCCCGAAGACGTCCAGGTCGAACAGGGATAAAGCCTTAACCGCGCAGGAAGCCCAGAACGATACGAGCGCCTTTGATACCGGCGTAAACACCAGCAAGAATGCCAGCAACAGCCAGAACACCAACTGAAATGGTGCTGAAGTCGATGGATGAAGTCAGACCGCTGTAATCCCAGGCAACAGGATCAGCAGCGAAAACTGAAGAAGCCGAAACAGCGAGAACAACAGCGGAAACAGCTACAGCACTAGATTTTTTGAACATGGGAAATACTCAGGATTGTTTGATGAAATTTAAAAACGCGCGTATTCCCATCGACATAACCATAAAGCTGGCTACTAATGTGAATCCGGCGCCAAAAGCTTGAGCCAAAATAACTGGATCAAGTTGTGAAGGATCAAAAGGGACAGTGTAAGGAACAGAAACCCAATCGATCGAGCACGAAGGAACACCGCCCTGAATGATTAAATCACCGGGGCAATGCAATAAACCGGACATTACGTAGACTTCTGCGGTGTCGAAGAACCAGGAGCACCGGAACTAATACGACGACCTTGACGAGGATCGACTTCAAAAATCAGACGATCATCGCGAACTTGCGCGTTCACATCACATTCATACTTTCCAGGCTGAGGAACCTGCTGGGGAGTCTCAGCGTAAAAAGTGCATTTCTGCGGGTATGGAATATTTGGCAAGTGAGCATATGCTTCAAACATGCAATATGGTTTTCCCGACTTGGCAGCAGTACCACTGCGGTGATTGCCGGTTACTTCAACTACGATAACATTAGACATGTAATGCCCTTATCTCAGTGTTGGAAAGCCTGGAACAGTGCCGGGCTTACGGTATGCCCAACTGGGCGCAATAGCCTCAGGGTTACGCCTGAAGGTTTTGAATTTTCGTGAAGAGCGCTGACGTTCTACTTCTTGCTGAGCCAATGCAGATAGAAACAAGCGCATAAGACTATTAATCCCAGCACGTTCATCACATTGAGGGTTGTTGAGAGCATTAAGAAACTCCATTTCTACTGCAAAGCGTAGATTTTGATAAGCAACCCTATCCATCAGAAATTCACCCAGTCGGCAATGCAGAGTGTTCCTTTTTCTTCGTAATCAAAAAACCACCGCTCTTTTAGAGCTTCTACAGCCTTGATCGCTTCTTCAACCTGCTGAGCAAGAATAGGATTGATAAAAGAGCTGCGCACATGCTGCTGTTCAGCTAGACGACGACGCTGGCCAGCAGTAAGTACGGTGGCATCAAACTTAACTGTTTTCATGCAGCGACCTGCTGGAGATGATTTGCTCGTTGATACCAGGACGGAATAGCCAAGGTGGACTTAGTGACCTCACGGCACTGTCGCACAAATATTGGAGCAAACCGGCTGGTGTCGCAGGCGTTACGAATGTTGATACCGATGCGATTTAGCTTGGCTGCGTGATCCTGAACTTGTCGCTTCTTAAAATCAAAACGCTGACCATGCATCCACTGAATGGCATAAAGAGCCGTTGTATTTGCAGCGCGAGTAGTGTCAACAATGTTTTCTACCAAGAGTTGCTCGCTAATGCTAACGATATCCATAGCAGTCACCTTCAGCTTTTCATCAATTTTAAGAAACTCACAGTGGAGCTTGGCTAAACGCCCTTCATCAAATAGGCCCCAATAACAAAGGGCTTCGCGCTGCAAAAATTCACTTTTAAGCTCTTGCTCTAGACGCACTACACCTTCAGTAGTGCAGTAATCTCGAATGCGCTGAACATATTTGTATTCGGCTGAGTCCTCACCAAAAATACGTTTGATTTTTGGCAAGGAGTTTTGATCCATTTCAAAAGTCTTGTCATAAGCCTTTCGATACTGCAAACGACCACCTTGACCGTTACCTTTCGGAGTCCATGCAACAGTACGACCATTGGGATACAAGAAGCCGATAGAGTGGCCAATGCGTTGACTTGATACGCCGCGCAAGTAAGCCAAAACATTGCCTTCGCCCAACGCAAAATTGGTTGTTAGGTCGATACGTTCGATTTTTGCGCCGTCAGCAATCCGATCGCCAGAGCTGGCACCCGAAGCACCTTGGCGAATATCGAGGCGAGTACAACGAGTAAAACCAGGCAAGCCATATTCGCGAAGAAGCTGGTTGTAGACAGAAACGCACTGCTCAATGGTTGTAAAACCAAAAAGATTGTCCAGCCGCCCTACTCTGCTTGGATTGCCCTCAACTCGAATCTTTCGGCCTTGGACATGAATAGTGACGGAGGTCGAATAACTGGCTTCGTGTTTGAAACGAGGTTGTTTGGTGCTCAAGACTTCGTTGGTGTTGGAATCGACAGTCAGCGTAAAGATTCCGCATACGATCGGTAGATCATGCTGATGCTCCTGCGAAATTGTGAGCCAATCGATGAACATCCGAAATCCTTGTCAAGCCAATACACGACGCAGGCAAGACTACGTCATGTGTTAGGCTATTTGCAAGAGATACGTAGCAGCTTAACCATCGATGTGTGTTAGCTGTACAAAAACACAGGAGGTATAGTCAATGACTCATGAGCATTCAGATGAAGCGGCGATGAACATCGGAGAGAACATCAGAAACAAGCGAGCACTCAAAAAGGTGTCGCAAAAAATTGTGGCTGAGGCGGTTGGAGTAGCAGAAAACACAGTCGCCAGCTGGGAAAAGGGTAAAAACCTGCCGCCGCCTGACAAAGTGATAGCGATTGCAAAGTACTTCAAATGCACCACCGATGAGATCTTGCTGAGCGATGAGGAACGAGGGTTGGAGATACAGATGTTGGGCCTACTCCGACGATTCGGAAGCCTGAACGAAACCCACAAACCTATAGCCCTCAATGTGATCGGCTCGATTCTCCAAGGCCTGGAAATGGAAGAGTACATGAAGGGTGAACGCAACGAAGGCAGCAAGAGATTAGGTGTGTTGGGGGACTAAGGATCGCGGGAAACCGCGGTAAAGTGGGGGTGTAACAGCACCCCCACTCCGATGGCTCCGAAAGCACGCTAAAAGCTCAGAATGCTTAAAACAGAAAACCCCCCCAAGGATCTATGAATCACTGGGGGTTTTTCTTTGGCGGGCACTTGGGAAAACAGGTAAATGCCCCCCAAGTGTTAGTAGTTGCCCCTCAAGTGTTAGTGGTTGGAAGGGGCTTTCTATGCGGACACCAGATGAGAATTTGCTATCAAAAAACGAACGGCGAATGCCTTAGAAAGAGCCTTGATGTCAACGCTGAAACTCAATCAAAAACGCGCTTAACACCAACTCGTTGCTGAGCTGGTGACCCGGCAGCCGCTTCCAAAAACTGCACATCCAAAATCTGATAGCTCTCAGATTTGCCTGTAGAAAGATTTCGCACCACTGCGTCTTTAGGTGTCAGATCCTCGCTAGTAACGAGGTACATTTCTGCGCCATTCACGCTTCCGCGAAGCTGTAAAACCGAACCGTCAGGCTTAGTAACAACGAAGACATCAGGATAAGCAAAATCGTCAAAACTACTCATATCAACTCCTTCTGAAGGCCGGGCCGGCCAATATAGAAGGGGCATTTTACCATGCATTCAGAACGTCGTTTTTCACCAGGGACTGCCACGCATAATGCACGCTATGTGTAAATCAGCCGCCGGGGCTGCGCGATTTTCCCGGCGCCTGATTCGTCCTGCAGGACGGCTTCGCTAACATAACGTACGTCGAATTATGCGTAATACCATGTGCCGGCCAGCCAGTCCTAGGCTTGGAGAATTCACGCACCACCACAGCATTATTTGACCGGCCGATGGCAACCCCCTCAATCGTCATCTTTACTCGTCCCCACGGACATCGGTGCCTTGGAGGTTTTGCATGAAGCGATTCGCAGTCTTGTGGTGCTCACTCGCGTTGCTCAGCGGATGCGACATCAGCTTCAACCAGAACACGCCCAAGGTCACCGCAACCGATCCCGGTACGCCGCAACAGCAACAGCAAGTGTTCGATACCGCTCGGGCATTTCTGGCTTTGCTGGATGCCGGTACAGCGCAAATGACTTGGCCTGCAGTCAGCCCGGTGCTGCAGGCCAAGACATCTCAACAGGTGTGGGTCACCAGCCTCAAAGGTTTGCGGCTTGGGCTGGGCTCATTTCAGAAACGAGAGCCCGTGGCGCTTGGTTTTATCGATCAATTACCTGACGCGCCTGCCGGGAATTACGCGGTGATCGAGTTCGCCTCGACGTTTGCCATGACCACCGTCCAGGAAAAAGTCATCCTGCGCGATGATGACAAGCACTGGGGAATCGCGGGGTATTTCGTCCATAAGCGCGTGGATTTCGCTGACCAGGATAAGAAGGCCCCCTAGCCCGGCCAAACCCGCATTATTCAATAATAATATAACTCAACTAAATGACTATTTAGTTGAGTTATATATGAGCGCCGCTCGCCAACTCGTTGCTAGAGCTGAAAGCGGTCCACAGATTGCGACAGTTTGCCCGCCAAGTTGGACAATTCGTCCGTCGTTGACGCGGTCTGCCCGATTACCCGGCTGTTGTTTTGCGACATGCTGGCGATCATTTCCACTTGATGGGAGATTTCATTGCTGGCCAGGCTCTGCTCACCGATGGTGCGCGAGATATCGTTGACCAACTCCGTGGTATTCAACGTGGCCTGCAAGATTTCGCGGATGGCCCGTTCCACCTCGGCTGTCACGGCCATGCCTTTGTCCACTTGAGCAACGCCCTCCTCCATGCTCGTCACGGCCTCGCGGGTGTTTTGCTGGATGCGGCCGACCATGCTGGCAATTTCCTGGGTTGACGCGCTGGTGCGTCCCGCCAGGCTGCGTACTTCATCGGCAACTACCGCAAAGCCCCGGCCTTGCTCACCCGCACGGGCCGCTTCAATCGCAGCATTCAGGGCCAGTAGATTGGTCTGGTCGGCGATCCCCTTGATGACCTGGATGATGCTGTAGATCGCCTCGGACTCTTTGTCCAGCGTGCGGATCACCTGGGCCGACTGTTGCGCTGAACGCGCAATGCCATCCATGTCGCTGACGACTTGGTGAATCACCCGGCCGCCATCCTTGGCCAGGGTTTCGGCTTGGTTTGCCATGTCCAGGGCGCGACCGGCATGCCGGGTGATTTCTTCAATGCTGGCGGTCATTTCACTTGCCGCCGCGGCCATCGTGCTGGCAGCGGTACTTTGTTGCTGGCTGCTGTCGGCGACCTGGTGGCAGCCTTGGCTCAATTGTTCGCTCATGCCGTTGACGCCGTGGGCATTGCTGCGCACCACTTCGATCATGCCGCGCAGGTCCCGCTGCATGGTCGCGAGGCTGCGAATCAACACACCTGCTTCGTCCTTGCGTCGCGGCTCCACAATCGGCTCGCTCAAATTGCCCCTGGCGATACTTGCCGCAATGCGGCTGGCAGCCTGCAACGGGCCCATGATGCTCAAAGTGACCCAGCGGCCCTGGGCCAATAACAGTAAAAGGCTGGCAATCAACACTGCGCCCAAGGTCAGGTTGGCCGTGGCGATGGTCTGCCGCGTGCCGGCGCTGGTTTGTTGGGTCTTGGTTTCGATCAGTTCGCTCAGGGCTGCCATCTGGTCTTCCAACTGGCTGAACGCGGTATGGAAACTGTCCAGCTCTGCGCGCGCCGCTTCAGGATTGTCCAGCGCCAGGGCGACAATGCGTTCGCCGGCACTGACATAGGTATCCAGGCTGGGTTTGATTTTTTCCAGGCTGGTCTTGAGCGTATCGTCCAGCGGCAGCTTGAGGTTATCGCCCAGTACCTGGCGGAAATGCTCGGCATGTTCCTTGAGTGAGCTCTTGACGTCGGCCTGGGTGCTGGTGCTCTTGCCCAACCCCACCAGCATGGCTGACAACACATCGGCACGCAGGGCGTCGTGCATCATGTCGGCCTCCATGTGGTTGCGCAGCACGGTCATGCTCACCTCGTTTTCCTGCACGGCATCGCCCATCCGTGAGTTCCCCAGGTAACTGGCCAGGCTCATGACCAAGGCTGTAAGCAGCCCGGTCGCAATCAACAGCATCAAGCGTAATTTGATCGTCATGCTGGTATCCCCGTACCTGGACCGCCGGTTGGGAACCCAACCGCTCGAACGTCGCTAGTACTGTTATCGGCAACAGTTGCTGGTTAGTGAAGCCTAAGTTTGCGGATCTGCGCAGATCCCTTAAGCTGACCGACGTCTGTTTTGTCCGGAACTGCCCATGTCACGAAGTATTGCCCACCTTGCCCTGCTCCTGGGGTTGATCACTGCTGTCGGCCCCTTCGCTATCGACGGCTACCTGCCTGCCCTGCCTACCCTAGGTGCCAGCCTGCATGCGTCACCGGCGGCGGTACAGATGAGCCTGACGGTGTTCTTCATCATCGTCGGCGTATGCCAGTTGTTCTACGGACCCATCAGCGATGTGTTCGGGCGCAAGCCGCCGATTTATGCCGGATTGGTGATCTTTACCATAGGTAGCATCGGCTGCGCCCTGGCCCCTAGCGTTGAAGTGCTGATTGGCTTTCGCGCCGTGCAGGCGTTTGGCGCATGCGCCGGGATGGTAGTGCCCCGGGCGATCGTGCGTGACCTGTACACCGGCCATGAGGCCGCGCGGTTGATGGCCCTGCTGATGCTGGTAATGAGTGTCTCGCCGATCCTCGCACCGCTGGCCGGCAGCGTGGTGATCGCGCTCTGGAGCTGGCGCGAAGTGTTTGTCGTATTAGCGGTGGTCGCCGTGGCGTGCCTGGTCATGACCATCGTGCAACTGCCTGAAACCCACCCGCCAGAGCGGCGTTTGGGCAAGACCCTGGGCAACGCATTCAGCAGTTATGGGGCGCTGCTGCGCGATCCGGTGTTCATGGGGTTATCGGCGGTCTGCGGGTTTGGCCTGGGGACGTTTTTTGTGTTTATCGGCAGTGCTCCGTTTGTATACATCGAATATTTCGGCCTGACGCCCACTGAATTCAGCCTGTGCTTTGCACTTAACGCCGCGTCGTTTTTTGCCTTGAGCCAATTGACCGCGCGCCTGAGTGCACGCTTCGGCCTGGAACCGTTGATTCGCTGGTCTGTCACGGCGGTGGCGGTAATCACCGTGTTGCTGGCGATTACCACGCTGTGGACCGACAGCCTGGCTCTGATGATGACACTGCTGTTTATAGGTTTCGGATTCCTGGGCTTGCTGTTGCCGGCGGCCGGCGTGTTGGCCCTGGAGGATCATGGCGCGGTAGCGGGTTCTGCATCTGCCTTGCTGGGTGCTATCCAGATGATCACGGGCGCGGTATCGATGACGCTCGTCGGTGTCTTTGCCGACCACACCCCGGCGCCAATGATCATCGGCATTGCGCTGTGCGCGGTTGCGGCAATGCTCACGGTGATTTGGACATTGCGCCGTTTGCCAGCCCGCTTGGCGAGTGCCCCGCCCTCCTCCTGAATGCGGTGACTGGGGGTAACCCTATCCCCTAGGCTGGGTGGCGCTAGAAGCGCTGAACCTGATCTCGTGGTGAGCGCCCGCTCACTACAGATCAAACCGGTCTACTGCTCGACGGCGTTCGTTGTCGTCGCGCACGTCGTAGCTGGCGGTGGTCTGGATATTGGTGTGATGCGCCAACTTTTGCGCAATCGACAGATCATGTTCCTCAATCACCCGCGTGATAAACGAGCGACGAAAGTCATGGGGCATAATCTTCACCCCCACCTGCTCTCCACGTTGGCGAGCGATGTAGTAAATCGCGTGTTTGGTGATGCGTTCGCGGGTGATATGGCTGCCCCGGCGGATGCGGTTGAACAGGAAGCTGTCGTCCTGCTCGCCTTCCTTGAGCTGCTCGCGACGAAACGCCAGCCAGGCTTGCAACTTGGCAAACGCCCAGTCGGGCGCGTACTTGACCAGTTCTTTATTGCCCTTGCCAATCACCCGCAGGCTGCGTTCTTCGAAGTTGACTTGCGCCAAGTCAAGGTTGACCGATTCTGACTTGCGCATGCCGGAGCCATAAAGGATACCGATCACTGCGGCATCGCGCAGGCCCTGGGGCCGAGGGTCGGCGGCGCAGACTTCCATCATTTCGCGAATCAGCGTACGCCGCAGGTTGCGTCCCTGGCCCAACCGGGTACCGGATGCGGCCTTGACCGTACGCATCTTCAACAGGTGCTCCTGGCTGATCAGGCTCATGCGCCAGGCTTCATTCATCACACCGCGCACGGCGTTCACATACAGCGAAGAGGTGTTCGGCGCATAGCCGTCCTCGCGCAGGGCCGCTACCAGGGCGATGACGTGATCGGGTTGCAAGAGGTGCCAGTCGATCTCTTCGAGGTTGATGTCCTCGAAGCCCAGGCGGTCGGCGGCGTCCTGCAGCACGTAGCGCATGGTCAGTTGGCTGGAGGGAGCCAGACGGGTTAGATAGAGGGTCAGCGGGTTGCGGATAGACTCAGTCAAGGTAGATCAGCCCTTGGATTAAATTCCTCGAACAAGCCTTTGATTAATCGAGGTATTTATTGAATTGGCGAAGGGCGAGTCTAACGCAGGACTGGCCCTCGCACCAAATCATGGGGCGACCTCTTCTTCTTCGGTGGCGTCCTGCGGCTGGGTTTGTGCCTGGCTCCATTCGGCGTCTTGCTTCTGCATCAGCGCGAACCAGTGCTGGCGCATGAAGGTCAGGTACGCTTCGGGGGCGTTGGCAAAGTCCTTCTCACCGCCGTAGCAGCCCGGCAATGGCAACTCGGTGCCCTGCTCCTTGTACTGGCTGACCACTGCCTGTTGCCCGGTGACGCTGCAATCCTTGGGCAACGGCATGCCGCGCAGTGCGCCGGCCTCTTCGTCCCACCACGCCGCACCATACCGGTCTACGCCGCGTAAACGGTACTTCTGCGACTTGCCTACATGCATGATCAGCTTGAATTCATTGGGGCTGACATCACTGGTGCAGGTTCGCGAATAACCCACGGTGGCTTGAGTGACGCCGTCGCCGGTGAGGTCAGTGACCTTGGTCGCGGCTCTATCGAAGTGTAACGCTGCGTCGAATTCGCAATGTTGCACATCGTCGTAGAGCATCCACACGCGCTTGGGACGGTTGCCGTCAACCAGGTACTGCGCCGCATACACAAACGCTGACTGCGTGCCGTCGTCTTCCCGCTCGCTGACTTGCTCGGCGAGCACCAGCAGGTTCTTGCCCTGACGATCATCCCAGGTATAGGCGGCGATCTGCTTGCCACGCACTTCCACACCGTCCGGTACTTGATCGATGCTGGTGAGCGCCACGCCGGCATCGGCCCACGCGGTGGTGACGCATGCCGCGCCCATAAACAACCCTATCAATACTGGCCGCAACTGGCCGCGTAAACGCTGCACGCTATTCATCCGATTACCCTGGCAAGAGACGGCGTACTTTACCGGCACTTGAGGGGCATTGCAGAGAAGATTCTTAAATCGTGGCCCCAGTTCTGATGGTGCTCACCCACGTTGAACTAAACGCGTTGCATACCGTTCCCATTTAACCGCGAACTAACCCTCCGTAGCGCCTCAAGGTTTAGCTGAACCCTGGCTGTCTGTCTGTTAAATAAACGAATTTTGGACTTTTCCTTCATACCTTTCCTACATTTTTGAGCTTAGTCTTTAATACAGAAGTTCAAGGTGATCCGTGCCTTGCTAACCAACCTACTGTTTAATTTCAATTTTTTTGTATTTTTTCGAGCATTTTCACTGCGTACCCTCCCATTGATCGCTGCTGTTTCACGTGCTGGCTTGCTCTAACCCCGAGGTCACAAATCTTTGAAACCCTACCCTATTCATTGTGTGTCGATCGTTATTCCGGTCTACAACGAACAAGAAAGCCTGCCTGAATTGCTGCGTCGCACGACGGCCGCCTGCAAGCAACTGGCCTACGAATACGAAATCATCCTGGTGGATGACGGTAGCCGCGACAACTCCGCCCAATTGCTGGAAGACGCCGCCGCGCAAGACGCCAGCAACGTAGTCGCGGTGATCCTCAACCGCAACTACGGCCAGCACGCGGCGATCATGGCCGGTTTCGAACAGTGCCGGGGCGACGTGGTGATTACCCTCGACGCTGACCTGCAGAACCCGCCGGAAGAAATCCCGCGCCTGGTAGAGCAAGCCGCACTGGGCTACGACGTGGTCGCCACGGTGCGCAACAATCGTCAGGACTCGGCCTTTCGCCGCTGGCCGTCACGGCTGATCAACCTGGCGGTGCAACGCTCCACCGGCGTGGCCATGAGCGACTACGGCTGCATGCTGCGCGCCTACCGCCGCACCATCGTCGACGCCATGCTCGCCTGCCGTGAGCGCAGCACCTTTATCCCGATCCTCGCCAACGGGTTTGCCCGCCACACCACGGAAATCCTGGTGCACCACGCCGAGCGTGAACACGGCGAGTCCAAATACAGCGCCATGCGCCTGATCAGCCTGATGTTCGACCTGCTCACCTGCATGACCACCACGCCTCTGCGCCTGCTGTCCATTGTCGGTTTCAGCCTGGCGGCACTGGGCATGCTGTTCGCCTTTGCGCTGATTATCCTGCGCCTGGCCTTTGGTGCCGATTGGGCGGGCGACGGCCTGTTCGTGCTGTTCGCGGTGCTGTTCGTGTTTACCGGCGGCCAGTTCATTGGCATGGGCCTGCTAGGTGAATACCTGGGCCGCATGTACAGCGATGTGCGCGCCCGCCCACGTTTCTTTATCGAAAAAGTGCTGCGCAACCAACCGGCAGCACCGGCTCCCGTGGTCGTCGTTGACGGCCTCGTGTCTTCCCATACTTCCACTTCTGCCGATCAGGTCCAGTCATGAGTTCAAAAGCTGTTGTATTCGCGTACCACGATATTGGTTGTGCAGGCATTGAAGCGCTGCTCAATACCGGTTACGACATTGCGGCTGTGTTTACCCATGCCGACGATCCCAAGGAGAACAACTTCTATGGCTCCGTCGCCCAACTCTGCGCCCGCAAGGGCATCCCGGTGCATGCGCCGGAAGACGCCAATCACCCGCTGTGGGTCGAGCGCATCGCCAAGCTGAAGCCGGACTACATTTTCTCGTTCTATTACCGCAACCTGTTGAGCGAACCGCTGCTGGCAATCGCCAGCAAAGGCGCGTTCAACCTGCACGGCTCGCTGCTGCCCAAATACCGTGGCCGCGCCCCAGCCAATTGGGTGCTGGTCAACGGCGAAACCGAAACCGGCGTGACCCTGCACCGCATGGTCAAACGTGCCGACGCCGGCGCGATCCTCGCCCAGCAAACAGTCACCATCGACCGCAGCGACACGGGTGTTAGCCTGCACGCCAAGCTGCGCGATGCCGCCAGTAACCTGTTGCGCGATGCCTTGCCGCAACTGGCCCAGGGCAAGCTGACTGAAACCGCCCAGGACGAAAGCCAGGCTACTTATTTCGGTCGCCGCACGGCGGCGGACGGCAAGCTGGACTGGAAACAACCGGCTGAAACGCTGTTCAACCTGGTTCGCGCCGTGACCCAGCCGTATCCAGGCGCCTTCTGCGCCGTCGGCGAGCACAAGCTGATCGTCTGGCAAGCCGAGGTGGTCAAGGGCAATGAAGGCCTGGAGCCGGGCCGTGTGATCAGCGTCAACCCGCTGCGCATCGCGTGCGGCGAAGACTCCCTGGTGGTCCAGTTCGGCCAGCGCAACGACAACGGCCTGTACCTGGCCGGTCCGTCCCTGGCGGACGAGCTCGGCCTGGTGGACGGTTCTGTGCTGCGCGGCGCCGAGTCCGGGCGCAAGCTGCGCCGCACCCGCGTGCTGATCCTGGGTGTGAACGGCTTTATCGGTAACCACCTGTCCGAGCGTCTGCTGCGTGATGATCGTTACGAAGTCTACGGCCTGGACATCGGCTCCGACGCCATCGAGCGCCTGCGCAGCCACCCCAATTTCCATTATGTGGAAGGCGATATCAGCATCCATACCGAGTGGATCGAGTACCACATCAAGAAGTGCGACGTGGTCCTGCCGCTGGTGGCCATCGCCACGCCGATCGAGTACACCCGCAACCCGCTGCGTGTGTTCGAGTTGGACTTCGAAGAGAACCTCAAGCTGGTGCGCTACTGCGTCAAGTACAACAAGCGCGTGATCTTCCCGTCGACCTCCGAAGTCTATGGCATGTGCCAGGACCAGTACTTCGACGAAGACACCTCCAACCTGGTGGTTGGCCCGGTCAACAAACAGCGCTGGATCTACTCGGTCTCCAAGCAACTGCTGGACCGCGTGATCTGGGCCTACGGCGCCAAGGGCCTGAACTTCACCCTGTTCCGCCCGTTCAACTGGATGGGGCCGCGTCTTGATCGCCTGGATTCTGCGCGTATCGGCAGCTCCCGTGCCATCACCCAACTGATCCTCAACCTGGTCGAAGGCACGCCGATCCGCCTGTTCGACGGCGGCGAGCAGAAACGCTGCTTCACCGACATCGCCGACGGCATCGAAGCCCTGGCACGCATCATTGATAACGACAACGACGTGTGCAACGGCCAGATCATCAACATCGGCAACCCGGAAAACGAAGCCAGCATCCGCCAGTTGGGCGAGGAGCTGCTGCGCCAGTTCGAAGCCCACCCGCTGCGCAGCAACTTTCCGCCGTTCGCGGGTTTTCGCGACGTCGAGAGCAAGGCGTTCTACGGTACCGGTTACCAGGACGTGGCCCACCGCAAGCCAAGCATCGAAAACGCCAAGCGCCTGCTGAACTGGGCGCCGACCGTGGAAATGAGCGAAACCATCGGCAACACCCTGGATTTCTTCCTGCGTGAAGCCATGCTCGAAATCGCGGATAAAAAGTAATGAAGGCAGGCTTGCGCATCGACGTCGACACCTACCGTGGCACCCGTGAAGGTGTGCCACGGTTGCTCGAAGCCCTGGATGAAGCGGGGGTCAAGGCGACGTTCTTCTTCAGTGTCGGCCCGGACAACATGGGGCGCCACTTGTGGCGCCTGATCCGCCCGCAGTTCCTGTGGAAGATGCTGCGCTCCAATGCTGCCGGCCTGTACGGCTGGGACATTCTGCTGGCCGGCACCGCCTGGCCGGGCAAGCCGATTGGCCGTGACCTGGGGCACTTGATGCGCCAGGCCAAGGCCGCCGGGCATGAGGTTGGCCTGCACGCGTGGGATCACCACGGCTGGCAGGCCAACACCGGGCGCTGGAGCGATGCACAGTTGGTCGAGCAGATCAGACTGGGTGTCGACACCTTGAGCGACATCCTGGGTGAACGTGTCGACTGCTCAGCCGCTGCCGGTTGGCGTGCCGATGAACGTGTGGTGCAAGCCAAGCAAGGTTTCAACTTGCGCTACAACAGCGATTGCCGGGGTACCAGCCTGTTTCGGCCGACATTGGCCGATGGCAGCGCCGGTACGCCACAAATTCCGGTGGACCTGCCGACCTTCGACGAAGTCGTCGGGCCGGCGGTGGCTGCCAAAGACTTCAACCGCTTCATTCTTGAGCGCTTTGCCGAGACGAAGCTCAACGTCTATACGATCCACGCAGAAGTAGAAGGGATTCTGATGGCCAATGACTTCCGCCAATTGCTCGCCCAGGCTGGGCAGCGTGGCATCGACTTCACCCCATTGGGCGACCTGCTGCCCGTCGACCTCACCACCTTGCCACAGCAACACTTGGTACGCGGCGCATTGAGTGGCCGGGAAGGCTGGCTCGGGGTGCAGCAAGCATGATCCGTCGTTGGGCGCTGCCCCTGCTGCTGTTGGCGTTCGGTGCGTTTTACCTGCTGCCGCTGGCCACCCACGGTCTGTGGATTCCCGATGAAACCCGCTATGCGCAGATCAGCCAGGAAATGCTGCTGACCGGCAAGTGGGCATCGCCGCACTTCATGGGCATCCGCTACTTCGAGAAACCCGCGGCCGGTTACTGGATGATCGCGCTGGGGCAGGCGCTCTTCGGGCAGAACCTGTTTGGCGTGCGTTTCGCTTCGGCCCTGAGTACCGGGTTGAGCATCCTGCTGGTGTACCTGATGTCGCGCCGGTTGTGGAATGACCCGCATAAGAGCCTGGTCAGCACCGTGCTGTACATGAGTTTTGTCAGTGTTGCGGCGCTGGGCGGGTATGCCAACCTCGATCCGCAGTTCACCTTTTGGGTGAACCTGACCGGCGTGGCGTTGTGGTTTTGCTTTGACAGCACTACTCGTAACGGTCGCCTGGGGGCCTGGGCGCTGCTTGGCTTTGCCTGTGGGATGGGCTTTATGACCAAGGGTTTTCTGGCGTGGCTGTTGCCGGTGTTGATCGCTCTGCCCTATGCGATCTGGCAGAAACGCTTTGGCGAGCTGCTCAAGTTTGGCGTGGTTGCCGTGGTCGTGGCGATTGTCGTCAGCCTGCCTTGGGCGCTGGCCGTGCACCTGCAAGAGCCGGACTACTGGCACTTCTTCTTCTGGCATGAGCACATCCAGCGCTTTGCCGGTGAGGATGCCCAGCATGCCGAGCCGTTCTGGTATTACCTGCCGCTGCTAGTGGCGTTCTCACTGCCGTGGGTGGCGTTGCTGCCGTCGACACTCAAGCAAGCCTGGCAGGACAAGCGCAGCGCAAAAATCGGCTTTGTGTTGCTGTGGCTGCTGATGCCCCTGGCGTTTTTCAGCCTGGCCAAAGGCAAGTTGCCCTCCTACATCATGCCGTGCCTGCTGCCCCTGGCCCTGTTGATGGGCTCGACCCTGGCCGACAAACTGGCCGCCGGCCGTGGCCATGCGCTGCGCATCAATGGATGGCTGAACCTGCTGGTCGGCGTTGCCGCCTTGCTGGCGCTGACTTGGTTTCAATTAAAGAAACCGGTGTATGAGCATGGGCAGGAAACCCTCAGCCTGGTCGTGGTGTTCACCTTCCTGTTCGGTTGGATCATCGTCAACCTGCTGCAAGCCGCACGGCCGATGCAACTGTGGGCCGCGCCAGCGCTTGGCAGTTGGCTGATGGTCGCCCTGCTGCCAGCCGCACTGCCCCACTCGGTGGTGTACAACAAGACCCCGGACTCATTCATCGTCGACCACCTGCCGGAACTGCAACCGGCCACTGCCTTGCTCAGCAATGACCTCGGCGCAGCGTCGGCCTTGTCGTGGCGCCTGCAACGCCCGGATGTGACGCTTTACAACACCGTGGGTGAAGTGAAATACGGCCTCGCCTACCCGGATGCCCGTCATCACAAGGTGGATACCACCCAAGTCCAGCAGTGGATGAGCGACGCCCGCAAAAAAGGTGCCGTCGGTGTGGTGATGCGCGTTAAAGGTGACGACGAAATTGCCGAAGTTTCTCTGCTGCCCAATGACGGTCGGCGCTATGAGCAAGGCAATATCGTGATTCTTATTTTCCCGCAGGTGGCACCGTGATCACCCTGCTGCTGTTATTGGCCGCCTGCCTGTTGACCTGCATGGGCCAGGTCTCGCAGAAGTTTGCTGTGGAAAGCTGGCGCGACCAGCCCGACGGCTGGGCGCTGAAACTGCGCTCACCGTGGTTGTGGGTCGCGTTGATCTGCCTCGGGCTGGGCCTGCTGGTCTGGCTGCTGGTGTTACAACGCCTGGAGGTGGGCATCGCTTACCCGATGCTTAGCTTGAACTTCGTATTGGTCACGCTGGTGGCGCGCTTTGTCTTCCATGAGGCGATTGACCGCCGCCACTGGGTGGGCGTGTTGCTGGTGATCGCCGGTGTCGTGCTGTTGGGGCGCCAGGTATGAGCCGGGTTCAAGGCTTTGCCCTGGCCCTGGGCAGTGTCGGTCTGGTGAGTGCCGCCCAGTTGGGCATGCGCTGGAGCATGACGCGTTTGCCGCTGCCCCACGAATGGCTCACGGCTCAGATCGATCTCGGCGCCCTGGGCGTGGTGATCCTGGCGATCTTCGCTTATGCGCTGTCGATGCTCTGCTGGCTCGGTGCGCTCAAGCACCTGCCCCTGGGTCGCGCCTATTCATTGCTGAGCATCAGCTATGCGCTGGTGTACCTGCTGGCAGCCAGCCTGCCGGTGTTCAACGAACATTTTTCCGTTTCAAAAACCCTGGGGGTGGCGCTTGTCATCCTCGGTGTGCTGATCATCAACTCTCGTCGTGCCAGTGCTACTCGTCCCAGGAATGCCCCATGAAAATCAGTGTATTTGGTAGTGGTTACGTCGGCCTGGTACAGGCCACCGTATTAGCCGAAGTCGGTCATGATGTGATCTGCATGGACGTCGATCAGAACAAGGTCAGGCTGTTGCAGCAAGGCCACGTGAGCATCTTCGAGCCGGGGCTGGCGGCAATGGTCAAGGAGAACCTTGAGAGTGGGCGCCTGCATTTCACCTTTGATGAAAAGCTCGCCGTGGAGCACGGTGAAGTGTTGTTTATCGCCGTAGGCACGCCTTCGGATGAAGACGGCTCGGCGGATTTGAAATACGTGCTGTCGGTGGGCGATGCCGTGGCCCGTCATCGAGTCGCCCCGGTGATCCTGGTGGAAAAGTCCACCGTGCCCGTGGGCACTGGCGATACCCTACGAGCCCATATCGAAAAGGCCCTGCGCGTGGCTGGGCGGCATCTTGAGTTCGATATCGTCTCGAACCCGGAATTCCTCAAGGAAGGCTCGGCCGTTGCCGACTGCCGCCGCCCGGACCGCATCATCATCGGCTGCGAGCGTGAGGAAGTGCGGGAGGTCATGCGCGACCTGTACGCGCCGTTCAACCGCAACCATGACCGCATCATTTTCATGGACTTGCGCAGCGCCGAGCTGACCAAATACGCGGCCAACTGCATGCTGGCCACCAAGATCAGCTTTATCAATCAGATTGCCGAACTGGCCGAACACTTGGGCGCCGACATCGAATCGGTGCGCCTGGGCATCGGAGCCGACTCGCGCATCGGCTATCACTTTATCTATCCTGGTTGCGGCTACGGTGGCTCATGCTTCCCCAAGGACATGCGGGCGTTGATCCATAGTGCCAAGCAGGCCAACTGTTCCAGCGACCTGTTGGAAGCCGTGGAAGCGATTAACCAACGGCAGAAGAGCAAGTTGTTTGAGCGCATCAATGCGTTTTTCAAAGGCAACCTGCGTGGCAAAACCTTCGCCCTGTGGGGCCTGGCCTTCAAACCCAATACTGACGACATGCGCGACGCCCCCAGCCGTGTGCTGATGGAAGCCCTTTGGGCGGCAGGCGCCAATGTGCGTGCGTTCGACCCGGAAGCCATGCAGGAAACCCAACGCCTCTACGGCGACGAAGCACGCTTGATGCTGATGGGCACGCCAGAGTCCACGTTGGCCGGGGCTGACGCGTTGATCGTCTGCACCGAATGGCAACAGTTCAAGGCGCCGGACTTCGACCTGATCCACCAACGCCTCAAAACCCCGGTGATCTTCGATGGGCGCAACCTGTACGACGGCGAACGCCTGTCGCGCAAAGGTTTCCAGTATTTCCCGATTGGGCGTGGCGACTCCTGCCAGTTGCCGATTCCCCAACAGCAGTGGGTGCCGCAGGTCGTGGAAGCCTGATACGTGAACAAAGCCCGACCGTCCCTGCTGAGCGCTCCGATCCGCCGTCAATCCCTCGGGTTGGGATTGTTGGCGTTGTTGCTGTTTATCGCCGGTAGCTGGCATCAGGCGATTATTGGTTTCGACTCACGCTTCGTGGTGTTTGCCCAGGAAATGCTGCGCCACGGGCCGGGCTTTTTTCCCACCACCTATGGCCAACCTTATGCCGATTACCTGGCCACTTCGACGCTGCTGACCTGGCTGTTGTCGTTGCCCCTGGGCGAAGTCACCAGCCTCACGGCCTGGCTGCCAACGGCGATTGCCTCGGCACTGATCGTCACCCTTGTGTACCGCCTGACCGCACCCTACGGCCAGCGTTGGGGGCTGATGAGCATTGCCGTGTTGTTACTCAGCAGCACCTTTATCAGCGAAACCCGGGCGGTGTCCCTGGACCAGATGCTCACCGCCATCACCCTCGCGGTATTTTACCTGGGTTATGCCCACGATCACTTCGGTGCAGGCAAACGCTTGCACTGGGTGTACGTCCTCTTGATCCTGGGCTTTGCGATTCGTGGGCCGATCGGGCTGGTGGTGCCTACGGGCGTGTTGTGCAGCTACTACCTGATCAACCGACAATGGCGACAACTTTTCAGCTTAGGGTTACTGGCGCTGGCACTGTTGATGGCCTGTGTCGGCCTGCTGTTGCTGATGGCCAAGCTCAGTGGCGGCGAACACTTCATGCAGGACGTGATTCGCATGCAGTTTCTGGGGCGCATGGACGGCAGCGAAGGCTCCAGTGGCGTGCTGTATTACTTCACCAGTTCCTTGGGCAATTACGCGATGGCCTACCCACTGGCGCTGCTGGTGTTGCTGGCCATGCTGGTCAGCGGCAGGCGCGTACCGGGCCCGGCGTTGCAGTTGGTGTGGTATTGCGCTGCCGCCGGCTTGCTGGTGCTGGTTGGCTTATCGATTCCCCAGGCGAAAAAGGCGCGCTATGTACTGCCGATGCTGCCGATGGCGGCGATGATTGCCGCGTACCCCTTCCAGGTCGCGCACGGGCGTCTGTTTGCCTGGTTGCGTAGGCTGATGCTGAGTCTATGGACACTATTGCCGGCACTGCTGATCATCGGGCTGGTGGTCGTGCGCCCACGTTATCCGGAGCAGTTGAGTCATCTGGAGCCAGCGTTCGCAGTGCTGGGCGCGTTGCAGGCGCTGGCACTGCTGACGCTGTGCACATCTCGCCTGCGCCCAGCGGGGCCCGCTTTCGCCGCCGTACTGGCGGTGTGGGCCACTTACATACTCGTGGTGGAACCGCTGCAGCGCAGTGTCTACGACACCCGCACATTCACCTTGCAGGTTCAACAGCAGGTGCTGCAACAGCCGGCTCCCGTGGTACTGCACGGCCTGGGCAAAGACGCTAAGGCTATCAAATACATGGTCAACCTCGACTGTGACAGGGTGCCACTGTTTACGCAGCAGGGCTCTGAGCTCACGCCACTGCAGGGGCCCGCGTGGCTGGTGATGAGTGCGACGGATTTCGCCGGTTTGAAAGACCCACGGTTTAGCGCCATCAAGCCGACCCTCACCGCAGAGTTCGACAGGAACCCCTATGTGCTGCTGCACTTGGCCAAACCGTCGCAGCCCTGAGCATAGGCGCGGAAGACTCCTACACAGCTATGCGTAAAAACCTCTGCCATTTTCCTTTCCGGCGCCAGAGACCCGACGTTACACTCAACGGCATGAGTCGATGAATATGGACCGCCACTGAATACGGATCACAGCAACGACGTTATAAGCCCACGCTGCTGCCGCGGGTTACTTCGCAAGAGGACAATGCCGTGCCAAATGATGTTTCTGCTGAAATACCTGCCTTATCGGCACGCCATGAAATACACATCGGCTATTTACCCGCGCCGCCACTGGATCGACTGATGGCACTGCGCAATGCCCTGGTGGCGATGAAAGGTCCGCTGGTCAGCGAATTGGATCTACAGGAAAACCTGCGAAAGTGCTTGTTCAGCAAAGAAGCCGATGACCGTGTGATGGGCGAGCCTACCCCGTCCAATCCCGGTTGATCGATTCGACTTGTTTGGATCGAAAACCTTTAAGTGCATTATTTTTGCATTTAAACCGCATTAATATGCATTGGCGCAGCACTTCCAGGCACGGCACACTGCGCAGTGTTCCTCCCCCAAATGCAGGAACTTTCAAAGGGCTTTTCCGGGCAACCAGACAAGCCTTTTTTTTGCCCGCCGTTTATGGACTTTCTTTCAATGCTCGCTCGCTGGTTCCCTGCTGCTATCAACACCCGTCCTTCTGAATGGAGCCGCGCCGCCATTGGCATGGCCCTGGGGACTATGTTCAGTGTCTGGCTGTGTGCCCAGGTCTTCGGCATGGAGGTGGCGCTGCACCTGCTTGGCCCGCTGGGGGCCTCTGCCGTGCTGTTGTTCGCCGTGTCCTCCGGTGCGCTGGCGCAACCCTGGTCGATCATCGGCAGCTACTTGTGCGCCGGTGTGGTTGCGTTACTGGTTGCTCGGGTGCTCGGACGCACCTTGGGCGGCGCCTGCCTCGCGGCGGGCATGGCGGTGGTATTGATGTGCTGGCTGCGTTGCCTGCACCCGCCGGCAGGTGGCTTGGCCATGACGCTGGTATTGGCTGATCCTGCCTCCGCAGCCCTTGGCTGGTATGAATTGGGCGCAGTGCTGTTGGGTGCGAGTGCCCTGCTCGCCTGCGCGCTGGCGTATAACAATGTCACGCGCACGCGCTATCCCAAGGGCGCTGTTGAATCACCGGCGGCAATCCTGGTCGCCCCCAACGCCCACAGTACTCCCGCCATCATCGCCGCTGATTTGAAGCTGGCACTGGCCGAAATGGAACAGTTCTACGACGTCGAGCCCACGGCGCTTGAGCAGTTAATCCACGCTGCAGAAACCCACGCCCGGCGGCGCAGCATCGGCGAAGTGCTGGCCCGTCGGGTGGGGTGACACACGCGACGGAAGGCCCATCTCGCAGCTTGCAATGGGGCCTGCGCGGACTAGAGTAAATACACCACTTGAAGTTGTCTGCTGTTCACCGTGACGTCTGGATACACGTTTTTCCAGTAGCGAAGACAAAGGAATGTCTGGCTATGGATCCATATCCATCAAGCGTCGTCGTGTATCGGTCATTGCCGTCACCCCCTCACGCTGCCTGCGCTCCTACTCGAGTGTTTCGACAGTAAATGTTGGAAGCGAGAGGGCCCGGCCATGGACGCTACTTTTAAAGCGCTGTTCAGTTCCACCCTGTTTGAGCCACGACAACGACATCGTCTCAGCCTTCGGGCTTACATGGACCTAACTATCAAGCGCATGCATGCGATTTTTGATAGCGGTGCCATCAATAATGACTTGTGGTTGGGGCAACCACGTCAACGGGAGTTCGCCAATCTCTGCGAAATAATGGGCTGGCTGGGCGCATTCGATTACGCCCTGCACTCCTCTATCGTCGACCATATGATCGCCGTCGATGCCCTGTTCAACCACGCCAGCCCTCGCCAACTGACGCGTTATCGTGATGAAGCCCTGCGCCTGCGCAAGGTCTACGCCTTCGGCTGCACGGAAGCGGCCATGGGTACCGACGTGCGCCATTTGCAAACCCAAGTGACATACGATCATCAACGACAGCGACTAATCCTCCACTCCCCCTCCCCTCAAGCCTGCAAATGCTGGATAGGCAACGCCTTGCACGCGGCCCAGGTGGTGATGGTGATTGCGCGCCTGATCGTTGGCGGCAAGGACGAGGGGCTTCACTGGTTTCGCGTGAAGATTCGCCAACGAGAAAACGGCCGCCTCAAAGACGGTGTTCGAGTAATGGCTTGCGATCCCAAGGGCGGTATTCATGCCAATCAAGTCGCGGCAATCCGCTTCGAGCATATGGAACTTCCGGTCGATGCGCTGATGCAACGACACGCGCACTTTACCCCGGAAGGAAGCTTTGTCAGCGACCTGCCGTTGGATGAACGCTTCATTGATTCGTTGAAGACCTTCCTTCAAGAGCGGCTGTTGTTCATGGCCGGCATTCGCCACAACGCGGGCCTCGCTGCGCACCTGGGGTATCGGTTTGCCCAGCACCGCCTGATCCAAGGGCCAGATGGCCGTATGCCGCTCCTCAGTCAACCGCTGTTTCGTCAGCGCCTCTACGCCATACAGCTCAAGGCCTTGGCGCTCAAATACTTGGAGCAAGCAATACGCAAGCGCTTCGAGGCGAATTGGGCGCAACTCGCCCGACGCAAGGAGTTGCACGTATTGGCCGCACTGGACAAGTCAGTCGGTGCCTGGCTGGGGCTCGACGTGATAGCCCTGTCCCGCGAGCTGTGCGGTTCCCAGGGCTTTCACCATTACAACCAGATCGTCACGCAGCGTATGGACTGCGAAGTCGCCAATACGTTCGCCGGTGACAGCTCGGTGATGGCGTACCAAATCATCAAGAAGGCGTTGGAGCGCCCACGATTTGTCGACAACCCGCCCACCAATATCGGCCAGTGTGTGGAAGCAAAGATCGTCGCGCAATGTACCGAGGCCGGTGGGTATACCCATCAACAGGCCTTGGGCATGGCCTACGCCAGGGCACTTGACCTGATCGTTCAGGAAGTCGAAAGCCATCAACTGCCGGATCGGGAAATATGTGTCGACCTGATTCAAGTGTTCCGCCCACTGTTGCATACCTGGCTGGACGCCAGTGCCGACACCCTCAGCCAGCACGCCACCCCGGAGCGGATTGTGAGCCTGGCCGGCCTGCTCAGGCCTCCGCAGGCCCTGGTCAGCGCGCCGATCGATAAGCCTGATTACATCAGTCAATTCACGCGTCCATTGTATGAGGAGCAATGAAATGGCCCTTCAGAGAAAACCTGATTTCTCAGATCCGAAAGTCATCAGCGATCCCTACCCGGCCTTCGCTTGGCTGCGCACGCACGACCCAGTGCATTGGTGCAAACACCACAAGGCTTGGATGCTCACCCTTTTTGAGGACGTTAACGCCGCGCAGGCAGATGCAGGGCGTTACTCATCCAATCGAATGCGCCAACTGGTGGACGCGCAATTACCCCTGCAAAAACGTGCCGTGTTGGAACCCTTTGTCGAGAAGGCAAAGCGCTGGATGTACGCGCAGGATGGCAAGGAGCATGAGGCTGGACGCAGAGTGTTGGGTAAAACATTCAGCCCGGCCTCTATCGACGCGCTTGAAGGTGCGATTCAACAGATTGTCGACGACCAACTGAAGCAGTTGAGCCCTCGTCCGGAAATGATGGCTGAGCTGTTCAACAAGATTCCGGCGCTGATTCTCGCGCATTTGTTCGGTATACCAACCGAAGACGCGTTGAAAATCAGGAACTGGACCGACGCAATTATCGTGTGCATGGTGGGCAGCACCGACCCCGCTTATGGCCCCAATGAGGCGCTACAGGCTATCGAAGAGATGTACGCCTATTTTTCGCGGCTCATTGGTCAACGCCGACGTGCGCCCGAACACGACCTGGTCAGTCAAGTGATCGCTGCTGGCGACAAAGCGGGTATGAGTGAGGAAGACGGCCTGGCTCAACTGGCATTCATCCTGGTTGCCGCCACCACCACCAGTGCCGATCAATTGGGAATCATCTTGTTCTACCTGCTGGACAAGCCCAAGCGATGGGCGCAAGTCAGGAACGACCCCGGTACGCTAAACGACGTTATAGAAGAAATACTGCGCATTTGCCCGGCGGGTCAACTCAGTCACAGGGTACTGACTGAGGATGTAGTTTTGCGCGGTAAAACGCTGCACAAAGGCGAGTTGGTGTTTCTGATGCGGGCGGCCGCCAATCGCGATCCGGTGCACTTTTCCCGCCCCGATCAGTTCAATTTGAAGCGCCAGAAGCAAGACCACTTGGCTTTTGGGCGCGGTCCGCATTTCTGCATGGGCCGGCTGCTTTTCAAATTGGAGGCCCATATTTTGTTTACTGCCCTGCTGCAGCGTTTTCCGCACATGCGCCTCATTAAAGGGCAGCCGCCGCGCTGGCGCGACAACAGCCTGCAGTTTCGCGGTCTAAGTCGGATCCCGGTGGATTTGGCTCTGACCGATGATGTTATTACCCGTTGTTTTTCCGCGGCGCCTTGGGAAAAGAAAGGCGGCTACTGTCGCGCATTGCGCGCCGGCAACCTCATCATGACCAGTGGCACCGTCGCGTTCGATGAGCGAGGCGAGCCTTTTGCCCACGACGATGTCTATGGTCAGACTTGGCGATGCCTGGAGATTATCGAGACCGCGCTCAAGCAACTGGGCACCGATCGTACACGCGTGATCGCCACGCGCATGTACACCACCGACATGGCGCTGTGGCAGGAAATCCTCAAGGCCCATAAGGCGTTTTTTAACGGTTGTGAACCGACGACGATGTTGCTGTGTGTAAAGGCGCTGATCGCACCTGTATATCTGATTGAAATCGAAGCCCAGGCCATGGCTGGCAACCCATGAACGTGGCCAGTGAACGTCAGGCGGTACGCGATGCAGTGGTCATGCATGTAAGCGACATCACGCTCACCACCAAGGGCGGGCCAGTGCCGGTCAGGCTGTATCGGCCGGCGCACCCGGGTCCCGCGCAGGTCCTGATGTTTTTCCACGGGGGCGGCTGGGTCGCAGGCGACCTGGACACCCATGACAGTTTCTGCCGAGTCATGTGTGAGTGGGCCGGCTGCGCAGTGGTGGCAGTGCACTACGCCCGGCCGCCGGAGCATCGTTTTCCCAGGGCGGTGGAAGACTGTTACGCCGCTACCGAATGGATAGCACACCAAGGTCCCGACCTGGGATTGACGCCCTCGCGCATGGCAGTCGCAGGCGGCGGTTCGGGGGGAGGCTTGGCTGCCGTAATTTGCCAGATTGCCAGGGATCTGGAAGGACCCGACATAGCTTTTCAGTTGCTGCTGTATCCGGTACTTGACTGCCTGGCGCGCAATCGGTCCCGAGGGCAATTCGCCGAGGGATTTGGCTTGACCAGCAAAAAGTTGGATGAGTATCTGAACCACTACGTGCCCCGAGGTATTGCGTTGGATCACCCTTGGTTGTCGCCCGCGCGAACTGCATGCTTTAACGGGTTGCCCGCCGCTCTGATCGTTACCGCCGGCTGTGACCTGCTGCGCGATGAAGGGCGTGCTTATGCTCGCCGCCTGAAAAAAGCCGGTGTGCCGGTGCGTCACAAGGAATATCCAGGCATGCGCCACGGTTTTATCAACTACCCCTCTGCGGATCTGCAGGCCAGACGCGCCATCCTGCTTTGCGTCGAAGCGTTGGCGGGCCATTTCAGGAGAACTCGCACCTCTGCATAAATGCAAAAACGACCTGCATGATTGACGGTTGTACTGTGCAAATTTGCACTGGTACGATCACGAGAGCGTTCGCCCACGAACCTCTTGATAAAGAACAATAAAAGCAGGGAGTTAGAGATGACTGCTCAGGTTTCATCCGAAGCAAGCCGTGCCGATACACCTCAGGAAGAGGTGCTGGCCGACGTCCGCAACCATATCGGCCACCTCACCCTCAACCGCCCCGCCGGTCTGAACGCCATTACCCTGGACATGGTGCGCCGCCTGACCCGGCAACTGCAGGCCTGGTCAGACGACCCATCGGTCTACGCCGTGGTCCTGCGCGGTGCTGGCGACAAGGCCTTTTGTGCTGGCGGCGATATCCGCTCTCTCTACGACAGCTTCAAGAACGGCGACACCCTCCACGAAGACTTCTTCGTCGAGGAGTACGCCCTAGACCTCGCCATCCACCACTACCGTAAACCCGTACTGGCGCTGATGGATGGGTTTGTCCTGGGCGGCGGCATGGGCCTCGTACAAGGTGCGGATCTACGCGTTGTCACTGAGCGCAGCCGCCTGGGTATGCCGGAAGTAGCTATCGGTTACTTCCCAGACGTGGGCGGCAGCTACTTCCTGTCACGCATTCCCGGCGAACTGGGGATTTACCTCGGCGTCACCGGGGTGCAGATCCGCGCAGCCGATGCACTGTATTGTGGGTTGGCAGACTGGTACCTCGACAGCGCCAGGCTGGCCGAGCTGGACCAGAAGCTCGACCACCTGCACTGGCACGACTCCCCCCTCAAGGACTTGCAAGGCATGCTGGCGAAGCTGGCGGTGCAGCAACTGCCCGATGCGCCGCTGGCGATCTTGCGCCCGGCGATCGACCACTTCTTTGCATTGCCGGATGCCCCTAGCATCGTCGAGCAATTGCAGGCCGTCACGGTCGCTGATAGCCATGAATGGGCACTCAACACGGCCCAACTGATGCAGACCCGCTCCCCCCTGGCTATGGCTGTCACCCTGCAAATGCTGCGCAAGGGCCGCCGTCTTTCACTGGAGCAGTGTTTTGCCCTGGAACTGCACCTGGACCGCCAGTGGTTCAAGCGCGGCGACCTGATCGAAGGCGTACGTGCCCTGATCATCGACAAAGACAAGACCCCACGCTGGAACCCGCCCACCCTGCATGGGTTGGCGGCTGCCCATGTCGAGAGCTTCTTCCAACAGTTCGAGCAGATTGCGAGATAAGCCATGCAAGACATTGAATACACAGAAGAACAAGTCATGATTCGCGACATGGCGCGTGACTTCGCCCGGGGCGAAATCGCCCCGTACGCGCAAGCCTGGGAAAAAGCCGGCTGGATCGACGACAACCTGGTGGCCAAGATGGGCGAACTGGGCCTGTTGGGCATGGTGGTGCCGGAAGAATGGGGGGGCACCTACGTCGATTACGTGGCTTACGCCCTGGCGGTGGAAGAAATTTCCGCAGGGGATGGCGCCACCGGCGCACTGATGAGTATCCACAATTCAGTGGGTTGCGGGCCAATCCTCAACTACGGCACAACAGAACAGAAAGAAACCTGGCTGGCCGAGCTTGCCAGCGGCCAGGCAATTGGTTGCTTCTGCCTCACCGAACCCCAGGCCGGCTCCGAAGCCCACAACCTGCGCACCCGCGCCGAACTGCGTGACGGCCAGTGGGTAATCAACGGCGCCAAGCAATTTGTGAGCAACGGCAAGCGCGCCAAACTTGCCATCGTGTTTGCTGTAACTGACCCGGACTTAGGCAAGAAGGGCATTTCCGCCTTCCTGGTGCCCACCGACACACCAGGCTTTGTTGTCGACCGTACCGAACACAAGATGGGTATTCGTGCTTCGGACACCTGCGCCGTCACCCTCAACCAATGCACGGTGCCTGCGGCCAACCTGCTGGGCGAGCGTGGCAAAGGCCTGGCAATTGCGCTGTCCAACCTCGAAGGCGGGCGCATCGGCATTGCGGCTCAGGCACTGGGCATCGCTCGCGCGGCGTTTGAAGCGGCGCTGGCCTATGCCCGTGACCGCGTGCAGTTCGACAAGGCAATTATCGAACACCAGAGCGTGGCCAACCTGCTGGCCGACATGCAAACCCGACTGAACGCGGCCCGCTTGCTGATCCTGCACGCCGCGCGCCTGCGCAGCGCCGGCAAGCCCTGCCTGTCGGAAGCGTCCCAGGCCAAGCTGTTTGCCTCGGAAATGGCGGAGAAGGTCTGTTCTTCAGCGATGCAGATACATGGCGGTTATGGATACTTGGAGGATTACCCGGTCGAGCGATACTACCGGGATGCGCGGATCACCCAGATCTACGAAGGGACCAGCGAGATTCAGCGGATGGTGATTGCCAGGGAGCTGAAGAACTACCAGCTCTGACTGACACACCGCAAACCCAATGTGGGCTCAGTCAAGGGCCCTGTGGCGAGGGAGCAAGCGGCCTCGCCACAGGCTCACGCAGGCTTACTTGTCTTTGAATTCCGGCGCACGCTTGGCCACAAACGCGGCCATGCCTTCCTTCTGATCCAGCGTCGCAAACGCCGCATGGAACACCCGACGTTCAAAGCGCACGCCTTCGGACAGGCTTACTTCAAACGCACGGTTCACGCTTTCCTTGACCATCATGCTGATCGGCACCGACTTGCCGGCAATCAGAGTGGCGACTTTCAGCGCTTCTTCCAGCAACTCATCGGCCGGCACGATCCGCGCTACGATCCCGCAACGCTCGGCTTCCACCGCGTCGATAAAGCGCCCGGTCAGGCACATTTCCATGGCCTTGGCCTTGCCCACGGCGCGGGTCAGGCGCTGGGTGCCGCCCATGCCCGGCAGTACGCCGAGGTTGATTTCCGGTTGGCCGAACTTAGCGCCGTCGCCCGCCAGGATGAAGTCGCACATCAGCGCCAATTCGCACCCACCGCCCAGGGCAAAGCCGTTAACGGCGGCAATGATCGGCTTGCGGCGGTTGGCCACGCGGTCGCTGTCGCTGAACAGGTCGTCGAGGTAGATCTGCGGGTAAGTCAGCTCGGCCATTTCCTTGATGTCGGCTCCAGCGGCGAAGGCCTTCTTCGAGCCGGTCAACACGATGCAACCGATGTTCGGGTCGGCCTCCAGGCCGTCCAGCGCCTGGTTCAATTCGCTGACCAGTTGCGCGTTCAGGGCATTCAGGGCTTGGGGGCGATTCAGGGTAATCAGCCCGACACGGCCTTGGACCTCGAGCAAAATGGTTTCGTAACTCATGTATCGGCTCCTTAGAGATTGCGTGAGATGACCATGCGTTGAATATCGCTGGTGCCTTCGTAAATCTGGCAGACCCGCACATCGCGGTAGATCCGCTCCAGGGGGAAGTCGCTCAGGTAACCGTAACCGCCCAGGGTTTGCAAGGCGGCCGAACAGACTTTCTCGGCCATTTCCGAGGCGAACAGCTTGGCCATTGAGGCTTCGACCAACGCAGGCTTGCCGCTGTCCCGCAGGGCCGCGGCGTAATGCACCATCTGACGCGCCACGGCGATTTGCGTGGCCATGTCCGCCAAGCGGAATGCCACAGCCTGATGTTCGATCAGGGGTTTACCGAAGCTTTCGCGCTCACGGGCGTAGTCACGGGCCGCCTCAAACGCGGCGCGGGCCATGCCCACCGATTGCGAAGCGATGCCCACGCGACCGCCCTCGAGGTTGGCCAGAGCGATCTTGTAACCCTCGCCCTCTTCGCCCAACCGGTTGGCCACCGGCACCTTCAGGTCTTCAAACAGGATCTGGCAGGTATCGGACGCATGCTGGCCCAGCTTGTCCTCGACCCGCGCCACGCTATAGCCCGGTGCGTCGGTGGGCACGATAAACGCGCTGATCCCGCGCTTTCCGGCTGCGGGGTCGGTCACGGCAAACACAATCACCACCCCAGCGTTTTGCCCGGAGGTGATGAACTGCTTGCAGCCGTTGAGCACGTAGTGGTCGCCTTCGAGCCGCGCGCGGGTTTTCAGGCTGCTGGCGTCGGAGCCGGCCTGCGGTTCGGTCAGGGCAAAAGCACCGAGCATGGCGCCACTGGCCAGGGGCGTGAGGAACTGTTCTTTCTGTTGCGCGTTGCCGAACTTGAGGATCGGCACGCAACCAACCGAGTTGTGCACGCTCATGATGGTCGAGCAGGCGCCATCACCGGCGGCGATTTCTTCCAGGGCCATGGCATAAGCCAGATAGCCGGTGTCGCAACCACCCCACTGCTCCGGCACCAGCATGCCGAAAAAACCCAGTTCGGCCATTTCGCCGATGGCTTCCTTGGGAAAGCGGTGCTCGCGGTCCCATTCGGCGGCGAAGGGTTTGAGACGTTCTTGGGCGAATTGCCGGGCCGCGTCGCTGATTTGCAGTTGTTCGTCATTGGGCAGCATCGTGGCTCCTTAATACAGGCATTCAACGGCCATGGCCGTGGCTTCACCACCGCCGATGCAGATGGCGGCAACGCCACGTTTGAGGCCCTTCTGGCGCAGGGCCGAGAGCAACGTCACCAGGATGCGTGCTCCCGAGGCGCCAATCGGATGGCCGAGGGCGCAGGCTCCGCCGTGCACGTTGACCTTGGCGTGGGGGATTTCCAGCTTGCTCATGGTCACCAGGCTGACCACCGCGAAGGCTTCGTTGATCTCGAACAGATCCACTTCATCCAGCGTCCAGCCGGTTTTGCTCATCAGCTTGCGAATCGCGCCCACCGGCGCCACGGGAAACAGGCCTGGCTCATCGGCGAACGCGGCATGCCCATGGATCACGGCAAGTGGCTTGAGCCCACGTTTGTGCGCCTCGGACTCGCGCATCAACAGCAACGCCGCCGCACCGTCGGAAATCGAGCTGGAGTTGGCCGCCGTCACCGTGCCGCCTTCGCGGAACGCCGGCTTGAGGCTGGCGATCTTGTCCAGCTTGGCCTTTGGGGGTTGTTCATCATGCAGGATGGTTTTTTGCTCTTTACCGACTGTGACCTGCACCGGGACGATTTCGGCGGCGAAGTTGCCGTGGGTGATCGCGTCCTGGGCACGGGTCAGGGAAGCAATGGCAAACGCATCCTGGGCCTCGCGGCTAAAACCGTTATGCAAAGCGCAATCTTCGGCGAAGGTGCCCATCAGGCGGCCTTTGTCGTAGGCGTCCTCAAGCCCATCGAGAAACATGTGGTCCAGCACACGGCCATGGCCCATGCGGTAGCCGCTGCGGGCGCGGTCCAACAGGTACGGTGCGTTGGACATGCTTTCCATGCCCCCAGCAATCACCACGTCGACGCTGCCGGCCAACAGTGAATCATGGGCCAGGATCGCAGCCTCCATGCCTGAGCCACACATCTTGTTGAGGGTGGTGCAACGGGTGGACTTGTCCAATCCAGCGCCCAAGGCGGCTTGCCGTGCCGGCGCCTGGCCCAGACCTGCTGGCAGTACACAGCCAAACAGCACCTCATCCACGGCGTCAGTGGCGATACCGGCACGCTCGACCGCTGCACGAATTGCGGCAGCGCCGAGCTGTGGCGCGGTCAGGCCCTTGAGGTCGCCCTGGAAGCCGCCCATGGGCGTGCGCACGGCGCTGACAATTACAATGGGATCACTCATGAATATTCCTCCTTACTTGGCCGCCATACGCAAGGCGCCGTCGAGACGGATCACCTCGCCGTTGAGCATGCTGTTTTCGATGATATGGCGTACCAGTGCAGCGTATTCGGCGGGCTTGCCCAAGCGTGGGGGGAATGGCACGCCAGCGGCGAGGGAGTCGCGCACCTCGGGGGTCATGCCGGCCATCATCGGGGTTTCGAAAATACCTGGGGCGATTGTCATGACCCGAATACCGAAGCGCGCCAGCTCACGCGCAGCAGGCAGTGTCAGGCTGGCAATCGCGCCTTTGGACGCGGCATACGCCGCTTGCCCAATCTGCCCGTCGAACGCCGCCACGGAGGCGGTATTGATGATCACGCCGCGCTCACCGTCGGCATTCGCTTGAGTTTCAGCGATGGCCGCAGCGGCCAGGCGCAACAAGTTGAAGCTGCCGATCAAATTGACATTGATCACCTGGGCAAAGCTCGCCAGCGCGTGGGGCCCGTTCTTTCCGAGGATTTTCTCGCCACGTACCACGCCTGCGCAGTTAACCAGCCCGTGCAAACCGCCAAAGGCGGTAACCGTGGCCTGCACTGCGGCCTCAGCAGCGGCTTCCTGGCTGATATCAGCCACTGTGCTGCGCGCGTTGTCACCCAATTGCGCGGCTTTGGCTGCCACTGCGTCGGCATTCAAATCCACCAGCATCACCTTTGCACCGGCAGCTACCAGCATGTCAGCAGTGGCCGCGCCGAGGCCTGAGGCGCCGCCGCTGACCAAAAAAACCTTGTTCTGAATCTGCATCGTTGTTTCCTTGAGCTGTGGACCAAGTACGGAGCGTATTGGCCAAATACTCGCGCTAGCGCAGTGCTGCGGCAATGGTCAAAGCCTTCAACTTGGCTGACTGTTTTGGCCAACGCCGCCGTTGATCTATACCCAGCTGGAAACCCGCCGGGTCAGCTTGAGCCAGGGGCAGGCCTCGTGCGAAAGGATCATAAGCACGTCACTGCCCTTCCCTATACGGAACCGGTGGAGTACGTGCTCACCTGAGGTGGGTTTGACACCTGCCCTGGTCTGACCGAAGCTGACGGCCTTTGTGATAGCTGCTCAAGCTTTTGGACGCCTGCATGTCAAAGTCACGCCGTTACGCCATCGTCGGCCTGTGCGCCCTGTTCTTCATTGTGCTGATCACCTGGTATTTCTCACGTTCCACCCCGGTGGCGGTGGCGCCCGCCATTGCCCATGGTTATTCCAAGGCCCTTAAGCAGGCGCGTAACGGCGAGCCTGGCGCCGCCCGTGTGCTGTACCAGCAATTGGGCCGCCCGGACCTGTCCGATGAGCGCCGGGCGGCGTTACACGCCGAACTGCCCAACTACCCGAGCCCGCAGGCCCTCAAGCTGGCGGATAAAGACCTGACCAGCGACTCACCGCGGGTACGCGAAGCCGCGATCCACAGCATCATGGGCCTGGTGCCCAGCGGCCAGCGCACCCTGCTGCTGGGCCCGTTGTTGGATGACCCCGAACAAAGCGTGCGTTTTGCCGCCGCCAATGCCTTGCTCGGTCTGTCACCGGATACCCTGGGGCTGTACTTCGGACCTTTGCAGCAGGTGCTCGATGAGTTCGTAAAGACACTCAAGGCCCAGCCAGAAACCGCCGAAGGCTGGATTCAATTGGCTCGTCTGTATATCCATAGCGCCCTGCTGCCGGATGCGCAGAATGCCCTGGAACAAGCCATGCGCTTGCAGCCCGACAACCTGCAGGCCGTGGTTGCGCAAATCGAATTGTTGGATAAACAAGGCAAGACCGACGAGTCCCGCCAGTTGCTGGCCCGCCAACTGGCGGCGCACCCCGAATCCGCCTATCTGCAGAACGCCCTCGGCCTGTGGCTGCTGCACCATGGCGAGCGGCCTTATGCGTTGCTCGGCCTGTCCAAGGCGGTGGAACTGGAGCCGGAGAACCAGGACTATCGCTACGATCTGGCCACTACCCTGCATGCCCAGCAGGAACTGGAAGCCGCGCAACGCCAATTGGAAGAGATCGTTCAACGCCACCCCGCCAACCGCAAGGCCAGGGTGCTGCTGGTCAACTATTGGAAAGAAAGCGGCCAATTGCAGAATGTCCAAGTGTTGCTCGCGCAACTGGAACAACAGAATCCGGACGACCCCGCACTGCAACAAGGCCTGTAGCCACTAAAAATTGATCCATTCGTTGAACGGCTACACAGCCCTACGGTCAAGTGAACATGGCGTGTCGTGACTGGCATGCCCCTCAACCTGTACGTGACCCGAGGGCACTTCTTGTCTACATCCAAAGAGTTGTTCAGTGAAAAGGCGGCAACCGGCATCGAAGGTCTTGATGACATTCTGTCCGGAGGGCTATCGCGCAGCCACCTGTTCCTGCTGGAAGGCGAACCCGGCACCGGTAAAACCACCGTGGCCCTGCATTTCCTCCAGGCCGGGGCAAAAAACGGCGAACGGTCCTTGTATATCACCTTGTCGGAGACTGAGCGCGAGCTGCGCCAGGGCGCCAAGTCCCACGGTTGGGACCTGGATGACCACATCCATATTTTTGAACTCACCCCGCCGGAAAGCCTGCTCAATGCCGAGCATCAGCAGAGCCTGCTCTACTCCTCGGACCTTGAACTGGGTGAAGCCACGCGGCAGATCTTCGAGGTGGTGGAACGGGTCAAGCCGACCCGGGTGGTCATCGACAGCCTCTCCGAGATCCGCCTGCTGGCGCAGAGCTCGTTGCGTTATCGCCGGCAGATCCTCGCGATCAAACACTACTTCGTACGTTACGACGCCACCGTGCTGCTGCTGGACGACCTGACCACCGAATCCCTGGACAAAACCGTGCACAGCGTCGCCCACGGCGTGATCCGCCTGGAAGAGTTGACGCCGAACTACGGCGCTGAACGCCGCCGCGTACGGGTAGTGAAATACCGTGGCCAGAAGTATCGCGGCGGGTTCCACGACTTCACCATCATGCAGGACGGGGTGCACGTATTCCCGCGCCTGGTGGCGGCCGAACACCGCGGTGGCTACAACCGCCAGACGCTCACCAGCGGCATCAGCGAGATGGACTCACTGCTGGGTGGCGGCATCGAGACCGGCTCCAGCAGCCTGATCCTCGGCCCGGCCGGTACCGGTAAATCGCTGATCTCGATGATCTTCGCCGCCGCCGCCGTGTCACGCGGTGAAAAGGCTGCGCTGTTTATCTTCGACGAAGAGTTGGGTCTGTTGTTCGAGCGCATGAAAAACATGGGCATCGACCTCGAAGCTCTACAGGCCACCGGCAACCTGATGATCGAGCAAGTGGACGCCGCCGAATTGTCTCCTGGGGAGTTTTCCCACCGGGTACGCCGAGCCGTCGACGAGGCCGGCATCAAAACCGTGGTGATCGACAGCATCAACGGTTACCAGGCGGCGATGCCGGAAGAAAACGCGCTGATCCTGCACATGCACGAGTTGCTGCTGTACCTCAACCGTCGCGGTGCGGCCACCTTCATGACCGTCGCCCAACATGGATTGGTCGGTGATATGCAAGCACCGGTCGACATCACCTACCTGGCCGACACGGTGATTCTGCTGCGTTACTTCGAGGCGTTGGGCAAGGTTCGCCGTGCTATTTCAATCATCAAGAAACGCACTGGCTCCCATGAGTCGACGATTCGCGAATATCGCATCGGCAGCCGTGGCCTGACCGTCGGCGAACCCTTGGATAACTTCCAGGGCGTGTTGCGCGGCATCCCAACGTACATGGGCGCCGGCTCCCCTTTGCTCAAGGATGAGGGATAGTGCCCACTCTACCTGGCGTCTCCGAGCGTGCGATCATCCTGGCCCCGTTGGGGCGCGACAGTTCGTTGGCGCTGATGATGCTCAACGAAGCCGGCTATTGCGGCATCGTCGCCACCCACCTGCCGATGTTGTGCGACGCTCTGGAACAAGGCGCGGGCCTGCTCATCATCGCCGCCGAAGCGCTGCGTGGCATCGATCTGGGGCCGCTGCTGGAGCATTTGCATCAGCAACCGGCCTGGTCGGATATGCCCATTGTGCTGATGACCCATCACGGCGGCATTGAACAGAACGGCTCGTCTCATCTGAGCGGTTTGCTGGGCAATGTGACCTTCCTGGAGCGACCGTTCCATCCCGTGACGCTGATCAGTCTGGTCAGCACCGCGTTGCGCGGTCGGCGCCGGCAGTACGACGCCCGCGACCGCTTGATCGACCTGAGCGAAAGTGAGCTGCGCCTGCAACGCACCCTGGAAACCCTCGAACAGCAAGTCGAGGAGCGCACCGCGCAACTGCGCAACAATGAAGAAGCCTTGCGCCAGTCGCAAAAAATGGAAGCCGTCGGCCAATTGACTGGCGGCATCGCGCATGACTTCAACAACATGCTCACCGGGATTATCGGTAGCCTCGAGCTCCTGCGAAGGCGTGTGTCCCGTGGCAAATTGGACGACCTCGACAGCCTGATCGACCTGGGTGTCACCTCAGCCAACCGTGCCGCCGGCCTGACGCACCGCCTGCTGGCCTTTTCCCGTCGCCAGTCCCTGGACTCCAAACCGGTGAACATCAATGAGCTGGTCAGCTCCATGGGCGAACTGCTGCAGCGCAGCATCAACGAAAGCATCACCCTGGATATGCGCCTGACCGAGCAGCCGTGGACCGCCGAGGCGGACCCCAATCAACTGGAAAGCGCCCTGCTCAACCTGGTGCTCAATGCCCGCGATGCGATGCCCAATGGCGGCAACCTGGTAGTGGAAACCACCAACCGCCATTTGGACAGTGTATTCACCGCCGCGTACGGCACCCTCATCCCCGGTGACTACGTAGAGCTGAGCATCCGCGACAACGGTTGCGGTATCCCCGAAAGCGTTATCGGCCGGGTGTTTGACCCGTTCTTCACGACCAAACCCATTGGCCAGGGCACGGGCCTTGGGTTGTCGATGATCTATGGCTTCGCGCGCCAATCCCACGGCCACGTCACCATTCACAGTGAAGTGGGTGAAGGCACCACCGTCAGTTTGTTCCTGCCGCGGTTTATGGGGGAAATGAAGGTGGCCGAGCCGTTGGACCTAACGCTGTTGCCGGTTGCCAATGCCGGCGAGACCGTGCTGATCGTCGAGGACGACCCCGCCGTACGCGTGTTGGTGTGTGCGGTGCTCAAGGAATTGGGCTATGGCTTTGTCGAAGCGGGAGACGCCAACACGGCATTGCCGATCATCGAGTCGGACCAGCGTATTGACCTGATGATCAGCGACGTCGGCCTGCCGGGCATGAACGGCCGGCAAATGGCGGAAATCGGCCGGCAATTGCGGCCGCAGCTCAAGGTGTTGTTCATCACGGGGTATGCCGAACATGCGGCGGTGCGGGGCGGTTTCCTCGACCCCGGCATGCAACTGATCACCAAGCCGTTCACATTTGATCTGTTAACGGCAAAAGTACGCGAAATGATCAGGGAGTGAGAGGCGCGCAACCCTAAGGTTTACGCGATGGGCTGCTGCGCAGCCCTGATGCGCGCGGGCTGTCAGGCCAGCAGCTGCTGGATATGCTCGTGCAGCGTGTCGAGGTCGAACGGCTTGGCCAAGATTGGCGCATTGCGCGTAATCGGGCTGTTGCAATCGAGGATTTCCTGCGGGTAACCGCTGATAAAGATCACCTTCAACTCCGGCCGCAACTGGATCGCCGGCTCAGCGATCTGCACCCCGGAAATCCCGCCGGGCAGGCGGTAGTCGGTGACCATCAGGTCCAGGTGCGGCTTGGTCGCCAGAATCTCGAAGGCTTCCTTGCCGTTTATCGCCTTCAGAACCCTATAGCCCAGGCCTGCCAGGTATTCACCCAGCACGAACATAATGGATTCGTCGTCCTCGACGATCAGTACGACATCTTGTGCATCTTCACTCATGGGAAGCCTTTGTCCGGTCAATTGCTGCAAGTACGACCATACGGTCACGCAGAGGTTGCGTCGGGGTGACGATTGATTTCATGTGGACGGACTCAGAGGCAGGCAGACACGGAACAAGGCGCCTTCGCCGATCTGGCTTTCGACTTCGATGGTACCGCCATGGGCCGCCACGATCTGCTCGGAAATAAACAGCCCAAGGCCCAGCCCCGCCGCCACTTGGCTGGCGGATACACGCTCGAACTGCTGGAAAATACGCTTCTGGTTCTCTTCGCTGATGCCAATGCCACGGTCACGCACTTCAATCCGGGCTTCACCATGCTCGGCATACACCCGTACGTCCACTGGGCTCTTGGCCCCATAGCGCAGGGCATTGGTCAGCAGATTGGTCACCACTTGTTCGATGCGGAACTCGTCCCAGTTGCCCTCTACAGACCCTTCGGCAACCAGTTGCATTGAGGAGTCGGCTGCGGCCACTTGCGGTGCAAAGTTGTGCACCAGGCTGCTGACCAACTGCGTCAGGTCAAAGCGCGCGGGGCGGATCGACAGCTTGCCGGTGCGGATGCGCGACACGTCGAGCATGTCTTCGATCAAACGGATCAAGCTCTGGATCTGGCGCTCATCGCGGTCAACCATTGCGTGCATCTTGTCCAGGGTGAACGCCGCTGCGTTGTCCCGGGCGAGGTGCATCTTGCGCAGCTGCGTCTCCAGGATCAGCCCGTTGAGCGGCGTACGCACCTCGTGGGCGACGATCGACATAAAGTCGTCACGCATGCGCACCGCCTGTTCCAGCTCTGCCTGAGTGGCCTGCAAGCGTGCCAACAGCAGTTCCTGCTCGCGACGGCTGCGCTCCAGGGCTTCAACCTGTTGTTTCATCGCCTTGCTCTGGCGGTACAGGTCGACAAAGATATTGACCTTGCTCTTGACCGCATGGATATCCAGCGGTTTGTGCAAAAAGTCGACGGCGCCGCTTTCATAGCCCTTGAACGCATAGTTCAGCTCACGCCCGGCTGCACTCACGAACACAATCGGAATGTTCTTGGTCTTTTCGGTGCCGCGCATCAGTTCAGCCAACTCGAAGCCGTTCATGCCGGGCATTTGCACGTCGAGAATCGCCATGGCGAACTCGTGCTCCAGCAACAGCGACAAGGCCTCATCGGCGCTCAAGGCCTTGAAGACCTGACGGTCCTCACGCTTGATCAGCGCTTCGAGGGCGAGCAGGTTTTCCGGCAGATCGTCGACGATCAGCAGTTTGGCCTGGACAGTACTTAACATGGGGAGGATTCCAGCAAAGCCAGCAACGAGCCAATCTGGCTCAGAGTCATAATGTGGTCAGGTGTGTGTAACGCCAGGGCCGCCAGGGGCATTACGGCAATCCGCGCTTCCTTGGGGTCCTGTACCACCGTGGTGCCGCCGCACTGGTGAGCGTGGACCAGTCCGCGCGCACCGTCCTGGTTGGCGCCCGTCAGCAGAATCGCCAACAGGCCTTTGCCATAGGTATCGGCAGCCGATGCAAACAGGTAATCAATCGCCGGCCGCGAATGGTGCACACGGTCTTCCTGGCTCAGGGACAGGCTGCGGTCATGCTCCACCGACAAGTGATAGCCAGGCCCGGCAAAATACAAGGTGCCCGCCTCGATCACTTCTTTGTCCCGCGCTTCATGTACCGGGACCCGCAGACGCCGGGCAAACACTTCGGCCAACTGGCTGCGGCGCTCATCCGGCAAGTGCAGCACCGCAATGATTGGCAGCCCGAAGCCCTCAGGCAGGTCGGCAAAAATAGTCAGCAACGCCTCGACACCGCCGGCGGACGCGCCGACGACGATGGCTTCGATCCCGCGAACCGGGCTGGTTGCAACGTCGTTCATGATTTGCGGTAGATCCGTTCCTGCTTGACCAAGGGTTCGAATTGCTTGCTGTAGGCAGAAAAATCCAAGGTCTCTTTGCTGCCCAACACCAGAAAGCCGCGATGACACAGCGACTCATGAAACAACCCAAACGCTCTATCCTGAAGCTTTTTATTGAAGTAAATCAATACGTTACGACACGAAATTAATTGAGTTTCTGAGAATACACTGTCGGTCGCCAAACTGTGGTCAGCAAAGGTGACATTCTCACGCAGCGTCTTGTCGAAGATCGCGTAATCGTAAGCCGCAGTGTAGTAGTCGGCAAATGAACGTTGTCCACCCGCCTGCTGATAGTTGGCGGTGTAGGCACGCACATTCGCCAGGGAGAAGATGCCCTGCTTGGCTTTATCCAGCGAGGCCGGGTTGATATCGGTAGCGTAGATGATCGTGCGCTCCAGCAACCCCTCTTCGCGCAGCAGAATCGCCATGGAGTACACCTCTTCCCCTGTGCTGCAGCCAGCGATCCAGATCTTGATCGAGGGATAGGTTTTGAGCAGCGGCACCACCTCTTGGCGGATCGCCAGGAAGTGCGAAGGGTCGCGAAACATCTCGCTCACCGGGATCGTCAAGAATTGCAGCAACTGCATAAACGCCGCCGGGTCGTGCAGCACCCGCTCCTGCAATGCCGAAATCGTCGCGCAGTCAAACTGGCGCAAGGCATGGGCCACACGGCGCTTGACCGACGCGCCGGAATAGTCGCGAAAGTCATAGCTGTATTTGAGGTAAATCGCCTCGATCAACAGGCGCAGCTCAATATCGCTGCTTTTTTCCAAAAAACAGTGCTCCACTTAAATGCGTTCCATCTTCGGTAGCCACACGCGAATCAGCGAGAACAGACGGTCCAGGTCAATCGGCTTGGCCAGGTAATCGTTGGAGCCCGCCGCAAGGCAACGCTCCTGATCGTCCTTCATCGCCTTGGCCGTTACCGCGATAATCGGCAGTTTCTTCCAACGCGGGTCCTGGCGGATCAAGGCAGTTGCTTCGTAGCCGTCCATCTCCGGCATCATCACGTCCATCAGCACCAGGTCGATGTCTTCGACTTCATTGAGTTTGTCGATGGCTTCGCGGCCATTACGCCCGATGACCACCACGGCGCCTTTGTGCTCCAGGGCGCTGGTCAGGGCGAAGATGTTACGCACATCATCATCCACCAGCAGGATTTTGCGCCCCTCGAAGACCTTGTCGCGGCTGCGGGCGGTCTTGAGCATCTTCTGGCGTTCATGGGACAGCTGGGATTCGATTTTGTGCAGAAAGAGTGTGACCTCATCCAGCAGGCGTTCCGGTGAACGCGCGCCCTTGATGATGATAGAGCGCGAATATTTGCGCAGTTCGGCCTCTTCATCGCGTGTCAGGTTGCGCCCGGTGTAGACGATCACGGGCGGGAACGAGCAGATGTCTTCGGTGGCCATGCGCTTGAGCAGCTCGTTGCCGAGCATGTCCGGGAGCTTGAGGTCGATGATCATGCAGTCGTAGACGTTGCTACGCAGCAGGTCGAGCGCTTCCTGGGCAAAGCCGACGGCGGTGATCTCGATATCGTCGTCGCCGATCAGGCGGGCGATGCTATCGCGTTGCAGGTCGTCGTCTTCGACCAGCAGTACGCGCTTGACCTTCTGGGTCAGCTTGGCTTCCAGGCGCGCAAACACGTCCTTGAGCTCTTCGCGGGTGGTGGGTTTGACCGCATACCCGATGGCGCCCATGTGCATGGCGGCTTCGACACGGTCTTCCACGGAAATCACATGCACGGGGATATGGCGCGTGTTGGCGTGCTCCTTGAGGCGCTGCAGCACGGTCAAGCCGGAATGGTCCGGCAAGCGCATGTCCAGCAGGATCGCGTCGGGAATGTATTCCTCGGCCAGGTTGTAGCCTTCATCGGCACCATGGGCCACCAGGCAGTGGTAACCCAGTTCGTGGGCCAGGTCGAACAGGATGCGCGCAAAGTTGGGCTCGTCTTCCACCACCAGGATGCAACGGGTGGTGAATGGCGCCTTGTCACGGTCATCGGCAAAGCGTGGGATCAGGTTCGCATCAGCCATCGGCAACGGCGAGACCTTGACTGGCGTCGGTGCTGGCGCCGCCACGGCGTGGCGTGGTTGTTCGATGGGCGGCGCGTCTGCCTCGCGTTCTATGTACTGCTGCGGCAACACCAGGGTAAACACACTGCCCTTGCCCGGTTCACTGGTCACGCTGATATAGCCACCGAGCAAGGTGGCCAGGTCGCGGGAAATCGACAGGCCCAGCCCCGTACCGCCATAACGGCGGTTGGTGGTGCCGTCGGCCTGGCGGAAGGCTTCGAAGATGCTTTCCTGCTGGTCCGGGGCGATGCCGATACCAGAATCGCGCACGGTGAAGGCAATGCCCTCCCCCGGCGCGCGGGATACGGACAAGCTGACGTCGCCCTGCTCAGTGAACTTGACCGCGTTGGACAGCAGGTTTTTCAGGATCTGCTCCAGGCGCTGGCGATCGGTGAACAGCATGAGCGGAGCGCCGGGCTGCACTTCCACCTGGAACCCCAGCTTGCGATCAGCCGCCAGCGGCTCGAACATGCCACGCAGCCCGTCCACCAGCCGCGCCACACTGGAGTTTTCCGGGCGAACTTCCAGCTTGCCGGCTTCCACCTTGGAAATGTCCAGAATATCGTTGATCAGGTTGAGCAGATCATTGCCGGCCGAGTAGATCGATTCGGCGAACTTGACCTGTTCGGCGCTGAGGTTTTCCTGGGGATTCTCGGCCAGCAACTTGGCCAGGATCAGCGAACTGTTGAGCGGTGTGCGCAGTTCATGGGACATGTTGGCGAGGAATTCGGATTTGTACTTGCTGGAGCGCTGCAATTCGTCGGCGCGCTCTTCCAGCTCACGCTGGGCCTGGTTGAGCTCGATGTTCTTGTGGTCCATGGCGTCGCGCTGCTCGGCCAGCGTCTGGGTTTGCTCGGCCAGTTGCTCGTTGGTCTGTTCCAGCTCGGCCTGTTGGGTTTCCAGGTGGGCCTGGGACTCCTTGAGGATGCGTGACTGCTCTTCCAGCTCCTCGTTGGCCGTCTTGAGTTCTTCTTGCTGCACTTGCAGCTCTTCGTTGAGCTGCTGGGTTTCGGCCAGCACTTCCTGCAGACGCTGGCGATAACGCGCGGCCTCAATGGAGGTGCCAATGTTACCGGCGATCAGTTCCAGCAATTCGACATCGCGCTCATCCAGTGTGCGCAAGAAGCCCAGCTCGATCACTCCATTGACGCGGTCGTCATCGCTGGTCGGCATCACCAGCACGCTGCGGGTGGTGCCTTCGCCGAGGCCAGAGCTGACTTTGAAGTAGTCCACCGGCACATCGTCCAGGCGAATCAGGCGATCAAGCTGTGCCGCCTGGCCGACGATGCCTTCATCGGCGTAGATCGACTGTTCCAACTGCTCCTGATCGCGGGAGAAACCATACGTGGCCACCCGCTTGAGGCCTCCGTGTTCCTCACGAACATACAGCGCCGCCACCGCCGACCCCATGTATTGGGCGAAAAACTGCAGGATATTGCGCCCCAGCATGTTCAAGGTCAGTTGGCCCAGCACTTGCTCCGCCAGTTCGGTTTGCCCGTTGCGCAGCCAAGCCTGCTGTTCCAGGCGAAGTGCGATCTTCTGTTGTGAGGCGAGGGTCTTGGCGTAATTGCCTGATAGCGCAATTAGATTCTTCCTGCCGATATACGCCAGAAAGCCACTCAAGCCGAGTACGAACGCCAGGTAAAGGGTGACACTGATCACCGTAGTACGCGTGACTTCCTCGTTGCGGGTAAGACGGAACTGCTGCTCCATCGCCACGGCTTCGTCGTACTCCTTACGAATCTCATCGGTCAGGCGTTTGCCACGGCCGGCCTTGACCGCACTGCGGTAATCACCACTCTGGCGCTGCATATCAATCATCGACTGAGCGTATGTGTTCCACTCGGCCTGCATGGCCTCCAACCTCTTCAGCCGGTCGACCTGTTGCGGGTTGTCCGCCACCAGCTCCTGCAAATTACGCAGATCGGCAATGATCCGCGGCTTGGCCACCTCGTACGGGTCGAGGAAATGCTCGTCACCGGTGATCAGAAAGCCGCGCATGCCGGTTTCCAGGTCCACCGTCAGCTTGGACGACTCGTTGAGGTTGTTGATGACCCGGTCGGTGTGCTCCACCCACTTGATCACCGTCAGCAAATAGGTAATCAGGCAGACGAAAAACACTGCGCTGAGAACACCCACCCCGAGAGGCAGGGCCACATTTCGGCTCAGGAGGTTACGAAAGCTTTTTTCATCGACTGACGACGCGGGAGTCATGGGCATGCCTTGGCCAAGTGCGGAAAAACGGGAAGTTTGCCCCAAAGTCGCGGTAAAGGGCTACGTTTCTGATCATCTACGCCGATCCGCAACGGTTTAAACCGCGGCTTGACCAAGACTCTGCGATCCAAGAATCAAACAGGTAACGCAAATGAAGGGCGTGCTGACGGGGCGTTTGACATGCTTTCTCCGCGGATGCGCAACGGGACATTTTCCTACATTCGCGTCACAATGCCTGCGCCAACGGAACTTGCCGAGATTGACGCGACTCATTAGAGAATGGTCTTTCAACCGCTAAAGACCTGCCTTCCATTTCTCGGGAATTTTGATTATGTCCGCTACCCCCTCCACCATCCTTGTCGTCGAAGACGACGCTATCGTGCGCATGCTGATCGTCGATGTGCTAGAGGAGTTGGAGTTCAAGGTGCTTGAAGCCGCCGATGCCGAAGCGGCGCTCAAAACGGTTCAAGACACCGACACTGTGATCGACCTGATGATGACCGACGTTGGCTTGCCCGATATGGACGGCAAGCAATTGGCCATCAAAGTCCGTGAACTGCGCCCTTCCCTGCCGATCCTGTTCGCCAGCGGCTACGCCGAAAACATCGATGTTCCCGCCGGCCTGCAAGTGATCGCCAAGCCATTCTCGATCGATCAACTGCGCGACAAAGTCAAATCGATGCTGCCCAGCGCCTGATTCTGTCGCCAGCGTCATAACGTGCCGCAGTTCACCTTGTTTGCAGGGATTAACGTGACGTTCGGGAAATAAAACCGGAAACTCGCAGCCTTCATTCCCCGTCACCCAAAGCCCTCTGGAAGGACGCAACAACATGATTGGAAAACCGACGCGCCTGCTGTTGGCGAGCCTCTCGATACTCATGAGTACCGCCGCCTGGGCCGATTTCACCGCGACCCCGAGCGAAGCGCGCGCCATCGCCAAGGAAGCCTACCTGTACGGCTACCCGGTGGTGCAGATGTACAAGACGCTCTACACCCAGGCCATCGACAAAGGCGGCGCGAACTTCAAGGCACCGTTCAACCGTATCGGCAATACCGCCCAGGTGTTCACCCCCAAGGACACGGCGTTCGCTACACCGAACTCCGACACGCCCTACTCCTTCGTCTGGATGGACTTGCGCAGCGAGCCGTTGGTACTGACCCTGCCCAAGATCGAAGACAACCGTTACTACTCGGTTCAACTGATCGACCTCTACACCCAGAACTTCGCCTACTTGGGCACCCGCAGCACCGGCAACAACGGTGGCCATTACATGATCGCCGGCCCCGACTGGAAAGGTCAGCAGCCGGTGGACGTGGACCGCGTGGTGTACAGCGAAAGCAACATCGCCTATGCCCTGTATCGCACGCAGTTGTTTGACGAGAAGGACCTGAGCAAGGTCAAGCAGATCCAAAACGGCTATAAAGTGCAGCCCCTGAGCAGCTACGTGAAGCAGGCCGCCCCGGCCAAAGCGCCGAAAGTCGAATGGCCCAAGCCCCTGGCGACCATGACCGAAGGCCCCCAGCTGTTTCGCTACCTGAATTTCATGCTGGCGTTCGCCGCGCCCCAGGACAGTGAAAAAGACCTGCTGGCGCGCTTTGCCAAAATCGGCATCGCCCCCGGCGCGCCGTTCAAGCTCAACCAACTGACTGGCGAACAGCGCAAGGCCTTGGAAGATGGCATCAGCGACGCTCGCGCCGAGTTTGCCGCGTTCAAAAAAGACAAAGTCGACACGCACCAGATCACCAGCGCAGACCTGTTCGGCAACCGCGACCACCTGAACAACAACTATCTGTACCGTTACGCCGGTGCGGACATGGGCATCTTCGGTAACTCCAGCGATGAAGCGGCGCACATGAGCTACTTCGTCGACAGCGAAGGCAAGCCCGCCAACGGTGCACGCCACAGCTACACCCTGCACTTTGCCAAGGACCAGTTGCCACCGGCCGATGCGTTCTGGTCGCTGACCCTGTACGACGCCAAGACCAAGCTGCTGGTGCCCAACCACAAGAAACGCTACCTGATCAATTCGCACATGCTGCCCGACCTCAAGCGGGACGCCGATGGCGGCCTGACCTTGGCGTTGCAGCATCACGAGCCGCCCAAGGCGGAACAGAGCAATTGGTTGCCGGCCCCACCCGGCCCGTTTTACGCAATCCTGCGGATTTACCTGCCCAAGCCTGAGGTGGGTTCCGGTCAGTGGAAACTACCGCCACTGACACCGCTGAAGTAACACCACGTGCTCGGTCGTGTCCACGTCAGACCGGGCCGTGAATCCCAGAATCAGGCGGATACAGGGCATTGCAACTGCACAGCACTTCCCTGAACTACCGCTGGTTTGTCACCCAATAAAACAGGTAAGGTTCGCGCGATTGCTTAGGGAGTTGCACCGCACATGACTTGCTGGAATGTCCTCGGCCTGACACCGGATGCCGATAGCCGCACGATCAAGCGCCAATACGCCGCCTTGCTGAAACAGACCCGCCCGGACGATGACCCGGAGGGGTTTCAGCGCCTGCGCGAAGCTTACGAGGCTGCACTTGCATGGAACCCGGATGAGCAGGTCGCTGGCGACGTGCTTATCGAGACCTGCGACCAAACCCTCGCCCAGCATTACCAGGCGGCCATGACCGATGGCACCGCGCTGTTGCTGGAAGTCCACCTGTTGCAGCGCTGTATCGACGGCGATCTGAATGCCGATGACACGCGGTGGGCCTTCGAGACCTTCAGCTGGCTGACCGCTTGGCAGCGGTTGGAATTACCCGCCGAATTGATCGGCACCCTGGAGTTCCAGCAGCGAACCCAGTTGCAGCAACCTCTGCACGAGGCCCTTGGGCACAAAGACGACGCCGCGTTCCTGGCCGCCTACGCTGCTACACGGGGCGAGTATGCCTGGGTGAACAATCATCCCCACGCCGATTGGTTCAACGAATGGTTGGCCAGGCTGCTGGCCAATCATCACTACTGGTCGAGCACGGTATTCGAAGCGGTGTGCGCCGGGCAAAACTGGCACGGTGGCGTAGACCATGGCTGCCCGGCCGGCGATTGGGCGCAGATATTAAAACGCCAGCAAGGGCCTGCCTTTATGGCGCGCCAACGTGCATTGGCCGCAGAACCACCGTACAGCCCACACCAGCGTGCCGCCCGTTTACTGCTGGCACCGATGAGCCTGGGCCAGCGCCGCGCCTTCGCCCAGCGTTTCGACGAATACGACTGGAAGGCCTGCCAGCAACTCAGTGCCGACATTTATGCCGACCACACCAGCGTCGCCGAAGGCATGCCCGGTGGCACGGTGTATTTCTGGCAGGGCTGGGAGTCGGCCATGGACACCTGGCCGTGGATCGTTGCACTGGTATTGAGCTGCCTGGTCGGTGCGCTGGTAAAGGCTGAAGACTTGGCCGGCAAGGTGATACCGACGTTGGGCCAGGGGATCTTGTGGTCCATCGGCGCCGTGGTCTGTGCGGGCATCGCCTGGCAGGCCTGGCGACCGCTGGCCCACCAATACCGGGTGTTCGATGAACAGCTGAGCCAACGTTTGCCGCGCTCGCTCAGCCCAACCCACTTGCCGTTGCTGCCGATACGCGACCTGGTGCCCGGCCTGGTTCTGGCGGCAGCGTTGGGTTACGTGTTGAGCCCATTCGCCAGCCTGACCCTGGTGGTCGTGCTGGCGCTGGTAGGGTTGATCAAGCGCCCGTTCATGAACCAGCACACACCGTGGACCGCCCGCCATCCGCGCTGGGCCGTACTCAGCGGCGCACTTTTCCTGGTCGGCGCAGTCGCGCTCTACGCCGGCTTGAAGATGCTCGACAACCAGCATCTGCTCACCCGCAATCAAGGCCTGCAACAGTGGACCGAACGCCTGTGCAGCCGCATGCCTCGCAGCGTGGTCGAGTGCCAGGCACCCGCCACCCAGGCGCAGTGGTACGGCCAGGAGGCCAAGCCATGAATCCAAAATGGTTATTACCCATCAGCATGGCATTGGGCTTGGGCCTGCTCGGCGTCGCGGGTGCCGCCAGGCCCCTGCAAAAAATGCAACTGTGGCTCGACCAGCGCGACAGCCCCCACACCGCTGCAGCCAGTGCCCTGGCACCGATCATCGATTGTGTGAACCGCGTCGACCGGGATACGCGCCTGACGTATTACCCCATCCCAGAAGGCGAGTCCGACAAACCCACCCTCGATAATTATGGCGACCGCAACGAGCCCGAGCCTTACCTTATCCGGCGCTCGGTGTGTTCGCAGCAGTACACGGTGAAGCTGGCGCGCCAGGCGCCCGCCAGCGACTTGCTCGCTGCCGCCGATGCCTACGCACAAGCGTTGTACAACGTTACGGCACTCGCCGATGGAGTCACTCGCTTGCAGCCGCCGGCGCCTCAGGAACTCGCGCCAGAGGCCGCAAACAAGCAGTTGCAGGTGGCCCACGCTCACGTCGTCGAAAAATACCTGGCGGCATCCACGTCTCTGCGCCAGCAGTTGGCGGACGAAGACCTGCGCGTGCGTCCGGCGCAACTGGCGTTACTGCAAGCGCGTTTTGGCCGGGACATGCAGTGGCACCTGCTCAACTACATGATCACGGCGCGCCAGGCGGTCAACCAGATCGAGCAAGGCGTGCGCGCCACCAACCTGACCCCGCAGCGCGTGGCTGACTTGGCCGACGCAGTACACAAGGCCGCCGAGGACAGCCGAGTCTTTATGAATACCCTGTCCAGCAGACGGCCAGACGATGAAGCCATTTACCTTTGGTACAACATCAAGGCGCCTGCCGATGAGTACCTCAAGGCCTTGAACACCCTGCGCCAGGACTGGCAGGACCACGCCGCGCCGCAGCAACTGAGTGACGATTATTACCTCGTCACCCGCCGCTACGACGCCCTGCTCAGCTACTACAACCGGCTGGCCCGTAATGCTTTCTAGTGTTTTTTCAGTTTCACATAGGACTGGTGCAGGTCGGCCGCCCAACCATCGATAACGCTTTTCACGTCATCGGCCTTCATCACCTGCGAGTCGTTTTCCAGCGGCTTGCCGGTGCCTTTGCGCACGACCTGGGCGAGCACCTTGCCGCTGGCACCGTCCAGAAACTGCGCCTCGGTCCCCAGGGTGGTTTCCTGGTCGCGAATGCCCGTGCCGGTACTCACCGCCGCCGCCACCAGGGCCACCGGGATGAATTCATAGGGCTTGAGGCCTTCGGTCTTGCTGCTGACGGCGGTGATTGCCGCGCGTACAACGATCACGCCTGGGCCTGGGCCATTCGCCAACGGCAGTGACTTGGCCAATTCGCGCTTGAGCGCCTGGTTGTAGTAAGCGTTGATGCCGTTGAGCGTGCTGTCCGGGATTTTCTCGGTGGCTTTTGGCTTGGGGTAGAACTGGGTCGGTTCGATGTACACCGCGCTGTAGCGGCTGAGGTCCAGCTTGGGATCAACCCAGCGCATCACCTCGGCACCGGAAGGCGACTGGGCTTGCTTCAATTGGCTGTAACTGGAGAGAAACCCTGAATACTCATCCGGTTGCGTGACCTTGCTGGCACACCCCGCCAAACCGATTGAGGCGATGCACAGCGTGCTGATCATTAGCCTTAGTTTCATGATTGAACTCCCTGGCGATCATCATCGTAAGAATGAGCTCTAGGTATAGCCAATCCTGGCGAATACACCTTATTTCGCCAGTGAATGCGCCGAGCGACGCTGGACCCTGGTGGCCCCGCATTGAGAAGGCGGGTTCAGGAGCGCTCTCGTGGAATCAGGCTCTGCAACTGCGCGGCGAGGAAGTTGGCGTCGAAACCGAAGGTGTCCGGGTCTTTCAGACCATTGGTTTTCTTCCACAGCCAGTCGTTTTTCTCGGCGGGCAGCACCAGCGAAACGCTGCCGTGGCGCGCAGCTGTCAGGCCCATCACCGCTACCGAAATCGAACCGCCCGCGCCCATCACGTCCGGCACGAACTCCACGGTTTTGCCGGTAATGTGCACATCGAGCTTCTCGGTCTTGAAGGAGGACGTCTCCACCGGCACGCTTGGGCCGCTGGCCACATAGGCGTGACGATGGACTTCCAGCAACCCGACGCTCTTCACCGGCTCCAGCCACAGCTCGATCTGCCCGAACAACTCGCCAAGCTTCTGCGCCCAACGGGCCGACTGCAGGTCGAATTGCTGCTTCTTGTGCGCTTCGCTGTCGGCGTAATGACGAAGCATCTCGCCCAGTTGCTGTACATCGTCCATTGCGGATTTCCTTGGGTGAGCCATGTTGCGAAGAACGATCATGGCAGATGCAGCCGCTCGGCGTATGACTATCAGGCTTATGGCTACTTTGCCGGTAGTGTTTTCTCCTCCGGGCCGACCTGCGATGCAGGTGCATCGAACGTGGGATGCTCTGATAGAAGGCAACGCCACTGCATGCGAAACCAGGGCGTGAATTGCGCCGGCGACGCTGAAAGCCAGGCTGATACTTCAGCGCGTGTCAGCCACCGGGTCTCGCTGACTTCTTCAGCAACGGGTGAGAGCACCGAGTCAGATTGAGCCACCAATACATGACACAGCTCGTGCTCCGCGCCGACTGAACCAAACTGAGCGTGGTACTCAAAGCTGTAGAGAAAGCGACAGGCGGCCGAGACGCCTAACTCCTCGCGCAGGCGGCGAGACGCGGCATCCTGAATCGTCTCGCCGGGCGCTGGGTGACTGCAGCAAGCATTCGACCAGAAGCCTGGCCAAAGCATCTTACCGGCTGCACGACGCTGAAGCAGATGCCGCGCGGTACTGTCGATCAAATGAACCGAAAATGCGCGATGAAGCTGCCCCGCGCCCAGGTGTGCATCGCGCTTGTCACACACGCCGATCTGCACATCTTGTGCATCAACTAACACCACATCATTGGTCATCCTGTAGCCCCTTTGGTGCAATTGCACACGCTGCTCCAACCCTGTCAGCGAAAAAGGTGCGATGCGCTACGTTGGAGAGTCCCCGATGACGTCATCGGTCAGGCAACGTGTCAGCCCAGAGCATATCGGAACCAATGGACTGCTAGCGCGCACCGATTGGTAGGCCAGCGCTGATTAGATACCGGTAGCGAGTCAAAATGTACTGTTACTTTTTACAGGTATAGACGAGCTCACCTGAACACTTGAGCAGGGATCGGTAATCAACGTGACTTGAACTGTTCCGGTGAATTTCCTGGCAACTGCCTATGACTCATGAGCCTGCGATGGGTAAGGTGAAACCCTATCTCTTGTCAGGAATATCACATGCGCACCATCGGCCTTATCGGCGGCATGAGCTGGGAGTCCAGCGCCGAGTACTACCGCATCATCAACCAGCGAGTGCGCGACCAGCTCGGTCCGCTGCGCTCGGCACAGGTGTTGATGTACAGCGTGGACTTCGGCCCAGTGGAACAGGCCCAGCATGCGGGGCGCTGGGATGATACGGCGCTGATCCTGGAAGATGCTGCCCGCCGCTTGCAGGCGGGTGGTGCTGACTGTGTGGTGCTGTGTACCAACACCATGCATAAGCTGGCGCCGCGTATCGAAGCGGCGGTGTCGATTCCATTCCTGCATATCGCCGATGCCGCCGGTTTGGCCGCTGTGCAAGCCGGTACGCTAACCGTCGGGTTGTTGGGCACCGCCTTCACTATGGAGCAGGACTTTCTCAAGTCCCGCCTGGCCAACCACGGCCTGACGGTGTTGGTGCCGGACACGGATGAGCGCAAGGATGTGCACCGCATCATCTACCAAGAGCTGTGTGTGGGCGTGATCAGCGACGCCTCTCGCCAGGTCTACCAGCGGGTGATCGAGTCCCTGGCCGCGCGCGGGGCGCAGGCGATCATCCTCGGTTGTACGGAAATCGGCTTGCTGATCAAGCCCGAGCACAGCGACCTGCCGCTGCTGGACACCACCGAGCTGCATGCGCAGGCTGCGGTGGCGTTTGCCTTGCAGGATTAAGCCGAGCGGCGCAGGCGCGCCATGCTCACGGTGTCGACAAACACACCGTCACGCAGGGCGTAGTCGCGCAACACGCCTTCGACCTCGAAGCCGAACTTACGGTACAGGTGTTGCGCGGCTTCGTTGTCGGCGTACACCGTCAATTCCACTCGGTGCAGGTTCATCCAGTTATCGGCCACGTCCAGAGCAGCCGTCAACAGGCGCGAGCCGACGCCCTTGCCCTGCCAGGCCGTGGCCACGCCCATGCCGAATGAACCCACATGGGCCTGGCGCACGCGCAGGTATTGCTCCAGGGCCGCTACGGTGCGGGTATGGTCGACCATAATGCGGGCTAATCGCCGTAACCCACGCCGGTGCAACGCGGCATCGCATGCAATTCACTGAGCTGCAACTGCTTGCCATCAAACACCCAGACGGCGCCGGCGCCACAATCGCCGATGCCCCGCAGCTTGTAGAAATAGCTCAAGGTGCCGCTGGCCGGGTCAAATCCCACCGAGCCTTGCAGCGGTTTGATCCCCAGTGGCAAGGGCTCAAGGTGCATCGGGGTGTCGGCAAACGCGCAGGCACGGTGCGGGGCGCAGCATGGGGACTCTCCGTGTCGAAAACGGCGCGGATTGTCCCATGTTCCAGGTTAGGCGTCAGCGCTTGAGCGCCACCCGCCACACCCGCGCAATATCCGCCGCCCGCTCACGCAACAAACGCGGCGCCTCACTGCACGCCTGTTCCAGGCTCATCGGGCCGCTAGGCAAAGCGAACGCAGCGTCGACGCCATGGGCGTACATCTGCTCATAACCGTCGCCTAGGGTGCCTGCGATGACGATCACGGGGACGCCGTGCGCCTGGGCGATGCGAGCGACGCCAAACGGGGTTTTGCCGCGCAGGGTCTGGGCGTCGAAGCGGCCTTCGCCGGTGATGACGAGATCGGCGCCGCGCACGGCTTGATCAAGGCCCACCAGGTCCGCGACGACGTCCACCCCCGCACGGAACTGCGCACCGAGGAAGGCCTTGGCCGCAAAGCCCAGGCCACCGGCAGCGCCGCTGCCGGGTTCGTCGCGTACGTCTTTGGGCAGTACGTGGGCGCAGTGGTCGGCGAAGTGGCCGAGGGCGGCATCCAGTTGCTGCACCTGTTGCGGGTTGGCTCCTTTTTGCGGGCCGAAAATCGCCGAGGCGCCGTGGGGGCCGCACAGCGGGTTGTTCACATCGGCAGCGATTTCAAAGCGCACCCGCGCCAACCGTGGGTCCAACGCCTCAAGACTGATCCGCGCCAGGCGCGACAAGGCCAGTCCACCGGGTGCCAGCGCCTGGCCTTCGACGTCGAACAACTGCACGCCCAATGCCTGCATCGCCCCGGCCCCGCCATCGTTGGTGGCACTGCCGCCTATCGCCAGGATGATGCGCTGTGCGCCGGCATCCAGGGCGGCGCGGATCAACTCGCCGGTGCCAAAGGTGCTGCTGATGCACGCATCGCGCTGTCCTGGCGGGACGAGTTGCAGGCCGCTGGCTTCGGCCATTTCGATGATGGCTGTGTGGCTGTCGGCCAACCAACCCCAACGCGCTTGAACCGTCGTGCCCAGCGGTCCGCGTACCGATTGGCGGCGCAGTTCGCCATTGCAGGCTGCAAGCACCGAGTCCACCGTCCCTTCACCGCCGTCCGCCATCGGGCACTGGATCAACTGTGCCTGCGGCCAGACCTGTGCCAACCCTTGGGCAATGGCCTGGGCGACGCCTTCAGCACTCAGGCTGTCCTTGAAGGAGTCGGGGGCGATGATGATTTTCATGGGCTTTCTCCGGTTTTTATGACGCCCATGCTGCCAGTTGACACCGGGAATGACGCCGGTCTAATGCACAAGTGCGGGTCAGCTTTGTTGTTCATTCCGACAAAGCCTGTGGCAGCAGCTGTACGCCCAGATACAGGGCGAGCATGCCGTCCAGGGTCAGCGGGTCGACACCACTGAGTTCAGCGATGCGCTCCATGCGGTAGCGCAGACTGTTGCGGTGGATGCCCAGTGCATCGGCGCAGGCCTGGTTTTGGCCGTCGTGATCGCACCAACTACGCAGCGTGGCCAGCAGTTGGCCGTTGTTGTCCTTGGCGAGCACTTTGCGCAGCGGGTTGAGCAACTCGTCGAGGGCGTCGTCGTTGCGATGGCGCCAGAGCATCACCGGCAGACGGTAACGGTTGAGAGTCAATAGCCGCGAGTGCGGCAATACATCACGACCGTAGGCCAGCAAGTCGCCGACGCGCCGGTAGCAGCGGCGCAACCCGGCCAGCCCATCCGCCTGCCCACCGACGGCGACGCGCAGGATAGTCCAGCCCTGGCCTGCGAGTTTTTCCAGCAACCGGGGGTTGTCCACCTGCACGGCAGCCGGCCGGCACCACAACAACGAAAACTGCGCCAAGCTGACGCACCAGCTGTCCGGATAGCGCGAGGCCAACCAGGTGCTCAACGCTTCAGCCGACTGGCCGGCCCCCAGTTCGAACAGGTATGGCGTGCGTGCCAGCTGCGGCTTGAGCCCCAGCTGTTGAGCTTCGTCGACCAGGCGCGGGGAGTCGCCGGTGTCGGCGAGAAGTAACGCCAGCAGGTCATCGCAACGCTGGCGTCGCCATTGCTGCTCGGCTTGCTGGTGGCGATGGCTGACCAGCATTTCAGCGGTCATGCGCACCAGTTCGGCATAGGTACGCAGCAACTCGGGTTCGCCGGTGATGCCAAGTACCCCGATCAGGCGCTGATCGTGCATCAGCGGCAAGTTGATGCCGGGTTGCACGCCCTTGAGGTGCTTGGCTGTCTGGCCGTCGATTTCAACCACGCGCCCATTGGCCAGCACCAATTGCGCGCCTTCGTGGCGGGTGTTGATGCGCTCGGATTCACCACTGCCCAGAATCAGGCCCTGGCTGTCCATGACATTGACGTTGTAAGGCAAAATCGCCATGGTCCGATCGACAATATCCTGCGCCAAGTCATGATCCAGCTCGAACATGAGTCTAAATTCCTAAAAAAGCATGGTTGTTCATCGGCACAGCGCAAAGCAGGCTTCACTGTGCGCGAGCACAAAGACAGCACCCCGCCAGGTGGCCGAGACTCGTGGGGCGATCAACGTTACCCTCGCATCGCGAAAAATCATAATAAAGAGAGAACACCATGTCACAGAGCGCCGCTGCCACACTGGCCACCGATGACGATAAAAACGCCATCTACAAGCGCATTACCCTGCGCCTGATCCCCTTCATTTTCATCTGCTATCTGTTCAACTACCTCGACCGGGTCAACGTTGGCTTTGCCAAGTTGCAGATGCTCGATGCGCTGAAATTCAGCGAAACCGTCTACGGCCTGGGTGCCGGGATTTTCTTCATCGGCTACGTGCTGTGCGGCGTGCCGAGCAACCTGGCGTTGACCAAGTTCGGCCCAAGGCGCTGGATTGCGCTGATGATGATCGTGTGGGGCACGTTGTCCACGTGCCTACTGTTTGTCACCACGCCGACACACTTCTACACCCTGCGCCTGTTTACCGGTGCCGCCGAAGCCGGTTTCTTTCCCGGCGTGGTGCTGTACCTGTCGCAGTGGTTCCCGACCTTTCGCCGTGGGCGGATCATGGCGTTGTTCATGTCGGCGATCCCGGTGTCGGGCTTGCTCGGCAGCCCGTTCTCCGGCTGGATCCTCAACCACTTCGCCGCCGGCCAAGGCGGTTTGGCGGGCTGGCAGTGGATGTTCCTGCTGCAAGGCATCCCGACGGTGATTCTCGGCGCCCTCGCCTACTTCCTGCTCAGCGACAGCTTTGCCAACGCCAAGTGGCTCAAGCCCCACGAGCGAGCAGTGCTGGAAGCCGACCAGGCGACCGACCTGGCCAACAAGCCCAAGACCACCACCGATTCCCTCGCCGAGGTGTTCAAGAACCCGGCGATCTGGGCATTCGGCCTGATCTACTTCTGCATCCAGAGCGGCGTGTACGCGATCAACTTCTGGCTGCCGTCGATCATCAAGAACCTGGGGTTCAGCGATAACCTGGTAATCGGCTGGCTCAGCGCGATCCCGTACTTGCTGGCGGCAGTGTTCATGTTGCTGGTGGGTCGTTCCGCCGACTTGCGCAAGGAGCGCCGCTGGCACTTGGTGGTGCCGATGTTGATGGGCGCGATTGGCCTGGTGATTGCGGTTAATTTCGCCACGACCCCAGCGATTGCGATTCTTGGCCTGACCATCGCCACCATGGGCGCCCTCACCGGCCTGCCGATGTTCTGGCCGGTGCCGACGGCCATGCTCAGCGCAGGCGCGGCGGCGGGTGGTTTGGCGTTGATCAACTCCATGGGGCAGATGGCGGGTTTTCTCAGCCCTTATATCGTCGGCTTTGTGAAGGATGCCACCGGGTCGACGGATATCGCGTTGTACCTGCTGGCGGCGGTGATTGTGGCGGGTAGCGTTCTGGCCCTGCGCATGACACGTACCCTCAAGGTATAAACGCAGTCAATGTGGGAGGGGCAAGCCCCCTCCCACTGTTTACAGCAGACCGCCGCCGTCGATATCGATCACACTGCCGACCTTGATGAATTGCCCCGGCACCCACTAAACCTGTCATTTATGACAGTATCTTGTGTTCACTTCGTCTCTTAGTCTGTCTATCCCGAAGCGCCTTCAATGACTGAGGACCATCGTGATGACAACTAAACCTCAAGCAACCACAAGCAGTGGCCATCTCACCGCAGCGTCCAGCGGCAGTCACACTCACGCATTTGTGTCCGATCTGGACAGACAGCACATCTTCAAAGCCGCAGGGCAGTGGCGTTTCAGTGGAGTTCAACTGCAAAGTAGCGACCCACACCAGAATTTCTATGGGCTCAGCGTGGTACTTCCAGCCAGCCTCGAAGAAAACGGCAAAGAGCACCTCTACACATTCCCTGACCAGGCCACCGGCTTTGTCCTTTCGCCCTCTCCTACTGGCACAGGGATTTCGGTTTATCAGATTGTGGGTGGAAAGATAACCGTCGCAGTGCAAAATGATGAGATGAAAGCAACTTTCCATTTATCTTCCATCTTTAACAAAGAGCACATAGACGTTGCCAGCGGTGCGCTCCACTTGCAGGGAATATCGTACCCAAAAGCCAATGCAGGCAGCTTCAAAGGAACATTTGATGGCAGCCCATTCAACCCGTACGAGGATTTTGTGGCCGCGACTGCTGGCATTATCAGCCACGAATCTCCGGTGTTTCCAGATACGTGGGAAGTCTTTGGTTCGCGGCCTATCGACACCTTTCCGAGTTCAACCCAGATCGTCAGTATCCAGATGACAAAAAACCTGACGGAGCATGATTATGAAATCAGCCCGAAAAGTACGGAGGTATTCGTCAATTGCAGTGCCCGCCCCGCATACGGCTCGTATAGCGCCGTACGTGGCCGACTGCATTTCGATTCACTGCCCGCTACTGGACACGCGAGGGGCACATTGAAATGCAGCTTCTTGGTATCAGGAAGCAGCGAGTTTCAATTCGAAGGTCAATTCGACGTACGCCAGCCCTTCTATATCGTTTGACCACCTTGAATAAAAGCATTCCATCGCAAAGCTCGGCCATTTCCTGTGCTCCCAGGTGATGGCCGCGCCGGCCCAAGCGCACCGAGACAGCCACGTCGAGCTTGTTCTAGAGCCGTGCTCTCTGGTATTGCATAGCAACTCGTCTGCGCAATTGAGGAATGCACCATGATTTACCGCACACTGGGCCAGTCTGGGTTGAAGGTCAGCGCCTTGACCCTGGGCACCATGATGTTTGGCGAACAGACCAATACCGAGGACTCGCTGCGCATCATCGACAAGGCCTGGGACCAGGGCATCAACTTTATCGACACCGCCGACGTTTACACCGGTGGGCGCTCCGAAGAACTGGTCGGCGAAGCCATTGCACGGCATCGCCAGGACTGGGTGGTGGCGTCCAAAGTCGGTTTCGGCCCTCCGGACGGCGTGCCCAATCGCAGTGGCTTGAGCCGCAAGCGGATTTTTAATGCCCTCGACGCCAGCCTGACCCGGCTCGACACCGACTACCTCGACATCTACTACCTGCACCGTGAAGACCACGACACGCCGCTGGAAGTGACCGTTTCGGCGATCGGCGACCTGATTCGCCAGGGCAAGATCCGTTACTGGGGCCTGTCCAACTACCGCGGCTGGCGCATTGCCGAGGTGATCCGCGTGGCCGAGCACTTGGGCGTCGACAAGCCGGTCATCAGCCAGCCGCTGTACAACATCGTTAACCGCCAGGCCGAAGTGGAGCAGATCACCGCGGCGGCTGCGTATGGGCTGGGCGTGGTGCCATACAGCCCGCTGGCCCGCGGCGTGCTCAGTGGTAAGTACGCGCCGGATGTCACGCCAGAACCGGGCAGCCGCGCTGCGCGCCAGGATAAACGCATCCTGGAAACCGAATGGCGCGTGGAATCGCTGCGCATTGCCCAGCAGATCCAGCAATACACCCAGGGCCGTGGCGTGGGGACCGTGGAATTTGCCATCGCTTGGGTGCTGAACAACTCAGCGGTCAGTTCGGCGATTGTCGGGCCGCGTACCGAGGCGCAGTGGGATGCCTATACCGGCGCGCTGGACGTTGCGATCAAGGCTGAGGATGAAGCCTTTATCGATTCGTTGGTGACGCCGGGCCATTCGTCCACACCGGGTTTCAACGATGTGAGTCACTTTGTCTCTGGCCGCATCGTCCCCCAACGCATGGGCTGAGAAAATTTCCCACCATTTGCCCCAAAACAGAGCAGCCGTTTCACGCCGCAAGCACCATAATGCCCGCCTCTCTTGTACAAATCGGTTTTCGCGAGGACAGCGTGTCTAAAGGTGTTGTGTTATCGGTCTCGGCCTCGGTGTTGTTTGCCGTGATGTATTACTTTACATCGTTGCTCACGCCGTTGAGCGGCCTGGAGATTTTCGGCTGGCGCATGTTGCTGACCGTGCCTTGCATGACCGTGTTCATGGTCATCAGCGGTGAATGGCGACGTGTGTGGGAATTGCTGCGGGTGCTGGCGGCCAAGCCTCGATTGGTGGGCGGCGTAGTGCTGTCCTCGGCGTTACTGGGTGTGCAGTTGTGGTTGTTCATGTGGGCGCCGTTGAATGGGCGGAGCCTGGATGTGTCGGTCGGCTACTTCCTGCTGCCACTGACCATGGTGCTGACCGGGCGGTTGGTGTGGGGCGAGCAACTGTCCTACCTGCAAAAGATCGCAGTGTTTTTTGCCGGCCTCGGGGTGCTCAACGAGTTGTTCCAGGCCGGTGGTTTTTCCTGGGCGACGCTGGTGGTGATCATCGGCTACCCGCTGTACTTTATCGTGCGCAAACACCTCAAGACCGACAATCTGGGCGGGCTATGGCTGGACATGGCGCTGATGCTGCCGGTGGCCTGGTGGTTTGTGCAGAGCGGCGAACAGGGCTTTGCCGTGATGGATGTGCACCCCAAGCTGTACGCCTTGATCCCCATGCTGGGCCTGATCAGTGCCTCGGCGCTGGTGAGCTACATTATCGCCAGCCGCTTGCTGGCGTTCAGCCTGTTCGGGCTGCTCAGTTACGTCGAGCCGGTGCTGTTACTGGTGGTGGCGTTGCTGTTGGGGGAAGGGATCAAGCCGGGAGAGTGGCTGACCTACATTCCTATCTGGATCGCGGTCATGGTGCTGGTGTTCGAAGGCTTCAAGCATTTGGTGCGTCAGCGTCGCGCCTGATGCCCAGGCAATAAAAAGCCCGGCCGGGGGAAACCCTCGGCCGGGCTTTTTTGCGCTTAGTCGGTGGTCAGCACGCCGCGACGCACTTGGTCACGCTCGATGGACTCGAACAGCGCCTTGAAGTTGCCCTCGCCAAACCCATCGTCACCTTTGCGCTGGATGAATTCGAAGAACACCGGGCCCATCAGGGTTTCCGAGAAGATCTGCAGCAGCAGGCGCTTGTCGCCTTCGATGGATGAGCCATCCAACAGGATCCCGCGTGCTTGCAGTTGGTCGACGGGCTCGCCGTGGTTCGGCAGGCGGCCTTCGAGCATTTCGTAATAGGTGTCCGGCGGCGCGGTCATGAAGCGCATGCCGATTTTCTTCAGGGCGTCCCATGTCTTGACCAGGTCGTCGGTAAGGAACGCCACGTGCTGGATGCCCTCCCCGTTGAACTGCATCAAGAACTCTTCGATCTGCCCGGCGCCCTTGGACGACTCTTCGTTCAACGGGATGCGGATCATGCCGTCCGGGGCGCTCATGGCCTTGGAGGTCAGGCCGGTGTACTCGCCCTTGATATCGAAATAGCGGGCTTCGCGGAAGTTGAACAGCTTCTCGTAGAAATTCGCCCAGTAGGCCATGCGCCCGCGATAAACGTTGTGGGTCAGGTGGTCGATGACCTTGAGGCCGGCGCCCTGTGGGTTGCGCTCCACGCCGTCGAGGTAGACGAAGTCGATGTCATAGATCGAACTGCCTTCGCCGAAGCGGTCGATCAGGTACAGCGGCGCGCCGCCGATGCCTTTGATCGCCGGCAGGTTGAGCTCCATCGGGCCGGTTTCGATATGGATCGGCTGCGCGCCCAGCTCCAGTGCACGGGTGTAGGCTTGTTGCGAGTCCTTGACGCGGAACGCCATGCCGCACACCGACGGGCCGTGCTCCGCCGCGAAATACGAGGCGATGCTGTTGGGCTCGTTGTTGAGGATCAGGTTGATCTCGCCCTGGCGGTACAGGTGCACGTTCTTGGAGCGGTGCGTCGCGACTTTGATGAAGCCCATGATCTCGAAGATCGGCTCCAGGGTGCCTGGGGTTGGCGATGCGAATTCGATGAATTCAAAGCCCATCAGGCCCATTGGGTTTTCGTATTGGTCGGCCATGTTCGGCGCCTCATTCTTGTGATTAACGAAGGTCAATTAGCAGCAAGGATGAGGCAGCAAGGCGGCGCACAGGAAAGGCCTCGCACGCTGCGGGCGAGGAAGTCACCGAAGATCAGGGGGGAGCCGTGTCGCTTCATGGTTACATCAGTCTCTGACGGCCGAGGCTTGCGTGAGCGCAAGTCCATATTCTTGTATGCGTAAATCGATTCTACACAGCGTAACAGGGTTTGTCCGTACTCTTATCAAATCCCCATTGCCTTGGGCCGCGCAAGGGTTTTGTTGCACAGGTAGATGCCCAGCAGAATCACAGCCCCGCCCACCAGCATGGGCGTGGTCAGTTGTTCATCCAACAGCAAGGCCCCGCAAACCACCGCCGTCAGCGGGTTGAGCGCGATAAACACGCCCGAACGCGTAGGACCTATGCGCCGGATGCCGTCGTAGTAACCGATATAGGCCAGCGCCGAGCCGAACACGCCCAGATACAGCAGGCTCAGCAGCTGAGGTTGACTCAGGCCGGCAATGCCACCAATCGTGAAGTGGCCTGACAACGCAGTGGTCACGCAGAGCATCACGGTTCCCAGCAACACCGACCACGTGACCGTCTGCAACGGGCCCAGGCTTGCGTTCAGCCCCCGGGAAAACAACGAATAAATGGCCCACGCCAGCACACAGCCGGCAATCAACAGGTCACCCAACCCGCTGGAGGGTGTGGCCTGCATCAGTTGGGGGTTGCGGCTGACAATCACCGTGGCCGCGCCACCCAGGCACAACGCAATCCCCAAGACCTGGGTGCGGCCCAGGCGTTCCTTGAACACCAGCCAGGAAGCCAGGCCAATCACGGCCGGATTCAATGCCACGATCAAAGACGCCCGCGACGCGTTGATCGAGTGCAACCCATAAAAAAAGCACAGGTTGTAGAAAAAAATCCCAAAGAACCCCAGTACCGCCAGTTGCGCCAACTGCGCGAGGCTTGGGCGTGCCAGCGCGGTCCGCGACATCCCCATGAACAGCAACAGCGCCAGGCTCGCCAGGATAAAGCGCAGGCTGGCGGCCAGCAGCGGATGGAGCTGGTCCGCCAGGTAGCGCCCAGCCACGAAGGTGCCGCCCCAGATCATGGTGACGGCGGCGAGTTTGCAGTAAGTCAGGCGATCGGAGGTGGGACTCATGGCATTGGCTCAAGGGACAGGAGAATTGGCGTATTCTTCTGCTAATGATCAATCATCGTAAAATGAGCATTCACTCATGACGCTTACCCAGCTGGAAATATTCTCCCTGGTGGCTGAACTGCAAGGCTTCACCAGTGCGGCTAACCGGCTGGGCATCAGCCAGTCGGCGGTGTCCCATGCCATCAAGGCCTTGGAACTGGAACTGGGCGTGGAGCTGTTCCGGCGTCATCAAAGCCTGGTAGAGCCCAGTGATATCGGCCTGCAGTTACTCAGCCGCGCGCGCGCCATGCAGGGCCTGGCCGCGACTTTGCAACAGGAAGCCGCGGATGCCCGTGGCATGAAGCGTGGCACGTTGCGTATTGGCTCCTTCGGACCGACTGCGTCGATTCGCCTGCTACCTCCCATCCTTACCCGGTTTCGCGCCGCGCATCCGGGGATCGAGGTTCACATCGACGAAGGTCCAGACCGGCAAGTATTGCAATGGCTGGATGAGCGGCGTGTCGACGTGGGTTTTGTGGTGCTGGAGCAGGAGCGTTTCGACACCTTCAGCTTGTTCGAGGACCAGATGGTCGCGCTGCTGCCCGCCGACCACCCCTTGGCCGCCCGCGACAGCCTGACCTTGCATGAGCTGTGTGACGACCCCTTCATTCTCACCGAAGCCGGCTCTTCGGAACTGGTGTCTCGTTTGTTTGCCGCCGCTCAATTACGGCCGAAGGTGCGTTATCGCTGCACTCAGCTGCTGAGCACCTTGGAAGCGGTCAGCCGCGGGGATGGGCTGAGCATCGTGGCCGAGGCTTCGTTGCCGCAACGGAGCGACCCGCGCTATGTGCAGCGGCCGCTATCTCCTCGCATGGCGCGCCAGATCGGCTTGGCCGTGTTGGACCGCCGCCAGTCTTCGCCGGCCACCCTGGCATTTATCGACGTGGCGCAGAGCCTGGGCAACGTGAGCATAATTGAACAGGGCCATCTATCATCGATAGCATCCTTGGCCGGCCTCCCGGCATAACCCTTTTCGCACTAGGCCGCAGAACTCATGCCACTCACCGTCAAAGGTCCTCGAAAGCGCCTCGCCCGCTACTCCATCAGCGTGCTGTGTGGCCTGCTGCCGATTCTGCTCGGCGTGGTTATCCTGCATTGGCAAGCCGAACGCACCCTTGAACAAAGCACCGCTCAGACCGCCCAGGAAGCGATTCGTCAATTCGACTTGATGCTCGATAATACCGCCCTTGCCGCTCAGGCCTTGCTGCCCCTGGCCGGGAATCCGTGCGACAGCGGGGCACAACTGGCCCTGCGTGAGCAGGTCACGCGCCGGCCGTTTGTGCGTGCCACCACCCTGTCCTGGCAGAAGAACATTTATTGCAGCTCGCTGTTCGGCGACAGCTACGCATCGCCGGTCAACCCGCAGGACTATGTCGATGGCAAGCTATGGCTGATGAATGGCAACCCGGTGACGCCAGATACCGCATTGTTGGTTTACCGGCTGGTTGAGGGGGACAAAGCCGCTTTTGCCTCGATTGATGGTTACCACCTGACCAACGCTCTGCGCCTGATCAGTCGTTACGCGCAACTGATCTTGCAGGTCGGGCCCAATTGGCTGGCCGCTGATGGCAAGGTACATAACACCGCAGTGCCGGCGTTTGCGGTGGCCCATCATCACCTGGCATCCGCGCGCTATCACTACAGCGTGGATGCAGGCATGCCCGCCGGTGAAGTGTGGCGATACATGAAGGCTCGCTACCCGGCGTTGTTCAGCCTCGTGGTGTTCTTTGGCGTGCTGGCTGGCCTGCTCGCGTACTGGCTGCAAAAGCGCTCTTCGGCACCCACCCACGAATTGCAACGCGCGCTGGGGGCCAATGAGTTCATCCCGTACTTTCAGCCGGTCGTACGTGGCGACACCCGCGAATGGGCGGGTTGCGAGGTGCTGATGCGCTGGCGTCATCCCAAAGAAGGCTTGGTGCGGCCAGACCTGTTTATCCCACTGGCCGAACATTGCGGCCTGATCGTACCGATGACCCGCGCCCTGCTGCGCCAGACCGCAGCGCAACTGGCGCCCCACGCGGCGCGTTTCAGCCCGGGCTTCCACATCGGTGTGAATATCACCGCACGTCACTGTCAGGACATGGCACTGGTAGAGGACTGCCGTGAATTTCTCGCAGCCTTTGTGCCGGGCCAAGTGACGCTGGTGCTGGAGCTGACCGAGCGCGAACTGATCGAGCCCACCGACATCACCCGCCAATTGTTCGATGCCTTGCATCAACTGGGCGTGATGATCGCCATTGACGACTTTGGTACCGGCCATTCCAGCTTGGGTTACTTACGCAACTTCAATGTGGACTACTTGAAAATCGACCAGAGTTTCGTCGCGATGATCGGTGCCGACGCACTCTCAAGGCATATTCTCGATAGCATCATCCAATTGTCCGGCAAACTGGACCTGGGCATCGTTGCCGAGGGCGTGGAAACAGCCCAGCAGTGCGAGTACCTGGCGGCGCACGGTGTGGATTTCCTGCAGGGCTACCTGTTTGGACGGCCTTTACCCTGCGATGAATTCATTAAATCCCTGGCCAGCCATTGATTAGCCATGCACTAGATAGCTTGAAATAATGTTAGTAATACAAAAGACGTGATTTACTCACGGCGGATTAACTACTACAATTTTTCCTGCCGGTGCAGAACTCGCAGGACGACTTCTTTTTTGAGTCGCCTTAAAGCTCTTGGCTTATAGCTTTGTCTGCAGTTGATATCAGCCAAATACACTATTGGAGTACAGATTTTGTCCAGACTCGCCGAATTTCGCGCAGCAGAAAAAGCCCTTCAAGAGCAGCTAGCGCAGCTGGAATCCTTGAAGAACGATGCTGGCCTGAAGAAAGAAATCGAATTCGAAGAAAAGCTCCAGGGGCTGATGAAAACCTACGGCAAAGGCCTGCGTGACATCATCCTGATCCTTGATCCAAACCCGGGCAAGGCCGGCGCAGGAGCCGCTAGCGCACCAAAACAGCGCCGCGCACGCGTGGTCAAGGTCTATCACAACCCGCACACGGGCGAGCTGATCGAAACCAAAGGCGGCAACCACCGCGGCCTGAAGGCCTGGAAAGAACAGTACGGCGCCGCCACTGTAGACTCCTGGCTTCGCGGTTGATCACATCGCACTAACAAAGAGCCCCGCACATGCGGGGCTTTTTTTATTCAGGGATTCGAAACTGAACTTAAATAACATTTCATTTTGTTCAAAATCGCGGGGTGACGCGCACTTAAAGTTTCAGGCTGTCACGCACCGAACTGACTTCATCCTTGCTTGCGTCGTACGCTTGGGCCTGACCTGCGTATGAAAAAACATACGCCTTATCGGTATCAACAGCCCCCACCAATGTTTGCGACAGCACGTGTCGGCCGTTCTCGGTAATCACGCAAGTAGTTTCCAGCGCTTGAAGACGGCTCAATGTCGCTGCGTGCATTTTCGTACACACACTTTGATAACCGCCTTGGGCAAAGTCCTTCTGGATGGACTTGCGCATTTCCAGCAAAACGCCCTCCAGATTAACTTTATGCCCGGCTTCGATCGGCGTACCGGTCAACTCGATGACCATCAACGTGTTGCCATTTTCATCATTCTTGATCGCACGTTGCCGAGACACCGTCTGCGGTTTGGCCGGTGCCTCACCGTCGGGCACCACTTCCTCGACTTGCCAGCCGCTGGGCCAATGAATTTCAGGGTCGGCCGCCAGCACGAAGGGGCTGGCCAACAACAAACACGCAGCACTTAATAGCCGGTTACGAACGTCGATCATGCGAAAAACACCCAAGGATCAAGTCGCAAAGTCTGAGCCCCGGCACCCACTGCTCGCAAGGCCCGCGTGACCTTTTTCATTTGGCGCCACAGGCGGGCCTTGCGTATCATGGCTGCGCTGCACGGATGCCAGCCGCAAGCCAAGGGAACGCTCCTCTCACCTGGAGCCGCGTTTGCCCCATTTTTTCCTGGAGGGCCCATGAGCCTGCACGAACTGAACACCTTCCCGGGCGTCACTGCCCAACCTGATACCGCCACCACGAACTTCGTGTTCAACCACACCATGCTGCGGGTCAAGGACATCACCAAGTCGCTGGATTTTTACACCCGCGTCCTGGGTTTCTCCCTGGTTGAAAAGCGCGACTTCCCGGAAGCCGAATTCAGCCTTTACTTCCTGGCCCTGGTGGACAAGTCCCAGATCCCGGCCGACGCCGCTGCACGCACCCAGTGGATGAAGTCGATCCCCGGCATCCTGGAACTGACTCACAACCACGGCACCGAAAACGACGCCGACTTCGCGTACCACAACGGCAATACCGACCCGCGTGGCTTTGGCCATATCTGCATCGCGGTGCCGGATATCGTCGCCGCGTGCGAACGCTTTGAAGCGCTGGGCTGTGATTTCCAAAAGCGCCTGACCGACGGCCGCATGAAAAGCCTGGCCTTCATCAAGGACCCGGATGCGTACTGGGTTGAAATTATCCAGCCAACCCCGCTGTAACGAAAAAACCCCATGATCGCTCATGGGGTTTTTCATTTTCGGCCGCTTGTTTACGCTGGAGCAGAGGTCCGGATCAAGTGATCAAACGCGCTCAGGGAAGCTTTGGCGCCCTCGCCTACCGCAATCACGATCTGCTTGTACGGCACGGTCGTCACGTCACCGGCGGCAAACACGCCAGGCAGTGAAGTCTCGCCACGGGCATCGACAATGATTTCGCCACGCGGTGTCAACTCTACCGTGCCCTTGAGCCAATCGGTATTAGGCAGCAAGCCGATCTGCACAAAGATACCTTCCAGATCGACGGTCTTGAACTCGCCACTGTCGCGATCCTTGTACGCCAGACCGGTGACTTTCTGGCCATCACCTTTGACTTCACTGGTCAGCGCGCTGGTGATTACGTCAACGTTCGGCAGGCTGTACAGCTTGCGTTGCAGCACCGCATCGGCGCGCAGCTTGCTGTCGAACTCCAGCAAGGTGACGTGGCTGACGATACCCGCCAGGTCGATGGCCGCTTCAACACCGGAGTTACCGCCGCCGATCACCGCCACACGCTTGCCTTTGAACAGCGGGCCGTCGCAGTGCGGGCAAAAACACACGCCCTTGGCCTTGTATTCCTGCTCGCCCGGCACACCCATTTCGCGCCAGCGCGCACCGGTGGCCAGAATCACAGTCTTGGACTTGAGCGTTGCGCCGCTTTCAAAACGGATCTCGTGCAAGTCGCCGGCATTTTTTGCGGGGATCAGGCTGCTTGCGCGCTGCAGATTCATGATGTCCACGTCGTACTGACGCACATGGGCCTCAAGCGCGCTGGCCAGCTTCGGCCCTTCGGTTTCCTGCACCGAGATAAAGTTCTCGATGGACATGGTGTCCAGCACCTGGCCACCAAAGCGCTCTGCGGCAACACCCGTACGAATGCCTTTGCGCGCTGCGTAGATGGCGGCCGCGGAACCGGCAGGGCCACCGCCGACGACGAGTACATCAAAGGCCTGTTTGGCGCTGATTTTCTCGGCAGCTTTTTCGATGCCGCTGGTGTCCAGCTTGGCGAGGATTTCTTCCAGGCCCATGCGGCCCTGGCCGAAGTTCACGCCATTCAAATAGACGCTCGGCACCGCCATGATCTGGCGCTCATCGACTTCAGCCTGGAACAGTGCGCCGTCGATGGCGACGTGACGGACGTTCGGGTTGAGCACGGCCATCAGGTTCAGCGCCTGGACCACGTCCGGGCAGTTCTGGCATGACAGCGAGAAGTACGTCTCGAAGCTGAACTCGCCTTTGAGGGCGCGAATCTGTTCAATCACTTCGACACTGGCCTTCGACGGGTGGCCGCCGACTTGCAGCAGCGCGAGCACCAGCGAAGTGAATTCATGGCCCATAGGGATGCCGGCGAAACGCAGGCTGATATCGGCACCCGGGCGGTTGATGGAGAACGACGGCTTGCGCGCATCATTGCCATCGGTTTTGAGGGTAATCAGCGTGGTGAGGCTGGTTACGTCCTGCAAAAGAGCAAGCATTTCCTGGGATTTCGCGCCGTCGTCGAGGGAGGCGACGATCTCGATCGGCTGGGTGACCCGTTCCAGGTATGACTTCAACTGAGCTTTAAGATTGGCGTCCAACATACGGGCGATTTCCTTTAATTCTGGGTATAAAAAAACGCCCGAGCGAATCTCGCCCGGGCGTTTTTGGGGGCGGTTGCAGCTTACTGAGTAGGTGCGGAAACCCGCCCTTGATGCTTCACAGACTTAGATCTTGCCGACCAGGTCCAGGGACGGAGCCAGGGTGGCCTCGCCTTCTTTCCACTTGGCTGGGCACACTTCGCCTGGGTGGGCAGCAACGTACTGGGCTGCCTTGATTTTGCGCAGCAGCTCGGAAGCGTCACGGCCAACACCGCCGTCGTTCAGTTCAACGATCTTGATCTGACCTTCTGGGTTGATCACGAACGTGCCACGGTCTGCCAGGCCAGCTTCTTCGATCAGTACGTCGAAGTTGCGGGAGATGGTCAGGGTCGGGTCGCCGATCATGGTGTATTGGATCTTGCCGATGGCTGGCGAGGTGTTGTGCCAGGCAGCGTGGGCGAAATGGGTGTCGGTGGAAACACTGTAGATTTCAACGCCCAGTTTCTGGAATTCGGCGTGATTGTCAGCCAGGTCTTCCAGTTCGGTTGGGCAAACGAAGGTGAAGTCGGCTGGGTAGAAGAAGAAAACCGACCACTTACCTTTCAGGTCAGCATCCGACACGTCTACGAAGTTGCCGTTTTTGAACGCGGTCGCTTTGAACGGTTTTACTTGGCTGTTGATGATAGGCATCGTTGACTCTCCGTCAGGGGTTAAGAAGTTGATGGAATGAATCGTACCCACTCTTTACGACGATGGCTCATTGGCAAACCTGATGCTGACGATTGGTTTTCTCTATCAGGTGACTGTATTAATAGAAGAAATCTCAAAGCAGCGGTTGAGTCGCCAGGGTCATGCCGAGAAAGGGCGTCGCTTCAACATAGCGCATGGCAGATTTCATGTCGTTCCAGCCGACGTAACTCATCAACGACTTCAAATCCCAGCCGCTGCGATGGGCCCAGGTAGCGAACCCTCGGCGCAGCGAGTGGCTGGTGTATTGCTCGGCGGGGATGCCCGCACGCGCAAGGGCCTGGCGCAATAACGGGATGACACTGTTGGGGTGCAAGCCCTCCTCGCCCAGGTTGCCCCAGCGATCGATACCGCGAAACACCGGGCCACGCACCAGAGCGGATGCGCTGAGCCATTCGCTGTAGGCCTGTACCGGACACAGGCGCAGCAGCGCCGGGGTGTGATAGCTCTTGCCGAGGTTGTCGCGGTCACTTTTGCTGCGCGGCAGGTACAGGCTGATGCCCGCACCGGCGGTGGCCTGCACGTGCTCAATCTGCACACGGCAGAGCTCATCGCTACGAAAACCGCGCCAGAAACCCAGCAGGATCAATGCCGTGTCGCGTTTAGCGCGCAGCAATCGAGGCTGGTCCTGCGCCTGGGCCGCCTCCTTCGCCTCATCCTCAAGTGAGGCCACCACCTGCTCCAGTTGCTTGAGTTGCAGCGGCTCGGCCTGCTTCTCGCGCGCGGGGTGTACGGCGCGAATCCCTTTGAGCACCCTGCGCACCACGGGTGCCTTGGTCGGGTCAGGGAAGCCCTGACTGGTGTGCCATTGCGCCAATGCCGAAAGCCGCAGCTTCAGCGTGTTGACCGCCAGCACGCCGGCATGGGCCACCAAGTAACGCGCCACGCTGTCGCTGGTGGCCGGCAAGAACCCGCCCCAGCTCACTTCAAAGTGTTCGATTGCCGCCCGGTAGCTGCGGCGCGTGTTGTCGCGGGTGGCGGCGTTGAGATAACGATCCAGATCGCTCATGGGAGGCCTATTCGTACTGCGGGCAGGTGTTTTTGCGCGTCAGACACGCATGACACGGGATAATACGCCAATATCCCATCTGTTAAATCATGATTTTTAAGGTTTTTATATTTGTGTTATAGTATGTATATACATACCACGTACCACAGTATCAAATCGACGGAGACCTCATGGCACGCGGCGGCATCAACAAAGCAGTAGTTCAAACGGCACGCTTGGCGATCCTTGCCCGAGGCGAAAACCCCAGCATCGACGCGGTGCGCATCGAAATGGGCAATACCGGCTCGAAAACCACGATCCATCGCTATTTGAAGGAACTGGACGACAGCGAAACCCGCCAGGCCATCACCCAAGCGCCGATTGACGACGAACTGGGCGAGCTGGTTTCGCGACTGGCTCAGCGCTTGAAAGACAAGGCCCAAGAACCGATTGACCTGGCCCAAGCGCAGTTCGAACAGCAGAAAGCTGCCCTGCTCGCCCAGGTTGAAGCCCTTGAGGCAGCCCACGGCCAACTCAAGCAGCAATTCGATATCCAGGCCGCCGCGCTATCAGATGAAAGCGCCGCGCTGCAAACCGCCAGCACCAGCCTGCAAACCGAGCAAACCCGTAACGCCGGGCTGAGCCAGGCGTGCAGTGATTACGAGCTGAGGATCAACGACAAGGACGAACAGATTCGTTCACTGGAAGAAAAGCACCTGCACGCCCGCGACGCGCTCGAGCATTACCGCAATGCGATCAAGGAACAGCGCGAGCAGGAGCAGCGTCGCCATGAAGGCCAACTGCAGCAGGTACAGGCAGAACTGCGCCAGGCCCAGCAAAGCGCAATGGTGCGCCAGGATGAGATCACTCAACTGCATCGCGATAACGAGCGCTTATTGATCGAGCATCGGGTGACGGCGAAGCAATTGACGGCGCTGCAGGAGCAAGCCCGCAAGGATCAGGCTCAGCAACTCAAGCAGAGCGAACAGATGAGCCAGATCGACAGCGAGCGCACGCTGCTTCAGGAGCGCCTGCGGGTGGCCGTGCTGGAGAGCCAGTCACGCCAGGAAGCGCTGGCCGAGCACCAACACACCAACAAAAACCTGGAACTGCACCTTATCAAGGCCCAGGCCAGTATCGAGGCATTGCGTCTGGCGGCCGCCGTTGCAGCGGCGCCAGAGACAACGCCCGACGACTGATCAGTGCGCCACAGGCGTGCGCATGGTGACGAACTCTTCGGCCGCCGTAGGGTGCACGCCGATGGTTTCATCGAAATGACGCTTGGTGGCGCCCGCCTTGAGCGCGATCGCCAGGCCCTGGACGATCTCGCCGGCGTCCGGGCCAACCATATGGCAACCCAGCACCTTGTCGGTGTCGGCATCCACCACCAGCTTCATCAGGGTTTTCTCCTGGCAATCGGTGAGGGTCAGCTTCATGGGCCGGAAACGGCTTTCGAAGACCTGCACATCATGGCCGTTCTTCTTCGCCTCTTCTTCCGTCAAACCGACGGTGCCGATATTCGGCAGGCTGAACACCGCTGTCGGGATCATCGCGTAATCCACCGGGCGGTATTGCTCAGGCTTGAACAGGCGACGCGCTACGGCCATGCCTTCGGCCAACGCCACCGGCGTCAACTGCACACGACCGATCACATCACCAATGGCCAGAATCGACGCTTCGGTGGTTTCGTAAAGGTCATTGACCTGCACAAAGCCACGCTCATCCAACTTGACGCCGGTGTTTTCCAGCCCAAGGTTGTCCAGCATCGGACGCCGGCCCGTGGCGTAGAACACGCAATCGGTTTGCAGCTCGCGACCGTCCTTCAGGGTGGCCTTGAGGCTGCCATCGGCCTGCTTGTCGATGCGCTCGATATCGGCGTTGAATTGCAGGTCCAGGCCGCGCTTGGTCAGTTCTTCTTGCAAGTGTTTGCGCACGGCGCCATCAAAACCACGCAAGAACAGGTCGCCGCGATACAGCAGTGATGTCTGCGCGCCCAGGCCGTGGAAGATACCGGCGAACTCGACAGCGATATAACCGCCACCGACGACCAACACGCGCTTGGGCAGTTCTTTAAGGAAGAACGCTTCATTGGAGCCAATAGCATGTTCGCGCCCTGGAATCTCCGGAATCTGCGGCCAGCCGCCCGTAGCGATCAGGATGTGCTTGGCGGTAAAGCGCTCGCCATTGATTTCAACCTGGTGCGGATCCACCAAGCGAGCATGGCCTTCATGCAGGGTGACACCGCTGTTGACCAACAGGTTGCGATAGATGCCATTGAGACGATTGATCTCACGGTCCTTGTTGGCGATCAGCGTCGCCCAGTCAAAGTTCGCTTCGCCCAACGACCAGCCAAAACCGCTGGCCTGCTCGAAGTCCTCGGCAAAATGCGCGCCGTATACCAGCAGCTTTTTCGGCACACAGCCCACGTTTACGCAGGTGCCGCCCAGGTAGCGGCTTTCCGCTACGGCCACCTTGGCGCCAAAGCCAGCGGCAAAGCGCGCCGCGCGAACACCGCCGGACCCGGCGCCAATTACATACAGATCAAAATCGTAGGCCATTTCACTCTCCTCGGCAGGCAATCAGCATACCGACTTACATGGGGCTGAAAAACGAAAAAGCCACCCGAAGGTGGCTTTTTAGAAACGGGCAGGCGTAGATCAGTAAGCCTTGCCGGTCTTGTAGAAGTGCTCGTAGCAGAAGTTGGTGGCTTCGATGTAGCCTTCAGCACCGCCGCAGTCAAAGCGACGACCCTTGAACTTGTACGCGATCACACAACCGTCTTTGGCCTGCTTGAGCAGGGCGTCAGTGATCTGGATCTCGCCACCCTTGCCCGGCTCGGTTTCTTCGATCAGCTTGAAGATGTCCGGCGTCAAGATGTAACGACCAATGATCGCCAGGTTCGACGGTGCATCTTCAGGTGCTGGTTTTTCAACCATGTCGCGTACGCGGATCAGGCCATCACCGATGTCGTCACCGGCAATCACGCCGTACTTGTTGGTTTCTTGAGGGTCGACCTCTTGCACCGCCACGATGGTGCAACGGTATTTCTGGTACAGCTTGACCATCTGGGTCAGTACGCCATCACCTTCCAGGTTCACACACAGGTCATCGGCCAGTACCACGGCGAACGGCTCGTCACCGATCAGCGGACGACCGGTGAGGATGGCGTGGCCGAGGCCTTTCATCTGGGTCTGGCGGGTGTACGAGAACGAGCACTCATCGAGCAGTTTGCGGATGCCGACCAGGTATTTTTCCTTGTCGGTGCCTTTGATCTGGTTTTCCAGCTCGTAGCTGATGTCGAAGTGGTCTTCCAGCGCGCGCTTACCGCGGCCGGTGACGATGGAGATTTCGTTCAGACCGGCATCCAATGCCTCTTCGACGCCGTACTGAATCAGTGGCTTGTTTACCACCGGCAGCATCTCTTTAGGCATGGCCTTGGTCGCTGGCAAGAAGCGAGTGCCGTAACCGGCTGCTGGGAACAAGCATTTCTTGATCATATAAGTCCTTACAAAGGGCTGTGCGTACGGAATTCGGCGCAGTCTAATCAGGCCGCAGCCACCTTACAATGGGGGTTGCTGGCGTTGCGATGTCATCATAGAGAAAAAATGTCGGCGTAAGTTCCGCTGATCTTGCGAAGAGCGTCGCCACCAACACGGCGGTAAGTGCCTGCACCTCAATGTTTCAAAGGGCTGCGACCGTTTTAGCATGCTTTTGAGCTCCAAACACTGACTTGGAATAACTTGCGCGGCCCCACGACATTTGGCGCTATCATTACGCCCTTGAACCAGACCACGAGATTCTTAATAGATGTCAGAACCAAAAGGCGTGAACGGCTACCTGATCACCAAGCGAGCGGACGGCTGGCACTTGATCAATTTCCACGGGGACAGCGTCGCCGGTGTTTTCGCGACCGAAAGCATGGCTATCGCGGTTGCCGAAGTGTTTGTGGATGAAGCGGGCCACGCATCCAGCAAAAGGCCGAAAAGCAAGTAAGCCTGGCAATTTTGCGTAAAAAGCCCCGATTAACGGGGCTTTTTTGCGTTTGCCTGTACCTAGGTGGCAGTTCGCTATAATCTGCCGCCAACGCCCCACGACAGTGTCAGCGCCCCTCCCACACCCTCGACGACGACTACCTATGAACAAATTCCTGGCACTGACTGCGGTACTGGCGCTGGCTGGCTGCACCACCACGTCCGACGTCTACCTGAAAAGCGGCGAACAAGGCCTGACCATCGATTGCTCGGGCGAAGCCAACTCCTGGGCCAGTTGCTACGAAAAAGCCGACGCCTCCTGCGCGGGCACCGGCTACCGCATCGTCGGCACCGAGGGCACCCCGTCGCTTAAAGAAAGCGACAAAACCCTGGGCCAGGACGTGGGCAATTTCAAAAGCCGTAGCGTGGTGGTGGTCTGCAAATAAACACAGGGGTTACAGGTGGATCTCGGCAAACTTGATGCCCAGCTCCCGAAGGATCCCGGTCAGTTCATCAAGGCTGGCAAACGATTCGACTTCGTCCTGATCGTCCACCAGGAAATAACTACGCCCGCCACTTTTCTTGAAAAAAACGATCCACTCATCCAAGTCGGCGGGGTTCTGGATGACATGGGTGGCCGAGATTTGCCCCTCGGCGTAGCGGGCCTTGACATGTTCACGCTTCATATCTGATTTTCCGCAACGGCATCAGCCGGAAATGCATTCTTCGCCAGCCTTTTTGACATCACCCGGGCGGATCGGCACGTTGGACATGCTTTCGTAAAGTTTGATGCTGCTGCCACTGGAACGCTCTTCAATCTCGAAAATGGCCGACGGGTCGGCGGAAAATTTCTGCGGCACAATTACGCGCACGCCTTCCTTGTGAGGCTCAATCTGCGGCGGGCGGCGCGTCGCCGACAGTTTCTGTACCACACAGGCAGCGTATTCCTGGGGTTTTTTCCCGGAAATGACGGCCAGCGTCGGCGGGGTCTGCTTGATATCTGCAACCGAAGCACACCCACCTATCGCCAAGGCCAGAACCAACACACTCCACTTCATATCTAAAATCTCCAATAAAGACCCTACGACAGCGGGGATGGTAATTTTCTCCCGCCCACGTAGGATTTATCCCTGATAACTCGGTAAATAACTGTTTTAAATTGTCGACGTCGTTGAAGACGGGCCGATAATAAACGCGCTGGGGCTGATAAACTCCATCTTAACCTACGTATCGTTCTGATTTTTCAGAAAAAGCCCTTCTGGAGACACCCTCATGAAATTCATCCACCAGCGCGAGCACCTCAACGAGGGAGATATCGTTGTCATCGAATGCTCGCAGACTTGTAATATCCGTCTGATGAGCGACGCGAATTTTCGCAGCTTCAAGAATGGCGGTCGCCATACTTACCACGGCGGAGCATTCGACAAGTTCCCCGCCAAGATCACCGCACCGAGCACCGGGTTCTGGAACATCACCCTGGACGTGGTCACTCGGCGCGCGATCAGCGTTACCCGCAAGCCCGCGTTGTCCCACAAGATTCGTATCGTACGTCGCACCAGCACCAAGCTGAGCTGATTCGAACACGCCACAGGAAATAACCGTGACTGCCACCACCAAATACGTGATCAAGTACAAGCTCAACGGCGAGCGCCGCTTTGAGTTCGCCCAACTGACGACCAACAGCGTGGAGGAAGCCCTGCAAGCCTTGGCGAAAATTCACGATGCCAGTGATGTCATCACCGACATCAATGTGAGTAAGGCTTTGTAAGCCAATGCCCGGCCCGACTGCCGACCTCTTCGCCGATGACGCCTTGCAGCAACCTGCGGGGCGCGAAAAAATTGGCGAGCAGTCCTACGTACTCAAGGGCTACGCGCTGCCGTGGATTGAACGGCTTCTGCCAGCGTTGCGTGGCGTGCTGGCACAATCACCGTTTCGGCAAATGGTCACTCCAGGTGGCTTTACCATGTCGGCGGCATTGAGCAGTTGCGGTGAGTTGGGCTGGACCACCGACACCACCGGCTACCGCTACAGCCCACTGGATCCACGCAGCCAGCAACCCTGGCCCGCCCTGCCCGATGTTTTGCGCGAATTGGCCGCACTGGCGGCAGCTGATGCCGGCTTTCGCGACTTCATCCCTGACGCCTGCCTGATCAACCGCTACGTAGCGGGTGCAAAAATGTCCCTGCATCAAGACAAAAATGAACGGGATTTCAGCGCGCCAGTCGTGTCGGTGTCCCTCGGGTTGCCAGCAATTTTTCTGTTTGGCGGCCACGAACGCAGTGACAAACCCCAAAAGATCTCGCTGTTTCACGGCGACGTGGTGGTCTGGGGCGGGGTTGATCGCCTGCGTTTCCACGGCGTGATGCCGATCAAGGACGGCCAGCATCCGGTCATGGGGCCACAACGCATCAATCTCACCTTTCGCACCGCTGGCTGATAATTCGAGCGCAAGCTTCAGAGTGCCAGGTGGCCACGGCACGGCTAATCTGCCGAATACCCGTCAAGAGTGTCGAGCATGACCAACGAACAAGACCCGCGCTGGGCTGCGATCCTCGCCCGCGACCCCAAAGCCGATACGCTGTTCGTCTACGGCGTGAAAACCACGGGTGTGTACTGCCGCCCCAGCAGCGCGTCGCGTTTGCCGCGCCCCGAAAACGTCGAGTTCTTCGAGACACCGGCGCAAGCCGAAGCGGCTGGCTACCGCCCCAGCAAGCGCGCCACCGGCGACCAGACCCAGCGCACCGCACTGGATGCCCAACGTGTGGCCGACGCATGCCATTACATTGAACAAGCCGATACCCCACCCAGCCTGAACGCCCTCGCCGCACATGCAGGCCTGAGCCCGTTTCACTTTCATCGCATATTCAAAGCCGTCACCGGCCTGACGCCCAAGGCCTACGCCAGCGCCCATCGCTCGCGCAAAGTGCGCGAGCGCCTCAAAGGCCAGAATTCGGTCACCGATGCACTGTATGACGCAGGCTTCAACTCCAACAGCCGCTTTTATGAGTCGGCCGGCCAAGTGCTCGGCATGAAGCCCAGCGACTACAAGGCCGGGGGTACCAATAACACGATCCTGTTTGCCGTCGGACAATGTTCATTGGGTGCGATCCTGGTAGCCCAAAGCACCCGAGGGGTATGCGCAATCCTGCTGGGGGATGACCCTGACACTCTGGTACGCGACCTGCAGGACCAGTTCCCCAAGGCAGACTTGGTGGGTGCCGATCACCGCTTCGAACAGTTGATCGCTCAAGTGGTGGGGTTTATCGAAGCCCCCGCGCTGGGCCTGGACTTACCGCTGGACCTACGCGGCACTGCGTTCCAGGAGCGTGTATGGCAAGCCTTGCGCGATATTCCAGTGGGCGACACCGCCAGCTACGCGCAGATTGCCGAGCGGATCGGCGTGCCCCAATCGTTTCGCGCGGTGGCCCAGGCCTGCGGTGCCAACAGCCTGGCAGTGGCAATCCCCTGTCACCGCGTGGTGCGCAGTAATGGTGAAGTGTCCGGCTACCGCTGGGGCGTGGAGCGCAAACGCCAACTGCTGGAGCGCGAACGCAAGCACTAACGCTGCACGAAAAGGCCACCTCGTCCAGTGAATAAAACAGACTGGCCGGGGGCCAGATGCCCTGCTAAAACAGCGAAAAGTCCGACTAACGCTGGAGACGTATCCCATGAGCACCTGGCCAGACACGCGCATCCTCGAACTGCTGGGCATTGAGCTGCCCATTATCCAGGCGCCCATGGCTGTGGGCACCACCACCGATATGGTCATCGCCGCCAATAATGCCGGCGCACTGGGGTCAATGCCTGCTGCCGCGCTGAGTATCGAGCAACTGCGCGAGGCGCTTGGCACTATTCGCCAGGCCAGCCCCCGCCCCATCAACGTCAACTTCTTCTGCCATCAGCCGCCCGTGGCTGACGAAGCGCGGGACCGCCACTGGAAGGCGCTGCTGGAACCTTACTACCGTGAATTGGGTGCTGATTTTGATGCGCCCACGCCGCTCACTGACCGCGCGCCATTCAATGATGCGGCCTGTAAGGTAGTGGAAGAGTTCCGACCCGAAGTGGTCAGTTTTCACTTCGGCCTGCCGGAAAAATCCCTGCTCGATCGTGTGAAAGCCACCGGCGCCAAAGTGCTCTCCTCCGCCACCACAGTAGAAGAGGCGGTCTGGCTGGAACAACATGGCTGCGACGCAATTATCGCGATGGGCATTGAGGCCGGTGGACATCGGGGTTTGTTTCTCAGCGATGACCTCAACACCCAGATCGGGTTGTTCGCCCTATTACCGCAGATCGTCGACGCGGTGGACGTGCCGGTAATTGCTGCAGGCGGCATTGGCGATGCACGCGGGATCGTAGCGGCGTTCGCCCTCGGGGCCTCGGCGGTGCAGATTGGCACGGCGTACCTGTTTACCCCCGAAGCCAATGTCACGGTCGCCCATCACCATGCGCTGCGTCACGCCCAAGCCAGCGAAACCGCCCTGACTAACCTGTTCACCGGGCGCCCTGCACGAGGCATCGTCAACCGTGTGATGCGTGAATTGGGTTCGATCAACCTGGCCGCCCCCGCGTTTCCACGCGCCGGCGGAGCGTTGATACCGCTCAAGGCCAAGGATGAGGCCGGGTTCAGCAACCTCTGGTCGGGCCAGGCATTGCGCCTGGGTAAGGACACCACTACCTACGAGCTGACACGCACATTGGCCGAACAGGCACTGGCCAAGCTCCACTAACCCCGCCATGCATGGCAACTTTGCGCTGTACCGGCAATGGCCAACCGCTATATATTCCAATACATAGCGATTAAGCGTTCTACCCATAAAAAGCCGTACATCCCAAGGAGCTGCTTCATGAAGATTCACGCCTCACGCCTGGCCGTGCTGGTCGCTGCGTTCGCGTTTGGTTCGGCCCACGCCGATGAAGTCCAGGTAGCCGTGGCCGCCAACTTCACCGCGCCGATCCAGGCGATTGCCGCCGATTTCGAAAAGGACACCGGCCATAAGCTGGTCGCGGCCTACGGCGCCACCGGTCAGTTCTACACCCAGATCAAGAACGGCGCGCCGTTCGAAGTGTTCCTGAGCGCCGACGACACCACCCCGCAAAAGCTGGAAAGCGAAGGCGATACCGTCAAGGGCTCACGCTTCACCTACGCCGTGGGCACCCTGGCGCTATGGTCGGCCAAAGAAGGTTATGTGGACGCCAAGGGCGAAGTGCTGAAGAAAAACCAGTTCAAGCACCTGTCCATCGCCAACCCGAAAGCCGCGCCCTACGGCCTGGCCGCGACCCAAGTCCTGGCAAGGGAAGGCCTGAGCGAGCAGGTCAAAGACAAGCTCGTTGAAGGCCAGAACATCACTCAAGCGTATCAGTTCGTCTCCACTGGCAACGCCGAGTTGGGTTTTGTGGCCTTGTCGCAGATCTATAAAGACGGCAAAGTCACCAGCGGTTCAGCGTGGATCGTTCCTTCGACCCTGCACGACCCGATCAAGCAGGACGCGGTGATCCTCAATAAAGGCAAAGACAGCGCCGCTGCCAAAGCGCTGGTCGACTACCTGAAAGGACCAAAAGCCGCGGCCGTCATCAAGTCCTACGGTTACGAGCTTTAAATGCCGCTGTCGAGTGCCGATTTTTCCGCGATCTGGTTGACCATCAAACTGGCATCACTGACCACCGTGATCCTGCTGGTCATCGGCACTCCGATTGCCCTGTGGCTGTCGCGCACCCGTTCCTGGTGGCGCGGCCCCATTGGCGCCATCGTCGCCCTGCCGCTGGTGCTGCCGCCCACAGTGATCGGTTTTTACCTGCTGCTGACCATGGGCCCCAACGGTTACTTCGGCCAGTTCACCCAATGGCTTGGCCTGGGCACCCTCACCTTCAGCTTTGCCGGGCTGGTGATCGGCTCGGTGATCTACTCCATGCCGTTTGTGGTGCAACCGCTGCAAAACGCCTTCTCCGCCATCGGCACCCGCCCACTGGAGGTGGCCGCGACACTGCGCGCCAACCCCTGGGACACCTTCTTCACCGTAATCCTGCCTCTGGCGCGCCCGGGGTTTATCACCGCGTCCATTCTCGGCTTCGCCCATACCGTCGGTGAGTTCGGCGTCGTGCTGATGATCGGCGGCAATATTCCGGACAAGACCCGGGTGGTCTCGGTGCAGATCTACGACCATGTCGAAGCGATGGAATATGCCCAGGCTCACTGGCTGGCAGGCTCTATGGTGGTGTTCGCGTTCTTCGTGTTGCTGGCACTCTATTCCAGCCGTAAAACCAAGATGGGCTGGAGCTGATGTCAATGATTGAGGTGCGCCTGCAACTCACGTATCCGGGCTTTGCGCTGGATGTAGACCTGCAACTGCCAGGGCGTGGTGTGACTGCGCTGTACGGGCATTCCGGCTCCGGCAAGACCACATGCCTGCGTTGCATCGCCGGGCTGGAGCGGGCCAACACCGGGTTTATCCAGATCAACGGTGACGTCTGGCAAGACAGCCGCAACGGGCTGTTCGTGCCCCCGCATAAGCGCGCGCTGGGCTATGTGTTCCAGGAGGCGAGTTTGTTCCCGCATTTGTCGGTGCGCGCCAACCTGGCGTTCGGCCTAAAGCGGATACCCCGTGAGCAACGTCGGGTGGACATGGCCCAGGCCACACAATTGCTGGGCATCGGCCACCTGCTGGAGCGTAATCCCCAGCACCTTTCCGGCGGGGAACGCCAGCGCATCGGGATCGCCCGCGCCCTTCTCACCAGCCCCAAACTGCTGTTAATGGATGAGCCGCTGGCCGCCCTCGACAGCGCGCGCAAACACGAGATCCTGCCGTACCTGGAGCGCCTGCACGATGAACTGGACATTCCGGTGTTGTACGTCAGCCATGCCCAGGATGAAGTGGCCCGCTTGGCCGATCACATTGTGTTGCTCAGCGAAGGCAAAGCCCTGGCCAGTGGCCCCATCGGCGAAACCCTGGCACGCCTCGATCTGCCGCTGGCGCGGGGTGACGACGCGGGCGTGGTGATCAACGGCACGGTCAGCGCCTACAACGAGCACTATCAGTTGCTCACGCTGCAACTGCCTGCCAGCAGCCTGCAAATGCGCGTGGCCCATGTGCCGCTGGCGGTGGGCAAAGCGTTGCGGATCAAGGTGCAGGCACGGGACGTGAGCCTCAGCCTGCAAGGGTCGGAGCACAGCAGCATCCTCAACCGCCTGCCGGTGACGGTGGTCGAGGAAGTTGCAGCGGACAACAGCGCCCACGTGCTGGTGCGCCTTGAGGCTGATGGCACGCCATTGCTGGCACGTATCACCCGCTTCTCCCGCGACCAACTGCAACTGCACCCTGGCCAGACCGTGTGGGCGCAAATCAAGGCGGTTGCGGTACTGGCATAACCATTTGGCACGAGCGCACCTGGCTGTGGTCAATCAGACATAACGGCCTGATTTGCTGCCAAGGAAACCGCCCCATGCCCGACTCCGCGCTGCCCGCCGACCTGCCCCGCGACCTGCATTACGTTGACGACACCCAGCCTGGCATCCGCCGCAAACGCCTGCGCGGCCGGTTTCAGTATTTCAATGCCAAGGGTGAGCGCATCACGGACGGCGATGAAATCAAGCGTCTCAATGCGCTGGCCGTTCCACCCGCCTACACCGATGTGTGGATCTGCGCCGACCCTCGTGGCCATCTGCAAGCCACTGGCCGAGACGCCCGCGGGCGCAAGCAGTACCGCTATCACGCACGATGGCGCGAAGTGCGCGACAGTGACAAATACTCACGCCTGCAAGCATTCGGCAAAACCCTGCCCGCCCTGCGCAAGCAGCTTGAAGCGCAACTGGCCGAGCCCGGTTTCACCCGCGAAAAAGTCCTGGCCACCGTGGTGATGTTGCTGGATGCCACCTTGATCCGCGTCGGCAATGTCCAATATGCCCGTGATAACAAATCCTACGGCCTGACGACATTGCGCAACCGCCATGTGGGCATCCAGGGCAGCGAGATTAAGTTCCAGTTCCGGGGCAAGAGCGGCGTTGAACATCAGGTCAGCGTCAAAGACCGGCGCCTGGCCGGGGTGGTCAAGCGCTGCATGGAATTGCCGGGGCAGAACCTGTTCCAGTACCTGGACGAAGACGGCGAGCGCCACACCGTCAGCTCCCAGGATGTGAATGCCTACTTGCATAGCCTTACCGGGGCCGACTTCACCGCCAAGGATTACCGCACCTGGGCTGGCACCGCGATGGCATTGGCGGTGCTGCGCGAGCTGGAATGGCAGCCTGAGTCCGATGCCAAGCGGCACGTGGTGGCGATGGTCAAAGACGTCGCCAGGCAACTGGGCAACACGCCAGCGGTGTGCCGCAAGTGCTATATCCACCCGGCGGTGCTTGAGCATTTCAGCCTGGGCGAACTGTCCAGACTGCCCAAGCCCAGGCTGCGCAAGGGGCTCAAGGCTGAGGAAGTGGCGCTCGCGATGTTCCTTGAACAACTGGCCAAGGCACGCTAAACGAGCGCATCGGTAATCGCCTTTGCACGGGCGTTGCAAGACGTTGCCGGCGCGATGCTAGTGCAAAACCCGGCCGACGCGCGTGCTCCGCTGGCAATACGAAGGCTGGCACCTGAGGTGTGCCTTAGGTCATTGCACGCTGGATCAAAGCGCCCTACCGTAGTGGCCGGATAATCTCATCGAGGAGCCCGGCTCTATGCTGCCTTCGCCCCGCAGGCCCCACGCCAACGCAGCACTCGCCCACCAACAGCGCTGGCGTGGCCGAGTCGGGCTGATGCTGGTGGCCAGCCTTTCGGTGCTGGCGGGCATGACCGATGCCATTGGCTTTATGGCCAGCGGCGACTTTGTGTCGTTCATGAGCGGCAACACCACCCGCCTGGCGGTGGCGATCAGCGCGGGGGACTTTACCCTGATGGCGCGATTGTCGTTGCTGGTCGCCACCTTTGTTGTCGGCAATGCGCTGGGTGTGATGGTGAGTCGCTTTGGCCGACGCCATGCGCTGCCGCTGCTGCTGTGCATCGCCACCTTGTTGTGCGGCGGCGCACTGTGGCCGTTCGAGGATAGTTTGCCCGCTCTGTTGGCGGCGATCATCGCGATGGGCATGCTCAATGCGGCAGTGGAAGAGGTCAACGGTTTGCCGGTGGGGCTTACGTACGTCACCGGGGCGCTGTCACGTTTTGGTCGCGGCCTGGGGCGCTGGATGCTGGGCGAGCGGCGCAATGGCTGGCGGGTGCAGTTGATCCCGTGGGCAGGCATGTTCGTCGGCGCGGTGATCGGCGCGCTGCTGGAGCACCATATGGGCCTGAAAGCGTTGCTGGTCAGTGGCGTGGTAGCGGGTTTGCTGGGGCTGGTGTCGCTGAAGATTCCCCGGCGCTGGCACTTGGGATTTATGCCACGCTGAGCGCAAAAAGAAGCTCGCCCGACATTCAGGCCTCGACGTCCGTGTACTGGTAAAGAGCCATCACGTCGAGCGAGCGGTGTGAATCATAAGCGAATGTCCGGCGACTGTCCCGCCGGGCATTTCCTAAAAATACTAAGGCAATGGATTACAGACACGTCGCGAGTGCTGCCAAACGGCGTTTGGCGGGCATGGTGTCCTGGGCAGCATAGTATTTGACGGTAGCGCCGGCACCGGCGCTCTGTACGTCGACGAAGTAATCGCCACCCGTGGTGTAGACGGTGAAACCGCCCGCGCCGTTCGGTTCCTTGAAACCGCCGGCATCCACGCCAAACACGCTTTCATCCTGCCAGCCAAACTGGATGCATTCGGCAACCACCAGCGTGGCTTTGTCGGACGCCAAGGTCTTGTAGGGGTTGCCTGCGCGCGCGTCCTTCATCTTCGATCCTGCGCATCCGGCCAGTGCTGCCAGTGCCAGTGCGCCAATTACCACTTTGCGCATATCATCGCTTCCTTGGAAAAAAACGCGACTCTACCACTCGCCGGCGTCGCGCAGAACGTAATACGTGGCCAAAGAGCGGGTAGCGCTCGCAACAGTCATGGCATTATGATGCCGCCGTTGGCCTCACTGAGGAGGCCACGGGATATTCTCTACAAGGAAGCGTCATGAAAGATTTCGTCATCAGCGTCAATAACTACGTTCTCTACATTGCACTGGGCTTCGTCTGGCTCATCGGTCTGGTGTCGATGTTCAGCGCAAGTTTTCTGTCGGGCCTGGCGGTCCTGATCGGCGGCACACTGACGTGGTGCATCGTTTCCGGCTTCTGGTTTGTCCAGTCGGCCACCTATGAAGAACTGCGCAAGCTCAACGCCAAGGGCTGATATGGAACAGCGACCCCACTGGGGTCGTTTTGCTGTCAGTCAGATGAATTTAGTTTCACGGTGAAGGGAGAACGTGCCGCCTATAGTGGCCAGGCTCATTGTTTGAAGTCTCCCTTCTGCCCGCCCTCCCGCGGGCTTTTTTTCGCCTGGACTTCAGAGCCACCAGCGAAACAGATAGAACATCGCCATGCTCAGCAGCACAGTGATCAGTACGTTGCGCGTCCAGAACATCAACGCGACCGCACCAATGCCGGCGAGCAAATACGGGTTGGCCGGGCTCAGGTTGAGCCGGTGATCGGCAAGGAAAATAATCGGCCCGCAAATCGCCGTTAGCATGCCAGGCACCGCAAAACCGAGAAACTCCCGCGCCCCACGGTTGAGGCGCACCGGCAGGCGCGGCTCGATAAACAGGTAACGGTTGAGAAACACCACCAGGCCCATGGCCACAATCATCACGTAAATCATCGCTGCCCGACTCCCAGCCGTTTGCAGGCAAACCCTGCGCTCATGCCCAGCACGCCGGACGCCACCACGGCCGACTCCCAGTGCAGGAAGCTCAACCACACCGAAAACAACAGCGACACCGCCACGCAGACCACCGTGGGTACGTCGCGCACCACTGGGGTGATCAACGCAATAAAGGTCGCGGCAATGGAAAATTCCAGGCCCAGTTGATCGAGACCGGGAATGCTTTTGCCCAGCACAATGCCGGCGAGGGTGAAGAGGTTCCAGGCAATGTAAAACGTCAGGCCCACACCCAAGGCGTACCAGCGGTTAAAGGTCTGGCGGTCGTAGTGGCTGACCAAGGCGAAGAACTCGTCCGTCAACAGAAAGCCCAGGCTCATGCGCCAACGCGTCTTGAGCGGTGAAAGAATCGGGCGCAGGTGCATGCCGTACAGCAAGTGCTGCGACGTCAGTAGCAAGGTTGTGAGGATGATGGAGATCAGGCTGGCACCGCTCTTGACCATGCCGATGGCGACCAGTTGCGCCGCGCCAGCAAACACAATGGCGGACAACCCCTGGGCTTGCAGCGGGGTGAATTGCGCATCGATGGCCATGGAGCCGGCGAGCAGCCCCCACGGCGCGCAGGCCAGGGACAAGGGAATAACGGCAATGGCGCCGCGAGCGAAGGCGTAATGAGGTAAGGCAGTGGGCATGGAAACGGCTCATCGACAGACAGTCGACAAGCATGCCAGTGCAGTACACAGCTTGTCTTGAACGATCTTGCTCAGGCGAGCTTCACTGACACCTGCTCCACCGAATCGCGCGCCTCGCGCAACTCGTAGGCGTCTTGGTTAAGGCGGTGAATAGTATTGAGCAGACGCTGGCGCAGCACTTCATCACCAAGCTTTTCCACGGCGCGCATCAGATCGAACGCGGCGGTTTCATTATTTTCCGCGACGGAATCCAGGGTCTTGCGCAGGTTGCGAGTGGCACGGGTCACGCGGTTTCTTCCTTCATCAGCAATGGGCAGGCACTTTAGGACATCCGTGTTTCAGTTTAATTTCAATCACTTGTGGTCAAACCACGGGGGATTGATCCATATCAATCGAAACAGCGTCTGACCTGAATATATGGAAATACGTATATTCGTATAACCCTATATAAAAAGGCCTTGGCCATGTTGGACCCCCTCTCCCCGCCCGCCGTGTTCAAATGCCTGGCCGATCCCACCCGTGCACGCCTGACGCTGTTGATCCTGCGTGAAGGCGAACTTTGCGTGTGCGAATTGATCCATGCTCTGGACGACAGCCAGCCAAAAATCTCCCGCCACTTGGCGCAATTGCGCAGTGGCGGGTTGCTGCTGGATCGTCGCCAAGGGCAATGGATTTACTACCGCATCAATCCAGCACTGCCCGACTGGGTTACGCACGTTCTGGACATCACCCTGCAAGCCAATCAGCCATGGTTGCAACAGGACGCTTTGCGCCTGCGTGCAATGGGCGACCGACCACAACGGGCCAGCACCTGCTGCTGAACCCTCGGAGCTTTCACTCATGCTTGTCGCGATTGCTATTTTTATCGTCACCATTGTCCTGGTCATCTGGCAGCCCAGGGGCCTCGGTGTGGGCTGGAGCGCTACCTTGGGCGCAATCCTGGCACTGGCCTGTGGCGCCGTCAGCCTGGCCGATATCCCGGTGGTATGGCAGATCATCTGGAACGCCACGGGTACATTTGTCGCGTTGATCATCATCAGCCTGCTGCTGGATGAGGCCGGGTTCTTCGCCTGGACCGCCCTGCATGTTGCGCGCTGGGGGCGCGGGCGGGGCCGCCGGCTGTTTGCCTACATGGTGCTGCTGGGTGCGTTGGTTTCGGCGCTGTTCGCCAACGACGGCGCGGCCCTGATCCTGACGCCGATCGTCATGTCGATGCTGCTGGCGCTGCGCTTTTCCCCGACGGCCACCTTGGCGTTCGTCATGGGGGCGGGTTTTATCGCTGACACGGCCAGCCTGCCGCTGGTGGTGTCGAACCTGGTGAATATCGTCTCGGCGGACTACTTCAACATCGGCTTTAACGAATACGCCGCAGTGATGGTGCCGGTCAACGTTGTGAGCGTCGCGGCAACCCTGGCGATGCTGCTGTGGTTCTTCCTCCGGGATATCCCGCAGGCCTACGACCCGGCCGACCTGGCCGACCCCGCCAGTGCGATCCACGACCGCGCCACCTTCCGTGCCGGCTGGTGGGTGCTGGGCATCCTGCTGCTCGGCTGCTTTGCTCTGGAACCGCTGGGCATTCCCATCAGTGCGATTTCTGCCGCGTGTGCCCTGCTGTTGCTGGTGATCGCCGCCAAAGGCCACAAGATCTCCACGCGCAAGGTGCTCAAAGACGCGCCGTGGCAGATCGTGATCTTTTCCCTGGGCATGTACCTGGTTGTCTACGGCTTGCGTAACGCTGGCCTTACCACCTACCTGGCAACCTGGCTCGATACCTTCGCTACCTACGGCGTGTGGGGCGCTGCAATAGGCACCGGTGTGCTGACGGCGTTGCTGTCGTCGGCCATGAACAACCTGCCGACCGTATTGATCGGCGCGCTGTCGATCGAGTCCAGTCATGCCGTAGGCGTGATCAAGGACGCGATGATCTACGCCAATGTGATCGGCAGTGACCTGGGCCCGAAAATCACCCCCATCGGCAGCCTGGCCACCTTGCTTTGGCTGCATATCCTGGCGCGCAAAGGCATCACCATCACCTGGGGTTACTATTTCAAGGTCGGCATCGTACTGACGTTGCCGGTCCTGCTGATCACCCTTGCCGCCCTGGCCTTGCGCCTGAGTGTCTGACGCAGAGCCAATGCCCCATCTGGGTCAATCAACGGTCGATCTGCCCCTCACTGCCGGCGTATGCTCCTGCCAATCCCTTAACGAGCTTGCACGATGAGCACCATGCAACACGCCTGGCTGGGCAGTTACGAAGTCAGCAGCACCACCTGCACCGGCCTGAGCTTTGCCCGCCACAGCCATGACGAATGCGTGATCGGCGTGAATGTGATCGGCGAGGAGAAGGTCTGGCTGGACCGCCGCGAGTTCGAAGCTGGGCCGGGCAGCATTACCCTGTACAACCCCGGGCAGATTCAAGGCGGCGGTGCTGCGCATGGCGCGCCCTGGCAGTTCGTCAGCCTCTATGTCACCGCGGACCAATTGGCAGCGGACTTGGGCTTGGCACACGTGGAGTTTGATCGCTCACTGTGCGTTCAACCGGTGCTCGCGCAACAACTGGCGGCGGCGGTGGCAGGCGTGTTGAGCGCAGATGCGCTGGTCCGTGGATTGAATGAGGACGCCTTGGTGGCGTTGCTCGGCGAAGTGGTTGCCGTGAGCGGGGTGCGCCTGCCCGGCAGCACAGCAATAGGCCGAGGCCTGGTCAGGCAGGCCCAGGAGTTGTTGGCCGCACACCTGCATCAATCCCTGCCCCTGGATCAGCTTGGCACTGAGTTGGGGTTGTCCAAGTTCCACTTGCTACGCGCCTTCCAGAAGGAAACCGGGCTCAGCCCTCGGCAATGGGCCATGCAACTGCGCACCCGCCGCGCCAAAGGCTTGTTGCGCACCGGTGTGGCAGCCTCTGAGGTCGCCCATGACTTGGGCTTCGCCGACCAGAGCCATCTCAACCGACATTTTCGCGCGGCCTACGGCATGACGCCTGGCAGCTACCAACGTGTCCTGAAACGCTGACCTGCGCAATCTGGTCCAAGACAACCGCCCTATCGCGCCTCACACTGCCCGCCATCATTTGAAGGAAGCAGGGCATGTTGACGATCTTTTTCTACGCGCTGGTATTCGGATTTGTGTTTTGCCTTTCCCCCGGCGCGGTCCTGGCCGAGACCCTGCGTCGTGGCTTGCTTCACGGTTTCACGCCGGCCCTGTTGGTGCAGGTCGGCTCGCTGGTGGGTGATGCAGTCTGGGCAGTGATCGGCCTGACCGGCATCGCCCTGCTGATCCAGCATGACGCCGTTCGCGTGCCCCTCACGGTGGTCTGTGCGCTTTACCTGGCCTGGCTTGGCGTGCGCAGCTTGATTGACGCCTGGCACCTGCCCCAGGCTTGCGACGCACCGGCCAGCTCTGGGCAAAGTGCATTGGCGGTGGGCGCTGCGATCTCCCTGGCCAACCCGAAGAACATCGTTTACTGGGGCGCGCTGGGGAGTGCCTTGTCCGGCATCGTGGGCGCCACGCCCAGCCATGGGCAGACGCTGATGTTTTTTGCCGGGTTTATGTTGGCGTCGGTGCTGTCGTGCTTTCTGATTGCCGCCCTGGTCAACCTGTTGCGCAAGAATGCATCGCCGTTGTGGCAACGCGTTAGTTACGGTGCCTGCGGGGTCGTATTGATTTATCTCGCAATCCTCGCCGCTCAAGGTATATGAAGTTATATACGTCGCAACTTGCCTGAACAACGTCTGAATATTGGGCAATTTAACCAACTGCGCATTGACATTTTTCAATCAGCTCAGTAGATTGCCCCTGCCCGCAACTGGGGCCTTTTTTAAACCTCACAAAAGAAGCCAATGGACACAGTATCTAGTCGCTGTCCGAGCACCGTGTTTACGTGCGTCGGGCGCCAAACCCAGAATATGACAGGACTCGCTTCCCCGGTCCGGTAAGCTGCGCTAGAGCTTGATGCTCCACCGTAACTGCCTCACCGGATGCCTGTCCGGTCCCGAGGTGTGTTATGACCTTCCCAACCTTTGTTTTTCGAGATGTACAGATGCTGGCCGCAGCCCTGCGCGCCAAGCTGTGCCGCGCCCCCGCGGGCTTTTCAGTTGCCCGCCCGACCTACGTTGCACCCTCCCCTCAAGTGCGCCCGCTGGCCCATTGGCGCATCTGCCCGGCCACGGGCCAGTTGGTGCAGCACTGGGACCACGCTGACCCTCAAGACCCGCAGAGACCGATGGTTTCCAGCCTGGCACACGCCGGCCTGATGCTCGGGTTTTACCTGAGCACTCGCGCCGCCTGAGCCCGCTGTAAACAGCAACTTCCCGATTAATACCCTGGAGTTCGTTATGAACTTATCCAGTTGTAGCCCGCTGCGCGCACGTTAATTAAAGCGCTGTTAGCGGGCCCTGTAAAAGTTATGTGAACCCCTATTTAAACCGATCGCGTAGTCCGCGGCTCGGCATGCTTTCGCTCGCCTGTAGTCAGGTAAGTACCGGGTATGTTTTGTCGAGAATTGGCGACAGGAGTACAGACAATGAGCGCCGTAAAAAACACCCCACTGAGCAAGAAAAAGGGCACCGACACCGGCACCGATACCAAGCTGTCGATGCGTGCTGCCCGCGAAGCCCAAAATGGTCTGTCGGCCACCTTGGCCAACGTCCGTGCCACCCGCGAGGGCCTTACAGAACTGGACGCCTCTGCTCGCCTGCAACGGGAAGGCTACAACGAAGTGGCCCATGACAAGCCGCCCCACGCCCTCGTGCAGTTCCTGCAGGCATTGCACAACCCCTTCATCTACGTGCTGCTGACCCTGGGCGCCATCAGCTTCTTCACCGATTGCTGGTTGCCAATGCAGGAAGGCGAAGACGCAGATCCGACCAAAGTCATCATCATCATGACCATGGTGTTGCTCAGCAGCCTGCTGCGGTTCTGGCAGGAGCACCGTTCGGCCAAGTCCGCCGAAGCCCTCAAAGCCATGGTGCGCACCACGGCGACCGTGCTGCGCCGCGAGCAGGTCGGCAGCCAGCCGAACTTGCGCGAAGTGCCGATGCGCGACCTGGTGGCCGGCGATATCGTGCAGCTGTCGGCCGGCGACATGATCCCGGCCGATATCCGCCTGATCGAGTCCCGCGACCTCTTCATCAGCCAGGCCGTGCTCACCGGCGAAGCCTTGCCGGTGGAAAAGTACGACACCCTCGGCGACGTCACGCAAAAATCCGCCAACCCGGTGGCCGTTGACCCAGGCAATCTGCTGGACTTGCCCAACATCTGCTTCATGGGCACCAACGTTGTCAGCGGCCGGGCCACGGCGGTGGTGGTCGCTACCGGGCCGCGCACCTACTTTGGCTCCCTGGCCAAGGCGATTGTCGGGTCGCGGGTGCAAACCGCATTCGACCGCGGAGTGAACAGTGTCAGCTGGTTGCTGATCCGCTTCATGCTGGTGATGGTACCGATCGTGTTCTTCATCAACGGCTTCTCCAAGGGCGACTGGGGCGACGCATTCCTGTTTGCCTTGGCGGTAGCTGTGGGCCTCACTCCAGAAATGCTGCCGATGATCGTCAGCGCCAACCTGGCCAAGGGCGCCACCGCTATGGCCAAGCGCAAAGTGGTGGTCAAGCGCCTCAATGCGATCCAGAACTTCGGCTCCATGGACGTGCTGTGCACCGACAAGACCGGCACCCTGACCCAGGACAAAATTATCCTCGAACATCACGTCAACGCCTTCGGCCAGCGTGATGAGGCCGTGCTGTCCCTGGCCTGGCTGAACAGCTTCCACCAGAGCGGCATGAAAAACCTGATGGATCAGGCCGTGGTGCAGTTCTCCGAGCAGAACCCGAAGTTCAACGTGCCATTTGCCTACAGCAAGGTCGATGAATTGCCCTTCGACTTTGTGCGCCGCCGCCTGTCGATCGTGGTCAAGGACGCCGCCGACGAGCATTTGCTGGTGTGCAAAGGCGCCGTGGAAGAGATGTTGAGCATCTGCACCCATGTGTTGGAAGCCGGCGCCGCCGTGCCGCTGGATAAACCTCGCCGCGAAGCTTTGCTGGCGATTGCCAACGACTACAACGAGGACGGTTTTCGCGTACTCGCGGTAGCGACCCGCAACATTCCCAAGGCGTTGGCGCGCCAGCAGTACACCACTGCCGATGAGCGCAACCTGGTCATCCACGGGTTCCTGACGTTCCTGGACCCACCGAAGGAAACGGCCGGCCCGGCGATTGCCGCACTACAAGAAATCGGCGTAGCGATCAAAGTGCTCACCGGCGACAACGCCGTGGTCACCAGCACGATCTGCCGCCAGGTCGGCCTGGAACCGGGCCAGCCGTTGCTTGGCGTGGAAATCGAATTGATGGACGACGCCACATTGGCGCGCCGCGTGGAAGAACGCACGGTGTTTGCCAAGCTGACGCCGCTGCAGAAGTCACGTGTGCTCAAAGCCCTGCAAGCCAATGGCCACACGGTGGGTTTCCTCGGTGACGGCATCAACGATGCACCGGCACTGCGCGATGCCGACGTAGGTATTTCGGTAGACAGTGGCACCGACATCGCCAAGGAATCGGCTGACATCATCTTGCTGGAAAAGAGCCTGATGGTGCTGGAAGAAGGCGTGCTCAAGGGTCGTGAAACCTTCGGCAATATCATGAAGTACCTGAACATGACCGCCAGTTCCAACTTCGGCAACGTGTTTTCGGTGCTGGTGGCCAGTGCGTTCATCCCGTTCATGCCAATGCTCGCGATCCACTTGCTGCTGCAAAACCTGATGTACGACATCTCCCAACTGGCCTTGCCGTGGGACAAAATGGACAAGGAATACCTGGCCAAACCACGCAAGTGGGACGCGAAGAACATCGGCCGCTTCATGCTGTGGATCGGGCCGACCTCGTCGATCTTCGACATCACCACCTTTGCGCTGATGTGGTACGTGTTTGCCGCCAACAGTGTGGAAATGCAGACCCTGTTCCAATCCGGCTGGTTTATCGAGGGCCTGCTCTCGCAAACCCTGGTGGTGCATATGCTGCGCACCCGCAAGATCCCGTTTTTCCAGAGCACGGCCGCGTGGCCGGTGCTGATGATGACCTGCGTGGTGATCGTGTTGGGGATCTACGTGCCGTTCTCGCCACTGGGCACCCTGGTGGGCCTGCAACCGTTGCCGCTGGCGTACTTCCCGTGGCTGGTGGGCACCTTGCTCAGCTACTGCTGCGTGGCGCAACTGATGAAAACGATCTACATCCGCCGCTTCAAGCAGTGGTACTGATCACTCCCGCCGTTTAAACGGTGGCTGTCGCCCGACCGTCACCGTGCATCACGAGGACTCTGACTATGCGCATCCTGATCTGTGCAGGTCGTCATTACGCCGACACCCAAAAGTCCCGCCAAGTGCTGGACGCTTACCACCGCCTGCGCCCGGTGCAGGTTTTGATCCACGGCGGCAACCAGTTCCTGGGCAGCGTCATTGAAGAATGGGCGCGGGAGTTGGGCATCGATGTGGTGCGCTACCCACCCAACTGGCAACGCCATGGCAAGCAGGCCGAGCGCCAGCGCAACCATTTCATGCTGACCGACAGCCGCCCCGATGTGGTCATCGCCCTACCAGGTGGCGAGGACACTTCAGAGCTGGTGTGCCAGGCCAGCGCCAGCGGCATTTCGGTGCTGACCGTAGAAAGCTGAACTCATGCGAGGTGCATCATGCACAACAATCACACCCCGAAGCGCCCGGACGGGTTTGCCAAATACCGTGCGCGTCACTACCGCAGTGCGCACCACAGCCTGTTGCTGTTGCCGCCGGCCAAACGCCGTGCGTTGCGGCGCAACCTGATCTTCATCGGCGTGACCCTGGGCGCGGTGTTGCTCATCGCCCTGATATCCAAGGCCAATGCGGCCGGCGGCAGTTATGTGGTCGATGACGGTGCGATCAATGCGCCGGGCGCATGCAATGTCGACGCTTGGTACAGCGCCAATCGCCACGATGGCGGCAGCCACCGCGAAACCGTGTCACCGGCGTGCACATTCAGCGCGCTGCCCAGCGTGCAATGGGGCGCGGCGCTGTCACGTGCCGGCGGTGAAACCCAACTCAGCCCACAGCTCAAGGCGCAGTTGTTGTCACGCGGGGACCTGGGCCTGGAGATGGCAATTTCGGCGGGCGCGCACGTTGCCCAAGACCGAAGACACGCCTATGACGGCGCGGATTTGAACATGCCGTTGACGTGGCAACCGCTGGCCCCCCTGCGACTGAGCCTGAACGCCGGCTGGACCCACGCCTACAACGACGGTGACGATACGTACCACCTGACCTGGGGCGCTGGGTTCGAGTACCAGGTGGCGCACTCGCTGACGCTGGTCGCCGAGCGCTATGGCCAGTCAGGTGGCGACCAGGCTTGGCAGGCCGGGCCTCGCGTTCACGTTGGCGAGTGGGTCGACGTAGACCTGGTGGTCGGGCGCAGCCTGATCGGCGAACGCGCCCAGTGGCTGACCACCGGGGCTACGGTGAGGTTCTAGGCCTTGGCCTGTTGTTCCAGGTGCAACTGCAATTGCGGGTCGATTTGCAGTTGCCCTGCCAAGTCATCCAGGTAATTACGTTCGGCGTCCTGCTGATCGTCCACCACCATCACGCTGGCCAGGTACACCTCGGCGGCCAGCGCCGGGTCAGTTGCGAATTCGGCAAAGTCCGTCGCATCCAAGGGCTTGGCCACTTCGGCGTCGAGCCACTGTTGCAGTTGCGGGTCATCGGTATGCTTGCCCAGTTCGGCAGCGATCATTTGCTGTTCCTTTTCATCGATTCGCCCATCAGCCTTGGCGGCTGCAATCAACGCGCGCAACACTGCATGGCTATGGGCTTCGACTGCGCAGCCTTCCAGCTGGTCCGCCGTCTGAAACGCTTGCTGTGGCGTGGTTGCCTGCTGCCGTTGCCACGCCTGGTAAGCCTGGAACGCCATCATCCCCAACGATGCCAGCGCCGCGTAATTCATCCCACCCGTACGTCCTTGGGCAGGCCGTGTGGCTGCCCCGCCACCGAGCATGCCACCCAGCCCGCCCAACAACCCACCCAGCCCGCCACCGGCCGAGGCATTGCCGGTGCTGGTGCCTTTGAGCAACCCGCCGAGCAGGCCACCCAGGCCGCCGCCCGAAGAGGCACCGCCGGGTTGTCCGGCGCGCAGCAGTTGTTCCAGTAAATCACTGGTGTTCATGGTGTCACCCTCCGCAGCGTAGTATTGACGTTAAACAACCATAGCCCCCCGCTGCCGGAACACCATGACCGCCCAGCGGGGGTGCAGCTAGCGAGGCTTTTAACACGTGAACCGGACCGCACAGATCACGCTGATGGCGACCTATAACCAGTGGATGAACCGCAAGGTCTACGATGCCGCCGCCACGCTGTCCGACGCCGACCTGCATGCGGATCGCCGTGGGTTCTTCGGCTCTATCTTCGGCACGCTGAACCATCTGGCACTAGGCGACACGGTGTGGCTCAAGCGCTTTTCCCTGCTCCCGGCCAATACTGGGGCGCTGGCCCCCCTCGACAGCATCGCCATGCCATGCGACCTCAAGCAATTGGCCTTTCGCGACCTGGACGAACTGACGTCACGCCGCGTCTGGCTGGACCAGTTGATCATCGAGTGGGCCAACACCCTGCGCGAGCCCGACCTCGACCAGCGCCTGCACTACCACAACATGCGTGGCGTAGCCGCCGACAAGCCGTTTTTCAGCCTGCTGCTGCACTTCTTCAACCACCAGAGCCACCACCGAGGCCAAGTCACCACCTTATTGACCCAGGCGGGCGTTGACGTCGGTGACACTGACCTTCTGGCACTGATCGACTGAGCTCAGCGCAGGAGCCGGGCAACGCAGCGCCTGGGACTGGGGTTGAACAGGCCCACAAACAAAACCGAACGCTGCAATGTCCCTGCGGTCGTAAAACTAGGTGCGGGGATTTGCACTGCCCGCCCTCTGCGCGCGCACCGTGGGTCTACCGATGCACGCACCCCATAAGAAGGAGACGCTTTCATGGTCATTCACTTCAAGGTTGCCGGGCATTTGGCTTGCGGCCACCACGGTACTAACCTCCCCTCCAGCGCCGAACTGAATCGCGTCAAATGCCGCACCTGCCGCAATACCGATGCCTATAAAGAAGCGCGCCGCAACCAGCGTAATGCTGCTCGCCGAGCCTCACGCAAAGCCCGATCCCACACCGCCAGCGACTGGCGCAGCGCGTGGACCCAACGCCTCACCGAACTGCCCGGTTTGCAACGTTTGCCACGCGGCTTCAGCGGGCAGCCTTTCGTATAGACCCACTACGCAAAAGCCCCGGCCGAACCGGGGCTGCTTCACACGCAACCTGGCGTGAAGCATTTACGCCCTACGCTGCAAACGCATCCATGCATCAGAGTCGTTCAAAAATACTACCCAAGGCCTGGAAAGACCCTCGAAGCTCCTATCAATCCCCTTGTAGATCACTGATCTACCAAGCTTTTTAATCCAGCCTCAGTCACAATAAAGCCGCCTCGCGGCCTTGCGCCCAGACGCTTGGATCTATATATTCCCAACCCTGCTTCACCGCGCTACCGCCCGAATGGCGAAACTGGTAGACGCATGGGACTTAAAATCCCCCGCTCGTAAGGGCGTCCCGGTTCGATTCCGGGTTCGGGCACCATAGATATCAAGGGCTTGCATGATGAACTTCATGCAGGCTCTTATCTTTTGCGCTCCGCAATTTTAGACCCTGCACCGCAATTTACATCTCCCCGGCGTCCTGCCGACCGAACACAATCCCTCATTGACGCATCGAATCGTAACTGCGCTCACATGCCAGGCCGGCTACTACTTGGTCAGCGGCGCACTGGGCCTGGGCGAACTGCGCAGCCGGGATCGTTTTGACGCCGCTGGAGCAACAAATCACCAATGTCATGCGTTGGCTGGAAGGGGAAGCCTCGACACTTGCCCCTCTGACAGAGATGTCAGACTAATGCCGCGCGCACCGGGTTAAACGCTCGATTTGCGAACAAACCCACATCACGGCGCATTCAGTTGTACGACAACGAAACAACACATGATAGTATTTCTCATGCAGCGGACGTTCGATTCGCTGCATCGATGACACGGACGTCCGCTCGAGAAACGCGCCACAGGTGCGCGCGTTTAAACACTCAAGTTAATCAAGGATCTGATTATTCATGACAAAGCGATCAACCTTCACCGCGTGCAAACTGGCCACGGCCATCTTCGGCTCCCTCGTGCTTGGCAGCCTGCCGGCACACGCTGCGGACATTTGGCTGGATTCGGCGACGACCGGCTGGGCGACTCAGAACGGTGGCACCAAGGGCGGTTCCAAGGCAGCGGCGGCTAACATCTACACGGTAAAAAACGCTGCCGAGTTGAAAACCGCACTCAGCGCTTCTGTGGGAACCAACGGACGCATCATCAAGATCACCGGCGTGATCGACGTCAGCGAAGGCAAGACTTATACGACGACTGCTGATATGAAGAAGCGTGGTCGCCTGGATATCCCCGGCAAGACCACCATCGTCGGCACCAGCAGCACCGCCGAAATCCGCGAAGGTTTTTTCTACGCCAAAGAAAACGACGTGATCATTCGCAACCTGACCATCGAGAACCCTTGGGACCCAGAGCCGATCTGGGATGCCGACGACGGCAAGGAAGGTAACTGGAACTCTGAATACGATGGCCTCACCATCGAAGGCGCCAACAACGTGTGGGTCGACCATGTCACCTTCACCGACGGTCGCCGCACCGATGCGCAGAACGGCACCGCCAACGGCCGCCCGAAACAGCATCACGACGGCGCGCTGGACGTGAAAAACGGCGCCAACTACGTGACCATCTCGTACACCGCGTTCAAATCCCACGAGAAGAACAACCTGATCGGTTCGAGCGACAGCCGCACCACCGATGATGGCAAGCTCAAGGTGACGATCCATAACTCCCTGTTCGAGAACATCTCGGCCCGCGCCCCGCGAGTGCGCTTCGGCCAAGTGCACCTGTACAACAACTACCACGTGGGCAGCACCAGCGATAAGGTCTACCCGTTCTCGTACGCCCATGGCGTCGGCAAGAGCTCGAAGATCTTCTCCGAGAAAAACGCATTCGAGATCAGTGGCATCAGCGGCTGCGACAAAATTGCCGGCGACTACGGTGGCAGCGTGTACCGCGACACCGGCTCGACCCTCAATGGCAGCGCGCTGACCTGCTCCTCCTGGACCTCGAGCATCGGCTGGACTCCGCCTTACAGCTACACGCCGCTGGCGGCAGACAAAGTCGCTGCGGACGTCAAGGCCAAGGCCGGTGCCGGCAAGCTCTGACTGAGCGGGTGCACCGCGTAATGAAAAGCCCTCGGTGACGAGGGCTTTTTTGTGTGCCTGTGGCTACTGCACCAACTGGTTGATCTCGATGATCGGCAACAGCACCGCCATCACAATCACCAGCACTACCGCGCCCATCACCACAATCATCAGAGGCTCCAGCAGCGCCGTCATGCCCATGGCGCGGCGCTCGATATCGCGTGATAACGTCTGCGCCGCCCGCTCCAGCATCGGCGGCAGCGAGCCGGTTTTTTCACCGCTGGCGATCAGGTGGATCAGCACCGGCGGGAACACGTTTTCCACGCGCAACGCAGCGGCGAGGTTGACGCCTTCGCGCACCTTTGCCGTGGCGTCACTCACGCTCAGGCTCAAGCGATCATTGGACAGGGTTTGCCGCGCCGCTTCCAGGGCACGCAACAGCGGCACCCCGGCGCCGCCCAGAATTGCCAGGGTCGAGGCAAACCGCGCCGTGTTCAGGCCCAGCACAAAACGCCCGATCAGCGGCAGGCGCAGCACACGGCTGTGCCAGCTCAACCGAGCGACAGGGTTGCGCAGGTAGAGGCGCCAGCCCCAGAAGCCGCCGACAATGCCGACAAAACACAGCCAACCCCAGGCGCGGATAAAGTCGCTGGCGTTGAGCATCGCCAGGGTCAGCCCCGGCAGGTCCTGGCGCGCCTGGGAAAACGCACTGACCACCTGCGGCACCACATAACTGAGCAGGAAGATCACGATCGCAATCGACACCAACCCGACCACGCCTGGGTAGATAAACGCAGTGAGGATCTTGCTGCGCAGGTTGTTGCGTTCTTCGATGTAGTCGGCCAAACGTTCCATGACGTGGGCAAGGTCGCCGGACTCTTCACCGGCGGCAATCAAGGCGCGGTAGATCGCCGGGAAATCCCGTGGCCGTGTCGCCAGGGCCTGGGCCAGGCGCATACCACCGCGGACATCGGCGCGTATCGCGCTCAAGGTCTGGGCGATGTGCTTTTTTTCCGCCTGCTCTACCGTGGCGCTCAACGCTGCTTCCAGCGGCAGGCTGGCACCCAGCAGGCTCGCCAGTTGCCGTGTCGCCCAAGCGAGGTCGTTGTCGGAGAACCTGGCACTGAACAATGCACCACCGCCGGCAGGCACAGGGTTTTCGAGCTGCACCGAGAGCGCGGTGAGCCCACGGCTGCGCAACACGCTGAACGCGGCGCGCTGGCTGTCGGCTTCAATATGCCCGGACTCAAGTTTGCCGGTGGCATCAGCCGCTTCGAAACGGTAGCGATTCATCAGGCGTCCCGTGTCACACGCAAGATTTCTTCCGGCGCCGTGGCCCCTGCGCGCACCCAACGCTCACCGTCCTCGCGCAGGCTGAACATGCCCGCTTCGCGAGCCGCTGCGCGCAGGGCCTGCTCACCTGCACCCTGGTGGATCAACGCGCGAATCTCATCGTCGATACAGAACAATTCATGGATTCCGGTGCGGCCGCTGTAGCCGGTGTGGTTACAGGCTGCGCAGCCAAGCGGACGCCACGTGCCAGGGCTGGCCGGGTCTTCCTGCTTGCAGTGGCTGCACAGGCGCCGTACCAGCCGTTGCGCCAGTACGCCGAGCATCGAAGACGCCAACAGGAATGGCTCCACGCCCATGTCGATCAAGCGGTTGACCGCCGATACCGCGTCATTGGTGTGCAGGGTAGCCAGTACCAGGTGCCCGGTGAGCGAAGCCTGCACCGCGATCTGCGCGGTTTCAAGATCGCGTATTTCGCCGATCATGATGATGTCCGGGTCTTGGCGCAGGATCGCCCGCAGGGCCAGGGCGAAGGTCATGTCGATCTTGGCGTTGACCTGGATCTGGCTGATGCCCGGCAGGTCGTATTCCACCGGGTCTTCAACGGTGAGGATATTGCTGGTGCTGGCGTCCAGCCGTGCGAGGGCGGCATAGAGGCTGGTGGTCTTGCCGCTGCCGGTTGGGCCGGTGACCAGCACAATGCCGTGGGGCTGGCGGATCAGTTCGTCCAGCTTGGCCAGCACCAACGCATCCATCCCCAGGGTTTCGAGTTGCAGGCGCCCGGCCTGTTTGTCGAGCAAGCGCATCACCACCCGTTCGCCGTGGCCGGTGGGCACCGTGGAGACGCGGATGTCGATCGGCCGCCCCGCCACGCGCAACGCAATGCGGCCGTCCTGGGGCAGGCGTTTTTCCGCGATGTCCAGTTGCGCCATGATCTTGATCCGCGACACCAGCGCCGCGTGCAGGGCCTTGCGCGGCGAGACCACGTCACGCAGGGTGCCATCGACCCGGTAGCGCACCACAGAATGGCTTTCATACGGTTCGATATGAATATCGCTGGCCTCGTCACGCGCCGCCTGGGTGAGCAGCGCGTTGATCATGCGGATCACCGGCGCGCCGTCCTGAGTATCGAGCAGGTCGGTGATTTCCGGGATGTCCTGCATCAAGCGGTCAAGGTCGACTTCGTTTTCCGCCGCGCCCACCACAGCCGCCGCGCTGCCGGTATCGGCATAAGCGGCGGCGAGCAAGCCGTCAAGTTCCTCGTCGCGTACCTGCTCAAGCCGCGCCGGGCCAAACTGGCGGCGCGCTTCGCTGATCGCCCAGCCGGGCGTCGACGGGCACACTGTCAGCACTGCGCCCTCCTCGCTGCTGCGCAGCAGGATACGCTGCGCCTTGGCCCAGGCGTAAGGCAACGTACTCATTGAAGCGGCACTGCGCGAATCGTCGCACGGGGTTGCCCGCTGGCCGGCAACGCTGGCACCCCCACGGCCGCTGCCGGGACTTGTGGCGCCTGCATGTCCGGCATCGCCCAACTGCGCTCCGGTTGCAGCGCGCCCTGGGCGCGGCGTATGAAGTCGTAGCGGTTGAGGGTAATCTCCCGCCCAGCAGCGCTGTCCCGGATGATATAGGGCCGCAGGAACACCATCAGGTTGGTCTTGGTGGTGGTGCGGCGCTCGTTGCGAAACAGCGCACCCAGCCCAGGAATACTTGAGAGCCACGGCACCGCCTCGTTGCTCTGGCTGTAACCGTCCTGCAGCAGGCCGCCGAGCACCATGATCTGCCCGTCATCGAGCAGGATGCTGGTGTCGATCGCACGCTTGTTGGTGACTACGCCCGCCGACGTCGCGCTGCTGGAGGCGCGCTCATCGATGCTGCTGACTTCCTGGTAGATGTCGAGCTTGACCGTACCGCCTTCGGAGATCTGCGGCCGAACATTGAGTTTGAGCCCCACCTCTTCACGCGTCACCGTCTGGAACGGGTTGTTGCTGGTGCCACCGCCACCGGTCACGTAGCTGCCGCTGACAAACGGAATGGTCTGGCCGACAAAAATGCTCGCGGCTTCGTTGTCCAGGGTCAGCAGGTTCGGCGTTGACAGCACGTTGCTGCCGCCCTTGCTCTTGAGCGCACGGGCCAGCACCTTGAGGTCCATGACATTGCCGATACCGGGGATGTTCACCGTGCCGCTGAGGTAGCCCACGCTCAGCCCGCCTGGGAGCGCGTCGATACTGCTCAGGCCGCCGGTCTTCAACCCGCTGCCGCCCAGATTGGCGCCGCCGATCACGCCCTTGCCCGCCAGGTCACCGCTTTGCCATTGCACGCCAAACTCGTTGGCATCGTCCTCGCCGACCTCAACGATCAGGCTCTCGATCACCACCTGTGCACGGCGCTGATCGAGCATATCGATGACTTCCCGCAGGTTGCGGTACAGCGGCTCGGGTGCAGAAATCAGCAAGGTATTCGTGGTGGCGTCCGCCTGGATCGTTACGCCCCCGGCGCTGAAAGCGACACTTTTGTCCGCCGTCTGCGCATCGGCCTGGCTGCTCGAATTGCCGCTGCCCTGCCCGTAGTCCGTGCTGGCGCCGGTGCTTGACGGCTGGCTGGTACTGCTTTGACCGCTCTGCCCGCCACTGGTGTTGCCGCCCATCGCGCTCAACACCGAACGCCCGGTATCACCCGTGCCGCTGTCGCTTTCACCGGTGAGCAAACCGCGCAGCGCCTGAGCCAGCTTGGCCGCCTGGGCGTTGCGCAGGTACACCACGTGCAGGTTGCTCGGATTGCTCTGGGCGTTGTCGAGTTTGTACACCAGGTTGCGCGCAAGTTCAGTGCGCTCGGGGCTGCCGGTACGGATGATGATCGCGTTGGAGCGCGGGTCGCCTACCACCGAAATCTTCTGGGTTGCGTCGCTGCCCGGCTGTTCCAGCAACTGCGAGACCATTCCCGCGATATCCACCGCAATGCCGTTCTGGACCTGCACCACGTCGGTGTCGATGGCACTCGGCGTGTCGATACTGTCGATCAGTTGCGCCACACGCGCCAGGTTGTCGGCGTAGTCGGTAATGACCAGGGTGTTGTTGCCGGGGTAAGCGTTGATCGGGTTGTTCGGCGAGACAATCGGGCGCAGTACCGGGATCAGGTTCACCGCGTTTTCATAGTGCAGGCGAAACGTGCGCGTGAGCATGCCATTCGCAGCCGGCCGGTCGGCACTGTAGATCGGCCCGCCGAGCAACTTGGCATCGGCCTCCGGCACCACATGCGCCACGCCACCCACGTCGACCACGCTGAACCCCTGCATGCGCAGCGCTGCCAGTAACATGTCGTAGGCCTGGTGCGCCGGTACTTCGCCTTCGGACACCAGGGTCAGGTTGCCAGTCACGCGTGGGTCGACCAGAAACTGTCGGCGAGTGGCGCGGGACAACCCGCGCACCACGGCTTGAATGTCGGCATCGACGAAATTCAGGCTCACCGGTTGGCTGCCCAACGGTGTGCTCAGCCCTGCACTGGCAGCACTTGCGCCGCCCCTGCGTACTGGGTTGACGAGGGTGTGCTGTGGCCGCGCTTGCCGCGCGATCTGCGTCTGGGTGCGTTGGCGCTCCAGCAATACATCGCCGCTGCGCGGGGGACTGGCCAGGGGTTGGCCGAGTTCACTGTCGACCAACAGCGGTGGCGGGTTGGGCGTCGTTTGTGTGCTGCACGCGCCGAGTGCCAATAACAGGAACGGCACGGCATTGCGTGCATAGTTGGAACCTGACCACTTCATGAAGCTTCCTTAGCGCCAAGCGCCTGATCCATGCGGACGGTTCCCGACAGAGTGCCTGCCGTATCATCGGCCTTGGCGTCGTTTGCACGCTGCAAACGAGCCTCGACCACTTCCAGAGAAAACTGCCTTGGGTTGCTCACCAACCAGCCGATGACTGCATCGGCCGGCGCGGCGTCGAACGTCAGCTGCCAGCCGTTATCCAGTGGCTTCAGTTGGTAACGTGCGGCCAGCCCGTGCGTATCCAGGCTCTGGCGCAAGGCCGGTTCAAGCGGCTGGCCGGCGTGCGGTATCGGCACCTCGCGCAGCAAGCGTTCAAGTGCCTGGGTTTGCGCGCGAAGCTTTGGGGTTTCAGCCTGCCAGTAGTCGATTTTTTTCAGCGGCGGCTGGATCAGCACCAGCCAGCTCAACAGCCCGCCGAGCAGCAGTGCGGTGCCCGCGACCAGGCGTTTCTCACGCAATGACAGGCCGCGCCAGAACACCCGTGCACGCGCGTTGAAATACTGCCATTGGCCACGCCAGAGAATCAGGGACTGCTTATTCATCATCGACTACAACACTGGAACCAGGTTCGCGGGATTCGGTCTCGGCCAGACGCAGGCGCCAGCCGGTCGGGGTGGCGTCTGCGGCGAGGCCGGTCTGGGCCAGCGCGGCTTGCCAGGCATTATCGGCGCTGTTTCGAGGTACATCGGCGGGCAAGCTCAATTGCAACTCACCGTTCTCAAATATCAGGCCCTGCACGCTGCCCACCATAGACGGCATCGCATTGGCAGCGTGCAGTACCAGGCTGGCAAAACGCTGGGACGCATCGGTGCTGACCGGGTGCTGCCGGGCGCTTACTTGCTGACGCGCTTGCTGCAGTGGATTGAGGATCACCGGCAACTCGGGAAAGGCCTGCTTGACTCGCTGGCTCATCTGCAGCTTGAGTTGCTGGCCTTCACTGGCCTGGCGCGCAGCGTAAAGGTTCAGGCCCAGCAGCCACACGCCAATCGCCAATGCACAACAGGCCAGCGCCCCGCCCCAACCGGCAGGCGGCCCCGACGCCTTGCCGACACCGCCGTGCAATCCCCACGCAGGCAAAGAAGCAGACCAGCGCTGCTGCGCAGGGTGTAGCTCATGCACTGCGGCGGGGGCGTCGTCACCGAACCAGGCCAAGCGGCTGCCGCTGGCTGCCAGCGCGTCCAGGTTCGCCTGAACCTGCGGTTCGACCGCGCCTTGATCTGGGCCGTGGCGCAGCAGCAAATACCCCTCCAGCACACAGGCATTGATGTGCCCGGCAGCCGGCACCGGCAGGCCATAAGGCGCGGGGTAGAGACCCCGCAACTTTAACCGGTGCTGGCTCAACATCTCACCCAAACGCTGCAGCACTACCGTCGGCAACCAACTGAGAAACACCCGTCCATCGGCATCGCGGGGGCTGTGAGTGACATGCATCTGTTCGCTGCGGCCGAGGATCAGCGCCTGCGCGGCACACCTCACCGCCGCCTGGATTTTCGCAGCCGACAGCGGCGGCAATTGCAAATGCGTGAGGACGCTGTCCGCGGGATGAAGAAAGCACTCCACGGCCTGCGGTTGAGCCGCCTGCCCCAGAATCGCCAGCGTGCTGACGCCGGTGTGGCTGACGCGACCGGTACGGTCCAGGTGTGCGAACGCAAGTTCGGTGTCCGGCGTGAGGCTGTCCAGCGGCGGCAAGGCAATGCGCAGACTCATACCCCCAACCTCGACCAGATTACCCGGGGCATGTCGCTCTCCGAGCGATACAGCAAGGCGTCCAAGCTGACCCGGCGCTTGTCGCGGCGGGCCTGGCCGTGGAGCAGAAACCACTCGCTGGTGATGCCAACGTCAAGATCGTCGACGCTCAATTGTGGCGCACGCAGGCGATTGAGAAAGTCGCCACGGTTGATAAACCACTGGCCCCGATCACGCTCTGCGACCAACACCTGCGCCTGGGTCAGCGATAACCCTGGCACCACCGCGGCCAATACCTCGGCGCTGGCGGTATTGCTGTTGACCCAGGTACTGACCGGGATAACGCTGACGTAGGGTGCCAGGCGCGCCAGCACGCGCTCATTCACACCCTGGATACCGCGCAGGTCGTCGAGGCTGCGCAGCATCGGCCGGGTTGCAGGAACGGGGTTGGCGTTGGCGTCTGGCGACGTCACCCGGCCGCTGTTAAACCGGTTTTGCCCTGGGTTTTGCGCGGGTTCTTGTTGCGGATAAGCGGCAATGACGCGCTGACTGATGCGTTGCGCGACGCCGGCATCGATGCCAAGCATGGCGCACAGCTGCTCAAAACTGCGTAATTGCCTGGCATTGACACGCTCGCCGGCGATCAAGTTGCGCAGGTTGAACTTACCTTGCAGGTCTTCCAGGCGCCCTTCAAAGCTGGCACTCGGCGAGCCGTCCTTGATCGGTTGCGCCCACGGCTGGTCAAGCCGCGTCGGCGCTTCCTTGCGACGCGCATCCCACAGTATTTGCCGACTCAGTTCCAGGCCACCGAGCAATACCGCGCTGCCTTGCAGGCGTGATTGTTCAGCCTCCAGGGAACGGGTAAACACACTCTGGCGGGTGAGCATGCCGGCGGCGATGACTGCCACGAGGGCAGCAATCAGCAAAGCACTGATGATTGCCATGCCGCGCTGTTTCGCCACGTTGAGCGAAGCGTATTTCATGGCGGCGCTTAGAGCTGCCAGGAGCCGATATCGGCGTTCACGCCGTCGCCGTCAGGTTGCCCGTCAGCACCAAGGGAGAAGATGTCGACTTCGCCGTTCGCGCCGGGGTTCAGGTAATGATAAGGGCGACCCCACGGGTCATTGGGCAAGCGCTCCAAGTAGGACCGCCAGTTGCTGCTCTTGGCGTCTGCCGGACGCTCCACCAACACCTTGAGCCCCTGGTTCATGTTCGGGTAGGTGCCGTGGTCGAGGCGATAGAGCTTGAGTGCCTGCATCAGCCCGGCGACATCCTGCCTGGCCGCCGTGGCCCTGGCCTGGTCCGGGCGGTCGAGCACCTTGGGCACGACCATGGCCGCGAGAATCCCGAGAATGACCACCACCACCATGATCTCGATCAGGGTAAACCCCTGCTGACCACGACCACCTGCAGACTGAAATTTGACGCGAGCGACATCCATATCAACCATCCTTGGCGTGTTTGCAATTCGGCGCGCAGTGTAACAAATGAACCAAATGGTGTATTGCAAAAACTCAGCAACACGCTGGGTCTTTTGCGCGTTTTCGGGTGTTATCCTGCCGGCTGGTTTCCGCTGAAGAGTCACCCATGGAGCTGTCGCGCAAGGAGCAAGGTTTTACGTTGATCGAGGTGCTGGTGGCGTTGGCGATTATTGCCGTGGCCATGTCGGCAGCCGTGCGCGTTGCAAGCCTGATGACCCAAAGCAATGGCCTGCTGCGGGACCGGTCATTGGCATTGCTGGCGGCGCAGGGCCGGCTGGCCGAGCTGCGTCTGGAAGGCCGGCTGGCACCGGGGCGCAAAACGTTCGACTGTGATCAGGGGCGCCTGCAACTGCGCTGCGAGCAGGCGATCACAGCGAGCGCCGACCCACGGCTGATGCGCCTCACGCTGCTGGTCTCGGACCGCGAGCGCGAGGCGCCGCCATTGGCGCGGCTCGAGACGCTGCTTGGCCAGCCGCTGGAGAAGCGCGAATGAGCGGGCTCAGGGCCGCGTCAATGGCGGCATCAACGGGGCGTCGGGCAGCGTGCTGATCTTGAATCGAGCCCTCTCGTCGCCGCGCTCAATGACCACGGCATCTCGTTCAATCGCCACTACGCGCACTCCCTGGCTCAGCCGCTCACCCGCCAGGAACCCGCGCGCCGGTGCGCCGTTGAGACTGAGGATCGCCACCGCGCCGTGTGCACTGGTCATCACCCCCGAGACCTTGAGATCCATCACTACCGGCCTGTTGGAAAACCACTGCAATGCGGGGCTGTCGACCGCTGCTGGGGCGCCTTCGCGCTCGGTCGGCGATGGGCTCGATTGGGCAGGGGTCAGCAGCAGTGATGACCAGACCAGTACGCCCGCCAGCGCCGCGAGCAACGCCGCCGACTGCAACAGTTGCGCGGGCGACAAACGAAAAGTGTATGCCAAGACGAAACCTCCTTGTTGTCCTGTCGCGCAGTCTACAGCACAACACTCGGTTTTTTCTCCACGACGACGGAGCGTTGCGTGATGACCCAAGCCCGGCAACAAGGCTTTACCCTGATCGAGCTGATGGTGGTGCTCATTATTATCGGCATCGCCAGTGCGGCGGTCGGCCTGAGTATCAAGCCAGACCCCCTGCACCTGCTGCGCCAGGACGCCAATCGACTGGTCCAACTGCTGCAGATCGCCCAGGCCGAAGCGCGCGCCGACGGGCGCCCGATCACCTGGCTGGCTGACGCCAAAGGGTTTCGCTTCAGCCGACGCAATGAACAAGGTACCGGCTTCGATCAGTTCAACAGCGACCCGCAACTGCATCCCCGTGTGTGGGACACGCCAACGGTTCAGGTGCGCGTCATCCCCAAACAACGCGTGGTACTCAACGCCGAATGGTTCGATGCGCCGCTGCACGTGCAGCTTTCGAACGGCCAGGGCAGCCTTTCGGTGCTGCGCAGCGCGGCGGGACAATTTCGCGTGGAGGCCACGCCATGAAGACACGACAGCGTGGCTTTACGCTGATTGAAGTGATGGTGGCGATCATGCTGATGGCGATCGTCAGCCTGATCGCCTGGCGCGGCCTCGACAGTGTGACCCGTACCGACCAGCATTTGCAGGCCAGCACCGAACACACCGAAGCCATACTGCGCGCCCTGAACCAACTGGAGCGCGACCTGGCCCTGCGCGCCAGCACCGAATTGCGCGCGCCGAACCTGACCGGGCGCGAGACCGAACCGGCACAAACGCCCGCAGCGATCAGCGTGCGCAGCGCGGACAACCAACGGTTTCGCCTTGACGTGATACGCACTGGCGCCACGTCGGCAGACGGTTTGCAGCGGGTACGCTGGTGGTTGCAGGGCCAAACCCTGTATCGCGCCACAGCGCCAGCGCGCAGCCACTTCCCTCTGCCCTCTCCGGGCGAAGGCGTGGCAGTATTGGACAAAGTCAGCGACCTGCAGGTGCGCGTCTGGGAGCCGGGCCAGGGTTGGCGTCAGTTGAGCGGCAATCGCCAGGACGAACCCCTGGGCCTGGAGATCAAGCTGACCCGCCAGACGCTACAGGGGGCAGAACATTATCGGCAGGTCGTGGGCCCGTTGAATTAGGCCCACAGCTGACGGGACTCATATTGGTGAGCCAACAGGAGTGAACCTTATGCGCAGTTTTTCAGTGCAACGTATAGACCATGTGGTTCTACGGGTGAAGGACATCGAGCTAAGCCTGGCCTTCTACACCGCGGTGCTGGGATGTGAGGTCAAAAAACGCCGTGACGACCTTGGCATGATTCACCTGAGCGCCGGAACCGCAATGATTGACCTGGTCGATGTAAGCGGACCGATCGGTCGTCAGGGTGGCAAGGCAGCAGGTAAGCAGCGGCACAACGTCGATCATGTCTGCCTGCGCGTTGAGCCGTTTGATGAGCAGGCCATTCTCAGCCACCTGGCCGATGCCGGTGTCTCGGCGCAAAAGGCGCAAATGCGCTATGGCGCCGAAGGTACAGGGCTGTCGATTTACTTCAACGACCCCGATGACAATCAAATCGAGTTAAAAGGCCCGGCTCAACCATTGCCTATGCCCTAGCTCCAATCAACACGACCACCCCACCCCACTGCCTGACCCTGATCGGCAAACTCTGCTCCAGTGCTTCAAGCGTCTGCCGGGCATCATCCAGGGGGAACCGCCCGGTCACGCGCAACCCGGCCACTGCGGCGTCCAACCGCACGATCCCGTTGCGATAAGGCCGAATGGCCTCCACCACGGTGGCCAGGGTCTGGTTGCGCACCACCAGCCAGCCATCCAGCCAGGCCGTTTCCGTGGCGGCCATAGGCACTTGGGTGAGGATGCGCTGGTGGTCGAACAAGGTGCTCTGATGCATGCCGACGCGCTGCTGGCTACCACTGGCAAAATGCAGCACCGCGTCGGCGTCGAGGGTAACCAGGCGCATGGCGTCGCCCTGCTCGCTTAACATAAGGCGACCGGTGGAGGCGCTTACCCTGCCGGCACGCGTAGTGACCTGCAACGGGCGCAACACCGTGACCAGCATTTCACCGGCGCGCAGTTCAAGGCCGTGCTGCTCGCTACCTTGCACCGAGATCACCTGGCTGCGGGCATTGAGCCTGAGCGTGCTGCCGTCCGCCAATTGCCACGTGCGGCGCTCTGCCGTGCCGGTGGCGTAGGACTGCCCCGCCTCGTCGAAACGCGATACCCAACCCACCCCCGCTGCCAGCCCGACTGCACACAGGCTGGTGCGCAGGAATGCACGACGGCTGCTGGGCTGCTCCAGGCTACGCAGCAGTTGCGCGCTGGAGCGACCGCGCCAGGGCGAGGCCTTGAGCTGGTCCAGTCCCGCAATCAGTTGCGCGTAGACGTCGCGATGGCGCGCCGAGGTACTGCGCCACTGCTCCAGCGCGTCTTGCTGCGCCGCGCTGAATTCGCCGGACTGGATCTGCACCAGCCACCCAATGGCCTCCTCGGCCACCGGGTCGTTCAAGGGTTGCTTGCTCACTCGGTCAGCCCCAGGTAACAGGCACGCAGGGCCTGAGTCATCAATTGATGGATGCGCCCCAGCGACAGGCCCAACCGTTCACTGATCTGCGCGTAAGTCATGCCGTCCAACTGACTGTGTACAAACACCGCCTTGGCTTGGCCCGACAGACCATCCAGCAGCCGGTCGATGGCTAGCAGGCTTTCGATCAGGATCAGTTGCTCCTGCGGCGATGGATGCACGTGCTCCGGCACTTGCGCCAGGATCTGCAAGTAAGCCTTTTCCAGGTCGCGACGCCGCCAGCCCTCGTACATCAGGCGCTGGGCGATGGTGGTCAGCAGTGCGCGCGGTTCGCGGATGGCGCTGGGATCGGGCAGCATCCACACCTTGAGGAAGGTCTCGGCGGCGATGTCCTCAGCGCTGTGGCTGCAACCGGTGCGGTAGGACAAGCGCGCACACAGCCAACTGTAGTGCTGCTGGAAAATCTGGCCGATCAGGCGGCTCTTGAGCAAGGCATTCGGGTCCATAGGTCCATAGTCTTCATGGACTGCACACGCCAGCGGACAAGTGGTGGTGGGCCTGTCGGTTTGAGGTAGACCTGCATCCGGGCAGGTGAATCCAGTTTGCCCCAGTGGGCATCACTAGATAAAAGAATAAAAACATCCAATAAACTGCACTTTTTGCATAACCCTGGGCAACCCTGCAGGCACGCAAAAACACCGCCCGCGAACGTCGCAGGCGATGTGCGGGTTGGCTCAGTTAGCCGCCAATTGCGCCTGTGTACGCTCTTGTTCACGCAGCGGTCGCACCAGCCAGGCGACCACGACGGTCAGCACCAGCAGGATCGCGGCCAATGCCCAGAGCACGCCGTGGAAAGCGCTGTCATAGCCGCCGATAAACAGGCTGTGCACGGTGCCGGCCTGCTCAGCACTCAGGGCTTGCAACGCACCCGTGAGATTGCCGGCGGCCACGTCGTCGATCCAACGTTGCAGCGTCGAGGGATCGGGCGCCAGGCGGCTCAAGGTGGCGCGCAATTGAGTATCGAGCAAGGTGGCCAGCAACGAACCATACAACGCCACCGCAATTGCCTCGCTGCCGAGGCGAAAGGTGTTGAGCAAACCGGCGGCCATGCCGGCTTTCTGCTCGGGCACAGTCTTTAGCGCCAGGCCATCCACTAGCCCGGCCGACAGGCCCATGCCAATGCCCACCAGCAACAACGGCACTGCCAGTTGCCACAATGCGACGCCGACCTGGCTGACCCATGCCAACGACACCACGCCTACCAGCAACGCAATCAGGCTGACCTTGAGAATGCCGATCGCCGACACCCCGCGTGCCGCCCACTTGCCGGCCAGAATCGGGCAGAACAGCATCGGCACCGTCAGCAGCAACATCGCCAAGCCTGCGTGAGTCGCGCTCAATTGCAGCACGCCGAACAGGTAGCTCGGCAAGTACGTCAGCAGGGTCACAAAGCCGAACGATGCCGCCACAGTAACCAACGCCAGGCCCACAAACGGCCCGCTTGCCAGCAGCGACAGGTCCAGCATCGGCTGGCGATGGCGGCGTTCCTGCCAGGTAAATACCGCCAGCAACACCGCCGCGACCGCCACCAGGCCGAGCACGCCCGGGCTGCTCCAGCCCCACTGCGACCCCTGCACGATGGCAACCATCAGCGCCAGCAAGGCCAGCACAAACAACGTCGCGCCCGGCACATCGAAGCGTGCGGTGCGTTCCGCCAGTTCGCCGTCTCGCGTGATCAACGGGCTGCCCAACAGCACAATCACCAACGTGACCGCATGTGCCCAGAAAATCGCGCGCCAGCCGACACTGTCCAGCAGCAAGCCGGACAAGGTCGGGCCCAGGCTCACACCCAGCCCCGCAACGGTGCCGAACAAGGCAAACGCACGCAGCCGCGCCGGGCCGCTGAAGTGAGTGGAGAGGATGGCAATGCCGCACGAGAAAATCGCCGCCGCACCAATCCCCGCCAGGCCCCGCGCCGCGTCCAACAACCACGCGCTGTCAGCCACCGCCGACAGCACCGAGGCCACCACATACAGCGACGCACCGGCCACAAAACAGCGCTTGCGCCCGAGCCGATCAGCCAGCGCGCCCCAGGCCAGGGTGAAGCAGGCAAATGCCAGGTTGAACGCGTTGACCACCCATTGCAGGCTGGTCAACGGCGCCTGGATATCGGCGCCGATGGCCGGCAGCGCAAGGGCCGTGCCGGAGATGGAGCTGGGCACGACGAATATCGCCAGCAGGATGATCGTGAGTAGAGCCGTGTCGGCAAACGAGTTTTTCATGGGTCCTTCCAGGGTCAGGTTGAAGTGAAACCGTGTACCGGCAAACGCACCGGACGACGCAGGATGATGCCGTCGACCCAGGGCACCTGGTCCGCCGGCACCGCCAGGCGCAAGTTGGGAAAGCGCTGCACCAGAACCTGCAACACCGTGGTGATTTCCAGACGCGCCAGGGCCGCGCCCATGCAGTTGTGCATGCCATAGCCGAACTGCAAATGCCGCGCATCGTTGCGGTCCAGGCGAATCGCCAACGGCTCGGGGAACACCGCAGGGTCGCGGTTGGCGGCAAACGCATCGGCATAGATGATGCTGCCTTCAGGGATCAGCCCCCAAGGGCCTTCCAGGTCGACACTGGCCAGGCGCGGGAACGTCGAGATCGTGCCCAGGGGAATCACCCGCAGCAGTTCTTCGACGGCATTCGGGATCAGCGCCGGGTCGTCCACCAGTTGCTGCCACAGCTGGGGCGCGGCCAACAGGGTGTACACCGCCTTGGTGAGCACGGTGAGAATGTTCTGGTCGCCACCGATCAGCACGCCGAGCAGGATGCCCACCAACTCTTTGTCGTTGAGTGGCGGCTCGCTGTCGTTGCGAGTGGCGACGAAGCGCTGGATCAACCCGTCGGGATAGGTCGGCCGCGCACCGGTCACCAGGTCGGTGAGGTAGTTGTAGACACCCCAGAACTGGTTCAACAGCTGCGGCACATCCGCGTCCGACGCGACCTGCACTGTATGGCTCAGCGGCCTGTAGTAGTCGCGGTCACTCAGGGGAATGCCGAGCAATTGGCAGTCCACCGTTGCCGGGATGTGATCGAGCACCAGGGCGAACAAGTCGGCCCCAGGCGCCTGGCGCTGCAACACATCGAGTCGCTCATGGGTTGCCTGCTGCACTTTTTCTGCCAGTAGCGCCACACCGCTGGGGCTGAAATCCCGCGCAACCACTTTGCGCAAGCGGCCGTGATCGGGAATGTCGTTGTTGAGCAGCAGCTCCGGCGGCGTGATGGTGGGCAGGAAACTCGCACCGTCCTCTTCGTTGCACGGCGCACGAATGGCGCGGTTATCCAGCAGCAACGCCTGTACGTGCTCGTAACGGGTCAGGTGATAGGCCAGGTGGCCGCTGGGCAGCAGGATCCTGGGCAAGCCATTGGCAGGGTCGGCAGGTTGATAGGCGGCAGGCGCATCCAGGTTGGGAATGCGCGCCACAGTGACTTGCGCGGTGGTAACCACGGCGATATTCATCAGGCAGGCTCCCCGGCAGGTTGCAACAGGTCCACACCGGTCAGGCGCTGCAACTGGGCGAGGGCCTGGTGGTTGTCGATAAAGTGCAGCACGTGCCAGCCCAATGCAGCGGCGGCTTGAATGTTCTCGGCCACATCGTCGATCAGCAGGCTGTTGGCCGGGGCAACGCCCGAGCGTGCCGTGGCAACCTGGAAAAACCTCGCTTCTGGTTTGCGCGTACCTTCCTGACTGGAATCGACGATCAGATCGACCACCTCGTCCAACCCCACCATCGCCCGCCAGTGCTGCTCCCACTCCACCACGTTGTTGGTGAGGATGCCCACGCGCAATCCTGCACGTTTTAGCGCGCGTACAGCGGCCACCAACGGTGCATTGGCCGGCACGCCGGCGAACCAATGCTCGCCGAAGGTTTGCAGGCGCGCACGGGACAAATCGATCTGCGGATCGCGGCGACGCAATGCCAGTTCCAGGCGTTGGCCCCAGTCCTTTTCAGTGAGCAACGCACTCTCCACCGGCGCCAGCATCGGCACGCCCAACTCGTCGGCCACATCGCTCATGGCCTGTTGCAGCACCCGTGGAGCGAGGCCGGTCTTGACCTCGTACTGCTCGAACAACGCGGGAATCGGCGGCGACAGCACGCCCCCGAAATCGAACCAGATAAACTTCAGGTCGCTCATCGCACACCCCCGGCCACCAGGGCCAGCGGCTGGCTGGCCACCACCGGCAACAACTCCAGCTCAGCCGTGGCAATCACCGCGCCGCCCTGTTCTACGTCCAGGGCCAGGGTGATGCGGCCGTGTTCGTCAGTGGCCAGGGTAGTGAGGTCGGCACGTACCCGGGTCGGCAAACCAAACTCGCCAAAGCGGGTGAATACCACATGGCAACGGGACAACAGCAACTGATCGGGGCCGGCCTGCAACTGCCGATCCGCGACCACCAACGCCACCTGCCGGAAGCCTTCAAGCAGCAACATGCCGGGGATATGGTCCAGAGGGTGATCGAAGATCGCGGGGTTGTTCAGGTCCACAATCAATGGCGCCACCAAGCTGTCGGCGCCCTGCTCCAGATCCTTGCCCAGCACCACGTTGTTCAGCCAATGGCGCCCTACCGCCGACGGGCTCAAGGGCGGCGGCAATTGCGCCAGCGGGTCGGCGTCGGCCGGAATCGCCGCCAGGCCACGCACACGCATCTTGTTCCAGGCCGCGCCGCTCATCCACCGAATGCTCATGCGCTCGTGCCGTGCGGCGACTTCGCCATTGATGCTCAGGGACATGTTCAGGGTCACCCCGCTGCGCTCACCGTGGCGCAGGTACTCGTCCACCACAAACACATCGATCTGCGCCGACGCCGGGCGATCCCCCACCACCAGCAAACTGCGCTCGGTGACGCGCGTGACACTGTCCAGGTAAATAAACTTGTCCTGGGCGCTCACATCCAGGAACGCGTGGGAGATATAGATCGACGCCTGGCGGAACACTTCCAGCAATAACAACATGTCGTAGTGTGCGGCGCGGTGCGTATGTTCACTGAAGTAACTGTGGGTGCGCGGTAGTTGCGCGCTGCAACGAAAGTGCCCCTCCTCTACCAACTCCGCGCCCGTCAGGAAGACCTCGCTGACGGCAGCACGGTGCACCATGCTGCGCGGCACAGTGTTTTCGCAATGAACGGCCGGCACTGGGCTGGCTGGATTTAGAACGGACAATTCAGACATGGGCATCTGTCTCCTGATGAGCTTTTCCGTAAGCGTGCAGACCGCTGTACAAGTGCGTGACTTGTGAGCTTTGCGCGGACAACCCGATCTGGCTGTCAGTACCCTTGTGCAGATACTCCCTTATATTTTCACTGCACACTTAGATCAGTTTGATCGAAGCTTATACGCGCAACTAAATCGTCTAGATACCGAACTAAGTGTTCTAACTTAGTAGTGAAAATATGCCCACGAAGTTGCTCAAGGTCGTAAAGAACATCACGACCCGGAGCAGATTGGCATGTTGAAAACAGGATTCACCCTGGCACCCCTGGCGTGCGCATTGGCCTTGGGCGGCCTGGCGCTGCCGAACCTGGTGCTGGCGCAAAACGATGCGGCCGCCGTCCAAAAGGTCATTGAGTTCAATATTCCCGCCGGCCCGCTGGATGAGGTGCTGCTGAGCATCTCCCAGCAAAGCGGCCACCCCATCGCCTTCGACCCGCCGTTGGTAGAAGGCCGTGCAAGTCGTTCGATCCAGGGCCGCTTGAGCCAGGAGCAGGCGCTGGGGATCGCCTTGAGCGGTTCACAGTTGGGCTTCAGCCAGACCGCCAGCGGCGCCGTGTTGATCCATCGTTTGGCCAGTACCAGCGAGCCCGCCGCGCCACGGCTCAAATCGGTCGAGGTGATAGGCACACGTCGCAGCGATGTCACCGCCCTGCAAAGTGCTGCGCCCGTCGATGTGATCAGCAACGAACAATTGGAACGCGCCGGCACCGACAACCTGGCCAAGGCCCTGGAAACCCTGGTGCCGTCGGTGAACTACCCGCAAGTCAACGGCACCGATGGCGTGTCATCGCAGCGGCCGGTGTCGCTGCGCGGGTTGGCCTCGGACCAAGTGCTGGTGCTGGTCAATGGCAAGCGTCGGCATGCCTCGGCCTTCGTCAACACCAAGGCCACCCTGGGCCGGGGCTCGCAGGCGGTGGACTTGTCGACGATTCCCGTCAGCGCCGTCGACCATATTGAAGTGCTGCGCGATGGCGCCTCGGCGCAATACGGTTCTGACGCAATTGCCGGGGTGATCAATATCGTGCTCAAGGAGCAGGACCACGGCGGCGCGGTGCAAAGCACCTTTGGCCAGTACACCAAGGGCGACGGTTTTCGCCGCTCGGTCGGTGGCTGGAGCGGTTTTACCTTGCCCGGGGACGGTTTCCTGACCCTCAGCGGTGAAGGCCTGCGCAGCGAACGCACGTCCACCGGCGGTACCGATGGCCGGCAGTTCTACCCCACCGGCGACGCGCGCGAAGCAGATGCCGACCGCCACTGGCGCTACGGCTCGCCAGGGCTTGAAGACTGGAACCTGGCGCTCAATACCGGCCTGTCGCTCAACGACACGGTGGACCTGTATGGCTTCGCCACTTATCAAGACCGTACCGGCGAGTCCCAGGCCACTTTTCGCCGTCCCATCGACGCCAATAACCTGGTGGCCGTGTACCCCAACGGGTTCCTGCCGTTGCTCGACGTGCGCTCGCGGGATGCCTCGGTCACTGGCGGCGTGAAGATTCGCGACGACAGCCTGGGCACTTTCGACCTCAGCGCCAACTACGGGCGCAACCGCATCGACTATCACCTCAGCGACTCGCTGAATGCCAGCCTCGGCCCTGCCAGCCCCACCCGCTTCAATGCCGGTGCGCTGGTCAATGAGCAAACCAACGTCGGCCTGGACCATGTAAAGGAATTCAAGGTGGGCTGGGGCGCCGGCCCACTGGTGTTTTCCAGCGGCCTGGCGTGGCGCAACGAGGCGTACGAGGTGATCGCAGGCGACCTCGCTTCCTGGACCCACGGCACTGCCCTGCCCGCCCGTGCCGGCGGTGCCCAGGGTTTCCCCGGCACCCAGGACAGTGACGAAGGCCGCTATGCACGGCACGTCTTCGGCGGTTACCTGGGACTGGAGCAACAGGTCACCGACAAACTGCAACTGGGCCTGGCCGGGCGCAGCGAGCACTACGATGACTTTGGCACCACCACGACCGGCAAGTTTTCCGTGCGCTACGACTTCACCCCGCAATGGGGCCTGCGTTCGACGCTCAGCAGCGGCTACCGCGCGCCGACATTGGGCCAGATCGGCACATCGGCGACCCAGACCGAATTCAAGGCCGGCGACCCCACGGCCTATCAGGTCGGCACGGTCAGCGTGAACACGCCAGTGGCACGGGCATTGGGCGCCAGTGACCTGAAGCCGGAAAAATCCACCAGCCTGTCCCTTGGCGTGGTGTGGCAACCGCTGGAACGTGCCAGCGTCAGCGTCGATGCGTACCACATCCGGATTCAGGATCGTATTGCCCTGTCGGAAACCCTCAGCGGTACCCAGGTAAGCCAGATCCTCGCAAACCAAGGGTACGGCAATTATTCCGGCGTGAGCTTTTTCACCAACGCCCTGGACACCAAGACCAGCGGCGTCGATGTGGCCGCTCACTACCGCCTGGACCTGGCCGATGCCAGCCAGTTGACCCTCAACGGCGCCTTCAACTACAGCAAGACCCAGGTCACCGACATCAAGGACAACCCCGGCCCCCTGGCCGGCACCGGCATCACGCTGATCAATCGCGAAGCCCTCAGCTACGTGGAAAGCGCGTCGCCCAACAGCAAGCTGATCCTTGGGGCCGACTGGCGTAAAGGCGCATGGCAGGCGAGTTTCAACACGATCCGCTACGGCACCTACACCCTCGATTCCAACCTCGGCGAAGCCCGCGACCAAACCTTTTGCGCGCAGTGGGTGAGCAACGCCAGCGTGTCCTACGACATCAGCCAGGCCCTCACCCTGACCTTGGGCGGCAACAATATTTTCGACAGCTACCCGGACAAGATCGACGTGGCCAACCGTTTTGTCGGCGGGCGCGTGGCCTACCAGAGCATCTCACCGGCCGGTGCCGAAGGCGCCTTCTACTACGTGAAAGCCGACTACCGCTTCTGACCCCCAACAAGGAGTTCCCATGAGCTTTGATCCTGTGCGTTTTACCCAAGCCTTCGAGCATGACTTTGCCCTGGCCAAGCAGTTGCTGATCAAGCATCAGGTGCTGTCGGCCAATGAGGCGGGGAATATCAGCCTGCGTCTGCCCGGCCAGGAGCGGCTGGTGATTGCCTCGCTGAGCGGGCTCGACAGCGGCGTGGCCGCGATTGTGGATTTCGATTTGCAGCACAGCCAGGGCAGCCTGACGGACAACCTCAAGGAAGTAGCAGCGCTGCACGTGGCGATCTACCGCGAGCGGCCCCAAGTGAATGCGGTGATTCATACGCACTCACCGTATCTGACGGCGTTTGCGATTGCGGGGCGGCCGTTGCGCGCCCATGCCACGCAGTTGCTGGGGGTTCTGGATGAGGATCAGGAAATTCCGCTGACCGCCTGGGGCCCGCGTTACGCGCCGGAGCCGGTAGTGGCGGCGTTGCGTGAGCATCCCCGGGCGCCGGCGGCTCTTTTAGCCAACCACGGTCCATTTGCCTGGTCGGAACGCGATGTGCTCGCGGCCACCCGGTTGCTGGTGAACCTTGAAGAGGCCGCCTACCTGACGTTCCTGGCGCAGCAACTGGGCAGCCCGCAGCCGTTTCCCAGCGGTGCGGCTCAGCGCTCGCGGCTGGGGTGGAGTGCGACATGAGTGATTTGCTCACTGACACACTGCGGTTCAAATGTGGGAGGGACGATGCGACGATTCGACTTGCTCCCGATAGCGGTCTATCGGTGTACATATCCATTGCTGCGGTAACGGCGGCCTTACGGCACACCCGTTGGGTGCTGGCCGCGTTTCTCGCAGTCTGTGCGCTTCCCGCGCACGCCGAAGCTTTACTCGAACGCGCCCAATCCCGAGGCACGCTCAATGTGTGCACCAGTGATGAGTTCCCACCGTTCAAGACCCTTGATGCCCAAGGCCGTCCCAGCGGGCTGATCATGGATTTGATTGTTGATCTGAAGCAGCAGTTGTCGGCTCGCGTCGGGCAGCCGCTGAAGCTTTCGTTGGTGCAGGTCAATCCACTGAATCGCTTGTTGTTTCTCGACCAGGGGCGTTGCGAGGTGTTGGTGACGTCGCTGTTGGACACGCCGGCCCGGCGTCGTGAAGTGGACTTTGCCAGCCCAGGGTTTTATAGCTCGGCGGCCACGGTGTTTGCACCGAAAAGTACGCGGGTGCCCGATTGGGAAAGCCTGCGCGGCAAGACGCTCTGCGCGCCCGCCACGAGTGTGTGGGTACGGCCGTTTGAAAGCCGCTATGGCGTGCAGTTCGCATCGTTCAACGGTACCGCCGAGGTGCGCAAGGCGGTGACGGACAGCCGCTGCCTGGGCGCGATGGGCGACGACGCGTTGTACAGCGCCCTCGCCCGCCAGCCGGAATGGGCCGACTACGAGGTCAAGCTACCGGGCCAGGAACCAGCGCCGTGGGGGATTGCCTTGCGCAAGGGCCAGCCCGCGTTGTTGGCGGCGGTGTCGAGCATTGTCGAGGGCTGGCATGCCAATGGGCTGATCATCGAATTGGAGCAGCGTTACGGCCTGGCGCCGAATGCCTGGGTCGCGCAGCAGCATGCGCAGGCCCAGCATGAATGAGGTCAGCCTGCGCCTGTGGCTGGAGCAACACGGCCTGTCGCTGAGTATCGTCTGGGACCCGATGGACCGTCAGCGCTTTTTGCTGGGCCTGGGGCTGACGTTGCTGTTGTCCCTGGCGAGTATCGCGCTGTCGTTGTTGATCGGCGTCGTCGGCGCCGCCGGCCTGGGTTCGCGCCAAGGGTTGTGGCGCGGCATCAGCGGTGCGTACGTGGCGCTGTTTCGCAACACGCCGCTGTTGGTCCAGCTGTTCTTTTTCTACTTCGGCGTCGGGGCGCTGTTGCCGCTGGTGGACGGTGTGCGCCTGCTCAACGGCACGCAGTGGGCAATCATCGTGATTGCCCTGCACAGCGGCGCGTTCCAGGCGGTCAACCTGCGCGCCGGGATCGATGCGGTACCACGCGCCACCCGCCAGGCAGCCGCTGCCCTGGGTATGCAAGAACCTACGGTGCTGCGCCATATCGTGCTGCCGCTGGCACTGCGCAACAGCCTGCCGGCGATGGGCAATACGGTGGTGCAGACCATCAAATCGACCTCGGTTGCCTACGCGATTGCGGTGCCGGAGTTGCTCTATGCGAGCAACCGGATCTGGTCCGACAACTTCAACGTGGCCGAGATGATGCAAGTGCTGTTGCTGGTTTGGCTGTTGCTGATCGGTCTGAGCAGTTGGCTGTTGCGCCGCCTGGAAAACCACCTGCGCCTGCCCGGTCAGGAGCTGCCGAATGCTGCCTGAACCTTCACCACTGATGCTGCTGTGGCAGTGGGCGCCGGCGCTGCTGCAAGGCTTTGGCCTGAACATCCTGATGGGCGTCACGGCGATGCTGGTGGCGACCGTCCTCGGCGTCCTGCTCGGCAGCCTGCAGGTGAGCCCCCATGCGCACCTGCGCCGGGGTGCCGGGCACATCAGCCGTTTGCTGCGCAACCTGCCGTGGCTGGTGGTGATGTTCTACGTGGCCTACCTGCTGCCCTACGAAGTGCAGTGGGCCGGGCGCTGGTGGCAGTTGCCGGACTGGCTGAAGGTCGCGCTGGGCCTGGCGCTGCCTGCCATCGGCTACGTCTCGGAGATTGTGCGCGGCGGCGTCTACGCGGTGCCGTCGGGCCAATGGGAAGCGGCCCAGGCCTTGGGGTTGCGCCACGCCCAGGCGCTGCGCTACGTGATCGTCCCGCAGACCCTGCCGAGCCTGGTGGCGCCGTGGATGAACCTGTATTGCGCGGTGACCATGTCCACCTCACTGGCCAACCTGCTCGGGGTGGAAGAGTTGATGACCACCCTGCAGTCGCACCTCTCCAGCCAATTGCGCAACGACCTGCTGCTGCCCGCCTACGGCTTGGTGTTTGTCGCGTTCTTTCTCTACATCTACCCCCTTTCACGCTGGGCCAAGCGGCTGGAACGCCGATGAGCCTTTCGACGAGAACCACCACCATGCGCGACGACACCTTGCTGACCCACCTCGGCCGTGATCCGGCCAACCATGCCGGCACCGTCAACACCCCGGTGTATCGCAGCTCTACGTTTATCTGGCCCGACACCAGCACCCTGGCGAACCACCTGCAACAGGCCGATGACCCGCACTACCGAGGCCACGTCTACGGGCGCAACGGCAACCCCACCACCGCCGCGTTCGAAGACGCCGTGGCTGAGCTGGAAGGCGGCTTTCGCGGGCTGATCATGCCCAGCGGCCTGGCGGCGATTGTCGGCGCAGTACTGGCGGTGGCGCGGGCCGGCGACCATATCCTGGTCACCGACAACTGCTACTGGCACGCACGCCAGGTATTCGACCAGATCCTGCCGCGCTACGGCATCCAGGCCAGCTATTTCACGCCAATGCTCGGCGCGGATATCGCCGGGCTGCTGCGCCCGAATACGCGCCTGGTGTATGCCGAGGCGCCCGGCTCCAGCACCTTCGAAGTGCAGGATATTCCCGCCCTCGCCCGTGCGGCCCACGCCCAGGGCGCGCTGCTGATGCTCGATAACACCTGGGCCACGCCGCTGTTCTTCAAGGCGTTTGAACACGGCGTGGACATCTCGATTCACGCTGCCACCAAATACCTGGTGGGCCACAGCGACGCCATGCTCGGGGTGATTGTCACCACGCAGGCGCTTTACGCCGGCGTGCGCGAAACCGTGCGCCAGTTGGGTTACATCGCCAGTGCCGACGACGCCTACCTGGGCCTGCGTGGCCTGCGCACCCTCGGCGTGCGCCTGCGCCAGCACGAGCGCTCGGCGCTCACGGTTGCGCAGTGGTTGCTACAACGCCCGGAAGTCGCCCAAGTGCTGCACCCGGCCTTACCGGGCGCGACGGGACACGCGGTGTTCAAGCGCGACTTCCTCGGTTCCACCGGCCTGTTCGGCGTGGTGCTCCACCCGATCTCGGCAGCGCAAACCAAGGCCTTTCTCGACAGCCTGCAGCTGTTCGCCATGGGCGCCAGTTGGGGCGGTTTCGAAAGCCTGATCCGCCAGCAACAACGCCATCCTTCGGCACAGATTGAACCCGGCGTATTGCTGCGCCTGCATGTGGGCCTTGAAGCGGTCGAGGACCTGATCGCCGACCTGCAACAAGGCCTGGAACACCTGAACGTCACCCCAAGGAGTCTGCCATGAGCCACACACTGCCCACCCACTACAGCATTTGCCCGCTGCTGGTCGCGTCGAATATCGCCGTGGAACTCGGCTGGCTGGATGAGGAATACCAGCGCGTCGGTGCCGAAGCGATCTACCTGCGCTCGCTGCCCGACAACCAGGGCTGGCTGCCGCACTTCACCCATGCCGAGTCCCGGCTGATTCGCGATGGCGGCGCCGTGCCCGCACTGTGGGCCCGCGCCGACCAGGCCGACACGTTGCTGGTGGCCACCACTGCGACCCAGCGCGCCGGGCAGATTGTGGTGCGCGCCGACGGGCGTATCCGCCAGGTCGCCGACCTGTTCGGCAAACGTATCGGCGTGCCGGTCAGCCGCAACAAGGCGCGGGTGGATGTGCTCAAGGCACTGGCCGAACACGGCTTGTTCAATGCCTTGCAACTGGCGGGGCTCGAGCCGTCGCAGGTGCGCTTGATCGAGTTGGAGGACGAAGGCGACCCCCACACCTTGCAGGCCGCCGTGCGCCCTTCGGCGTTCTGGGCGCAATTGCATGGCCTGCACGGCAAGCCGGGCCAGGAAGTCCGCGCATTGGCTGAAGGCCGCGTCGACGCGGTGCACATCGCCGCCGGGCACGTGCCGGCGCTGCTCGCCAGCGGTGAATTCACGGTGATCGAAGACCTGGAACGCTACCCCGACTGGACCCTGAAAAACCACAACGGCCCTTACGCCACCACCGTCAACCGCGCCTTTGCCGAAGAACATCCGCAGGTGATCGTGGCGTTCCTGCGCGCAGCAATCCGCGCCGGGCGCTGGATCAACCAGCACCGCGATGCGGCCGCGCAGTTGTTCACCCGCGTGACGTTCCTGCCGGATGCCGGGTTTATCCGCCAGGCCATCGCCGAGCTGGATTTCGTGCCGCAACTGGGCCCGCAGAACCTCGCGGCCCTGGAGCTGAAAAAGGATTTCCTGGTGCAACGCGGTTTCTTGCAGAACGACTTCAGCGTGCATGAGTGGGCCCAGCCCGACTTCCTCGCCCAGGCCCACGCCGGGCTCTGACGCCTCAACCAAGGATGAACCATGATTGCTCAGTACCGTAAAACCCTGCTCGCCAGCCTGCTGCTGGCCGACTCCACGTGGGCCGCGCAAACCGCCAGTTCCACCGAACCGCAACTGAGCAAAGTCGAGGTGGTCGGTGCACGCGTCACCGAAGCCAGCGCTGCCATCGGCGAAGACAAGATCAGCAATACCCTGAGCATCTCGCACCAGGCACTGCTGTCGGCGCCGGCGGGCACCTCGGGCCTGAAAATGCTCGAAGCGCTGCCGGGCTTCAACGTGCAGGTCAACGATGCGTTGGGCTTGTACGAGTTCGGCAACTCGGTGTTCGTGCGGGCGTTCAACTTGCAGCAGATCGGCTTCTCCATCGACGGCGTGCCGTTGGGCCGTACCGACCAGTTTGGCGGCAGCCCGATCTACCGCTACGTCGACAACGAAAACACCGAACGCGTGACGGCCTCTACCGGCGCCGGCGATGTCTCGCAATCGGGCTACGCATCATTGGGCCCGTACGTGGATTACCAAACCAGCAACCCTACCGTAGAGCCGGGTGTGAGCCTGTCTTACACCCTGGGCAGCGACAGCCTGCGGCGCAGCTTCGTCAAGCTGCAAAGCGGCGAATACCAAGGTCTGTCGGCGTATTTCAGCCGCTCGAAAATCGACGGCGACCTGTGGCGCGGGCCCGGTACCATCGACCGCGAACACCTGGAAGCCAAGGTGCGTTATCGCTTTGGCGATCGCGATGAGGTATGGCTGCGCGCGGTGCACAATTCGTTCTACGACTATGACTCGCCCTACGTGAGCATCGCCCAGTACGACGGCAGCGCCAATGATCTCTTCGGGCGTTCGGGCCGTTATTTCGCCTACCTCGACAGCCTGCCCGATCTGCCTGAGACAGTCCCCGGCGTGCGCTACAGCAACACCGGCTACAACCAGTTCTACAAGCAAGCGGTGAACCAGCGCCGCGACACCCTGTACAGCCTGGGTGGCCAGTTCGAGATTCGCCCGGACCTGCTCAACTACACCACCCTGTACTACGAAGCCAAGAAGGGCTTTGGCGTGTCGCCCGAGGCCTACGCCACGTCCCTGGCGCTGCACAATGCCCAGAGCAACGTAGACGGATTGTTCGCGCCCAAGGGCGTGCAATACGGGCTGTCGTCCTTGAGCGGCCACCGTTTTGGCGGGCGTACCGGGCTGCAATGGGAGGTGGGTCAACACCAGATCGATACCGGGCTGTGGGCAGAGACCGATGTGTTCAACCGCCAGCAGGGCCGCTACAACCTCACCGATGGTAGCCCGGCCGGCGAGCCGCTGTTCAATGAGCCGGTGCACCTGCAAGGGGATTTCAGCTCCACGCGCAATTCGTTGCAGTACCACCTCAAGGACACCTGGACCCTGCTCGATGATCGCCTGCGCCTGCAGTTCGGCTTCAAGAGCCTGAACCTCAAGTACCGCATCGAGGGCTATCGCAACGCCGGCGACTACATCAACAACCGCCAGCCGCGTCTGAGCACCCAATGGAACGACGCGTTCCTACCCCAGGCCGGGTTGGTCTACAACCTCACCGACGATACCCAGGTGTTCGCCTCCTACTCGGAAAACATGGCCCTGCCCCGTGGCGCCGACGATATCTTCCGCGCTGCCAGCCCCAGTGCACCGCCACCGGATGCCGAACGGGCGAAGAACTACGAGGTGGGTTATCGCATCAACCGTCCGACCTTCAACGCCGCCTGGGCGCTGTACCGCACCGACTTCGATAACCGCCTGCAAGCCTTCGCCTCGGCGGTGCCTGGCAGCAGCCAAGTGGAAACCTATTACCAGAACGTCGGCAAGGTGCAGGCTTACGGCACGGAGTTGAGCGGCCAATGGAAGCCGCCGATCCTGGCCGATAAGGTGGTGCTCAACGGCAACCTGACCTACAACAAATCCACCTTCCAGAACGATGCCGCCGGCCTGTCGATCCGCGACAACGATGTACCCGACAGCCCGCGCTGGCTGGCCCAGGCCGGGGTCACTTACGAGTTGGCGCCGTGGGCCTTGCTGAACTTTTCCGCACGCTACATCGGCGAGCGCTACAGCAATTTCACCAACAGCGAATCGGTGCCCGGCTACACCCTGTACAACGCCTACCTGGACCTGGGCGGCGAGCGCGTGCATTACGGCCCGCTGAAAAACGTCAAGCTGCGCTTCAACGTCGACAACCTGTTCGACAAGGACTACTTGGGCTACATCCTCACCAGCACCAGCGGCCCCGCCGTATTCCGACCGGGCTCGCCGCGCACCTTCCAAAGCACCTTGAGCATGGAGTTCTGAACATGACCAAGCGCCTGCTGATCCTCGCCTTGTTGCCATTGCTGGCCCACGCTGACGTGAGCCCCAGCACCCTGGCCCTGCACCAGCGCCTGCTGGTGCTGGACAGCCACCTCGATACCCCACTGACCCTGACCCGCCCCGGCTGGAACATCCTGGAGCGCCACGACTATCGCCAGGACGGCAGCCAGGTCGACCTGCCGCGCATGCGCGAAGGTGGCCTGGATGGCGGCTTCTTTGCGGTCTATACCCCGCAAGGCCCACGCACCGAGGAAGGTCGCGCCTACGCCAGCGCCTATGGCCTGGCCACCCTCACGCGCATCCGCGATGTGATCGATCGCAACCCCGACAGCTTCGCCCTCGCCCTCACCGCCGACGACGCTCGACGCATCGCCGCCCAGGGCAAGCGTGTGGTGTTTATCAGCATGGAGAACGCCGACCCGTTAAGCTCCGACCCCGAACTGCTCAACACCTACTACCGCCAAGGCTTGCGCATGCTCGGCCTGGTGCATTTCATGAACAACGACCTCGCCGACTCCGCCACCGCCCTGCCGGAATGGAAAGGCCTGAGCCCCAAAGGCCGCGATCTGGTACAGCGGGCCAACCGCCTGGGCATCCTGCTCGACGTGTCCCACGCCAGCGACGCGGTCTTCGACCAAATGCTCGCCCTGTCCAGCGCCCCGCTGATCGCCTCCCACTCCAGCAGCCGCGCAATCAACCCACACCCGCGCAACCTCGATGACCACCGCGTGCGCCAACTGGCAGCCAAGGGCGGCGTGATCCAGGTCAACGCCTACAGCGACTACCTGATCCCCCTCACCCCTAATCCGGACCGCAACAAAGCTATGGCCGCGCTCGGCGCCCGCTTCCACAACCTTGCCGCTCTCAGCCCGGAGCAGATCAAGACGCTCTACCAGGAACGCGACACCCTCAACCAACGCTTCGCCCAACCCAAGGCCAGCCTCGATGTGTTCATGAAACACCTGTTGCACCTGCTGCAAGTCGCCGGCCCGGACCACGTCGGCATCGGCGCCGACTGGGACGGTGGCGGTGGTGTGACCGGGTTGGAAGATGTGAGCCAGCTGCCGGTGATTACCCAGCGGTTGTTGGATGCCGGGTATAGCGAGGCGCAGATTGCGAATATCTGGAGCGGGAATTTGCTGCGGGTGTTGCAGGCGGCGCAGGATAAACGGCAGCTTTGAGGTGCTTGGCCGAGGAAGATCAACATGTGGGAGGGGGCCCCGATGAGCATGGGTATCTACACAACTCTCAAAGGCTTACACATAACACTGTGATGAGCGGGATATTGTGGTGAGCGGGCTTGCCCCGCGCTGGGCTGCGCAGCGGCCCCATCAAAGCCACCCCCGTTTTTCCAGACAAACCGAGTTGTACGGTTTTGGGGCCGCTTCGCAGCCCAGCGCGGGGCAAGCCCGCTCACCACAACAGCCTGCTCACCACAACAGCCTCGTTCGCTAAGGTTATGTTTTCACCAAAGATGTGTAGATACCTATGCCCCGATGAAGGCGTGTCAGTTGAAGCATCTCTTACTGACACACTGCTATCGGGCCCAAGTCCCTACTGCCACCCTCCCCCCATCACTTTGTACAACGTCACCCGATTGCCCTGCTCCGCCAAGCGCAGGGTAATCAGGTCCTGTTGTGCGCTGTACAACGAACGCTGCGAATCCAGGGCTTCGAGATAGCTTTGCGACCCTGCGCGGTACAGCGCATCCGACAGGTCGTAGCTCTTCTGGCTGGCGTCGGCCAGCGCTTGCTGGGCGGTGAGGCGTTGATCCAGCGTGCTACGCACGGCCAGGGCATCAGCCACTTCCTTGAACGCCGTCTGCAACGACTGCTGATAGGTCTGCACCTGAATTTCCTTCTCAACCTTCGCCGCATCCAACGTCGCCCGGTTACTCCCCGCATCGAAAATCGGCACACTGATACTCGGCGCAAAGGTCCACGCCCCGCTGCCCGCCTTGAACAGGCTGGACAGTGACGAACTGGCAGACGCGGCATTGGCCGTCAGGCTGATGCTCGGGAAAAACGCCGCGCGCGCCGCGCCAATGTCGATATTCGCCGACTTGAGACTGTGCTCCGCCGCCAGCACATCCGGCCGCCGCTGCAACAGGCTCGACGGCAATTCGGCCGGCACTTGCACCAGCGCAGCCGCCGATTGCAGGTGGGCGTCCGGCAGCAAACTGTCGGGAATGTCACTGCCCACCAGCAGGCGCAAGGCATTGCGGTCCTGAAGGATCTGGCTCTGATACTCCGCCACATCCACCCGCGCCGACTCGACCGTGGTTTGCGCCTGGGCCACCGCCAGCGCCGCCGAACCGCCCAGCGCGTGGCTGCGCTGGGTCAGTTCATAGGTGGATTGCTGGCTGGCCAAGGTGTCCTCGGCCAATTGCAGGTGTGCGTTGTCGGCGGCCAGGGTCAGCCAGGCGGTGGCCACTTCGGCCACCAGGCTGATCTGGGTGCTGCGCCGGGTTTCGGTCAGCGCCAGGTAGGCTTCCAGCGCTTCATCCTGCAGGTTCTGCACGCGGCCGAACACGTCGACTTCATAGCTGCTCAGCCCCAGCTGCGCGCTGTAATCGTGGCTGGTGGCCGCCGCGCCGCTGCTCGACAGCGCGCCCGGCGTGCGGCTGTGGGTGCCGCTGATGCCTGCATCAATCGTCGGGAACGCGGCCGCACGCTGGATGCGGTATTGGGCCTGGGCTTTTTCGATATTCAGGCTGGCCAGGCGCAGGTCGCGGTTGTTGGCCAGGGCCAGGCTCTGCAACTGCGCCAGGCGGCTATCGGTAAAGAACTGCTGCCACTGGATATCGGCGGGCACGTCGCCCTGGACGCCGGCCTGCCATTGCGTCGGCACCGGTGCGGCTGGCTGCTGATAATCCGGCGCCAGATTGATGCAGCCACTGAGGACCAATGCGGCCACCAACGGGCAGAGAAACCTGATCATGCGTCACCTTTTTCGACGATTGGAGACGTGCTGACGCGGCCAAAACGGCGGCGGATCAACACAAAAAACAGCGGCACAAAGAAGATCCCCAGCACCGTGGCGCTGAGCATGCCGCCCAACACGCCGGTGCCAATGGCCCGACGGCCGGCGGAACCGGCGCCGCTGCTCAGGGCCAGGGGCAATACGCCGAACATAAACGCCAGGGAGGTCATCAGAATCGGGCGCAGGCGTTGGCGCACGGCGGTCAGCGTCGCGTCCAGCAGGCTACTGCCCCGCTCCTGCAAGTGCTTGGCGAACTCGACGATCAGGATCGCGTTTTTCGCCGCCAGCCCCACCGTGGTCAACAGGCCGACCTGGAAGTACACGTCGTTGCTCAAGCCGGTAAACCGTGTGGCCCACACCGCGCCGACAATACCCAGCGGCACCACCAGGATCACCGAGAACGGCACCGACCAACTCTCGTACAACGCCGCCAGGCACAGGAACACGAACAGGATGGAGACCGCGTACAGCAACGGCGCCTGGGAGCCGGACAACCGCAGTTGGTAGGACTGGCCGGTCCACTCATAACCAATGCCATCGGGCAGTTGCTTGGCAATGGCCTCCACCGCATCCATCGCCGCGCCGGAGCTGACGCCCGGAGCCGGGTCGCCGACCACTTCCAGGGAAGACGAGCCGTTGTAGCGCTCCAGCAACGGCGAACCATAGCTCCAGGCGCTGATGGCGAACGACGAGAACGGCACCATTTCATCGTTGCTGTTGCGCACGAACCAATGCTCCAGGTCGGCAGCCTGCATGCGGGTCGACGCCTCGCCCTGCACATAGACTTTCTTCACCCGGCCCTGGTTGAGGAAGTCATTCACATAGGTGCCGCCCAGCGCGGTGGACAGCGTGGTGTTGATATCGCTGGTGCTCAGGCTCAGGGCTCCGGCCTTGCGGTCATCGATGCTGACTTTGAGCTGCGGCGCATCGTCCAGGCCGTTGCTGCGCACACCGAGCAGGCGCGGGTCTTTTTTCGCCTGTTCGATGAACTGCTCACGGGCAGCGACCAACGCGTCATGCCCCAGGCCACCCAGGTCCTTGAGCTGCAAATCAAAGCCCGAACTCTGCCCCAGGCCGCGCACGGCCGGTGGTTGCATCACGAACACATCGGCATCGCCGATGCTCGCCAGCGCCAACGTGGCGCGCTGGGCAATCGTCGCCGCATCGTCCGCGCGCTCGCTCCAGTCCTTCAACCGGATAAACGCCCGTGCGGTGTTCTGGCTGTTGCCGCCCATGCCCAGCCCGCTGATGCTGATCATGGCCTCGACTTCCGGCTGCTTGAGCATGTACTGCTCGAACTGGTGCAGCACCGCCTGCGTGCGGCTGTCGGTGGCGCCCACCGGCAACTGGATCTGCGCCATAAGGATGCCCTGGTCCTCGTCCGGCAGAAACGACGTGCTCAGGCTGGCGTAACCGGCGGCCATGGCGGCGGCGATCAGCGCGTACACCACCAGGCTGCGGCGGGTACGTTGCAGTACGCCACCGACCAACGCTTCGTAGCGCTGGGAGCAGCGCTCGAATGCACGGTTGAACCCACCAAAAAAGCCGCGTTTGGCGCCATGCCCCGGTTTGAGCAGCGCAGCGCACAAGGCCGGTGTCAGGGTCATTGCGACCACCACCGAGAGCACCATGGCCGAGACGATGGTCACCGAAAACTGCCGATAGATAATCCCGGTGGAACCACCGAAAAACGCCATGGGAATGAACACCGCGCTGAGCACCAGGGCGATGCCGATCAGCGCGCTGGTGATTTCATCCATCGATTGGCGCGTGGCCGCGAGGGCCGTCAAGCCCTGCTCGCTCATGACCCGTTCGACGTTTTCCACCACCACAATCGCATCGTCCACCAACAGGCCGATGGCCAGGACCATGGCAAACATGGTCAGGGTGTTGATTGAATAACCGAACAATGCCAACACCCCGAACGTACCCAACAGCACCACCGGCACAGTGATTGCCGGGATCAAGGTAGCCCGCAGGTTTTGCAGGAACAGGAACATGATCAACACCACCAGCACGATGGCCTCGCCGAGGGACTTGACCACCTCTTCGATGGACAGGCTCACAAATGGCGTGGTGTCGTAGGCGATCACGTTTTTGAGCTGCATCTCGTTCGGGTAGAACGGTTCCAACTCCGCCAGCTTGGCCTTGACCGCCTCGCCCACGTCCAGCGCATTGGCCCCCGCCGCCAGTTGCACACCCATGGCCGCGGCCGGCTTGCCGTTGAGGGCCGAGGTGATGTCGTAGCTCTCGCTGCCCAGTTCCACGGTGGCCACATCGCCCAACAGCACCACCGCGCCGTCACTGGTGGACTTGACCACCACGTTACGAAACTCTTCGGCGGTCTGTAGCTTGCTCCGGGCACTGATGGTGGCGTTGAGTTGCTGGCCCTTCACCGCCGGCAATGCGCCGAGTTGGCCGGCCGAGACTTCGGTGTTTTGCGCTTCCAGGGCGGTGCTGACGTCTGACGGCATCAGCGCGTATTTTTCCAGCAGCGCCGGGTCCAGCCAGATGCGCATGGCATAGCCCGAACCCAGGGTTTGCACATCGCCCACACCGTCAATGCGGCTGATGGAATCGAGCAGAGTGCTGGAGATGTAATCGCCAATCTGGGTGCCGGTGACGCTGAGGTTGTCCGACGCCAGAGCGGCAATCATCAGGAAGTCCGAGCCGCCCTTGGTCACCGTCAGGCCTTCGCTCTGCACCGACTGCGGCAAGCGCGATTCGGCCTGTTGGAGTTTGTTCTGTACCTGCATCTGCGCCACATCCGGGTCGGTGCCGGCGGCGAACGTCAGGCTGATACTGGCGCTGCCCGCCGAACTGCTGGAGGCCGACATGTAGGTCAGGTTGTCCAGGCCCTTCATCTGCTGCTCGATGACTTGGGTCACCGAGTCTTCCACGGTCTTGGCCGAGGCACCGGTGTAGGTGGCGGAAATGCGCACGGTGGGCGGCGCGATGTCCGGGTACTGCTCCAGCGGCAATTGGCTGATGGAGAGTGCACCGCCGAGCATGATCACGATGGCGATGACCCAGGCAAAAATCGGTCGATCAATAAAGAAACGCGCCATGTTCAACCCTCCTGCGCCAGGGTGCCGAGGTCAGCGGCCTGGCTTTTGACCACCGCACCGACGCGGACTTTTTGCCCGCCCTCGACGATGACCTGGTCACCGGTTTTCAAGCCGGCAGTGACCCACCACTGGTTGCCCACCGCGCGGTCAACGGTGAGTACCCGTTGCTCGACCTTGCCGTCGACCACCAGCAACACCGAGGTCACGCCGCTGGCGCTGCGGCTCACGGCTTTTTGCGGGACCAGGATCGCCTGTTCATCCCGGGCCTGTTCCAGCACGCCGCGCACGTACATGCCCGGCAGCAACAGGTGTTCCGGGTTATCGAACACGGCGCGCAACGTCACGGTGCCAGTGCCCTGGTTGACGCTGACTCCGCTGAATTTCAGGCGGCCTTCGTGGTTGTAGGTACTGCCATCATCGAGCTTGAGGCTGATGCGCGCTTCGCCATCGCCATTGGCCTGCAACACGCCGCTGGCCAGGTCGCGCTTGAGGGCGAGGAGTTCAGTGGTGGACTGGGTGACGTCGACGTAGATCGGATCGAGCTGCTGCACGGTGGTCAACGCCGTGTCCTGGCTGGCCACCACCAGCGCACCGGGGGTGACGGTGGAGGTTTCGATGCGCCCGGCCACCGGCGAGCTGATACGGGTGTAGGCCAGGTTGATGCGGGCGGTGTCGACGTCGGCCTGGGCGACTTGCACGTCGGCGGCAGCGGTCAGCAACGTGGCCTGGGCGTCTTCATTGGTTTGCTGGCTGATCGCGTCGATCTTCACCAACTGCGCGTTACGCGTGGCGGTGGTCTGTGCCGACTTGAGCGTGGCGCGGGCCTTGGTCAGGCTGGCCTGGGCCTGGGCCAGCAAGGCCTTGTAGGGCGCCGCGTCGAGTTGGTACAGCGCCTGGCCGGCCTTGACCTCGGCGCCTTCGGTAAACAGGCGCTGCTGCACGATGCCGCCGACCTGGGGACGAATCTCGGCGACCATAAAGGCCTGGGTGCGCCCGGCGAGTTCGGTGGTCAGTACCTGGTTTTGAGGCTGTACGGTGATCACCGAGACCTTCGGCGTGGCGACTTCAGGGGCCGGATCGCCGGCCGAGCACCCGCCGAGCAGCACCAGAATGATCAGCGAAAGGAAAACCGCGGCGGTTACCAGGTATTTGGCAAAAATTTTGGTCGACATAGCTGCCTCTGCAAGACGGGATGGCCTGAGCCTTGTCCCCAATGCTGCAAGGCAAATGTGCAGGAAAATTGAAGATTGCCCGCTTGGGTTGAATCTTTCTGCCGTGGGGGCCTAAATGGGCGGGTCCATTTTTTACGGCCTCTATTCATGAAGTTGAGTATCTCCACCAAGCTGTTTGTCGCGGTGCTGGCCGGCGTGCTTCTGGTCATCCTGAGCATGGGCCTGGCTACCAGCTGGAGTTTTGGCCGGGGCTTCCTTGGCTATATCAACGAGCAGGCGCTGGAGCGCATGGCCACGGTGGTGCCGCGCCTGGCGGGTGCGTATGAACGCGAAGGGACCTGGGAATATTTCCGTAACCAGCCGGACCGCTGGTTTGAAGTGATGCGCCCGGAGCCGGGTGAACAGCCGCAGACTCGCGACTTGAAGACGCCGCAGATCTCCGACCTCACTGGCGCACTGTTCCGTATCGCCCTGCTCGACAAAGATAAAAAGCGCGTGACCGGCTACACCCGGATTGCCGATGACGCCTTGGCCCTGCCGATTGTCGTGGCCGGTGAAACGGTCGGCTGGCTGGCCGTTACTCCTTTCCAGAGCGTGACCGAAGCTGGGGGCGAACGCTTCCAGCAGTACCAGTTGCGCACCAGCCTGGTGATGGGCGTCTTTTCGCTGCTGCTGGCGATGCTGATTGCCTGGTGGATCGCCCGTGCGCTGCTGGAGCCGGTCAAGCGCGTGGCCGCCGCCACCCACCGCCTGGCCAGCGGTGATTACAGCGGCCGCGTGGTCGTGGCCTCCAACGATGAAGTCGGCCAATTGGCGCGGGACTTCAACCAACTGGCCTACACCCTGGAGCGCAATGAAACCATGCGCCGCGAATTCATGGCCGATGTGTCCCATGAACTGCGCACGCCACTGTCAGTGCTGCGCGGCGAGCTGGAGGCGATTGAGGACGGTGTGCGGACCCTGGACCAGCACTCGATGAAGTCGCTGCAAGGTGAAGTCAGCATGCTCAGCAAACTGGTGGACGATTTGTATGAGCTGTCGCTGGCCGATGTCGGCGCCCTGACCTACCGCAAAGCCACCTGCGTGCTCAACCAACTGCTGGAAAGCAGCGTGGGTATGTTCCAGGAACGCTTGAGTGCCCGCCAGTTGCGTGTGGAACTGGAACTGCCAGCCCAACCCCTGACGTTGGTGGCAGACGCCAATCGCTTGCAGCAACTGTTCTCCAACCTGCTGGAAAACGCTGTGCGCTATACCGACCCGCAAGGGCTGATTCGCATCAGCGCCGTCGTGGAGAGTGATGAGTTGCGCATCGATTTCATGGATTCCGGCCCCGGCGTTTCCGCGAATCAACTGCCGCGTCTGTTCGAGCGTTTCTATCGGGGCGACGCCTCGCGTAACCGCAGCAGTGGCGGCGCAGGGCTGGGCCTGGCGATCTGTCACAGCATCGCCCTCGCCCACGGCGGCAGCCTCAGCGCCGAGCACTCGCCGCCGGGCGGCCTGTGGCTGACCCTGCGTTTGCCTCGGAGCCTGTGAACCATGGTCGATGAACGCCCGATCCTGATCGTCGAAGACGAACCCAAGCTCGCCGCCCTGATGCGCGACTACCTCGCAGCCGCCGGACACGGCACCCTGTGCCTGGACAACGGCTTGCAGGTGGTGCCGGCGGTGCGCGCCCATGATCCCAAGTTGATTTTGCTCGACCTGATGCTGCCCGGTCGCGACGGCATGCAACTGTGCAAGGACCTGCGGGGGTTCAGCGCGGTGCCGATCATCATGATCACCGCCCGCGTCGAGGAGGTTGACCGCTTGCTGGGCCTGGAGTTGGGGGCCGACGACTACATCTGCAAGCCGTTCAGTCCACGGGAGGTGGTGGCCAGGGTCAAGGCGATCCTGCGCCGCAGCCCGCAATTGCTCAGCACCGCCGCGCCGCGCCTGGTGATCGACGAGACGCACTACCTGGCCGCCCTGGACGGTATTGCCCTCGACCTCACCCCCCTGGAACTGCGCCTGCTCAACACCTTCGCCTGCTCACCCGGCCGCGTGTTCTCCCGTGATCAACTGCTGGACAGGCTTTACTCCGACCACCGCGTGGTCACTGACAGGACGGTGGACAGCCATATCCGCAACCTGCGGCGCAAGCTGGAACAGGCCTGTCCGGGGGAGACGCCGATTGAGTCATTGTATGGGGTGGGGTATCGGTTCCAATTGGCCGATAAGTCACCCCAGACGTAACTACCGCCGACTGAACAACTGTGTCCGTTAGATCGGTGAGCTGCTCACGACCCGCAGCGCCAGCCCTTCATAGGCATCCAGGGTAATGGTGAATTCACCCTCCGCCGTCAGGTCGCCCTCAACCCGTTCATTGATGATGTCCACCACCATCCCCGCTGCAATATCCGGCAGGTGCAGGGTTTCCGTGATCGGCGCAGGGCCGAAGTTCAGCGCAGTGATTTGCGTGCCCTTCCCGGCCGGCAAGTCGTGAACCATGATCAGCAGCGCGGGGTTTTCCACGTCCGGGACCAGGATCTGGCGGCTGGCGGCGATGTCGTAGGCGCGGCGCACGGCCAGGATTTTTTGCAGCTGCGAGGCAAATGATTCGGGGTCCAGCAACTGGCTGTTCAGGCTGCCATACAGGCTTTTCGAGCGTGGCATCTGGCCGGCGGACAGTTCGGCATCGGGGTTCAGGTCCACCAGATCGTAAGCCCCGCGATGAATCCAGCGGGTGTCGCCATCGTGCATCAAGTGCGCAACGTCCTCGGCCGCCAACGGCAGTGCGCCCACCAAATCCCAGCCGGACAAGGCAAACACCCCAGGCTGCATGGCGTTGTACATCACCAACAGCAAATGGATCTGGCGGATCTGTTGGATATCCGCTGGCGTGATCGCCTCCAGGTCACGCATGCCCAGCGCCGCGGTGATGATGCTGGCGGTGGTGCAGGACACGCCATTGGTGACGAACTTGAGGTTGTACGGCGCGTGCTCGCCGGTGAGGCGTTCGTACATCTGTTCGCGAATGTGCTCGCGCAGGATATTGCCGGGGAAGGTCTGGCCCTGGTAGAGGAAGCTGTCGTGGGCGTGCAGGGTCCAGAAGTGCACCAGCTCAAGCGTCAACTCGTCGTGGTTCTGCAAGGCATGGATCAGCGAGCCGGGGTCGATGCCCTGGCGGTGCATTTCGCGCAGCATCAGGCGCAGGAACTCGGCATCGCCCATCAGCAGCGCGTGCTGGTAAGCCGGCCGGGTGATGAAGTCATAGGACAGGTCGGCACCGCCATGGGACATCGAGGCAATGTCATCCACCGTGAGGTTCAGTTCCTGAAAGCTGAACCCGCCCGCCTTGCGAATCGCCCCGCCGAGCAGTTGGTTGCCGGTGATCGACAACGGATGGCTTTCCGACCAGGCCGTGCCATCGAGCTTGCGCTCCACGCCAAGAAAACCATTGGCATCCAGGCGCAGGATCTTCGCGCCCATCACGTCGATGGCATGCAGGGCGTCGCCGATGATCATCTGCTGCGCAGCGAAGGTGGGGTCCAGCCAATTGAGCGACGGCTGGCCTTCCTTGAAGTAATGCAGGTACACCCAGCGGCGCGGCTTGCCATCCACGCCGATGACCACGGGCGTAGTACTCCAGTCGGTTTCCTTGACGCCGGGCTCGAAGAAAATCACCCGTTGTAACTGGCCGACGATGTAGTGCTTGTCGCGCAGCACATCCACCTGCAAGGGGCTGAGGTTCTGCGCATCGCGGCCGTCGGCTACGTCAGGCAACAGCGGCCAATCCTCCTCGCGGATTTCCACCATGTGGTAAAGGCCGGGGTAGTCTTGGTAGGCCATCTCGGCCAGGCGAAAGTCTGCGCCCTTGCCGGTGTGGGACGGGATCACATCATCAATGATCACCGCGTTGTGCGCTGCGGCCATGCGCGTCAACGCCTGCAACTGCGCTTCGGTGCCCAACTGCGGGTCGATCTCGAAGCTGATGCGGTCGAAGTTGCCGTCGATGGTCGGCGTATGCCGTGTACCGCTCAGGCCGCCGGATTTTTTCAGCGGACCGTTATGAATGCCCTGGATGCCGATCTTCGACAACGTATGCCACAACGTCTCATCCCCCAGCGCCTCCAACACCGTGCCGCCCTCGCGGGTCACAATCGACGCCGGATACGCGGTAAACCACACCGACGACAGCGCCGTCGCATCACGCGGCCGTGTCTGTGCAAAGGGCTGTTGCCACAACCGGCCCTGCCCCGAATAGAGCCTGGCGCGCTGGCGGGCTGCGTACAGCATCGATTGTTCCACCAGCCAGTTCACATGGTTGTTTTCAGCCGCGGTCATAAGCTCGGTCCCTGTCGTCGTGAAGCGTTGCTCGTCAACATATGAGGACTGCAGCGGCCATTCGTTGCATTGCAATGACCGTTGTTACGCCATTCCCTGCGTCGCTTGACGGTACTGGCGCGGCGTAAAACCCGTGGATGCCTTGAACTGTCGGCTAAACGCACTGTGGTCGGTGTAGCCGCACTGCAACGCTACCTCAGTGATCGGCATGTCGCTGTGCAACAGCTGATGGGCGTGTTCCAGCCGCACCTTCTGGATCATCTGCCGGGGCGTGATGTGGAACACACGCTTGCAATAACGCTCCAGTTGCGCCACCGAGATACCCGCGATGCGCGTCAGTTCGCCCAGGGTGACGCGGCGGTTGAAGTGGGTGCGGATGTGTTCGTCTACGGCGGCCAGGCGCTGATAGGCCGGGTGGGTCTGGCTGGCCGATTGCAGGTCCACCGAGATCCCGGCCAGGCCGATGATGCGGCCTTCGTGGTCGTGCAGCGGCCATTTGTGGGTCAGGCACCAGCCGGGCTCGCGGGTGCCGTAAAGGTGCAGTTCCAGTTGGTCTTCGAGCACAAACCCCTGCTGCAGCACGCGTCGATCCTGCTCGGTATACCCCGGCCCCAGTTGCGCAGGGAACACTTCGGCGCTGGTCTTGCCCAGCAGCGGCTGCAATTGCTTGAGGCCGCAGCGTTGCACCAAGGTGCGGTTGGCGAGGACGTAACGGGCGTCCATGTCCTTGATGAAAATCGCTGCATTGGGGATCACGTCCAGCATCGGCAACAGCTGCATCACGCCGGACAATAGCTGCTCGATACTGTGGGGGCGACTCGCTTCGTTCCCTTGGCAAAGGGTCGCAAACACGCTGTGCATCATCACTGTTGATCCCCTGTTGATCGCCTCGACGCGTAGCAGATTGCCCGATGCACCGAGCGCTGTCGAGCGACGCCCACTGTGCTGAATTCGTCATCGATGTCGGCAAAAAACATCAATCGCCACCCCGCTTGCGCGTTCACGATAGGGCCACTGCATGCCTATCCAATAACTCACAAGAAGGCGACGCTATGTCTGCTCAAGGCAAGTTCAAGAAACAGCTTTCCCTGATGGACCTGACCTTTATCGGGCTGGGTGCCATCTTCGGTTCCGGCTGGCTTTTTGCGGCCAGCCATGTGTCTGCAATCGCCGGCCCTGCGGGGATTATTTCATGGTTGATTGGCGGGTTCGCCGTGCTGCTGCTCGGCATTGTGTATTGCGAACTGGGCGCCGCACTCCCCCGCGCCGGTGGCGTGGTGCGTTACCCGGTGTACTCCCACGGCCCGCTGCTGGGTTACCTGATGGGCTTTATCACGCTGATTGCATTTTCCAGCCTGGTGGCGATTGAAGTGGTCGCCTCGCGCCAATACGCAGCGGCGTGGTTTCCCGAATTGACAAAGGCCGGCTCCAGCGACCCGACCACCCTGGGCTGGCTGGTGCAATTTGGCCTGCTGTGCCTGTTCTTCATCCTCAATTACCGCAGCGTGAAGACCTTCGCCATCGCCAACAACCTGGTGAGCGTGTTCAAGTTCATTGTGCCGCTGCTGGTGATTGGCGTGCTGTTCACCTTCTTCAAGCCAGCGAATTTCCAGATGCACGGGTTTGCGCCGTTCGGCCTGTCGGGCATCGAAATGGCCGTGTCGGCCGGCGGGGTGATTTTTGCGTACCTGGGGCTCACACCGATCATCTCGGTGGCCAGCGAGGTGAAGAACCCGCAACGCACGATTCCAATTGCATTGATTCTGTCGGTACTGCTGTCGACCGCCATCTATGTGCTGCTGCAAACCGCGTTCCTCGGTGGCGTACCGACCGACATGCTCGCCAACGGGTGGGCCGGGATCAGCAAGGAACTGGCCCTGCCCTACCGCGATATCGCCCTGGCGCTGGGCGTGGGTTGGCTGGCCTACCTGGTGGTGGCCGACGCGGTGATCTCCCCGAGCGGCTGCGGCAACATCTACATGAACGCCACGCCGCGTGTGGTGTACGGCTGGGCGCAGACCGGCACGTTCTTCAAGATTTTCACGCGTATTGATGAAAAGTCCGGCATCCCGCGTCCGGCGCTGTGGCTGACGTTTGGCTTGTCGGTGTTCTGGACCCTGCCGTTTCCTTCATGGGAAGCGCTGATCAATGTGGTGTCCGCTGCGCTGATCCTCAGTTACGCCGTCGCCCCGGTGACCGTCGCCGCATTGCGCCGCAATGCCCCGCAAATGGCGCGGCCGTTCCGGGTCAAGGGCATGGCGCTGCTGGGGCCGCTGTCGTTCATTATCGCGGCGCTGATTGTGTACTGGTCCGGCTGGAGCACGGTGTCCTGGCTGCTCGGCCTGCAAATCCTGATGTTTGGCGTGTACCTGCTGTGCGCGCGCTGGGTGCCGACGGCGCAGATCACGCTCAAGCAACAGGTGCGGTCGTCCGCCTGGCTGATCGGCTTCTACGCGGTGACTATCCTCTTGTCCAAGCTCGGCAGTTTTGGCGGCCTCGGCGTGATCAGCCACCCGTTTGACACGCTGGTGGTCGCGGTCTGTGCCCTGGGCATTTACTACTGGGGCGCCGCCACCGGTGTACCGGCGCACCTGGTGCAGTTGGAGCACGATGCCGATGAAAGCGAGGCTGTCGACGACCCCCACGCCAGCGCCGCCCTGACCCCGGCTACCCACTGATGGAGCGTGTTATGAAGCGACTGCATGTGATCGACTCCCACACCGGCGGCGAACCTACACGCCTGGTGATGACCGGCTTCCCCGCGCTCAACGGCGCGAGCATTGCCGACCAGTTGCACAACCTGCGCAGCGACCACGATCAATGGCGCCGCGCCTGCCTGTTGGAGCCGCGTGGCAACAATGTGCTGGTCGGCGCGCTGTACTGCGAACCGGTCACGCCGGGGGCTACTTGCGGGGTGATCTTCTTCAACAACGCCGGCTACCTGGGCATGTGCGGCCACGGCACCATCGGGCTGGTGGCGTCCTTGCATCATCTGGGGCGTATCCAGCCGGGCGTGCACCTCATCGACACGCCGGTGGGGCCGGTGGCGGCAACGTTGCACGAGGATGGCGCCGTGACCCTGCGCAACGTGCCCGCCTATCGCTATCGCCAACAAATAGCCGTATTGGTGCCCGGCTACGGGGTTGTCCACGGCGATATTGCCTGGGGCGGCAACTGGTTCTTCCTGGTGTCCGAGCATGGCATGGCGCTGCAGATGAGCCATGTAGAGGCCCTCACCGATTACACCTGGGCGATGCTCAAGGCGTTGGAGGACCAGGGCATTCACGGTGCGGACGGCGCGTTGATCGACCATATCGAACTGTTCGCCGACGACGCCCACGCCGACAGCCGCAACTTCGTGATGTGCCCCGGCAAGGCCTACGACCGCTCGCCCTGCGGCACCGGCACCAGCGCCAAGCTGGCGTGCCTGGCCGCCGACGGCAAGCTCGCCGCCGGGGCAACCTGGGTGCAGGCCAGCATCACTGGCAGCCAATTCGAAGGCCGCTATGAATGGGACGGCCACTGCGTCACCCCGTTTATCACCGGCCGCGCCTACATGACCGCCGACAGCACGCTGCTGATCGACGAGCAGGACCCTTTCGCCTGGGGCATCTGAGCCCTCTCTATTTGACTGAACGGAGTGAACACAATGAGCGACAACATCTTCACCGGTTGCATCCCCGCGCTGATGACCCCTTGCACCGCCACCCGCACCCCGGACTTCGACGCGCTGGTCGCCAAAGGCCGCGAATTGATCGAGGCCGGCATGAGTGCCGTGGTGTACTGCGGCTCCATGGGCGACTGGCCGCTGCTCACCGAAGCCGAGCGCCAGGAAGGCGTGGCGCGCTTGGTGGCGGCCGGTGTGCCGACCATTGTCGGCACCGGTGCGGTGAACAGCCGTGAAGCGGTGGCCCACGCCGCCCATGCGGCCAAGGTCGGCGCCCACGGCTTGATGGTGATTCCCCGCGTGCTGTCCCGTGGTGCGTCCGCCACCGCGCAAAAGGCCCATTTCTCGGCGATCCTCAAGGCCGCGCCAGAATTGCCGGCGGTGATCTACAACAGCCCGTACTACGGCTTCGCCACCCGCGCCGAGTTGTTCTTCGACCTGCGCCGTGAACACCCGAACCTGATCGGCTTCAAGGAGTTCGGCGGCGGTGCCGACCTGCGCTACGCCGCTGAACACATCACTTCCCAGGACGACAGCGTGACCCTGATGGTGGGCGTCGATACCCAGGTGGTGCACGGGTTCGTCAACTGCAACGCCACCGGCGCCATCACCGGTATCGGCAATGCCTTGCCACGGGAAGTGCTGCACTTGGTGGCCCTGAGCAAACAAGCGGCCAAGGGCGATGCCAAGGCCCGACGCCAGGCCCGTGAATTGGAGGCCGCGCTGGCGGTGTTGTCGTCCTTCGATGAAGGCTGCGACCTGGTGCTGTATTACAAGCACCTGATGGTGCTCAACGGCGACAAGGGCTACGACCTGCACTTCAATGAAACCGACGTGCTCAGCGATGCCCAGCGTCGTTACGTCCAAACCCAGTACGCGCTGTTTCGCCAGTGGTACGCCAACTGGTCGGCTGAGCAGAACCTTGACTGACTGTTTACCCGCCGCTGTGTTGCTCACAGCGGCCAACCCTCTTTATTCCAGGACGACCCCATGACTCTGACGGGCACGATGCTGATCGGTCAGCACTCCTTTTGCGGCAATCGCGACGCGATCCGGGCTATCAATCCGGCCACCGACATGCCCCTGGAACCCGCCTACGCCGGTGGCAACGCCGAACACGTCGCCCAGGCGTGCGCATTGGCCTGGGCTGCATTCGACGGCTATCGAGAAACCTCGCTGGAGCAGCGCGCTACTTTCCTTGAGACCATCGCCGCGCAGATCGAAGCCCTAGGCGATGCGTTGATCGACCGCGCTGTCGCCGAAACCGGCCTGCCACGCCCGCGTATCCAGGGCGAGCGCGGCCGTACCTGTGGGCAATTACGCAGCTTTGCCCGCACTGTTCGCGCCGGTGAATGGCTGGATGTACGGGTCGACACCGCGCAGCCGCAGCGTGCACCGCTGCCGCGCCCGGACCTGCGTCAACGCCACATCGCGCTGGGGCCGGTGGCGGTGTTTGGTGCCAGTAACTTTCCCTTGGCGTTTTCGGTGGCCGGTGGCGATACCGCCTCAGCGCTGGCCGCAGGCTGCCCGGTGATCGTCAAGGCCCACAGTGCCCATCCAGGCACCAGTGAACTGGTCGGTCAGGCGCTGACGCGGGCGGTCCGAGCGTGTGGCTTGCCTGACGGTGTGTTTTCACTGCTGTACGGTTCGGGCCGTGAAGTGGGCATTGCGTTGGTCACCGATGCACGGATCAAGGCGGTCGGTTTTACTGGCTCGCGCAGTGGCGGTCTTGCACTCACCCAAGCGGCCCAGGCCAGGCCGGAGCCGATTGCGGTGTATGCGGAAATGAGCTCGATCAACCCGGTTTACCTGTTTCCTGCGGCGCTGGAGGCACGGTGTGAGGCGCTAGCCCAGGGTTTTGTCGCGTCGTTGACCCAAGGCGCGGGGCAGTTCTGTACCAACCCAGGCCTGGTAATCGCGCTGAAAGGCGCAGCCCTTGACGGCTTTATTGGTGTGGCCAGCGACCTGCTGTCGCGCTGCCCGGCCCAAACCATGCTCACGCCCGGCATCTTCAGCGCCTATGAAACCGGCGTGAGGGCGTTGACCCAGCACGCACGCGTGGTCGCCAGGGGCTTGGCTGCACAAGGGCCAAACCAAGGCCAGGCGCACCTGTTCGTGACCCAGGCAGACGCCTTTCTGGCCAACGAACAACTGCAAGCCGAGATATTCGGCGCCGCCGCGCTGGTGGTGGAATGCGCCGATGATCAGCAGGTACGCGCTGTATGCGAGCACCTGGAAGGTCAGCTGACGGCGACATTGCACCTGGATGAAGCTGATCTGCCTAGCGCCCGTGCGTTGTTGCCGGTGCTGGAGCGCAAGGCCGGCCGCCTGCTGGTCAACGGCTGGCCGACCGGTGTGGAGGTATGTGATGCGATGGTCCACGGTGGTCCTTTCCCCGCCACGTCAGACGCGCGCAGCACCTCGGTGGGCACCGCAGCAATCCAGCGTTTCCTGCGCCCGGTGTGCTACCAGGACTTCCCGGATGCGTTGCTGCCCGATGCACTCCAGCAGGGCAATCCTTTGTCGCTGCGGCGCTTGCTCGACGGCCAGAGAGAGGCATAGGGCATGACCGAAGATATCGTCGTGGTCGGGGCCGGTATTATCGGCGTCGCCTGTGCCTTGCAGCTGGCTCGTCAGGGACGGCGTGTGCTGGTGCTGGATGCCCAGGAACCTGGCATGGGCGCCTCTTATGGCAACGCCGGGCACCTGGCTACCGAGCAGGTGTTTCCCATCGCGGATGTCTCGATCCTCAAGCGCTTGCCCGCCATGTTGATGGACCCAATGGGCCCGCTGCGCGTTGACTGGAGGTACCTGCCCCGCGCCCTGCCGTGGTTTGCGCGGTTGCTGCTGAACCTACGCCCGGCCCATTACCAGCGCACGGTGGCGGGTATTCGTGCGTTGAATGAGCAAAGCCTCGGTGCCTGGCAGCGTTTGCTGGCGAGCATCGATCGCTCCCAACTGTTGCGCGAAGACGGCTCGCTGCTGGTGTATGAACGTGCGCAATCGCGCAAAGCGCTCGATGGTTTGCAACAGCGCATGCAGCAGCAAAACGTGCCGGTGGCGTTCTGGTCGGGAGATGCGATCCGTAAGGTCGCACCGCAATTGAGCGAACAGGTCTTGGGGGGGTTGTTTTTTCCGGGGACCGGGCACTTTCTCGACCCTTACCAGACGGTCTGCGAGTTGGTGGCAGCGGCTAAGGCCTGTGGCGTGCAGTTTTGCAAACGCCAGGTGTTGGATGCACGGATCGAAACCGATGGCGTCGCGCTGGTAACCGACCAAGGCGCCCTCTCCACTCGCCAGGTCCTGATCGCCTGCGGCGCCCACTCGGCACCACTCACCGCCGCGCTGACCGGCAAAAAAATCCCGCTTGATACGGAGCGCGGCTATCACCTGATGCTGCCTCACGAACAGCAGCGCTTGCCGTTTGCCGTCACCTCCCTGGAGCGCAAGTTCATCATGACCCCTATGGCCGACGGTTTGCGCCTGGCCGGCACGGTAGAGTTCGCCGGTTTGGAACGCCCAGCGAACATGGCCCGCGCCTGGCAGTTGCACCGATTGAGCAAGGGTTTGTTTCGTGAGCACTTGAATGCGCAGGATGCGACGCCGTGGATGGGGTTTCGGCCGTCGCTGCCGGATTCGCTGCCGATTATTGACCGGGTGTGCGATGGGAAAGTGCTGCTCGCGTTTGGGCATCAGCATCTGGGGCTGACGCAGGCGGCAGTGACGGCAGAGAGGGTGGCGAAGTTGGTATCGGCCGGTACCGGTTTACCGGAACCTGGGCCGTATCGACTGGATCGCTTCTGACGGTGCGCGGTTGGTTCGCCCTGCCCTGGCCAGACAGGGCTGCCCGAAGCAAAGCTTGCGTTACTTGACCAATCGCTTCTCTTTGGAGGGGCGATAGCCGAAATACGAGCTGTAGCACTTGCTGAAATGGCTGGGCGATACAAACCCGCATGCCACCAGCACTTCCACTTGCGACAACTCGGTGTGCTGCAACAACCGGCGCGCCTCGGTCACGCGCAGCTCCATGTAGTAGCGCTGCGGCGTGGTGCCCAGTTGCTCCTTGAACAGACGCTCAAGTTGGCGGCGGGAACGGCCGGCGTACACCGCCAGTTGGTCGAGCTCCAGCGGCTCCTCCAGGTTGGCGTCCATCAGCTTCACCACTTCACGCAGTGGCGCGCTGACGCTGACGTTTTCAGTGGGCTTGATCCGCCGATAGCGGGACTCTTCAAACGCCAGAATGTCCTCGATACCTTCGACCAAGGCTTTGTCGTGCAGGCTCTTGATCCAATCCAGCGCCATATGAAACGCGCCAGACGGGCTGGAAGCGGTCAGGCGGTCGCGGTCGATCACGTAGGGCTCGCTGGTGACGTGGGTAGCCTTGGACACTTCGGCCAGCGCCGGGCGGTGTTCCGGGTGGATGGCGCAGCGGTAGCCCTGCAATAGCCCGGCGCGCCCGAGAAACCAGGCGCCGTTCCACAATCCCGCCAGGTGCACGCCGTGCTCGGCAGCGCTGCGCAGCAGCTGGTTGAAATCCTCGCTGGCCTTGAGTTCGGTACGAAAACCGCCACAGATCACCAGCAGTTGCAGATCCTGCAGCGCATGGGCATCCAGCCGCGCATCGGGGCGGATGATCAGTCCCAGGTCGCTGATCACTTCACCGTCACCCCAGCCAAACGTACGCGACGCAAACAGATCAGGACGCAGCAGATTGGCGGTGACGAAGGTGTCGAGGGTCTGGGTGAAGGCTGGCAGGGAAAAATGTTCAAGCAACAGGAAGCCGACGCGGGTGACCGACGCCGGCTGCGAGGTTTCATTGAGGTAGCGCAGGTTCTTGCCTTTCATGCCGCCGCTGAATTGACGTCTTTCCATCGAGGGTTGGCCCACTCTTATTGTTGATGCAGTGGGCGCCATCTTAGGGGGAAATACGCTGGCTGTCTCAGGCGCTGATCCTGAAAAAAAACCAGGGCACAGCAGGCCGTGGCAGAACAGTGCAGAGCGCATCTGATACGGTTTTTTCTTTGTTATCTGCGCCTGTATTGAAACGCCCTCAAGGCGGACAATAACCCCAATCCTTTTTCCCTTCCCTTCGGAGGCCTCATGACCAAGATGGCGATTTTCCTGTTCGGTTTTTTAGTGCTGACCATCGGCATCGGCCTGTTGGCGACCATCTCGCCGGTCTAGCACTTAGCTGGCAAACAGCATCGGGTACAGCGACAACACCAGCAAGCCGGCCATGGACAGGTTGAACAGCCTCAGCCAACGCGGCTCACGCAACACATTGCGCAGGCCGCTGCCACACACCACCCACACGCACACGCTGGGCAGGTTCACCACTGCGAAGACCAGCGCAATCACCAGCACGTTGGTGACATAACCCTCTGCCGGCGTGTAAGTCGTAATGGCCCCCAGCGCCATGATCCACGCTTTGGGGTTGACCCACTGAAACGCCGCCGCGCCCAAAAAGGTCATGGGCTTGCCGCGTGCGTCATTGCTGTCGGACATGCCCCCCGCCGTGGCGATCTTCCACGCCAGGTACAACAAGTACGCCGCGCCCACATAGCGCAGCACGGTGTAGGCCCAAGGGAACACCTTGAACACTTCGCCCAGCCCCAGGCCAACCGAAATCACCAACAGCATGAAACCGATACTGATGCCCAGCGCATGGGGCATCGAGCGGCGAAACCCGAAGTTCACCCCCGAGGCCAGCAACATGGTGTTGTTGGGGCCCGGGGTGATCGAAGACACGAAGGCAAACAGCACAAAGGCCGAGAGCAGGCTGGTGGACATGAACATGAGGCGGCATCCAAGCAGAGGGGGTATGCCGGCGACAGTAGTGGGTTATGGCCTTCCCTGCCCCGTACAGCGAGGCGCGGATTGAGGCATACACTTTTTACGGCGGCTTTCACAAACCTTTCACAGACGACTGGCTAGGGTGGGCCCAGCTCCTAATGAACATCCCTTTTAGCCCGTGCTCCCCATCGCGGGCTTTTCTTTGTCCGCAATTTATCCCAGGCAAAAAAAGAGGCCGGTCATTGCTCATGACCGGCCTCTCATTGATTAACGGTTAACGCTGGCCACCACCGCCGCCAGGGCCGCCGCCCTGACCGTGACCGCCACCACCATGGCCACCCCCACCGCCACCACCCGCAGGCATGAACATCCAGCAGCCCGACAAGGTCGACAACAGCGCGACAACAACAGCCGCCTTGGTTAGGTAATTCAACTTCATGACAACGCTCTCTGCTTTACAAGATGGGGTGTACGTAAGATAAGACCGCTGCAAATGACGTCCGTCACGGGTTTCGTGTAACGTCTTGGTAGGGTTTGTGTTGGGGTGGATACACTGCGAATGCACTGGGCTTGAGCAAGGAAGTAAATAGATGAAAGAGTTGATACAGGGTCTCGACGGACCCCGAACCGCCCAGCAGGAATTGTTCTATGATCTTGAAGATGCGGCGGCGGTTATTGGATGGTCAGTCATGGAATTGACCGCCCTGGCGGCAAATGGCAGAGCGCCGAATGAGGCGGCAGCATTGATGAGGATATGTACGCTGCTGGGGCATCAACAGGAAAAAATTGCGGCGTATGCAGGTGAAGTTAAGGGGCTGCGCATCAACAGGGTGTGAATCAGCGTACCGGGCCCGGCAAAAACGCCTGGAGACGGTGATTCTATCCACGTGCCGCCCGTGTTCATCTGAGCGGCTGACTTTCCACCCGGGAATAAAAAACCCCGTAGACGTTAATCTACGGGGTTTTCAAGAGTGGAGGCCGAGGTCGGAATCGAACCGGCGTAGGTGGATTTGCAATCCACTGCATAACCATTTTGCTACTCGGCCTCAAACGATCAATGCCCTTGTCGCTGGCAATTACCGCATAAAAACTTGAGTGGGCTATAAAGCCATGCCTCTACTCTAACTTATTGAATACATTGAAGTTTTTAATGCTTCGTTGCGTTCGATGGGCGCCATTATGTACTCATTTGCCAATGCCTGCAACCCCTTGATTTCAAAAATATTTCGCATTGGCATCAAGGGGTTGCGCGCGCGCCCTACTCCTTGATGCGCTGGGTCTGGTACTGCGGGTCGGCCTTGATCTGGGCTTCGGTAAACGGTAGCGGGCGCAGTTTTTTCTCGGAGAAGGCTTGGGTCTGGTCCTTCGCGTATTTCGACATCGGGTTGCTGGACAGGGAGAACGCGAGCACGCCCTGAGCCTGTGGGCCGTTGTCATCAAAGGTGACGATTTGCAGGTAGCTGCTGCCGCTGACCACTTCGCGCTTGCCGTCGGCGCGGGGCACGGTTTGTATGGCGTTGTAGATGCCCAGTTCCTGTGGTCCGCCGTGGATCGGGGTTTGGCCGCTGACTTGGACATCACCCCAGTGGCTGTTGGCGTTGAGGCCCAGCTTGGCGACCTCGGCGGTGGAGGCCAGCATGGCTTCGCGCAGGGCAGCCGCGACAGGTTCGCGGTCGATGGCCAGACCCCGTGGCGTGGTCAGCGGCTGGGCCGGGTCGAAGGCAACGCGCCAGGCGTCAGGGATTTGCTGCAGGTGCTCCACCAGGTTGATGAAGTGCACCAGGCCCACGCCGCTGTCGAGGTTGGCGTGCCGGTCCCAGTCTTTGAGGCTTGTGCACAGCGGCGCCAGCGCGGCTGCATCGGCGCCCAGGTGCTTGGCGCAGAACGCGAGCAGGTCCGGCATGACTTGACCCGCCAGGTACACCTCGTTGTCCATCACCATGTTTTGCAGGTCGGCTACCGTGATCGGCTGCTTGTCCAGTGATTGCAGGCGTTGCAGGGCGAAGCGGGCGCGTGGGCCGAGGCCGATGTTGTCCTGGCTGATCACCGGTGAGAAGCCTGCCAGCGGAGCCTTGGGGTTGGCCATCCAGGCCGAGTCGTTGGAGTGTTGAACGTAGTCAGTGCGCGCCAGTTGCGGCAACTGGTCGGCCGGGAAGATACCGGCCTGGGCCGCACGCGGGTCAATATCCCAGGCACAGGCGCTGTGGGCGCCATCGAGCATGATCATTTGCAGGCCGGCACGCGGGTCGCTGCATTGCGCCAGTTTCGCTGCGCTGACGTTGGGCACCACGGACAGGTTCATGTACAGGCTCTGGCCCTGGTCGTCGGCGGCCAGGGTGTTGACCCAGGGAATGCCTTGCAGGGTGTGTACCGAGGTTTGCAGTTCCTTGAGGCTGCCCGCGCGGTTCATGGCGTACCACTGTTGCAACACGCGATCATTGCCAAGGTTGGCGTCGCGCAGGCTGAAGGCGTAGCGGCTGTCCCAGTCCAGCTTGCCCGGCCATTGCACCACCGGGCCGAATTGCGAGCTATAGACCGTATGGCTGAGCGCTTTCAGGCTGCCGTCAGCTTGTTTGACCTGCACCTTCACCGAGGTTTTATCCAGGGCAATGGATTTACCATCCAGCAAGTAGCGCGTGGCGTCCTTGGGGTCCAGCGTCAGTCGGTACAGGGTGAAATGCTTGGAAGTGTCGACGGTATGGGTCCAGGCCACGTGCTGGTTAAAGCCGATATTCACCACCGGCAAGCCCGGCAATGCGGCCCCCATCACATCCAACTGGCCGGGGATGGTCAGGTGCATCTCATAAAAGCGCATGCCTCCCACCCAAGGAAAGTGCGGGTTGGCCAGCAACATACCGCGACCGTTGAAGGAGCGATCACGCCCAACGGCGACAGCGTTACTGCCACGGTCCAGGCTGAAACGTTGCTGGTTGGCGGCAGCGAGTTCAAAGGCCTTGTCGCTCGTTTGCAGACCGGCTGTGGCTTGAGGCGGTTTGGCACCGACCAGGGCTTCGGCAAATTGGCCGACACCGCCTTCCACCAGCAGCCTACGGGTCAACTTGACCAGATCCTCGGCAACCAACGGCCGTACCCACGCCGTGCGGCACTGCTCAGGTGCGCCCTGCTCTTTCAGATAATGGTTGTAACCGGCGACGTAGCCTTCTATACGCTGCTGGATCTGCGGGCTCTGCGCTTTCCAGAACGCGGCAACCGCATCCGGCGTATTCAGCCAGGTGAAAAACACATCACTGGCCAGGTTGTTGCGCTCCTCCAGGGTCGACTGATCGGGACCAAAATACTTGGCTCGCTCACCGTTCACCGTCACCACTTCGTTGGCCAGCAGGCACAGGTTGTCCTGGGCGTAGGCGTAACCGATGCCGAACCCCAGGCCGCGCTCATCGCTGGCGCGGATGTGCGGCACGCCAAAGCTGGTACGCCGGATATCTGCCGACGCCTGCGCCACTTGTTCCCGCGCCGAGGCGGCCAGGCTCAACCCCAGCAATACCCCCGCCACGCATACCCTGGACAACCCATTGGAAATTATCACGCAGACTCCACCGTCAAATTGAACACCCTCACCAGGGGTGACTCCCCCTCCGTAAGAACGCAAAACGCCGGGAACAATTTAGCGTGCACAGCCATTAATGTAAGACGGCCGGAATGTGACAAAACCGACACTGACGAAATTTCTACATCCAACACTTCATGATTTTGCTCGCTCGTTCGTCTTATTACTTAAGAGCGCCATCATTTTCCTGATCAGGCTCTGATAAGGAGTTTTTTGCATGTACAACCCGCCAGTGCCCATGGAAGGACATTCAACGGCCGCCGATGCCAATTTCGGCAGCGGCACGCAAGCGTTCGGCAAAGCGCCCGAACAGCAAGGCAACCAGCGTATTCGCCATCTGCTCAAGAGTTTCGGTCTGCGCACCAGCCTGATTCGGCTGAAGGTCATCGACGCCCTGCTCACTGCGGCCGACAACCAGCGCACCCTGGGGGTACGCGGAGTGCACAGCCATTTACTTGAGCTGGACATCCCGCTGTCGTTCCTGAGTGTGCGCGAAGTGCTCAAGCGCCTGTGCAGTGAGGGCGTGATAACCCTCAATGCCGATAAGAGCTACAGCCTCCACGAAGAGGCTGCCAAAGTGCTCGAAGGTCGCGCCTGAATCAGAGGTTGGGCTTGACCTTGCGACGCATGATGCCGTTGATCACCACCACCGTTACAGCAATCGCAATGGCGATGTACTGGAAGGTTTTTTCGCTGATGACCCCGGTGTTCTGCAGGTAGGACAGGCCAAACATCGACCCCAGTACGACCAGGGAAATCAGAATGGAGTATTTCAAGCGTTGCTTTTGGGTCATGACGGGTTCCTGAACCTTAAGAATGTAACCAACCAGAATCGGCAGCGGCCCATATTACAGGCGATCAATGGCTTTGGCTCGTAGGGCGTCTTGCTTCGGACTGTCAGTCTCATCGCCATCCATTGTGTCCAACCCCGGCGCAGGCCTAGCGATGCAACCCGTTGCCGGGCTGCGCGCATAGCTCGACCAACCAATCCACAAACACCCTGACCCGCTGCGACAACTGGCGGTGCGGGGGGTACAGCGCGGTCAGGGCCATTTTCGGCACGGCCAACTGTGGCATCACTTCGACCAGAGTGCCCTCGGCCAAGCGCTGCACGGCGTGATAGTACGGCGCCTGGATCAACCCATACCCGGCCTCGCAGGCGCAGAAATAGCCATCTGCACTGTTGACCGCGACCCTCTTCGGCAAGTTGACCGCGCACACCTCGTTACCCCGTTCAAACTCCAGGCCAAACCGTTTGCCACTGGCGCTGGAAACGTATTCGACCATCTGGTGGCGAGCCAAGTCGTCGAAGGTGTCGGGCACCCCCATGCGTGCGAGGTATATGGGGCTGGCCAGGGTGATTTGATCCATCATTGCCAGCGGCCTTGCCACCAGCGACTCATCCAGCGCCAACCCACCACGCAACACGCAATCCACGCCTTCGCGAATCAGGTCCACGGGGCGGTCGTTCAGGCCGATTTCCAGCTCGATCTGCGGGTAACGAGCGGTGAATGCCGGTAATGCTGGAATCACCAGGTAACGCCCAATACCCGCCGGCATATCAATGTTCAAAGTGCCGCGTGGGTTCTGGCGCTGGGCGCAGAACACCGCTTCGGTTTCTTCCAGGTCCGTCAGTAACTGCACACAGCGTTGGTAATACGCGGCACCGTCCAGGGTCGGGCTGACCTGACGCGTGGTGCGCTGCAACAGCTGTACGCCGAGATGAGCTTCCAGTTGCTTGATCAGCACAGTCACCGAAGCACGCGGTAATTGCAGGTTGTCGGCGGCCTTGGCAAAACCGCCCAGCTCAACGATCCGGGTAAACACGCGCATCGCGTTAAAACGATCCAAGGCTGGCTCCCAAGCGAATTATTTAGATATTACGAATAGTGATAGTGCTTTTAGCCTGTTTATCCCGATTTTGTCGAGAGTGACAATGAACGCCTTCACCTACAGGAGCAGCCCCCATGCACACTCGTCAACTCGGCAAAAACGGTCCACGTATTTCAGCCATCGGCCTCGGCTGCATGGGCATGACGGATTTCTACACGCCAGGCAGCGACACCCGCGAAGCCACTGCCACCCTGCACCGCGCCCTGGAGTTGGGTGTCAATTTTCTCGACACTGCCGACATGTACGGCCCCCACAGTAATGAGCAACTGATCGGCAACGCCATTGCCGGCAAGCGCGACCAGGTGTTCCTGGCCAGCAAGTTCGGCATCGTGCGCGACCCAGCCAACCCGACAGTGCGCGGCGTGAATGGCCGCCCCGAGTACATCCGCGAGTCAATCAACGGCACCTTGCAGCGCCTGGGCGTGGAAACCCTCGACCTTTACTACCAACACCGCATTGACCCGCAGGTAGCCATCGAAGAAACCGTCGGTGCTATGGCCGAATTGGTAAAACAGGGCAAGGTGCGTTACCTGGGCCTGAGCGAAGCCAGCGCCGCCACCCTGGAAAGGGCGCATAAGGTGCACCCGATCAGGGCCCTGCAAAGCGAATACTCGCTGTGGAGCCGCGATCAGCAACAAAACGGCTGCCTTGCTGCGTGCCAGCGCTTGGGGGTCGCGTTTGTGCCCTATAGCCCACTGGGGCGCGGCTTTCTGACCGGCGCGCTGAAAAGTCCGGAGGATTTTGGCGCCGATGACTATCGCCGGACCAATCCGCGTTTCCAGGGCGAGAATTTCGTGAAAAACCTGCTGCTGGTGGAGCAGGTGCAGACGCTGGCGGCAGATAAAGGCATAACAGCCGGGCAACTGGCGCTGGCGTGGGTGCTGGCGCAAGGCGACTACCTCATCCCGATCCCCGGCACCAAGCAACGCAGGTACCTCGAAGAGAATGTGGCGGCCGTGTCGATCAGCCTCAGCCCGGGTGAGCTGGCGGCGTTGGACGCGATCTTCCCCGCCGAGGCCACGGCCGGCCAGCGTTACCCAGAAGACGTCATGCGGATGCTGAATATCTGACGAAAAGGCGCCGCCCTGCGGCGCCTGCACGTTCTTGCACGAACGTACCTAAAGCTCCTGTGCGCCAAGCCGATAGCCCTACGAAGCTCTAACAAAGCCGCCTCGATAATAAACGCTTCGTAAGGACTGCCCCATGCCCCCACTGCGCTCTATCCAAGCCCGCTATACCCTTTTTCTGGTGCTGTTCGTCCTGGTGTTATTCGTGTTGACGGTGGTCGGGATCGGCCAACTGGTCGCACCCACGCTGCGCCACACCGAAGAACAGGTGGTGCTCAACCGTGTGGCCGAGGTGGCCGAACAGATCAAGGGCGAACTGAACAAGGTGCAGGCCCAGCAACGCACCATCACCCAAACCATTCCCCTGCTCGACAGCGATGCCATCGATAAAGTCCTGCCTGGCCTCGTGGACCAGTATGGCGAGCTGAAAGTATTCGGCGGCGGCATCTGGCCCTTACCCAACCAGCGCACGCCGGGCCGTAACAAGCACAGTACGTTCTGGCACCGCGATGCGTCCGGCAAACTGGCGGTGAACACCTTCTGGAACAGTGACCCCGCGCCCAACTATTACGACCAGAGCTGGTACAAAGGTGGCCTTGCCTCGCCGCGCGGGCAATGCGCCTGGGCCGCAGCCTACAAGGACGACGCCAGCCAGGAGCCGCGCACCAACTGCGCCATGGCGATCCAGCGCGATGGCGCCGCGTACGGCGTGGCGACCATTGACGTGACCCTGGGCTTTTTCAATGAGCTGGTGGCCAGCAAGGAAAAAGACATCGGCGGGCAAATGCTGATCGTCGAAAGCGACGGCAAGATCATCAGCAACAGCACGCGCCTGAGCAGCCCGGTGGTGTTGAAGAACATCAGCGAACTCAGCGCTACGTCGGCGTTTGCCGCCCAAGTCAGCAAGGCCCTGGCCCATCGCGACCAAGGCTTGCAACGCAGCGAATTCGACAACGGTGGCGTGGCCAGCACCTTCTATATGCGCCCCATCGAAGGCACGCCGTGGTTCCTTGCCACTGCCCTGCCCACCTCACTGATCACCGCCCAGCGTGACGATGTACTGGGCAGCCTGGCGCTGTTGCAGATCCCGATGGTATTGCTGCTGGTGCTGTTGGCGGTGTACGCGATCCGCCAACTGGTGCAGCGCATGAAAACCCTGAAAACCAACATCGACGCGCTGTCCGCCGGCGATGCCGACCTCACTCGACGCATCACCATTCGCGCCGAAGACGAACTGGGCGCCATCGGCCATTCGGTCAACCGTTTTATCGTCTACCTGCAAAACATGATCGGCGAAGTGACCCAGGCCACGGGCGCCATGTCCGCGGGGCTTGAGCAATTGCAGAAAACCTCGGCCCACACCAACCAGATCCTGGTGCGCCATGCCTCGGAAACCGATCAAACCGTCACGGCCATTACCGAGATGAGCTCCACTGCCGACAACGTGGCACAAAACGCTGCCGAAACCGCCTCGTTCACCCAGCGGGCCAATGAGCATGCCGACCGCTCCCGCGTGGTCGTTGGCGAAGCGTCCAGCAGCGTCAGCGCCCTGATCGGCGAAGTCGCCAGCGCCACCCACACCGTAGAAAACATGCGCCAGGATGCGGCGCGTATCACCGAAACCCTGGGTGTGATCGGTGCGATTGCCGGCCAGACCAACCTGTTGGCGCTCAACGCAGCCATCGAAGCCGCGCGGGCCGGCGAGCAAGGCCGTGGCTTTGCGGTGGTGGCCGACGAAGTCCGCGCACTGGCCGCACGCACTCAAGCCAGCACGTCGCAGATCAATGAGATGCTGGCACGCTTGACCAGCGGCGTGAGCTCGTCGGTGGCGGCCATGGAAAACACCCAGGCCAGCTGCCAATCGGCGGCGGATGCCACGGCGCGGGTGAACACCGGTCTCGATGAGATGGCCGGCTCCGTCAGCCATATCAACAACCTCAGCACCCAGATCGCTACCGCCGCCGAACAGCAGAGCGCGGTGACCGAGGAGATCAATCGCAGCATGGTGCAGATCCGACAAATGGTTGAAGAGCTGGTGCACAGCGGCCATGCCACCGAAACCAATACCCAGAGCCTGCTGGATGCAAATGGTCGGGTCATCGCCTTGATGAGTCGATTCAAAGTCCGCTGATCAAAACGGCGAGTGCTCCCGTGCAAAGCACGGGAGTCGGACTATTCTGACAGTTCCTAGCCACACAGGAGGTGTGCCATGCGCGCTGCCGAGCAGTCGGTCCGCTTGGAGCGGATCAGTCAGGAACGTTTCATCCAGGCCCCTATTGATGCCGTTTACGACTACGTGACCCAGCCGGATCGCTGGCATGAATGGCACCCCACATCCCTCAGTGCCGAGACTGGCACCCGCGGCTCCCTCCCTGCCGGTGCGCGGTTTACCGAAATGATCGACCTGCTGGGGGTACGCGTGCCCATGAGCTACCGCGTGCAGATCGCAAGCCGTCCCAGCGAGTTCAAGACTGTGTTCACGTCCCTGGCCGTCGACGGTTCCATCCACTATTTTTTGCAGCCCTTTCGCGACGGCACCCTGTTCAAGCGTGTGCTCACCTATGAAACCGAACTGCAACTGGTCAGCCTGCACGAGCGCATGATCGAGCTGTCGGCCATTGCCCTGGACCAGCTCAAGCACCGGATGGAAAACTCGAATTTTGTATAACTTTGAAACATTACCACGGCGTGCGCGTGATAAAAGCGCGGAGAATGCCCGGCTTACTGCCTGGTATTGGACGAAAAAACTGATGAAAAACCCATTGCGATTGGCCCTGCTGTGCGCGCTGTTCACCACCACCCTGGCCCAGGCCGCCGACCTTATTCCCATCGACGTGCACCGTGACGCCAATTGCGGCTGCTGCAAAAAGTGGATCAGCCACCTGCAAAGCAACGGCTTCAAGGTCAACGACCATGTCGAAGCCGACATGAGCGCGGTCAAGCAACGCCTGGGCGTCGCCCCGCGCCTAGGCTCGTGCCACACCGCCGTGATCGACGGCAAGTTCGTCGAAGGCCATGTACCCGCCGAACAGGTGCTGGCCTTGCGCAAGCGCGACGACCTGTTGGGCATCGCCGCACCGGGCATGCCAATGGGCTCGCCGGGCATGGAAATGGATGGGCGCAGCGAGGCCTATCAAATCATAGGCCTGACCCGCGAGGGCAACGATGTGGTGGTGGCCCAATACCCGGCGCACTGATCGGTGCTGATGGGTTACCTGGGCCTGTTCGTCGCCGCGTTTGGTGCGGCGACCCTGCTGCCGTTGCAATCGGAAGCGGTGCTGGTGGGCCTGCTGGTCAGCGGTCACTACAACCTGGGGTGGCTGCTGGGCATCGCCACCCTGGGCAATGTGCTTGGCTCGCTGGTCAACTGGTGGCTGGGGCGCTGGGTGGAACACTTCAGGGGGCGGCGCTGGTTTCCGGTCAGCGACCGGCAACTGGATAAAGCCCGCACCCATTACCAACGCTGGGGACATTGGACGCTGCTGCTCAGTTGGGTGCCGATCATTGGCGACCCGCTGACCTTGGTCGCCGGGGTGATGCGCGAGCCGTTGTGGCGGTTCCTGCTGCTGGTGACCCTGGCCAAAGGCCTGCGCTATGCGGTACTGGCCGCCGTTACCTTGCAATGGGTGTTAATCCCTACTTAATCCCCCGCAAAGAGCATCCGGGCACCCTTCCCGGAGCACCGCCCATGCCTCTATCCCGTGCGTTTTGCATCGCCGGCCTGCTTGTGACCAGCGCCGCGCCCGCCGTCGCCGCCACCTATGGCCCCGAACTGCAAGGCTTCCAATACCCCTACCCGCTCGAGCATTTCCACTTCCAGTCCCAAGGCGAATCCTTGCAGATGGGCTACATGGACGTGCCGCCCAAGGGCACCGCCAACGGTCGCGCCGTGGTGCTAATGCATGGCAAAAACTTCTGCGGTGCAACCTGGGAAGGCTCGATCAAAGCCCTGAGCGACGCGGGTTACCGTGTGATTGCCCCGGACCAGATCGGTTTTTGCAGCGCCAGCAAACCCGAGCACTACCAATACAGCTTCCAGCAATTGGCGCTCAACACCCATCAACTGCTGGAAAACCTCGGCATTCGCAAGGCCACGATCCTCGGCCACTCCACCGGCGGCATGCTGGCGACTCGTTACGCGCTGATGTACCCCGAGCAGACCGAGCAGTTGGCACTCGTTAACCCCATCGGCCTGGAAGACTGGAAAGCCCTGGGCGTGCCAGCGCTGAGCGTCGACCAGTGGTATGCCCGTGAACTCAAGGTCAGCGCCGAAGGTATTCGCAAGTACCAGCTCAACACCTATTACGTCGGGCGCTGGAAGCCCGAATACGAGCGCTGGGTGGACATGTACGCGGGCCTGAGCAACGGCCCGGGCCATACGCGGGTCGCATGGAACTCGGCGTTGATTTACGACATGATCTTCACCCAGCCGGTCTACTACGAGTTCAAAAACCTGCCAATGCCCACGCTGCTGCTGATCGGCACGTCTGACAATACCGCCATCGGCAAGGATGTCGCGCCGCCGCAGGTCAAGGCCCGGCTCGGCAACTATGCCGTCTTGGGCAAGCAAGTGGCCAAGCTGATTCCCCACGCCACCCTGGTGGAGTTCCCCGGCCTGGGCCACGCACCGCAGATGGAAGAACCGGCGAAGTTTCACCAAGCGCTGTTGCAGGGCTTGAACGCGCTTTAATCCAACCTTTTTCGAGGCACTCGTGAATGTCGGTACAGATCGCAGTGATTGATGATTGGCAGAATGTGGCCAGTGGCGTGGTGGATTGGTCGGTGCTGGAGTCGGTGGGCCAAGTGCACGTGCTGCACGAATACCCAGCAGAGACCGCCGTGATGATCGAGCGCTTGCAGGCCTTTGAGGTGATTTGCGTGATGCGCGAACGCACCACCTTCGACAAAGCGCTGTTGCAGGGCCTGCCCAAGCTCAAGTTGCTGGTGACCGGGGGTATGCGCAACGCCGCCATCGACATTGCGGCCGCCACGGCCCTGGGCATTCAGGTCTGCGGCACCGACAGCTACAAACACGCCGCCCCCGAGTTGACCTGGGCGCTGATCATGGCCTGCACCCGCAACCTGTTGGCCGAAGCCAACGCCTTAAGAGCGGGCCATTGGCAAGTGGGGCTGGGCGGCGACCTGTATGGCAAGACCTTGGGCATTCTTGGGCTGGGCAGCATTGGCCAGAAGGTCGCGCAGTTTGGCCAAGTGTTCGGCATGCGCGTGATTGCCTGGAGTGAAAACCTCACGCCGCAGCGTGCGGCCGCAGCCGGCGTGACCTGGGTCAGCAAGCAAGAATTGTTCGAGCAGGCCGATATCCTGAGCATCCACTTGGTACTCAGCGACCGCAGCCGTGGCTTGGTGGACGCCCAGGCGTTGGGCTGGATGAAACCCACGGCGCGGCTGGTGAATACTGCGCGGGGGCCGATTGTGGATGAGCAAGCGCTGGTGCAAGCCTTGAGCAGTGGCCGGCTGGCCGGCGCGGCCCTCGATGTGTACACCGAGGAGCCGTTGCCGCTGGATCATCCATTCCGGCGCTTGCCCAACGTGCTGGCCACGCCCCATGTCGGCTACGTGAGCGAGCAAAATTACCGGCAGTTCTACCAACAGATGATCGACGCTATTCACGCCTGGGCCAATGCGACGCCCATTCGCGTGCTCGGCTGACGCACCATTAAAGGGCGCCTCACACCACCGAGGCGCACACAGCCCATGCAGTGAGCAGGCTTGCCCTGCGCTGGGGCGCAAAGCGCTCCCAAATGGGCTGCACCCGCTACATTACGGCGCCCTCAATGGCGCTGCTTCGCCGCCCAGCGCAGGGCAGGCCTGCTCACCACAAACGGCCACCCAATCGGCTAATAACCGTTGAATGTCTGGTTACAAGTTTTTTGTCCTACAAAATCTTCCTAGAAAGCCTACAGGCTCTGGGATCTGTCCTAGACTCATGACCGATGGGTCCGTTCCAAAACAAAAACCCCGCAAAAAATCGAAACTTTCCGACTCTGCCATTGGTCCAGTTTTAAGGTAAGGCGAGCACACGCGCTTCACAGCACATGCCCGTCCATCCAATCTTTTTTCGCAACTCGTGCAACTGGCATACGCCTTGCCAGTTTGTACAGTGCTTGTGCGCCTGGCCGCAGGATGCGGTCAATCGGAGCTAGTGGCAGCGGGCCATTAGCCGACCAACAAAATGGGAGTGCATTATGATCAGTGCCGCAGTAGATACTCAGGGAGAGCGTTTCAGTCAGCCTGCAGGGGGGCCGACGTCGTTGGCCGACCTGCCCAATGCTGTGCGGCCGGTCGTGAGTCAAAACCCGAATCGAAAAAAAGTCTTGTTTGTCACCTCCGAGTTCGCCGACCTGGTGAAGACCGGCGGCCTGGGCGACGTCTCCGCTGCCCTGCCCCGCGCCATGGCCCATCTGCATGATGTGCGTGTGCTGATTCCCGGTTACCCGCAGGTCATGGAAAGCGACAACCCGATCCACATCATCGGTGAACTGGGCGGCCACGCGGCGCTGCCACCGTGCAAGATCGGGCGCATGGACCTCAAGGACGGCCTGGTCATCTATGTGTTGATCTGCCCCGAACTCTACGAGCGTGAAGGCACGCCATACGGCGCCAACAACGGCCGCGACTGGCCGGACAACCATATTCGCTTTGCCCGCCTGGGCCTGGCCGCCGCCGACATGGCCGCCAACCTCGCGCAGATCCACTGGTGCCCGGACCTGGTGCACGCCCACGACTGGCCTGCTGGCCTGGCCCCGGCGTACATGCACTGGCGTGGGTCACGCACGCCGACCCTGTTCACCATTCATAACCTCGCCTATCAGGGTGTGGTCAGCCTGGCCTCGACGCCCGAGCTGGGTATCCCGCCCCACGCCCTGCAACAAGAGGGCATGGAGTTCTACGGCAAGATGTCGTTCCTCAAGGCCGGCATGGCGTACTCCAGCCATATCACCACGGTGAGCGCCACCTACGCCCAGGAAATCACCACCCCGGAATTTGGCTGCGGCCTCGACGGTTTTCTCGCCGCCAAGACCCAGCAAGGCCTACTCAGTGGCATCCCCAACGGGATCGATGAAAGCTGGGAAACCTCGACCGACGAGCACCTGACCCACAACTTCAACATCGGCGACTGGGACGGCAAGGCCATCAACGCCGCCCACGTGCGCGAACTGTTCGGCCTGCACGACTCCAGCGGCCCGCTGTTTGCCGTGGTCTCGCGCCTGGTTTATCAAAAAGGCCTGGACCTGACCGAGGCGGTCGCCAGCTTTATCGTCGAGAACGGCGGCCAGATCGCGATTATCGGCCGTGGCGAGCCGGAAGAAGAACAAGCCATGCGTGAACTCGCCCTACGCTTTCCCGGTCAAGTCGGCGTACGCATTGGCTTCAACGAAACCGATGCGCGCCGCATGTTTGCCGGCAGCGACTTCCTGCTGATGCCCTCGCGCTACGAGCCCTGCGGCCTGAGCCAGATGTATGCCCAGCGCTTTGGCTCACTGCCGGTGGCACGCAATACCGGCGGGCTGGCGGACACCATCGAGAACGGCGTCACCGGGTTCCTGTTCAATGAATCCACCGTGGCAAGTTATGAAGAAGCCCTGAGCCGCGCGTTCAAGGTTTTCGCCTTCCCTGGCCTGCTCAACGCCATGCGCTGCCGCGCCATGACGCAACCCTTCAACTGGTGCCAGGCGGTCGAACCCTACGCCGAACTGTACGAACAACTTGTGGCCAAGGCCCTGGGGAAATCCGCTAAATAACCAAGGGAGGTCTCTATAGATGCCGTTACGGACTCTGGAAACCTGGCCCCACGGCGCAATCATGCTGGACGCGCAACACACGCGTTTTGCCTTGTGGGCGCCAGACGCGTTTTATGTCAGCGTTGAATTGGAAAACGGTAAGTCCATTGCCATGCTGCCGCAGGCAGACGGCTGGTTCGAAGTAGAAATAAACTGCCCGGCAGGCACGCGCTACCGCTACAACATCGACGGGGAAAAGGACGTTCCCGATCCGGCGTCCCGGGCCCAGGCTGGCGACGTGCATGGCTGGAGCCTGGTGGTCGACCCACTGGCTTACGAATGGCGCCACAGCCAGTGGTCAGGTCGCCCGTGGCATGAAGCCGTGATCTACGAACTGCACGTCGGCGCACTGGGGGGCTACGCCGAGGTCGAGAAACATCTGCCACGCCTGGCTGAGCTGGGCGTGACCGCGATCGAACTGATGCCACTGGCGCAGTTTCCCGGCAAACGCAATTGGGGCTACGACGGGGTGCTGCCCTACGCGCCCCACGCCTCTTACGGCACGCCGGAACAGCTCAAGCACTTGATCGACAGCGCCCATGAACATGGCCTGGCCGTGATCCTCGACGTGGTCTACAACCACTTCGGCCCCGACGGCAACTACCTGGGCCAGTACGCCCAAGGCTTCTTTCGCGAAGATGTGCACACGCCGTGGGGCGCGGGGATCGATTTCGACCGCCGCGAGGTGCGCGATTTCTTCCTCGACAACGCACTGATGTGGTTAATGGAATACCGCTTCGACGGCCTGCGCTTGGACGCCGTGCACGCCATCGACAATCCCGGTTTCCTGCAACAACTGGCACAACGGGTGCGCCAACAGGTCGACACCGGCCGCCACGTATGGCTGGTGCTGGAAAACGAATTCAACCAGGCCAGCCTGCTGGAGCATGACTTCGATGCGCAGTGGAACGACGACGGCCACAACGCCCTGCACGTATTGCTCACCGGCGAAACCGACGCCTATTACAGCGACTTTGCCCAAGACACCACCGCCAAACTGGCGCGCTGCCTGGGCGAAGGGTTCATCTACCAAGGCCACACCACCCGCCACGGCCACACCCGTGGCGAACCCAGCGCGCACCTGCCACCGAGCGCCTTTGTACTGTTTTTGCAGAACCACGACCAGATCGGCAACCGCGCCCTGGGCGAGCGTCTGCACCAACTCTGCTCGCCCCAGGCGCTCAAGGCTGCGACCACGTTGTTGCTGATGTCGCCGATGATCCCGCTGATGTTCATGGGCGATGAAGTCAACGCCCAGCAACCATTTCTGTTTTTCACCGACCACCACGGCGAACTGGCCGAAGCGGTGCGTGAGGGCCGGCGCAGCGAGTTTGCCGACTTCGCCGCGTTCCATGACCCCGAGCGCCGCGAGCGCATCCCGGACCCCAACGCCCTGGGCACCTTCGAGCAATCGACGCCGGTGATTGCCGACAACGAACACGCGCAGCTCTACCGCCAGCTACTTAACCTGCGCCACCGCCTCATCGTGCCGCACTTGCCCGGCAGCATGGCGTTGGGCGCGCAGGTCCTGGCCCACGGCGCCGTGACTGCGCGCTGGCGCCTGGGCGATGGCAGCCTGTTGCAGGTCGACCTGAACCTCAGCGCCACGGCGGTGGACCACACCGTGGCGCCACACACTATTTTTGCAACGCCTGCGAACCAAGGCGCACAACTGCCGCCGTTCAGCGCACGCGTCAGCCTATCCCCTGCTGGAGAACACCCTTGAGCGAAGCGAACCTGGAAATCCTCGCCAGCCGCGCGGGCCTGGCCGTCGATTGGATCGATGCCAACGGCCGTGCGCAACGTGTGACACCCGACGCCCTGCGTGCCGTCCTCAAAGGCCTGGGCCACCCAGCCGACAGCGACGCAGAGGTAGACGCCAGCCTGTTGGAACTGGAACAGGCGCAGCAAGACAAACACCTGCCGCCGCTGATGACCATCGACAGCGGCGACGGCCTGGACCTGGCGCGTTATTTCGAACCGGACACCCTGTGTCGGGTGAGCCTGGAAGACGGCGACACCCTGCAATTGCGCCTCGACGGCAACGCGGTGCTGCCCGGCGTAATGGCCCTGGGTTACCACCAGGTGCATATCAACGACCAGCGCTTTACCCTGGCCGTCGCCCCCACGCACTGCTACAGCGTCGCCGAAGCGGTCGACAACCAACCCGCCCGCGCTTGGGGCCTGAGTGCGCAGTTGTACTCACTGCGCCGCCTGGGCGATGGCGGCTTCGGCGATACCCTGGCCCTGGAGCACTTGGTGCGCGCAGCCGCCGAACGCGGGGCCGATGCCCTGGCGATCAGCCCGATGCACGCGATGTTCAGCGCCGACACCGAACGCTACAGCCCGTATTCACCGTCGAGCCGATTGTTCCTCAACAGCCTGTATGCCTCACCCGGCTGCATCCTTGGTGAACGGGAGGTGCGCAACGCCATCGACGCCCTCGGTCTGGAGGATGAGCTGCGTGCGTTGGAACAACACAGCCTGATCGACTGGCCCGCCGCCGCCAAGGCCAAGCAACGCCTGCTTCGTGCGCTGTATGAAGACTTCCGCCACGGCCAGCATCCGCAACATGCCGACTTTCTGAGTTTTCGCCAGGCCGGCGGCGAAGACCTGGAAAACCACTGTCGCTTTGAAGCCGTGCAAGCCGTGCGTGCGGCTGCCGGCGAAGACCTCGACTGGCGCCACTGGCCGCAGCAATGGCGCACGCCGCAGAGTCCCGCGCTGGCGCAGTTCGCCGAAGACAACCGTGAACAAATCGCCTACTTCGCCTTTACCCAATGGCTGATCGCCCGCAGCCTTGAACGCGCGCAACAAGCGGCCAAAGGCAGTGGCATGGGCGTCGGTTTGATCGCCGACCTGGCGGTGGGCGCCGATGGCGGCGGCAGCCAGGCCTGGAGCCGCCAGGATGAACTGCTCGCCGACCTGACCGTAGGCGCACCACCGGACATTCTCAACCGCGCCGGCCAAGGTTGGGGCATCTCCGCGTTTTCACCCGAAGGCCTCAAGCGCAACGGCTTTCGTGCGTTTATCGAGATGCTGCGCGCCAACTTCGCCCATGCGGGCGGCCTGCGCATCGACCATGTGATGGGCCTGCAACGCCTGTGGGTGATCCCGATGGATGCGTCGCCCCGCGAAGGCGCGTACCTGTATTACCCGGTGGACGACCTACTACGGCTACTCGCCCTGGAATCCCATCGTCACCAGGCCATCGTGCTGGGTGAAGACCTCGGCACCGTGCCGGACGGCCTGCGCGAAAAACTCATCGCCCGTTCGATCCTCGGCATGCGCGTGCTGCTCTTCGAGCAAGGTCACGACGGCCAGTTCAAGCCGATCCTCGACTGGCCGGACAACGCCCTGGCCACCACCAGCACCCACGATTTACCCACCCTCAACGGCTGGTGGCACAGCCGCGATATCGACTGGAACATCCAGCTCGGCCTGATCGACGCGCCTACCGTGGAGCAGTGGAGCGAACACCGCCTGCGCGAACGCCAGGCGCTGCGCCAGGCCTTGAGCCAGGACCCGCAGAACTTCGTCGAAGAGATTCGCAACGAAACCGACCATATGATCGACGCCAGCGTGCGTTACCTGGGCCACACCCGTGCGCCGCTGGTGCTGTTGCCGCTGGAGGACGCACTGGGCGTCGAAGAACAAGCCAACCTGCCCGGCACCACCGACCCCCATCCCAATTGGCGCCGGCGCCTGGCGGGTGAAGCCTCCAGCCTGCTGGACAACGCCGGTGCCGCGCGCCGTCTCGAACTGCTGGCCGTCGCGCGCAACCAGGCCCATGAGCGTGACCGATGAACACCCTGCCCCTGCGCGCCACCCAGCGCCTGCAATTTCATAAAGGCTTTACGCTGGACGACGCGGTACCGCTGGTGCCGTACTTCGCCCATCTGGGCATCAGCCATCTGTACGCCTCGCCCCTGCTCAGCGCCCGCGCCGGCTCCATGCACGGCTACGACGTGGTCGACCCGACCCGCGTCAACCCTGAACTGGGCGGCGAGCCCGCGTTGCGCCGCTTGGTCGCAGCGCTGCGTGAACACCACATGGGGCTGATCCTCGATATCGTCTCCAACCATATGGCCGTGGGCGGTGCGGATAACCCGTGGTGGCTGGACCTACTGGAATGGGGCCGCCTGAGCCCGTACAGCGAGTTCTTCGATATCCAGTGGCACTCGCCCGACCCATTGCTCAAGGGCCAACTGTTGATGCCGTTTCTAGGCAGCGACTACGGCGAAGCGTTGCAGACAGGTACCTTGACCTTGCAGTTCGATACGGAACACGGTGCGTTCTACGTCGAGCATTACGCGCATCGTTTCCCGATCTGCCCACGGGATTACGCGCGGATCCTGGGCAGCGATGAACCTCTCAAACCCCTGGCCGACCGTTTCGCCGCCCTTGCCTATCAGGACGACGCCTACACCGAAGCGGCCTGGCTCAAGCAGGCGTTGGCCGAACGGGCCACTGAAGTCCTGCCGGCCATCGAGCACCGCGTGGCCCAATTCGACGGGCGCCAACCCGAGGGTTTCAATCGCCTGCATCAGTTGCTGGAGCAACAGGCTTACCGGCTGGCGAGCTGGCGCACGGCGGCGGACGATATCAACTGGCGGCGCTTCTTCGATGTGAATGAGCTGGGCGGCCTGCGCGTAGAACGCACGGCCGTGTTCGAAGCCACCCACGGCAAGATCTTTGAGCTGATCAGCGAAGGGTTGGTCGACGGCTTGCGCATCGACCATATCGACGGCCTGGCCGACCCGCGAGGTTATTGCCGCAAGCTGCGTCGTCGGGTAGATGCCCTGGCGCCAGGGCAGCACTTGCCGATCTTCGTGGAGAAGATCCTCGGCGAAGGTGAAACCCTGCGCGAAGACTGGCAGGTGGACGGCACCACCGGCTATGAGTTCATGGACCAACTGTCGCTGCTGCAACACCAGCCAGACGGTTTTGCACCGCTGGCCGAGCTGTGGACCCGCCATACCGAGCGGCCCTCGGCGTTTATCGAAGAAGCCCGCCTGGCCCGCCAGCAGATCCTCAACGGCTCGCTGGGCGGCGATTTTGAAAGCGTGGCCCAGGCACTGCTGCAAGTGGCCCGCGACGATGTCATGACCCGCGACCTGACCCTGGGTGCGATTCGCCGCGCCTTGCAAGAGTTGATCGTGCACTTCCCGGTGTACCGCACCTACATCAGCGCCTTGGGCCGCAGCGCCGCCGATGACGCCGTGTTCCAGCAGGCCATGGACGGTGCCCGTACCACCTTGAGCGAGGGCGACTGGCCGGTACTCGATCACTTGGAGAAATCCCTCGGCGGCCAGCCCTGGCGCCAACGCCCGGTGGGTCGTGAGCGCAAGATCCTCAAGCATGCCTGCGTACGTTTCCAGCAACTGACCTCACCCGCCGCCGCCAAGGCCGTGGAAGACACCGCGTTCTATCGCTCGGCGGTGCTGCTGTCGCGCAATGACGTAGGCTTCAGTACCGAGCAGTTCAGCGCGCCCTTGGCCGAGTTTCACCGGATCAACCAACAGCGTTTGCAGGCCTTCCCGGATAACCTGCTGGCCACCGCAACCCACGATCACAAACGCGGCGAAGACACTCGCGCACGGCTGGCAGTGCTCAGCGAGTGCGCCAGTGGGTACGTGGAGCAGGTCGAGCAATGGCGCACCCTGGCAGCACCGTTGCGCAGCGATGCCGCCACACCGTCGGCCGGTGATGAATTGATCCTCTACCAAGTGCTGCTGGGCAGTTGGCCACTGGACCAGGGCGCTGACTTCGGCGGCTACCAACAACGCCTGTGGCAGTGGCAACAAAAGGCTCTGCGCGAAGCCAAGTTGAACAGCAGTTGGAGCGCGCCCAACGACGCCTACGAACAAGGCGTCGAAGCGTTTCTGTCACGCCTGCTGCTCAGTGACGAAGGTGGTCCGTTGCGCGCGGCGATTGCAGCGGCCGCCCAAGCGATTGCCCCGGCTGGCGCGCTGAATGGGCTGGCGCAATCCTTGCTTCGTATGACCGTGCCGGGTGTACCGGACCTGTACCAGGGCGCTGAGTTCTGGGACTTCAGCCTGGTGGACCCGGACAACCGTCGCCCGGTGGATTTCAGTGCAAGGCAACAGGCATTGGATACCCCGCCGGACACCGGCGAGCTGCTGTTCAACTGGCGTGACGGGCGCATCAAACAAGCCTTGATCGCCCAGGTGCTGGCCTTGCGCAAGGCCCAGCCGGAGCTGTTCCAAAGGGGTACCTACACGCCACTGGAAGTGGTTGGCCTACACGCCGAGCGGGTGGTCGCCTTCTGCCGCGAACACCAGGGCAAACGCCTGCTGGTGGTGGTGCCACGCTGGCCCCATCACCTGCTGGAAAACGGTGTGTATCCCCAGGTCAATGCGCAGGTTTGGGGCGATACCCGGCTGAAATTACCGTTCGCCGCACCAACTCAAAACTGGAAGGGACTTTTTCATACAGGTGCAGTCACACCAGACAAGGAGCTGTTGATCAGCACTGCCCTGGGGGATTTCCCGGTCAATGTCTTTATCAATCCTGATGATCAAGAAAGCTGAAAATTTTCTGTGAGGAGCATTGTGATGAGCACTGAAGACAAACGCATACGCGAACTGGCGCATCAGATCTGGGAGTCTGAAGGTAAACCCCACGGTGAAGACGCGCGACACTGGGAGATGGCGCGCAAGCTGGCTGAATCTGAAGCGCTGACGCCGAGCAAGCCCAAGGCTACTGCCAAACCCAAGGCCGCCCCCAAGCCGGCCGCCAAAGCCAAGCCGCCGGCGCCTGCCGCCAGCAAGCCGACGCCCCCAGCGGCGAAGAAACCCCCGGCGCCGAAAAAACCCAAGCCTTAATCCCATCAACCTCCCACCGACGCGTTCGGTGGGAGGTTATTTCATCACACTGATTGTCAGCTGAACGTTCGTCAGCACGGTCGCGTTCGGCCCGAAAAAAGACCCTTGCAGGAGCAACTCGAATGAGCAAACCCGACAAAAACCAAGCGACGCAGGACCCTGAGCCGTCGCGGATTCGTGAAGGTTTGCCCTTCCCACTCGGCGCCACCTGGGACGGCCTGGGCGTGAACTTTGCGCTGTTCTCGGCCAATGCCACCAAGGTCGAGCTGTGCCTGTTCGACGATTCCGGCGAAGTGGAGCTGGAGCGTATCGAGCTGCCCGAATACACCGACGAAACGTTCCACGGCTACTTGCCCGACGCCCACCCAGGGCTGATTTACGGCTACCGGGTCTACGGTGCGTACGACCCGGCCAACGGCCACCGTTTCAACCACAATAAATTGCTCATCGACCCCTATGCCAAACAGTTGGTGGGCGAGCTCAAGTGGTCCGAAGCACTGTTCGGCTACACCATCGGCCACCCCGACGATGACCTCAGCTTCGACGAACGCGACAGCGCGCCCTTCGTGCCCAAGTGCAAGGTCATCGACCCGGCGCACACCTGGGGCAACGACCAGCCGGTGCGGGTGCCGTGGGACCGTACGATCATCTACGAGACCCACCTGCGCGGCATCAGCATGCGCCACCCCTCGGTGGGTGAATCGGTGCGCGGCACCTGCGCGGGGCTGATGGAAGACGACGTGCTCAAGCACATCCGTCAGTTGGGTATTTCGTCGGTGGAGCTGTTGCCGGTGCATGCCTTCGTCAATGACCAGCACCTGCTGGAAAAGGGCATGACCAACTATTGGGGCTACAACAGCATCGCGTTCTTCGCCCCCGACCCGCGCTACCTGGCCAGCGGCAAGATCGCCGAGTTCAAGGAGATGGTCGCGCACCTGCACGAGCAAAAGCTCGAAGTGATCCTGGATGTGGTCTACAACCACACCGCCGAAGGCAACGAGCGCGGCCCGACCCTGTCCATGCGCGGCATCGACAACGCGTCGTACTACCGGCTGATGCCCGAGGACAAGCGCTTCTACATCAACGATTCCGGCACCGGCAACACCCTGGACCTGAGCCACCCGTGCGTGCTGCAAATGGTCACCGACTCGCTGCGCTACTGGGCCAACGAGATGCATGTGGACGGTTTCCGCTTCGACCTGGCGACGATTCTTGGCCGCTACCGCGACGGTTTCGACGAGCGCCACAGTTTTCTCGTGGCCTGCCGCCAGGACCCGGTGCTGCGCCAGCTCAAACTCATCGCCGAACCTTGGGACTGCGGCCCCGGCGGCTATCAAGTGGGTAACTTCCCGCCGGGCTGGGTGGAATGGAACGATCGCTTTCGCGACACCGTGCGTGCATTCTGGAAAGGCGACGACGGCCAACTCGCCGACTTTGCCGGGCGTATGACGGCCTCGGGCGAGATGTTCAACCATCGCGGCCGCCGCCCCTACAGTTCGGTGAACTTCATCACCGCCCACGACGGTTTCACCCTGCACGACCTCGTGTCGTACAACGACAAGCACAACGAAGACAACGACGAGAACAACCAGGACGGCAGCAACAACAACCTGTCCTGGAACCACGGTGTCGAAGGCCCCACTGACGACCCGCAAATCAATGCGCTGCGCCTGCGCCAGATGCGCAACTTCTTCGCCACCCTGCTGCTGGCCCAAGGCACGCCGATGATCGTCGCCGGTGATGAGTTTGCCCGCACGCAGCACGGCAATAACAACGCGTATTGCCAGGACAGCGAGATTGGCTGGGTCAACTGGGATTTGGACGATGACGGCAAATCACTGCTCAAGTTCGTCAAACGCTTGATCAAGCTGCGCCTGGCCTACCCGATCCTGCGGCGTGGGCGATTCCTGGTGGGCGACTACAACGAAGACATCGGCGTCAAGGACGTGACCTGGCTCGCGCCTGATGGCAACGAAATGACCACCGAACAGTGGGAAGACAGCCACGGCCGCTGCCTGGGCATGCTGATGGACGGCCGCGCCCAGGAAACCGGGATTCGCCGCGCCGGCGCCGATGCGACTTTGTTGTTGGTGGTGAATGCGCACCACGACTTGGTCAATTTCCGCCTGCCGCCGGTGCCGGAGGGTGAATTCTGGACCTGCATGCTCGACACCAACGACCCGGCGGTGCGGGGTCAGGAACGCTTTGAGTTTGACCATGAGTACGCCGTCACCGGGCGCTCACTGCTGCTGTTTGAATTACAGCGCGACGACGAGGTGTGAGATGGCGTTGCATAGCTTCCTTCAAGGTTACCGGGGGTATGCAGACACCCAGGCGCTAGGCGAGGCCCTGAAGGCGCTGCAGGACGAAGGCCTGGACCAACTGCCCTTGCCCGGCAGCGGCCAGACGCTGGCACGCTTGAGCCGCCTGGCCCAGGTGGCCGGGCATGACTTGCGCCTGTGCAAACTGTTCGAAGGCCACACCGACGCCTTGGCGATCATTGCTGAACTCGACTGCCCGTTGCCCCCCGTGGGCAGTACGTGGGGCATGTGGGCCGCCGAACCGCCAAACGCTAACGTTCGCGTGCGGCGCGACGGTCATCTATTGATAGTGGACGGTCGCAAAGCCTGGTGTTCTGGCGCGGCAGCGGTCAGTCATGGGCTACTGACCGCGTGGGACGAACAGGGCCGCCAGCAATTGGTCGCGGTCGAGATGTTGCAGCCCGCCGTTACGGTGACGGAGCAAGGCTGGCACGCAGTCGGCATGGCAGCCACGGGCAGCGTTGAAGTGCTCTTCGAGGGTGCCCGCGGCCTTGCGGTCGGCGGCCCCGGCGACTACCTCGCCCGCCCAGGCTTCTGGCACGGCGGGATCGGCATTGCAGCGTGTTGGTATGGCGCCGCACAACACCTGGCGCAGGTGCTGCATGAACACTGCGCCAAGCGCCCGGAACCCCACGCACTCGCCCACTTGGGTGCCGTGGACAGTGCGTTGAACGGCGCGGCCTGCGTACTGCGTGCCAGCGCCGAACACATCGACCGTGAACCCAAGGCGGATGCCCGACTGCTGGCCCAACAGACGCGGGCGTGCATCGAAAACAGCGTTGAGCAAGTGCTGCACCACGTTGGCCGTGCAGTCGGCGCCGGCCCTTATTGCAAGGACCCGCACTTTGCACAGTTGATGGCGGATTTACCGGTGTACGTGCGCCAGAGTCACGCCGAACGCGACCTCGCCGGCCTCGGCGAGCTGGTCGCAAGTGAACCCACAGGGAGGTGGCAACTATGAAAGCCAACCCAATTGTTGGCCAGGGCACGCCGCTGCATCACTGGCAAGCGTCGCCACGGATCGCTGAGTTAGCGCTGATCAGCGTCGAACAGTTGGTGCCTGAAGGGCATCGTGCGGTGATCGTCGCGCCCCATCCGGATGATGAAGTGCTCGGCTGTGGCGGGCTGTTGCAAGGCCTGGCTGTACTGGGCCGGCCCATGCAGCTGATTTCAGTCACCGATGGCAGCGCCAGCCATCCCGGCTCACGGCGCTGGCCGGTGGAGCGCCTGAGTGTGGTGCGGCCCCAGGAATCGGCACAGGCCCTACATCGACTGGGTTTGCCATTGCACAGTTTGAAATGGCTGCGCGCAGGGTTTACCGACAGTCAGGTGGCGGCCCGGGAGGACGAATTGACCGCGTTTATCCAACGCCACCTCAAGCCCACGGACGTGGTGTTCACGACGTGGCGTGAGGACGGCCATTGCGACCACGAAGCCGTCGGCCGCGCCAGCGCCAAGGCCGCGCAATCGGTGGGTGCGACGTTGTATGAGCTGCCGGTCTGGACGTGGCACTGGGCAACCCCCGAAGACAGCCTGGTGCCCTGGCACCGTGCACGCAAAATCCCCCTGAGCTGCGAAGCCGTGGCCCGCAAACGTCACGCCATCCATGCCTTCGCCAGCCAACTGGAGGGCGACCCGCAGATCGGCCTGGCGCCAGTGCTGGCGCCCTATGTGGTGGAGCGCTTGCTGCAACCCTTTGAAGTGGTGTTCGTATGAGTGTGGCCACACCGTATTTCGACCAACTGTTCGCCGAAAACGATGACCCGTGGGCATTTCGCCAACGTTGGTATGAACGACGCAAACGCGCAATGACGCTGGCGCTGCTAACCCGGCCACGCTATGCCTCGATTTTCGAGCCGGGTTGCGCCAACGGCGAACTGAGCTTTGAACTGGCGCCGCGCTGCGACCGCCTGCTGTGCTGCGACACCGCCTCGGCAGCCGTGTCGCTGGCACGCACCCGCTTGCTGGGTTTTCCCCACGCACAGGTGCACCAACGTCGCTTGCCTGAGCAATGGCCATCGGGCCAGTTCGAGCTGATCGTACTCAGCGAGTTGTGCTACTACCTGGACGCCGAGGACCTGGGCCACTTGATCGAGCGCGCCCTCGCCTCCTTGACCGCCGACGGCCAGTTGCTGGCCTGCCATTGGCGCCCGCTTATCGAAGGCTGCCCGCAAACCGCCGAGCAGGTGCATGCCTTGCTTGGGCAACGGCTGGGTATGCCCCTGCTCGCCAGCCACCACGAACACGATTTCCTCCTCGACCTGTGGAGCCGCGACGGCACTTCGGTCGCCAGCCTCGAGGGCCTGCGATGATCGGCATTCTGATCCCGGTACACAACGAACAAGCGCTGTTGGCCGAGTGCCTGGACGCCGCGATCATCGCCGCCGGCCACCCTGGTTTGCTGGGCGAAGCGGTCCAGATCCTGGTGGTGCTCGACAGTTGCAGCGATGGCAGTGCGGCCATCGCCCAGGCGTACCCGGTGCGACACTTGGAAGTCCAGGCTCGTAATGTTGGCCACGTACGCGGCGTGGGCGCGCGGTACCTGCTCAACCAAGGCGCGCGCTGGATCTCCTGCACCGACGCCGACAGCCGCGTCGCGCCCGACTGGTTAGTGGCTCAGTTGGCGCTGAATGCCGATGCCGTGTGCGGGACGGTCACGGTAGATGCCTGGAGCGAAGGATTCGACCCCGCCGCACAGATCCGCTATCACCAGGACTACCGCGCGCAGGACGGGCACCGGCATATCCACGGCGCCAACCTGGGCGTGAGTGCCGGCGCGTACATCCGCGCCGGTGGCTTCGAGCCCTTGGCCTGCCATGAGGACGTGCAATTGGTGCGCAGCCTGGAACGCTGCGGCGCGTCCATTGCGTGGAGCCACGCCCCGCAAGTGATAACCAGTGCCCGCTTGGAGTCCCGCGCCCAGGGAGGGTTCGGCGACTACTTGAAAAGCCTGATGCACGCGTCGTGAAAAAATCCAGATTGCAAAATGTAAAAGCAGACAATCCTTGTCTATGCTGATGACGCCTTGCTGGTCATTCAGGGTTGAATGACCGCGCACTCACCACTGCGGAGTCTGTGGTGAATAAATAGAGTCGTCCCGTCAACGAGGCACGACCCAGCATCAATCGACAAGGATGTAATGCCAATGAAGCCTGCCTCCCTCAGTGAAGGCCGTCGCGGCCCCGCGCAAATCTGGAACAGCGCCCCGCAACTGGTGCAAGTCCCACCTATCTCTGCCACTTCGCTGGTCCCTGCGGGGGCGCGCGTGGTGGTCATCGCGCCCCATCCCGGCGACGAAGTGCTGGCCTGCGGCGGTATGCTGCAACTGCTCAGTACCCTGGAATACCCCCTGCAACTCATCTCCATTACCGACGGCAGCGCCAGCCACCCCGGCTCCCATCTGTGGCCAGCCAGCCGTTTGAGTGTGGTGCGGCCCCAGGAAAGCGCCGAGGCGCTGCGCCGCCTGGGCTTGCCCATGCACAGCCTGAAGTGGATTCGCGGCGGTTTTTGCGACAACGCCCTGGCGGCCCGTGAACCGCAACTGAGCCCCTTTATCGCGCGTTACCTGCAACCAGGCGATGTGGTGTTTACCACCTGGCGCAACGACGGCAACCCAGACCACGACGCCGTCGGCCGCGCCAGCGCCAAGGCGTGCAACCTGGTGGGTGCGCAGTTGTATGAGCTGCCGATCTGGGCCTGGCACTGGCCCGCACGCGAAGGTGCGCTGATCCCCTGGCAACGCGCACGCAAGGTGCGCCTGAACACCTGGAGCGTGGCGCGCAAACTCCATGCGGTCCATGCGTTTGCCAGCCAGTTGGTGGGGGACCCCGCGATCGGCCTGCCACCGATACTGGCCCAGGTGTTGCTGGAGCGGATACGCGACCCTTACGAAATCGTGTTCGCCTGACAGCACACACGTCTGTACCTGTTATTTCTCACAGTAGCGGCCGCGAGGGTGTGCGGCTAAGGTGCAAAAAGTGCTGCACCGGTTCAGGTGCAGTCGAGAAAGCCATGCCAACCCTTTGCATTGGCCGGTGTTTTCAGATTCAGGTAGCCCGTCGTCCCTGGTCCGTATCGCGTTTGTTGTTGCCATGGTCTTTAACCGTGCCTGTCACCCGGCACCGTGGAGATAGGTTGCACTGCGCGAGGATGGATCATGAGCAAACGACTTCCCCCCTTGGCTTGCCTGGGCGTGGCCATCGCTGCAACGTCCTGGTTGGCTGCCTGGCCTGGCAGTACACAGGCCTGCACGTTGACCGTCACACCAGGTGACGACGTGATTAACTGCAACAGTGGCGCAGCCGGCGCGCTTGTGGACACGCAGGGCAACAACAGCCTGACTTTCTCCTCCGGCAACGGCAGCGTGACCGGAGTGACCTATGGCGCCGGAAACGACCTGATCGAGCTCAATACACCGGATGCCGTGATTGGTGTCGGCGGCGTCAGCATGGGGGATGGCGCGAATATTTTCCGGCTGTTCCAAGGGCAGGTCCAATCACTGGTAATCCAGGGCGCTGGTGCCGATATCGTGCAAGTCAGCGGCGGACAAGCCCGAGCCATCAACCAGGGCGCCGGCGCCGACAGCGCCGCCATCAGTGGGGGTACGATCCTGTCGCTGGCACAAGGGGATGGCATCGATGTGTTTACGATGAGCGCCGGTACCATCACGGGGGCCTTTGAGGATGGTGACCAAGCGCTGATGACCGGCGGTAGCATCGGCCGCGTCGACATGAAACTCGACAACAACGTCTTTGATATGCGCGGCGGAACCATCATCGGCAACCTCGTCGCCGGTTTCGGCAACGATACGATCCTGGTGTCAGGCACCAGTTACATTGGCGGCAACATCAGCGTCAGTGGGGGTACCGACATTATTAAAATCACCGGCGGTACGGTGAACGGGCAAATTCTCGCCAGCTTTGGCGAGGACCAATTGGAGTGGGATGGAGGCGGCGAGATCCACTCGTTTGTATTGATGGGCGGCGATAACGATACGGCGCTGCTGAAGAACCTGACAGAAGCCCTCGTAGCCCCCACCCCCCTGGTGGACGGCGGCCTGGGGACCGACATCTTGACCTTTGACAACACCAAGGTCAGCACGCCCGAGCGCTATGCCAACTGGGAAACCGTGAACCTGGATAACAACTCGCAACTGACCCTCGGCGGTACCTTCACCCTCGGTGATACCGGCACCGGCACGGGCACCCTGAACGTGCATGGCGCCAGTGCATTGCTGGTCAGCACGGGCGTGATCAACCCGTTCACCACTGGCCAACTGGCGACCTTGAGCAACAGCGGACTGATCGACATGACCACCGCCAGCGCCAGCACCACTGACACCCTCACGGTCAATGGTAACTACACCGGCACTGGTGGCCAGCTCGCGCTGCAAAGTGTATTGGGTGGCGACGGTTCGCCCAGCGACAAACTGGTGGTCAGCCAAGGGACGATGCAAGGCAGTACCAGCATCCGCGTGACCAACCTCGGCGGTGCCGGGGCGGCCACCCTGCAAGATGGCATCCAAGTGGTGCAGGCACTCAACGGCGCCACCAGCAGTGGCACCGCGTTTTCGCTCGGCGCACCGGTGTCTGCCGGGGCGTTCGACTATTACCTGTTCAAGGGCGGTGTAACGGCCGGTACCGCAGAAAACTACTACCTGCGCTCGACCATTCCTGTGGTGCCGCCGGACCCGGTGATTATCGTGCCGCTGCCAACCCCCGTCCCTGGTGAACCACCGCTGCCGACCAACCCCGGAACCACCCCGATTCCTATCTATCGCCCGGAAGTGCCGCTTTATGCCGCGCTGTTCCCAGCCGCGCAGCAGATGGTGCTGGGTATGCTCGGCACCTTTCACCAACGCATGGGCGACCAGCGCCAGCAACAGCAAACCGGCACGTTGCCGGCGGGTTGGGGCCGGGTCTATGGCAGCAGCAGTCGTCAGAGTTTCGCGGGAACGGTCAACCCAACGCTGGACAGCTCGGTGACGGGCTTCCAGGTCGGTAGCGATGTGTACGCCAGCGCAATGGGCGATGGTCAGCAGCGCATGGGGTTCTTTGTCGGCCATAGCCGCCTCAAAGGCACGGTCAAGGGCTTCAACGGCGGCAGGCAAGGCAAGGATGCTGGCAAGACCACCTTGCGTGGAGACAGCCTGGGGGTTTACTGGACGCTGATCGGCGCCAACCAGGCCTACCTTGACCTGGTGTTGATGGGCACGCGCTTCAACGGCAACAACGAATCGGACCGTGGCGTGAAGATGGACACCCACGGGCATAACGTTACCGCGTCCGCCGAAGTCGGCTGGCCAATTCCGGTGAGCAGCCATTGGGTCGCAGAGCCCCAGGCACAAGTGATCGTCAGCAAGACCCGGCTGGACAGCCAGAACGACGGTGTTTCAGATGTGTCCTATGACGCCGATACCAGCCTCACCACGCGCCTGGGAATCCGCCTGCGCGGCAACTATCAGGTGCGTGGCATGCCGCTGCAACCCTATGTGCGGGCCAATGTCTGGCACAACAGCGCCGGGCAGAACACCGTCACGTTTGCCGACGTCACTCACATCGACACCGAGCAGAAGTCCACCACCCTGGACATGAACGTCGGGGCCACGCTGCAGGTGGCCACGGGCATCAGCCTGTACGGTGAAGCGGGCTACAACCGCAACCTGGACAGCAACACCTTCAACGGTCGCCAAGTGACGGCTGGCCTGAGAATTGAGTTCTGATCTGGTAGGCAATCGCCAGCCAGACAAACCAGGCCGGCATCACGCACAGCGCCAGGCGTGTGTCCGGCCGTAACGCCAACAGGCAGAGCACAAAGACGAGGAACGCCAGGGAAAACCACGCCATCGGCACCCCGCCAGGCATTTTGTAGAGGGAGGTCGCGTGCAGGTCCGGGCGTTTCTTACGGTAGGCGATGTAGGACGCGAGGATGGTCGACCAGGTGAAAATCACCAGGATCGCCGACACCGTCGACACGATGGTGAAAGCGGTCATCACCTCCGGCACCACAAACAGCAACACCAGGCCCAACAGCATCAGCAGCGTGGTAAACGCCAGGCTGATAAACGGCACGCTGCTGCTCGACAGCCGCCGGAAGATACCCGGCGCGTCGCCCAGATCAGCCAAGCCGAACAACATGCGGCTGGCGGAAAACACCCCACTGTTGGCCGAGGATGCCGCCGAGGTGAGCACCACGAAATTGACGATCCCCGCCGCTGCCGGAAACCCCGCCACCAGGAACAATTCAACGAACGGGCTTTTGCTCGGCGACACCTGCTGCCATGAGGTCACCGCGATAATGCACGTCAATGCCAGCACGTAGAACAGGATAATCCGCAGCGGGATCGAGTTGATCGCCTTGGGCAAAGTCTTCTCCGGCGCGCGGGTTTCGGCGGCTGCCGTGCCGATCAGCTCGGTGCCGGCAAAGGAAAAGATCGCCATCTGGAACCCGGCAAAAAAACCGAACAGGCCGTTGGGAAACGCTGCTTGTTTGTCCAACAAGTGGCTCAATGACGCCGTGACCCCGGTGGGCGAAACAAACGAGCTGGCGATCAGCACCACACTCACGCCAATCAGCGTGACCACGGCGATGATCTTGATGATCGCGAACCAGAACTCCACTTCGCCAAACAGCCTGACCGTCAGCACATTCAACGCAAACAGCGTCAACAACATGCCCACGGCCGGCATCCAGGCGGGTACATCGGCAAACCAATACTGGAAAAACCCGCCGACCACCACGGCATCCCCCACCACCGCCACGCTCCAGCTCAGCCAATACGACCAACCAAGAAAAAACGCCGCACGCGGCCCCAGGTACGCGCCGGCAAAGTCGGCAAAGCTCTTGAAGTTGAGATTGGACAGCAGCAGCTCACCCATGGCGCGCATCACGAAATACACAAACAGCCCGATGATCATGTAGATCAGGATGATCGAGGTGCCCGACAGCGCGATGATCTTGCCGGAGCCCATGAACAGACCGGTGCCGATTGCGCCGCCCATGGCCATCAACTGGATATGGCGGTTGCTCAGGGTGCGTTGCAACGCAGGCTTTTCATAAAGCCTGGACGTGGTTGTTTTCATCACAAAACCTCTTGTTATGTTTTTGAGTTTTGGCAGAAAAAAAGTACAGCGGTCGGCGTTATCAGGCGGTTTTGCTTTCGAAACCGTGCAACACGTTGACGGCATTGATGCCGATCTCATCGACCATGTAGCCACCCTCCATCACGAACAGCGTCGGCACGCCCACGCTGGCGATGATCTCGCCCATGCCGAGGAAGTCGTCGCTGTCGAGCAGAAAGTGGCTAATGGGGTCGTCCTTGAAGGTGTCGACGCCAAGGGAAATCACCAGCACGTCAGGGGCGAAGTGTTTCAGCCGCTGGCACGCGTCGATCAGCGCGGTTTTGTAGCGATCCCAGGCGGTGTTTTTCGGCAACGGATAATTCAGGTTGAAGCCCTCCCCGGCACCGACGCCACGCTCGCTGCCAGCGCCGGAAAAGTACGGGTAGGACACTGCGGGCTCGCCATGCAGCGAGATGAACAGCACATCCGCGCGGTCGTAGAAAATATTCTGCGTGCCGTTGCCGTGATGGAAATCCACATCCAGTACCGCGACGCGCTTGGCGCCCTGGGTGATGGCCTGTTGCGCGGCAATCGCGGCGTTGTTGAGGTAGCAATACCCGCCCATGTACTCACGGGCAGCGTGGTGGCCGGGTGGACGGCACAGGGCGAAGGCGCTGTAGTGGCCTTCGTCGATCAGCGCCAGGCCGGTGAGCGCGATGTCCGCGCTGGTCTTGACCGCGTTCCAAGTGGTGGCGGTGATCGGCGAACCGGCGTCCATGGCAAAGAAGCCCAGCTTGCCGTCGATAAAATCCGGCACCTGCGTGTTGGCCAGGTCGCGTACGGGCCACACCAGTGGCAACGCATCATGGCTGCGACCGATGGCCGTCCATTCGGCCCAGGCACTTTCCAGAAACGCCACGTAGCGCTCGCTGTGTGCGTTGACGTAACACGCACGGTCAAAGCTGCGCGGCACGATGATATCGCCCAGTCCCACGAACTGGACCCGGTCACGTACGGTGTCGGCTCGGCTGGGTTGTTCGAACGACGGCTTGAGCACGCCATCCTTCAATTCGGTGCCGTGGTGCAAACGGTGAGCATCACTAAAAACAGTCAGCATAGGGGGATATCCGCCAGTAAAAGACAGGTCTATTTTGTTCTGGCGGCGCGGGGCTTTCTTTGCTTTTACTTCTGGCACTGGTAGCTTTATAGGGAGTTTTTACCCCTGAAAGAGGCGAATATGAAAAATAAAACCAGACAGGTCGTTCTCGATGACACCGATCTCGCCATCCTCGCCTTGCTGCAGGAAGACGCGAGTATTTCCAACGCCCAACTCAGCGAGCGCCTGTCCCTGAGCCTCACGCCCTGCTGGCGCCGCCGCAAGCGCCTGGAGGAAGAAGGCGTGATCAAGGACTACCAGGCCAATCTGGATCGCAAGTTGCTGGGGCTGGACATCATGGCGTTTGTGCATGTGCGCTTTGCGATCCACACCGACCATGCGCCGGATGCCTTTGAAGCCGTGGTCAAAGACCTGCCCGAGGTGTTGTCGTGTCACAAGATCACCGGCGATGCGGATTATCTGTTGCAGGTGCTAGCGGAGGATCTGGACAGCTACAGCGAGTTTGTGGAAAGCGTGCTGAGGCGGCAGTTGGGGATCGCGTCGATCCAGTCGAGCCTGGCGTTGCGCGAGGTGAAAGCGACCAGTCGGGTGGCGATTCCAAAGCGCAATTGAGGAAAGTCAAACGGCGTTCAGTCACGGCAGATGATGGCTAAATGCCCTGCCCCAGGATGTGAAAAATTCGTTAACTAATTATCCCCAAAGGCTTTTTCCTACAGAAACAATCTGGCACACTGATGCGAATAATTATCAACATCTTTATTATTCGCCAAGGACGGTACTTAGGGGAGAGTCCGTTTCATGTCAGTGCAACAACCCGGCGGTAAAGGTTTTACACCCAGTTTGATCGCGCTGGCGGTCTGTCTGGCCACCTCACAGGTGGCCTTCGCCGCCGATGCCCAAGCGCCGGCCACCACGCTGGAACTGGGCGCCACCCAAGTCTCCGGCGAGCAGCAGTTGGGCGAGACCACTGAAGGCACGCAGTCCTACACCACTGGCGCGATGAAAACCGCGACCAAGCTGCCCCTGACCCTGCGAGAAACCCCACAAGCTGTCACCGTGATCACGCGCCAGCGCATGGATGACCAGGCAATGACCAGCATCAACGACGTGGTCAACGCCACGCCCGGGCTGTTCCTGAACTACTCCAATGGCCCTGGCCGGCAGTCCTACACCTCGCGTGGTTTCGACATCGATAACCTGATGTATGACGGCATCCCGAGCGGCTACAACGGCGTTTCCGTCGGTGCCCAGCCGAACCTGGCGATGTTCGACCGTGTTGAAGTGGTGCGCGGTGCCACTGGCCTGGTGACGGGCGCGGGCAACCCGTCGGCCGCCATCAACCTGATCCGCAAGCGGCCATTGGATGAGCAGAAAGTCACCCTCACCGGCGCCGCCGGCAGCTGGGACGACTACCGTGGCGAGCTGGATGCGTCCAGCCCGCTCAATGACAGCGGCACCTGGCGCGGTCGGGTGGTGACCTCCTACCGCGACGCCAACAGCTTCATCGACAATGCCGAGGAATATCACGGCCTGTTCTACGCCGTCACCGAAGCCGACCTGAGCGAAGACACCACCCTCACCCTCGGTTACTCGAACCAAAAGGACAAGACCAACTACTTCTGGGGCTCGTCGATGATCGGCCAGGACGGCCATCACTTGGACCTGCCGCGCTCCTACAACCCCGGCACCGATTGGGAAAACAAGGACCAGGAGATCAACACCGTCTTCGCCGAACTGCGCCAGAACCTGGCCAACGACTGGAAACTGCAGGTCAACGCCAACTACGCCGAGCAGAAAGCCTTGTTCTCGGGCTCCTATCAATCGCGCTGGGCGGCGGACAAGTCGCTGGGGCGCACGGTCTACCAGGCCGCCTACGACGAAAACCAGGCCGGTGTCGACGCCTTCGTCAGTGGCCCGTTCCAGGCATTCGGGCGCACCCATGAACTGGTGGTCGGCGCCAGCCGCCGCATCTACGACATGACCAGCCACGACTACAGCCCATACGACACCAAATGGCCGATCAACGCCGGAAAACCGGACTTCGTGCACACCACCGACACCCGCGAAATCACCACCCAGGACGGCGTCTACGTGACCACGCGCCTGAGCCTGGCCGACCCGCTGAAGTTGATCCTCGGCGGGCGCCTGGACTGGTATGACTACGATGCCCACGGCAGCAATAGCGGCGACTACAAGGTCACCCGCAACCTCACGCGCTACGCGGGGTTGATCTACGAGCTGGACGACCATCACTCGGTGTATGTCAGCTACAGCGACATCTTCACGCCGCAGAGCGCCAAGGACACGTCCGGCACCCCGGTCAAGCCCATCGTCGGCAAGAACTACGAGGTCGGCGTCAAAGGCGAATACCTGGATGGCGCGCTGAACGCGAGCGTGGCGTTGTTCCGCGTCGACCAAGAAAACCGCGCCACGCAAGTGACCGTGCAAAACTGCCCGCAGACCGAGTGCTATGAAGCCTCCGGCGAGATTCGCAGCCAGGGTATCGACTTCGAACTGCAAGGCGCCCTTACTGAAAACTGGCAGGTCGGCGGTGGTTACACCTACGCGCGCACCCATACCATCAAGGACGAAGCCAGCCCGCAGAAGGTCAACAAGCAGTACGACACCGACACCCCGGAGCACCTGTTCAAGCTGACCACTCGCTACAACCTCCAAGGTTCGCTGGAAAAATTCCGCGTGGGCGGCAACATCTCCTGGCAGAGCCGCATGTACAACGACATCGCCCTGGCAGATGGCAGCACCTACCGTCTTCAGCAAGGCGCGTATGCCGTCACCGACCTGATGGCCGGCTACAAGGTCAACGAGTACCTGGACCTGCAGCTCAACGCCAACAACATCTTTGATCGCAGCTACTACTCGTCGATTGCCAACTCCGTGAGCTACGGCGGCGACTCGTACGGCGCCCCACGCAACATGATGCTGACGGCCAAGTACAGCTTCTGATCGTCATCAAGGCTGCCCGCTCGGGCAGCCTTTGCTCGCATTGTGGCAAGCTCGCTCGCCTGGCTGAATGCAATGGCGTTTAAAGTCCCCACCACAAATGCCGATAAGCCTTTTGGCATCCTGATCCTGAAAAATCCTGATACCTGCTTAGCTCTGTACCCGCGCGCCGTCATGGCACGCCGCATGCTTTGTTCCTGGCTAGACCACATGGAGTAAGAGTGAATGCCTGTACGCGCGCGTTTCCTGGAGCACTACCGCAAGGCCGACCGCATCATGCTGGCCTTGATCTGGTTGATGACCCTGTTCTCACTGGGCCTGGCCTTCTGGCATGACACGCTGATCCAAGCCGTTGTGATCGGTGGCGGCACCAGTCTGGTGCTCACCGCGCTCTACCGCGCCCTCGGCGGCACCCGCGTGATGCGTTGCGCGCTCGGCGCCGGCCTGATGGTGATGGCCGCGTTGCATATCAACCAGGCCCAGGGCGTGATCGAATCCCACTTCGGGATTTTCGCCCTGCTCGCGGTACTGACGTTCTACCGCGACTGGCTGCCGATCCTGGTGGCCGCTCTCACCATCGCCGTGCACCACCTGGTCTTCCATGCCTTGCAGCATCAAGGCTTCCCGGTGTTCGTGATGGAACACCACGGCGGCTGGAGCATGGTGTTCGTGCATGCCTTCTACGTGGTGATGGAAACCGTAGCGCTGCTCTACCTCGCCGTACACAGCCAGGCCGAAGCGGTCGAAAGCCAGGACATGCTTGAGAAGATGCTCGCCGTGACCTCCCAGTTCACCGTGGAAACGGTCAAGGGCGAAGGCAAGGCTCGGGTCTCTCTCGCCAAGCGCTTCGACCACTTCCTGCAACAGATTACGCACCTGATCGACGGAGTGGCCCGCGACTCCCACGGCCTCGGCCAACTCGGCCAGGAACTGGCCCATGCCAGCGGCACCCTGGAAAAAGGTGCGCGGCACCAGTTGGCAGAAATCAGCGAAATGACCGGCTCCATGCAACGCATGGAACACGCCATGGGCAACATTGCGGTGCACGTCGAACACGCGGTGGAACACGCCGGTGTTGCCAGCCAGCAAATCCTGCGCGGCCAGGAAAGCGTCGGCCGTGCCCAACACGAAATCACCCAGTTGGCCACCCGCCTGGAAGGCACCAACCAGACCGTGCAAGGCCTGGCGGTGCAGGCCGAACAAATCGGCTCGGTGCTCGAAGTGATCAGCAGCATTGCCAACCAGACCAACCTCCTCGCCCTCAACGCCGCCATCGAGGCCGCCCGCGCCGGCGAACAAGGTCGTGGGTTTGCGGTGGTCGCCGATGAAGTACGCAGCCTGGCGCAACGCACCGCGGTATCCACCCAGGAAATCAGAACCATCATTGAAGGCTTGCAACAAGGAAGCCGCGAGGCGGTAGCCGCCATGCACGACAGCCGCCAAGGCGTGGAACGCTGTGTCGAAGACAGCCAGGTCGCAGTGGAAATGCTCAGGGCGGTGGGCAATGACATTACGCAAATCGATGCACTCAATGGGCGCATTGTCACCACCACGCGGGAACAGACAGCGGCGAACCTGGAGATTGTCGGGCGGTTGCAGTCGGTGCAGGGCATCGCCCAAAGCACGGTCGACGATGTGGAACTGCTGGCCAGAAGCAGCGAGCAACTGCCGCCGATTGCGGTGAGGCTGGATGCGCTGGGGAGGCGGTTTCATCCGTGATCGGAGGGGATCGAGCCCCGCTTAATCGCCGGGCTCGATATTGTGTTGAAGGCCGTAGGGAAGCAAACGCCAACCACGCCGCAAGCGAGGATCACGGCCGCTTTGGTTATCGTGGCGCGCGATTGCTGGGCCCGCATGAGTGATGTCACAATCACGCACCACGCGTTGCATGCTCAACGATAAGCGCGATTCACGGACTATCACCATGCCCAGCCTCTGTTGCTGTTCTAACACGCCAGGCCCGCCGAAGAGACTTCTCCTGGTTCGGCTGCTTCAACTGCTGTGTTTTGTGCTGCTCTGGGATCAGGCTGCGTGGGCTGGCCCTGGCCCTGGCCCTCAACAGAATGGCGCCGAAGAGGTGATTGATGTCCAGCTACGCTGGAAACATCAGTTCCAGTTCGCGGGCTACTATGCCGCCATCGCAAAGGGCTATTACCGCGAAGAAGGACTGGACGTGCGCTTGCACGAAGGTGGCCCCAATGTCACACCGGTCGAAGAAGTGCTCTCTGGGCGTGCCCAATACGGCGAAGCCAATAGTGAGTTGCTCTACGCACGCCTGCACGGAAAGCCCTTGGTAGCACTGGCGGTGATTTTTCAGCATTCCCCTTCCGTGCTCGTGGCTCGCACAGACCAAGGTGTTCGCACTGTGCACGACCTGATCAACAAGCCGTTGATGCTGATGGATGCACAGACCGATGCCGATTTTCTGGCGATGTTCCGTAGCGAGGGTATACCCCTCGAAAAACTACAACTGCTGCCCAGCAGTTATCAAATTGGCGATCTAGCCAGCGGTAAAGTGACGGCGTTCAACTCGTACCTGACCAACGAGCCCTTCTACCTGCAAGAGCGGGGCGTGGAATACAACATCATCTCACCCGCCACCTACGGGATCGACTTCTACAGCGACATCCTGTTCACCAGCCAGGCCGAGATTGACGAACATCCACAGCGGGTCGAGGCCTTCCGCCGCGCTACCCTGCGCGGCTGGCGCTACGCGATGGATAACCCCGAGCAAATCATAGACCTGCTACTCAATCAGTATTCGGTGGAGAAAAGTCGCGCGCACTTGCAATTCGAAGCTCAGGCCATGCGTCCGCTGGTGGTATCTGACCTGATCGAGATCGGTCATATGAACCCAGGGCGCTGGCAACGTATGGCGGAAACCTTCCTCGAACTGGGTATGGTCGACAATATCGCCGGTCTGGAAAACTTCATTTACGATCCCAACCCGCCACAGCTCGTCGAGCGGCTGCGCAAGACCATTGTGCTGATCAGTATCGGCTGTGTGCTTGTCCTGATGTTCGCGCTGGTTCTGTTGAATGCCCAGCGCCATCTGCGCAACGAGATCAAGTTGCGCAAACTCGCCGAAGAGGAAGTACACAAGCTGGCTTTCTATGACAGCCTGACTGGCTTACCCAATCGCAATAGTTTTATTCCCTTTGCTAGTCAGAAGCTGCTGGCCGCAAAGAGCCGTGGAGAACATCTGGCCCTGTGCTATATCGACCTGAATCACTTCAAGCAGATCAATGATCGTTTTGGCCACCAGGCAGGCGATGCCATCCTGATCCATGTAGCCACGGCCATCAAATCCAATATTCGCGAGTTCGAAATAGCCGCGCGCATGGGCGGTGACGAATTCGTAGTGCTGCTCGACGGCGCGCATCACAGAGGTGACATCCAGCGCATCACCCATGACATCTGCAAGGCCGTCGACCTGCCCATTCCATGGAAAAACAGCCAGATCAAGGTCAGCGCCAGCCTAGGGGTTGCCTGGTATCCGGAAGATGGCGAAGTTCTGGACGATCTGATTTTCAAAGCCGACACCGCCATGTTCCAAAGCAAAGCCAGTATCGCTGCGCAGGTTTGACGCTGCTTGCGTGGTGCCCCTGCGAAAAACTTGGTAGATAGAAACCACTGCGGTTTACCGACATCAATAAGGAAATTATGAAGCCTCTTTACCTGTGTTCACTTCTGCTGCTTACAGGCTGCGCCCCAGCGCCAAAATACCTTGTGCCTGCGGGGGCGCCTCAGGCGCTTATCCGGAGCGAATTGGTGTCGTTGGAGAATTATCGAAACAGCGTGTCCCTGGTCGAAGCGCCTCAAGTGGGATGCAAATACGGCAGAACCGTAGTGACTGCGCCGGGAGGGCAGTTGGTTTCCGTTTCTAAGAATGTATCGACGCCGGAGGGTTTCTTTCCGATTGAAGCCGGCAGGCCGCTGCACTTGGTGATGCGCGGCTTGGCCAATGCCAATCGCTCGTGCAGCGTAGGTTTTGTCAGCGAATTTGCGCCGGGCGCCCGCTACGTGATCAAGGGTGGAATTGTCGACAGCCCAGGCGCGCTGAGCGGTTGTCACATTGACATATTCAATGTGGATTCAGGCGCGCGCGTCCCCATGGCCCGAGAGCCGAAAATGGAGCGCAATTGTGCGTTGGACCGAATACCGACGCTCTAGTTAGACATTGCACCTATGCACTGCGCGACCGCTTGCCAGAACCCTAGAAGGTTAAACAGGCCCCAAGGTCGCGCATGGCGAATGACTCAATCGGCCCTTGAAGTCATACGATCTCTACTGCTTGACCCTGTCTATCTCTTCTTCAATGAAACCACCTAAAACACCTTATTAATTCCATAAAAACAAAGCCCGCCGCCATCCCGCAGAAAACCGCCCTTGCCCATTCCCGTTAAACACGCTACAAACCCGTCATGAAGTTGTACGACAACCTAAAAATAAATGACCATCCCCGACGATGGCCGCCACTGCACGAGCCCTTACCATGACAGCCCCTGCTCCCACCCTTTTCCCGCGCCACATCGCCGTAATGATCCTGCTCTGCATGGGTTGTGCCTTCGCCGGCAACCACATCGCCGCGCGCGTAGCCTTCGACGATGGCGCGGGTGTGCTCCTGGCCATTTTGCTGCGCTCCGGCGGCACCTTGTTGGTGCTGGGCGCGCTGGTGCTCTGGCAACGCCAAAGCCTGCGCCTGCCGTCGGGGGCATGGCGCTGGCAGTTGCTGTTGGGGCTGCTCATCACCGCCCAAAGCCTGTGCCTTTACTCCGCCGTGGCCCGCGTACCGGTCGCGCTGGCGTTGCTGGTGGCCAACGTGTTCCCGATTTTGCTGGCACTGCTGACCTGGGCATTCGGCGGCCCGCGCCCGACGGTTCGCACCGCGCTGTTGATGGGCTTGATTCTGGTGGGCCTGGTGTTTGTGCTGGACGTCCCTGGCCGGCTCTCAGCCGACGCCGACATCGGCCCGCAATGGCTGCTCGGCGTGACCCTCGCCCTGTGCGCCGCCTTGGTGTTCGCCTGCGCGCTGTGGATCACCGATCACAAGTTGTCCCAGGTACGCGGTTCGGTGCGCAGCCTGTTGACGATCTTCATCGTGTTCAGCAGCGTCAACCTTGCGGGCTGGAGTGGCGCCCTTGCCGACGGCCTGAACCCGCCAGCCAGCCTGACGGGTTGGCTGGCACTGGCGACGCTGGTGGTGCTCTATGGCACCGGTTTTATCGTGCTGTTCATGTCGGTGCCGCGCCTGGATATGCCGCGCAATGCGCCGGTCATGAACATTGAGCCGCTGGCGACGTTGCTGATGGGCTGGCTCGTGCTCGATCAAATGCTCAGCGTCGGCCAGGTAGCGGGCGGCGTGATCGTCGTCGCAGGTATTGTGCTGCTGACGTACCGCAAGGCCGCTGCGCCGCCAGTCAAGGCCGGGCAAGCGCGCTGAAGTCGCTGCTGACTACGCGGAGGACTCTTTTGAACCCCGCCGCCCGCCCACCGCCTCGGATAATCAGGCATCCCCCTGCGCATCCCGAGGCCTTCCCCCATGACGAACTCATCCACCGAACAGGTCAGCCCCCAAACCCTGAGAAAGGTCATCATCGCCGCCGGCATCGGTAACTTCGTCGAGTGGTTTGACTTCGCTGTCTACGGCTTCCTCGCCACCACCATCGCCCAGCAATTTTTCCCCAGCGGCGACGCCAGCGCGGCGCTGCTCAAGACCTTCGCCGTGTTTGCCGTGGCCTTCGCTTTCCGGCCGTTGGGCGGGATTTTCTTTGGCATGCTCGGCGACCGCATCGGGCGCAAACGCACGCTGGCGATGACGATTTTGCTGATGGCCGGCGCCACCACCTTGATCGGCCTGCTGCCCACGTACGCGGCCATCGGCGTCGCGGCGCCGATTCTGTTGTCGCTGATCCGCTGCGCCCAGGGCTTCTCCGCCGGCGGTGAATACGCCGGGGCCTGCGCCTACTTGATGGAACACGCCCCCAGTGACAAACGCGCCTGGTACGGCAGTTTCGTACCAGTGTCGACGTTCTCCGCATTCGCCGCTGCTGCGGTGGTGGCGTACGCCCTCGAAGCGTCGCTGTCCGCCGAGGCAATGGGCAACTGGGGCTGGCGCCTGCCGTTCCTGATCGCCGCGCCGCTGGGGCTGGTCGGGCTTTACCTGCGTTGGAAGCTGGATGAGACGCCGGCCTTCCAGGCCGTGAAGCAGGAACACGCGGTCGCCCACTCTCCGCTCAAGGAAACCCTGCGCAACCATGGTGCGGCGATCTGCTGCCTGGGCGCCTTTGTGTCGCTGACCGCGCTGTCGTTTTATATGTTCACCACCTACTTTGCGACGTACCTGCAAGTGGCGGGCGGGCTGAGTCGGGCGGTGGCGTTGCTGGTGTCGCTGATTGCGTTGATTTTCGCTGCGGCGATCTGCCCGCTGGCGGGGCTGTATTCGGACCGGGTGGGGCGTCGGGTCACGGTGATGACGGCGTGTGTGCTGCTGATGGTGGTGGTGTATCCGTCGTTCCTGATGGCCAGTTCCGGCTCGTTCGCGGCGTCGATCGTGGGGGTGATGTTGCTCGCGGTGGGGGCGGTGTTGTGCGGGGTGGTCACGGCAGCGTTGCTATCGGAGACCTTCCCGACGCGCACGCGGTACACCGCCTCGGCGATCACCTACAACATGGCCTATACGATCTTCGGCGGCACCGCGCCGCTGATGGCGACCTGGTTGATCAGCACCACTGGCAGCAACCTGTCACCGGCGTTTTACCTGATTGCCGTGGCCTTGTTGGCACTGGCAGGCGGGCTGGCGTTGCCGGAGACGTCGAGGATCTCGCTGCATGATGTGGGTTCAGAAGAAAAAAGCGCAGCGGCGGTGCTTTCGCGTCAGGCTTAAAAAACGGTATAGGCTTGCCCGCGACGGCGGCGGGTAAGCCATAACAACCGAGCACAGCCGCGTCCTCAGCGCTTCACACACACAAACAACGCGTTCCCGGTCGTACCACCCCAAGGCGTAATCCGCTCATAGTCATGTTCAAAAACCTGCACTTCAAAATGCGCCTGCAACAGTTGCTGCAGCTCGACGAAACTTAGCGCGACCATCGCGTGCTCGTCCTGCCAAGCCTGCGTCACGCCCGCCGTGGTCTTCTCGATACTCAGGCGCAACGCCTGCTGCTCGCCCTCCCCGCTGTAGTGCCAGCCGGATCCGAAAGTGAAGTGGCTGCCTTCCCACTCAACGCTATGACGCACCAGCAGACGGTTGTCGATGTGCAGCTTGTCCACCGCGTTGAAACAGAACACGCCATTTTCCGCGAGTGCGCCGTGCACGCTCGTCAGGCATGCACTCAGTTGTGCGAGCCCGGCGTTGTAATGAGTGGAGTAGAGAAAGCAGGTGATCAGGTCCTGGGGTTCGTCGACCTGGAAACCCGCCATGTCCTGGCGGCTGAACCGTGCCTCTGGGCAGCGCAGTTGCGCGAGGTCCAGCATCGACTGGCTGATGTCCAGCCCACAACTGCGGTAGCCGAAATCGAGGAAGTGACGCACGTGGGGCCCGGTGCCACAGGCCAGGTCCAGGTGCCGGCGCCCGTCATTGCCGAACAATTGGTGCAAGCGACGAACGCTGTGGCTCTGCGCGCGGTAGTCGATGTCGGCACACATCAGGTCGTAATAGATGGACAGGTCGGTGTACAGCGCGTTGGTGGACATAGGTGGCCAGAGGGGTCGGCGGGAATTTCGCGGCGGCATGGTAACTCAGTCCGGCGCGAGAACCGTTACACTCGCGCTTCAATCATCAGCCAAGGAGGCAACCATGAGCGTTCGTGGGCAAGACCGACAGATCGACAACATCGAATTCAACGTAGGCGACATCGCCCGCAGCAAGGCCTTCTACGGCGCAGTGTTCGGCTGGACATTCGTGGACTACGGGCCCGCCTACACCGAATTCAGCGACGGACGGCTGACGGGTGGGTTGACCACGGGAGAGCCCGTTCGACCGGGTGGCCCGCTGGTGATTCTGTATGCCGATGATCTGGAAGGTGTGCAGCAGCGGCTCAAGGCCGCAGGCGCGCTGATAAGCCGCGAGACCTTTTCATTCCCAGGCGGGCGCAGGTTCCACTTCGTAGATCCGGACGGGTATGAGCTCGCGGTGTGGTCGGATCGTCAGTGAGCGGTCGCTGCACGACGATTGCGGGCCACGCTGTTTCTGTGGCCCGCAGTCGCCTCAGAACGCGTATTTTGCCGTCACCGTGAAGTTACCAGTGCAATGCTCCCAAGGGCTCGGCAGGGGTGCACACGCTGGACCGCGCCTGTGCCGCACCTGGCTCGGGATGGCATTGAGCTCTCCAGATCGACATTGAGAGGCTTGCCTAACTGCGCTTCCCACGTGAGGGCCCTGCGCGTAAGATCCGTCCTACATTAGAATACAAAGAAGATACAAGACGGAGAGCTTATCGATGGAAAGTGAAGCGCACGCTAGCACAACAAAAACCACTCATAACAGCTCAAGCCTGCTTTCAAAGATCTCCCACAGAATAATCAGAAAACTTCGAAAGCATTCAAAGATTCCTATCAACTACAAATACCGAAACTTTTCAATCAAACTCCCTTCGCACCATTTATTGCCCGAATATCAAAAAACGCACGCTAAATATGATCGATTTCTTCCGCACCTGACACGCTACATCGATGACTCGGAAACGATTGTAGATATCGGCGCCAATATCGGCGATTCATTGGCAGGCATGGCCGAGAAAAATGCGACGGCACATTATATTTGCATTGAAGCCGATGATTCTTTTTATCGGCACTTGGAAGAGAATGTCTCAAGAATAAAAGCCTTCATTCCCCAGCTTAACGTTCAGACCATAAAAGCGCTGGTCGGGAAAAACATTTCCAACGTATCACTCGATGGAAAAGATGGCACCAAACATGCCGTCGTACACAATGATGGCGGCATCCTCTCGTCTCCCCTGGATGAACTGATCCCCGAAGCATCCAGCGTGCGCATTTTGAAAAGCGATGTCGATGGATTCGACTACGATGTCCTGGACTCGTCCATGGCGGTGATTAAAAAACATAACCCCATGCTTTTTTTCGAATGCCAATACGATTACGAGTACCAAAGAACCGGCTACGCACACACGCTCAACACACTTGAAGCAGCCGGCTATTGCGACTGGACAGTATTTGACAACTTCGGCGAAGTCGTTATTCGCACCAGCGATTTGAGTATCGTGTCCCAATTGATGACCTACATATGGCAACAAAACATCGGGCGCTCCACTCGTACCATTTATTACTACGATATCCTGGCCGTCCAGAAAAACGACTCAGCCCTCATAGACAACGTTCTTAAAGACTATAACTAAGCGAGGCGTTTCCCTTTCGGGTGGCCATCAATGTGTCCTACAGCGTCGACAAAGATGAGTACACGTGGGTGTACCACCTTTACGTCCTGACTGACTACGCCAGGTTCTACGAGTCGAGTACCGGCAAGGGCGCGATTCTCTACTCAGGCACGCGCCTCCACACCCTCGAATAAAAAGCCCACAGGCAAGTTGACACACCTCGTAATATTCCCTGAAGATGGAGCCCTTCTTCAGGGTGTGTCAGCTAATGTCCGCAACCTCTTTCGTTAACCGTTCCGTCATTGGCTTGATTGCCAAGGCGCAAGGTTGCGTTGCGCACGCCCTCAAATCGAAGAAACAGTCGCTCATGTGATCGGGGCGCGCTGTCCCGTCAGATGAGCTGACAGGACATTGAGCGCGGACTCCCTCCTCCCCCTGCACAATTGCCCATGCCCCTCTGACGGTGACTTGATCGGTCAACCTTCAGGAGTAAGTGCATGTCATCGTTTCAAGGTATCTGGGTTCCCGTGGTGACACCGTTTCAGGACGGTGCCATCGACGTTATCGGCCTGCACCGGCTGGTCAGCCACCTGCTGGCAAAGCAGGTGGCCGGGATCATGGTTTGCACCACCACTGGCGAAGCCGCGTCGCTCAGCCGCCAGGAACAGTTGGACGTGCTGGATGCGGTATTGCAATGGGTGCCCGCCCATCGCGTGGTGATGGGCCTGGCGGGCAATAACCAGCGCGAACTGTTGCAATTGCAGGCCGAAGTTCTCCAGCGCCCGGTGGCGGGTTTGCTGGTGCCGGCACCGAGTTACATCCGCCCATCCCAGGCGGGCCTTGAAGCGTTCTTCCGCACAGTGGCCGATGCGTCCAGCGTGCCAATCATTCTGTACGACATTCCGTACCGCACCGGCGCGACCTTCGAGCAGGCCACCTTACTCAACATCGTCGAGCATGAGCGCATCGTGGCGATCAAGGACTGTGGCGGCAACCTGGGCAATACCCTGGCGTTGCTGGCCAGCGGCAAGGTGGATGTGTTGTGTGGCGAGGATATCCAGATCTTCAATGCCTTGTGCCTGGGGGCGTCAGGCGCAATTGCTGCCTCGGCCCATGTACACACCGAGCAGTTTGTGGCGCTCTGGCAGCAGGTACGCGACAACCAGTTGGCCGAGGCCCGCACTACGTTTTTCCAGTTACTGGGGTTGATCAACACGATGTTCATCGAGCCCAACCCGGCGCCAGTGAAAGCCGCGCTCGCGTTGCAGGGCTTGATTGGCAGCGAGTTGCGCGCCCCCATGCAGCGCGCCAGTGAGGCCACCGTGACCCAACTCGACAGGCTACTGCGCTAAGCCGTACACCTGTGGCCAGGGCGCGCACCCTCGCCACAGGCACAGCGTCGCCCATGCGCCAAAAACAGACAGGCAGCCGACCGCTCGGTTGCGACGCACCCAATACCGACCTAGTGTTTCATGTCTCCTCTGCGTCCCCAGGTGATGACATGCCTACGCCTTCACGACCCGCGGTACTGGAACTGATCGGCAACACGCCGCTGGTTCGCGTCAGCCGCTTCGATACCGGCCCCTGCACGCTATTGCTCAAGTTGGAGTCCCAGAACCCCGGGGGTTCCATCAAGGACCGCGTCGGCCTGGCCATGATCGACGCCGCCGAACGCGACGGTCGCCTGGGCCCCGGCGGCACCATCATTGAGGCCACTGCCGGCAACACCGGCCTGGGCCTGGCACTGGTGGGCCGGGCCAAGGGTTACCGCGTGGTACTGGTGGTGCCGGACAAGATGTCCACCGAAAAGGTGCTGCACCTCAAGGCTATGGGCGCCGAGGTGCATATCACCCGCTCCGATGTAGGCAAGGGCCATCCCGAGTATTACCAGGACATGGCAGCGCGCCTGGCCCAGGACATTCCCGGTTCATTCTTCGCCGACCAGTTCAACAACCCGGCCAATCCCCAGGCTCACGAAACCAGCACTGCGCCGGAGGTCTGGGCGCAAACCCAGCATGACGTGGATGCCATTGTGGTCGGCGTCGGCTCGGCAGGCACGCTCACCGGCCTGACCCGTTTCTTCAAGCGCGTGCAACCGCAGCTGGAAATGGTCCTGGCCGATCCGGTGGGCTCGGTGATGGCCGAATACAGCCGCAGCGGCCAGTTGATCACCCCTGGCTCATGGGCCGTGGAAGGCATCGGCGAGGACTTCATCCCGTCGATTGCCGACCTGTCGAGCGTGCGCCAGGCCTATTCCATCAGCGACGAAGACAGCTTTGATCACGCCCGCCAACTGCTCAAGGCCGAGGGCATTCTCGGCGGGTCTTCCACCGGCACGCTGCTCGCCGCAGCCTTGCGCTATTGCCGCGAACAAACCACGCCCAAGCGCGTGGTCAGCTTTGTGTGCGACACCGGCACACGGTACCTGTCGAAGGTCTACAACGACCAGTGGATGACCGACGCGGGCCTGCTGCACTACACACACTACGGCGACCTGCGCGACCTGATCGCCCGCCGCTTCGAAGACGGCCGCGTGATCAGCGTGAGCCCCGACGACACCTTGCTCACCGCGTTCCAGCGCATGCGCCTGGCCGATGTGTCGCAATTGCCGGTGCTGGTCAACGGCCGCGAACTGGTGGGGGTGATCGATGAGTCCGACATCCTGCTGGGGCTGCACCACGATGCCGCGCACTTCACGATGATCGTCGCCAGCGCCATGACCGACAGCCTGCAAACCCTGGCCCCCAGCGCCAGCCTGATCGAACTGCAAGCCGAACTGGATCGCGGTCTGGTCGCCATCATTGCCGACGCAGACGGTTTTTACGGCCTGATCACCCGCGTCGACCTGCTCAACCATCTGCGGAGATCCCTTGCATGAGCCAGCCCGATAAAAGCGCGTTTGCCACCCGTGTGATCCACGCCGGGCAATTCCCCGACCCCACCACCGGCGCGCTGATGCCGCCGATCTACGCCAACTCCACCTACCTGCAAGACAGCCCCGGCGTGCACAAAGGCTTCGACTACGGCCGCTCCCACAACCCCACGCGGTTCGCCCTGGAGCGTTGCGTGGCGGACCTTGAGGGCGGCAGCCAGGCGTTTGCCTTTGCATCCGGGCTGGCGGCGATTTCCACGGTGCTGGAATTGTTGGACGCGGGCGCGCACATCGTCTCCGGCAATGACCTGTATGGCGGCACCTTCCGGTTGTTCGACAAGGTGCGCCAACGCAGCGCCGGGCACCGCTTCAGCTTTGTCGACTTGAGTGATGTACCGGCGTTTGAAGCGTCGCTGCAAGACGACACGCGCATGGTCTGGGTCGAAACCCCAAGCAACCCGCTGCTGGGCCTGACTGACCTGGCCGCCATCGCACGCATCTGCCGGGATCGCGGGATCATCTGCGTGGCCGACAACACCTTCGCCAGCCCATGGATCCAGCGCCCGCTGGAGTTGGGCATTGACGTGGTGGTGCACTCCAGCACCAAATACCTCAATGGCCACTCCGATGTGATCGGCGGCATTGCCGTTGTCGGCGACAACCCCGAACTGGCTGAACGCCTGGGCTTTCTACAAAACTCCGTGGGCGCCATCGCCGGCCCCTTCGACGCCTTCCTGACCCTGCGCGGCGTGAAGACGTTGGCCCTGCGCATGGAGCGTCATTGCAGCAACGCCCTGGACCTCGCCACCTGGCTGGAACAGCAGCCGCAGGTCTCACGGGTGCACTACCCCGGCCTCGCCTCCCACCCACAGCACGCCTTGGCCCGCCAACAGATGCGCGGGTTTGGCGGGATGATTTCAGTGGACCTGAACAGCGACCTGGCCGGCGCCACACGCTTTCTGGAAAACGTGAAGATCTTCGCCCTGGCCGAAAGCCTGGGCGGCGTGGAAAGCCTGATCGAACACCCGGCGATCATGACCCATGCCAGCATCCCGGCGGCTACGCGGGCGCAGTTGGGGATTGGCGACGGGCTGGTGCGGTTGTCGGTGGGGGTTGAGGATGTAGAGGATCTGCGGGCAGACCTGGCACAAGCCCTGGCCCACCTCTAACTGCGCTACCGGGTTTGTGGGGGGGAGCGGGCTTGTGTGGTTAGCGGGGGGACTTATGGTGAACAGGCTTGTGTGGTGAGCAGGGGGACTTATGGTGAACAGGCTTGTGTGGTGAGCAGGGGGACTTATGGTGAACAGGCTTGTGTGGTGAGCAGGGGGACTTATGGTGAACAGGCTTGTGTGGTGAGCAGGGGGACTTATGGTGAACAGGCTTCTGTGGTGAGCGGGCTTGCCCCGCGCTGGGTGGCGAAGCCGCCCTAAACCAGGCGATCGGGTTCTTGCTGATGCTACGCGGTGCTTGCTATTGGGGCGGCTTCGCAGCCCAGCGCGGGGCAAGCCCGTTCACCACAGAAGGCCGGCTCACCACAACACGCCAGCGCCCCGCTACAAGCGATCAGTTCGACTTAATGTTCGCCCGTGCGCTGTGCAGCTTCTTGTAGCTCTCGATCAAGCGCAGATGCCGGTCCAGCCCTTCCAGTTTGATGCTGGTCGGCGTCAACCCATGGAAACGCACGCTGCCATCGACCGAGCCGATCACCGCGTCCATCCGCTCATTGCCGAACATGCGGCGCAAGTTGGCCTCGTAGTCCGCCAATACCAGGTCGTCGTCCAGTTCCATCTCCAACACCGCGTTCAGCGCCTGGTAGAACAGGCCACGGTCGGCGGTGTTGTCGTTGTACTGCAGGAACATCTCCACGCACTCCTTGGCCTCTTCGTATTGCTGCAAGGCCAGGAAGATCAGCAGCTTCAACTCCAGGATGGTCAGTTGGCCCCACACCGTGTTGTCGTCGAACTCAATGCCGATCAGGGTGGTGATATCGGTGTAGTCGTCCAGCTCGCTTTCGATCAGGCGCTCGACCAACGCCTGCAACGCGTCATCGTCCAGGCGGTGCAGGTTGAGGATGTCCTCACGGAAAAACAGCGCCTTGTTGGTGTTGTCCCAGATCAGGTCGTCCACCGGATAGATTTCCGAGTAGTCCGGAACCAAGATGCGGCATGCGGTGGCGCCGAGGTGCTCGTACACCGCCATGTAGGACTCTTTGCCCATGCCTTCCAAGATGCCGAACAAGGTCGCCGCTTCTTGAGCGTTGGAGTCTTCGCCCTCGCCGCAGAAGTCCCACTCGACAAATTCATAGTCCGACTGCGCACTGAAGAAGCGCCACGACACCACACCGCTCGAGTCGATGAAGTGCTCGACGAAGTTGTTCGGCTCCGTCACCGCCTGGCCTTCGAAGGTCGGTTGCGGCAAGTCGTTCAAGCCTTCGAAGCTGCGGCCTTGCAGCAGTTCGGTAAGGCTGCGCTCCAGCGCCACTTCCAGGCTTGGGTGCGCGCCGAACGAGGCGAACACACCGCCGGTGCGCGGGTTCATCAGGGTCACGCACATCACCGGGAACTCACCGCCCAGGGAGGCATCCTTGACCAGCACCGGGAAGCCCTGGGCTTCCAGGCCTTCAATGCCCGCCACAATGCTTGGGTACTTGGCCAGCACCTCGGCCGGTACGTCCGGCAAGGCGAATTCACCTTCGATGATTTCGCGCTTGACCGCCCGCTCGAAAATCTCCGACAGGCACTGCACCTGGGCTTCGGCCAGGGTGTTGCCCGCACTCATGCCGTTGCTCAGGTAGAGGTTTTCGATCAGGTTGGACGGGAAGTACACCACCTCGCCATCGGACTGGCGCACGAACGGCAGCGAAACAATGCCGCGCTCTTCATTGCCAGAGTTGGTGTCGAACAGGTGCGAACCACGCAGCTCGCCTTCGCGGTCATAGACCTTGCGGCAGTAGGCGTCGAGGATCTCGGTCGGCAGTTCGTCGTTGGGGCCAGGCTGGAACCAGCGCTCGTCCGGGTAGTGCACGAACGGCGCGTTGGCCAACTCCTCACCCCAGAACTGGTCGTTGTAGAAAAAGTTGCAGTTGAGCCGCTCGATGAACTCGCCCAATGCCGACGCCAGGGCGCCCTCTTTGGTCGCGCCCTTGCCGTTGGTGAAGCACATGGGCGAATGCGCATCGCGGATATGCAACGACCACACGTTGGGCACGATATTGCGCCACGACGCGATCTCGATCTTCATCCCCAGCCCGGCGAGGATCGCCGACATATTGGCGATGGTCTGTTCCAACGGCAGGTCCTTGCCGGCGATGTAGGTGCCGCCTTGCGAGGTACTACCGGGCATCAACAACGCCTGGGCGTCGGCGTCGAGATTTTCGACTTCCTCGATGACAAACTCCGGCCCGGCCTGCACCACTTTTTTCACGGTGCAACGGTCGATGGAACGCAGGATGCCCTGGCGGTCCTTGTCGCAGATATCCGCCGGCAATTCGACCTGGATCTTGAAGATCTGGTTGTAGCGGTTTTCCGGGTCGACGATGTTGTTCTGGGACAGGCGGATATTGTCGGTGGGGATATTGCGGGTCTGGCAGTACAGCTTCACAAAGTACGCAGCGCACAACGCCGACGATGCCAGGAAATAATCGAATGGCCCCGGTGCCGAACCGTCGCCCTTATAGCGAATCGGTTGGTCGGCAATCACCGTGAAGTCATCGAACTTGGCTTCAAGCCGCAGGTTGTCGAGAAAGTTGACCTTGATTTCCATGAGGGCACACCAGAATAACGGGCTAAACAAAAATGGCCGCCATTATGGGGTTTTTCGTCGATTAATTTCAGGCTTTTGACCAATGGCTGGCGAAATAGCCAATGTGGATTAATCTTCTGCACGTTGGCGCCGATGGACTGTATGCAACCAGGGAGTAGTCGGAATGCGCAACAACCAGCCCGTAACACAACGCGAGATTTCACTCGCGCCTACGCAAAAACTAATCTCCGCCACGGATATTCACGGTGGCATCACTTATTGCAACGACGCCTTTGTCGAGATCAGCGGTTTTGAACGCGCCGATCTGATCGGCGCGCCGCAGAACATCGTGCGTCACCCCGATGTGCCGCCGGCCGTGTTTGCCCACATGTGGCGTGCGCTCAAGCAGGGCCTGCCGTGGATGGGCATCGTCAAGAACCGCTCGAAAAACGGCGACCATTATTGGGTCAACGCCTACGTCACGCCGATCTTCGACGGCCGCGAAGTCGTGGGCTTTGAGTCGGTGCGGGTCAAGCCCAGCGCCGATGAAATCCGCCGCGCCCAGGCCCTGTATCGCCGTCTCAGCCAAGGCAAGTCCGGCGCGCCGCTACAGGACACCTGGCTGCCGGCTTTGCTAAGTGCCGTACCGTACATGGCCACCGGTATCGCCGGCAGCCTTGCCGGGCTGTTCCTCAGCGCACCGATCGCCATTGCGGTAGCCGTCGCCGTCGCCGTACCGGTGGGCGTGCTCTGCTCACGCGTACGCCAAGGCAGCACCTTGCGCCTGCTGGCGGGTGTCGAGCCCTCCACCTCGGATGCCTTGATCGCCCAGATGTACAGCGACGCCAGTGGCCCCCAGGCCCGTTTGGAAACTGCGTTCCTCAGCCAGAATGCCCGCCTGAAGACCTGCCTTACCCGCCTGCAGGACAGCGCCGAACAACTCAGCGCGCTGGCCGGGCAATCCGATCAGCTGGCCACCGCCAGTTCCAAAGGCCTGGACCGCCAGCGCGTCGAAACCGAGCAGGTCTCGGCCGCCGTCAACCAGATGGCGGCGACCACCCAGGAAGTCGCCAGCCATGTGCAGCGCACGGCCGACGCCACCCAGCAAGCCAACGTCCTGACCGGGCGTGGCCGTGAAGTGGCGCGCGACACCCGCCAAGCCATCGAGCGCTTGTCGACGGTGGTCAGCGAGACCGGCGCCACCGTCGCGCAGTTGGCCAAGGACAGTGACGAAATCGGCAGCGTGGTGGACGTGATCAAAGGCATCGCCGACCAGACCAACCTGCTGGCGCTCAATGCTGCGATTGAAGCCGCCCGTGCTGGCGAACAAGGCCGTGGCTTTGCCGTGGTGGCCGATGAAGTGCGTTCACTGGCGCAACGCACCTCACAGTCCACCACCCAGATCCATGCCCTGATCACCCAGCTGCAGGCCTCGTCCAACAACGCCGTGCAAAGCATGGAAAACGGCCAACGCCAGGCCCAGGAAGGCGTGGCCTGGGTGCTCGAAGCGGACCAGGCATTGGTCGGCATCAGCGAAGCGGTGTCCCATATCACCGACATGACTACCCAGATCGCCGCCGCCACCGAGGAACAAAGCGCGGTCGCCGAGGAGATCAGCCGCAACATCACCACCATCGCCGAACTGGCTGACCAGACGTCGATGCAAGCCCATCAATCCACAGACCTGAGCAAGGAGCTGACCAATACGGCGGCCACACAATATGCGTTGGTAGAACGCTTCAATCGCTGATCAGCCGCTTCAGGGCGCCCGTCATTGAGCCTGGCGGGCGCCACGCCGCAGTTTTTTTTCGACGAATCCACAGTCATGACCTAACCTTGCAAAGCGCCTCGATGGCTTGAGCCGTCGGTTGCTGAAATCATGGATGAGAGAAGGACAAGCCGTAACGCAAACGGGTGATCGTCCCAATGTCGTAGCACAGTGCCAAGCAGTTGTGCGCAAGGCGCAACCTGATGTATTCCCGCGTTCCTCCCCTGCATTACCTATCCGCGTTATGGCTTTGGCTCGGGCGAGTTTGCATTTCGACTCTCTCTTCTAAAGGATGAACCCATGAGCGACTCAATCAGCCCGTCCAAGGACGACAAACCCTTCGAACCCAAGGGCGCTCCGTTGGCCCCTCGCAGCGGCAGCCAGGCTTTACCAAAAAACAAGTGGTACTACCTCAAGCTTCAATATGTCGATGACAACGGCAAGACGCAGGATAGTTTTGCCTATTTTGTAGGCAACCAGGCCAGTTGGAGCTTTTGGGACTACATCAGTGCAACGCCGTCCAACGGCGACAAAGCCAAGTTCAAAAACGTCTCCAGCGACGGCAACCGCATGCAGCTTCAGCTTCAGGACGGCAACTACCTGTCCTGCCGCGCGGCGCCGCGCCTGTGGCTTTATCGGTCAACGCAGGCGTACTCAGTACGCTGGGAGATTACGGGTGGGCAGCTGTTCACCGATTACCACGACGGGCCGGTGGGCACCTCCCATGAACGGATCGCGGTTCCAGACGCCTATTACATGCGTGTGGGGGATGGAACGCCGCTCATAAACTGCGAATGGGTTGAAGCCACCGACTGACCCGCGTGGACGGCAATGCTGCTCGCGTGTCGGGCGGCACTGCTTTGGGTTGGTCGCCGTGCCACTGTAGCGGTTGTCTGCGCACAAATCGTGGTTTGGGTGTGCTCAGGCAGACGGGTCAAATACCGCCGCTTGCACCAGCATGTCCAACAGCGAATCGGGGAATACGATGTCTTGCGTCGATCGCAATTGGTGTGCCGACCACCAGTGATGGTCAGCCATGACCTGAGTTTCTTCCGCAGTCCATTCGGCCTTTGACAGCACCTCGCTTTGGGCGTGAACCACAAAGTACTGCTCAACGGCGAGCACCGTTTCACCGCTGGGGACCATCATCGGGAAACGCAGTTCGCCCACGGAATCGCCCATTGTCTGGATCTGAATCCCCGTCTCCTCGCGCAATTCGCGGATGGCCGCAGCCTCAAAGGTTTCGCCCTCCTCAACCCCACCGCCCGGGGTAGCCCAATAGTTTTTCCCAGCCAGCGCGCCGTCGTTATGCACGAACCTGAACAGCAGGACTTTTCGGGAAGGGTTGATCACCAACAGTCGCGATGCCTTTCGTTCACGCATCTGGCGTACTCGCTTTTTGAAGTAGTTGCGCGATGGCCCTGCGCAAATTCCCATGCACGTCTTCGGCATAAGGCACCGCGTTTTTCCAGTCATAAAACCACGCGGGCATCTTGCGCTTGTCGTCGGGCTCCGAGGCGTAGCGCGGGAAGATATGGCAATGCAACTCGGGCTCGGAATTGCCGAGGATCTCGTAGTTCATGCGCAGGGCGTCGGTGGCCTGCAACACCGCATCGCCGAGGCGCGCCATGTCCAACAGATAGGTAGCGCGGGCTTCGGTATCCAGGTCGTTCAAGCTCGCCACCACTGGATCGGGCAACAGCAGGCAGTAGCCCGGCAGAAACTGCACATCCCCCATCACCGCCCAGCCGGAGGCCATGCGGCAGATAACCTTGTCGTTGGCGCCGGTGCGGGCCAGTGCTACGCGTTCCGTGATCAGTGGCATGTGGAATCCTTGATTGGCGTGAGGGGCAGCCGGCATCTTACCGCTGTCCAGCGCCCAAGAGGACTGTTGCCGCACCAACAGCACTTGCACAGCTTGTGCTGAATCCACACAGGAACCCTCTTCACAAACAGCCAGCAACCTATTGATTCAATAGGACTTTTACCCCTGGCACGAGCCGTGCAATTGCCTTCGTATACCTCCGAAGGATGCCCCCATGCCCCAGACACTGCCCCAGGCGCTGTTGCATCAAGCCCACACCCGCCGCTCGGCAATTGCCTTGCGCTACAAGCGCCTGGGCATCTGGCATGAGCTTAGCTGGGGCGAACTGGCAGACGACATCAGCCGTCTCGCCGCAGCCCTGCACCAGCGTGGCTTGGGTCGCGATGACGATCTGTTGATCATCAGCCAGGCTCGGCACGAGGCCTTGCTGCTCGCCCTGGCCGCACAGTGGTTGGGGGCCAGCGTCACTTTGCTGGACCCCGAGCAGGACAATCGTGCGTTGCTGAATGTGCTGCAACCCAGATTTGTACTCGCGCAAGACCTGGACGCGGTTCAACAAGCCGGTGAACGCGATGTGGTGGTGTACCTGGATGGGCGCGGCTTGAATCACCACGCACATCGGCATTTGATCGCCTACACCGACCTCAGCGCTGACGGTCCTGCACCTGCCTGCGCCACCCAATCAAATGCGCTCGCCTTCGTGTTTCCCGGCGACACCCCTGTGCAGTTGACCCATGCGCAACTGCTCGCAGGCGCACGCACACTGGCGGCCCGCGAACGCCTCGACACGCAGGACGAGGCCCTCGCTGCGCGGGTATTCGCGGCCAGCGGACAGGCGCGTTACCTGCTGGCGCCCTGGCTGCACGCGGGCTTTCGCCTGAATTTTCCCGAAGCCTTGGCTACCCGTGACACCGACCGCCGCGAACTGGGCCCGACGCTGGTGCTGGGCACCCGCGAATCCTATGGGCGCCTGGAACAGTGGGTGCGTGAACGCCTGCCGTTGCCGGGGACGCTCAACCATCGTTTATATGGCTGGGCCATGCAGCCAGACCCTTCGCCCGTTCGCCGCTGGCTGGGCTACTGGCTGGTACGGCGCCCGTTGCTCGATGTGCTGGGCATGAGCCGCCTGCGTGCGCCCTTGTTGGTAGGGCCGCCGTTGAGTCCGCAGAGTGCAGCGTTCTTTGGCGTGCTGGGCATCCGTCCCGGCCACTGGCAAGAGCCTTCAACCCGACGCGAACCTGCCGACCAACCACTGCCGCACGCCATCTGACGAGCCCAACCATGCACGCACCCACCGAATCGGTATTACTGCGCCTCGATGACATTTCCCTGTCGTTCAAGGGCATCAAGGCCATCACGTCCATCAGCTTCGACGTCAAGGCCGGGGATATCTGCGGCCTGATCGGCCCCAACGGCGCCGGCAAGAGTTCGCTGCTCAATGTGATCAACGGCGTGTACCACCCCCAGAGCGGCAGCATCCACTACGCCGGCCAGACCCGACGGCGCATGCGCGCGCACCAGGCCGCCGAGGGCGGGATTGCGCGGACCTTCCAGAACATCGCGCTGTTCAAGGGCATGAGCGTGCTCGACAACGTACTCACCGGGCGCAACCTCATGCGCCGCAGCAGCTGGATCGAACAGATGCTGCGCCTGGGCCGCGCCCCGCGTGAAGACGACGCGCATCGCCTGCACGCCGAAAAAGTCATCGCGTTTCTACAGATCCATCCCTGGCGCCACATGCTGGTGGGCACCCTGCCCTACGGCCTGCAAAAGCGTGTCGAACTGGCCCGCGCCCTGGCATCCGAGCCAACCCTGTTGCTGCTGGATGAGCCCATGGCCGGCATGAACGCCCAGGAGAAAGCCCAGATGAGCCAGTTCATCCGTGACATCAACCGCGAGTTCGGTACCACCGTGGTGTTGATCGAACACGACATCGGCGTGGTCATGGGCCTGTGCGACCACGTGGTGGTGCTCGACTACGGCCGCAAGATCGGCGACGGCACGCCCGAACAGGTGCGCGCCAACCCACACGTCATCGCCGCCTACCTGGGGACTTGAGCATGGAATTTTTCTTCGAAGTGCTGATCGGCGGCCTGTTGGCAGGCGTCATGTACGCCTTGGTGGCGATTGGGTTTGTGCTGATCTACAAGGCCTCGGGGGTCTTCAACTTTGCCCAGGGCGCCATGGTGCTGTTTGCCGCGTTGACCTTTGTGAGCCTGCTCGAGCGCGGCGTTCCGTTTGCCCTGGCGTTTTTGCTGACCTTGGCGAGCATGGTGGTGCTGGCGTTGCTGATCGAGAAAGTGGTGCTGCGGCCCCTGGTCAATCGCCCGCCGATCATCCTGTTCATGGCCACCCTCGGGCTGTCCTACATGATCGAAGGCTTTGCGCAGTTTCTCTGGGGCGCGCAGGTGCACGGGCTGGAGCTGGGCATTGCCGACGAGCCGCTGGAAATCCGCGGCATGCTGCTTTCGCAGTTCGACCTGTTTGCCGCGGGCACCGCCGCCGCGCTGGTGCTCGCGCTGTCGCTGCTGTTCAACAAAACCCGGATCGGCCTGTCGCTGCGTGCAGTCGCCGATGACCCGCTGGCGTCAATGGCGATAGGCATTCGCCTGCCACGCATCTGGGCCTTGGTGTGGGCGGTAGCGGGGTTTGTGGGGCTGGTGGCCGGGTTGCTCTGGGGCGCGCGACTGGGGGTGCAGTTCTCGCTGTCGCTGGTGGTGCTCAAGGCGTTGCCGGTGCTGATCATCGGCGGGTTTTCGTCCATCGGCGGTGCGATTGTCGGCGGTCTGATCATCGGCGCGAGCGAGAAAATCGCCGAGATCTACCTCGGCCCGATCATCGGCAGCGGCATTGAAAACTGGGTGCCCTACGTCCTCGCGTTGTTGTTCCTGCTGGTGCGGCCCGCCGGGTTGTTCGGCGAGCGCGCCATCGAACGGGTTTGAGCGTTTTTTGAGGAAATACCTGCATGTTGTATCAAGAAGTCGGTCAGATCAGCACCGCCTACGCGGCCGAGCGCCGCACCTTTCGCCTGCGTCAAGACCGCATCGCGCTGTGGCTGCTGCTGGGCTTCGCCTTTGTGGCGGTGCCCTGGCTGGGCAACGATTACTGGTTCAGCGCGATTCTGGTGCCGCTGCTGGTGCTGTCCCTGGCCGGCCTCGGCCTGAACCTGCTGACCGGCTACGCCGGGCAACTCTCCCTGGGTTCGGCGGCGTTCATGGCGGTGGGCGCGTTTGCCGCCTACAACCTGCAATTGCGCGTACCCGGCCTGCCGCTGCTGGTGAGTTTTGGCCTGGGCGGCGTGATCGCGGCACTGGTGGCGGTGTTCTTCGGTTTGCCGAGCCTGCGGATCAAAGGCTTCTATCTGCTCGTGGCAACTTTGGCTGCGCAGTTCGTGGTGGAGTGGGTGCTCACCCGCTTCAGCTGGTTTACCAACGACAACGCGTCCGGGGTGATCACGTCGCCGCCGTTGCTGATCGCTGGGGTTGATTTGAGCTCACCCTGTGGTCGCTATCTACTGACCCTGAGCGTGGTGGTGACACTGTTCTGGCTCGGCAACAACCTGGTGCGCAGCGAACTGGGCCGCAACTGGATGGCCGTGCGCGACATGGACACCGCCGCCGCCGTGATCGGCATTCGCCTGCTCAAGGCCAAGCTGTTGGCCTTTGCCATCAGCGGCTTCTACCTGGGCGTCGCCGGTTCGCTGTGGGCCTTCGCCTACCTGGGCACGGTGGAGCCCCACGGCTTTGACCTGAGCCGCTCGTTCCAGGTGCTGTTCATCATCATTATCGGCGGCCTGGGCAGTGTGCTCGGCAACGTGCTGGGTGCGGCGTTCATCGTGTTGTTCCCGATCCTGCTGGGCAATCTCTTCGGCTTGTTGCCCGCCGGGTTGATGGACGCCGGCCAATTGGAAAACCTCCAGAAGATGCTGTTCGGCGCGCTGATCATCACCTTCCTGATCAAGGAACCGGAAGGGCTGGCCCGGCTGTGGCAGCGCTTTCGTCAACGGGCCAGGGTCTGGCCGCTGCGGTACTGAACTTACCAACCTCAAGGAATTGCCTTCATGACTCACCGCTTACCGCTGCGCCGCCTGGCCCTGGGCCTGGCCTTGATCACCGCCACGCTCACCGGCACCGCCCAGGCCGCCAACGAACAATACTTCCCGTTGCAGAGCTATCGGGTAGGGCCTTATGCCGCCGGCGGTACCGGGTTCTTCGGCGGGTTTATCGACTACCTGCAATACATCAACGCCAAGGGCGGGGTGAATGGGGTCAAGTTGACCTGGAGCGAATGCGAGACCGAGTACGTGGTGGAAAAAGGCGTCGAGTGCTACGAGCGCCTCAAGGGCGGGCTCAACGGCGCCCCTGCCGCCGCCACCAACCCGCTGTCGGTGGGCATCGCCTACGCCACGCTGGACCGCTCGACCGCCGACAAACTGCCGCTGATCACCATCAACCACGGCCGCACCGACTCCACCGATGGCAGCGTGTTCCCCTACGTGTTCCCGTTGCAGCTGAACCCCTATTCGGAAGTCTCGGCGATCATCAACTACATTGGCCAGCGCGAAGGCGGCGCCGACAAACTCAAGGGCAAGAAAATCGCCGTGCTCTACCACGGCTCGCCCTACGGCAAGGAAACCAACGGCGTACTGGAGACCCTGGCAAAAAACGCCGGCTTCGAGCTGACCTTGCTTGAAGTGCCGCACCCCGGCAACGAGCAGCAATCCCAATGGCTGAACATCCGCCGCCTCAAACCGGACTGGGTAATCCTGCGCGGCTGGGGCGTGATGAACCCGGTGGCGCTCAAATCCGCGCAAAAAGTCGGTTACCCGGCGGATCACATCATCGGCAATATCTGGAGCAACTCGGAAGAAGACGTGGTGCCCGCCGGCAACGCCGCCAAGGGTTTTATCTCGATCACCACCCACCCGTCGGGCACCGACTTCCCGGTGCTGCAAGGCATCAAGCAAAGCGTGGTGGATGCCGGTAAAGGCAACCTGGCAGACCCCAAGCGCTTTGGCACCGTGTATTACAACCTGGGTGTAGTGAACGGTATTCTCAACGTCGAAGCCGTGCGCCTCGCGCAGGAAAAATACGGTGAAAAACCATTGACCGGCGAACAAGTGCGCTGGGGCTTCGAACACCTGAACCTGGACGATGCGCGTCTGCAAGCCCTAGGCGCCAAAGGCCTGGTGCAACCGCTGAAACTGTCCTGCGCCGACCACGAAGGCGGCGGCGCGGTGCGCTTCCAGCAATGGGATGGCCAGCGCTGGAACCTGATCAGCGATTGGGTGCAGGCCGACCGCGCACTGTTGCGGCCGATCATCGAAGCTTCAGCCGCCCAATACGCCAAGGAAAAAGGCATCACACCGCGCGATTGCAGCAAAGAGCAGTAAAACGGCTCAACTGTGGGAGGGGCTTGCCCCCGATGGTGCTGGGTCAGCCACAGATGCATCCACTGGCACTCCGTCATTGGGGGCAAGCCCCCTCCCACATTTAGACCGAGGTGTGTCAGCCCAGACCTATTTCCACCACTCCAGCATTCAACCGCACCGGCCACACCCGCAACCGCTGGTGTGGCGCCTCCAGGCACTGGCCATCCTGCAAACGATAATGCTGCTTGTAGATCGGCGCAGCCACCACCAAATCGCCCTTGATACTGGCGACCAACCCGCGGCCGATCACATTCGCTCCCGACTCCGGGTCATGGTTGTCGATGGCGAACAGTGTCTGCTCCTGCGCACCCGGCAGGTAGAACAGCGCCACTTGCGCGCCGTCCAGCCACACCACTACGCCGGAGTTGCTCACCAGGTCTTGCTCACTGCACACGCCTTTCCAGGTGGCCAGGTGTCGCTGGGTGTTGGGCTGGCTCATCAGGCAATCTCCTCGATGACAGGTATCAGGTTGAGTTCAGTCGCCATGATCGGCCGGCGCTGGCCGCGTTCCTGGACAAAGTGGATGTCCGGGTCGGGGCGCTTGTCGTTGACGAAGGTGCGAAAGCGCTTGAGTTTTTCCGGGTCCTTGAGGGCGTTGGCCCATTCACATTCGTAGCGGTCCACCACCAGCTGCATCTGCGCTTCCAACTCGGCACCCAGGCCCAGGCTGTCGTGCAGGATCACGTCCTTGAGGAAATCCAGGCCGCCTTCCAGGCTTTCGCGCCACACCGAGGTGCGTTGCAGTTTGTCGGCGGTACGGATGTAGAACATCAGGAAACGGTCGATGTACTGGATCAGCGTGGCGTCGTCGAGGTCGGTGGCGAACAGTTCGGCATGACGCGGACGCATGCCGCCGTTGCCCGCGATGTAGAGGTTCCAGCCCTTCTCGGTGGCAATCACGCCCACGTCTTTGCTCTGGGCTTCGGCGCATTCACGGGTGCAGCCGGACACCGCGAACTTGAGCTTGTGCGGCGAACGCAGGCCCTTGTAGCGGTCCTCGATCAACAGCGCCATTTTCACGCTGTCCTGCACGCCGTAGCGGCACCAGGTGCTGCCCACGCAAGACTTCACCGTCCGCGTGGATTTGCCGTAGGCATGCCCGGTTTCGAAGCCGGCCGCAATCAGCTCGGCCCAGATATCCGGCAACTCGTGCAACTGCGCGCCAAACAGATCGATGCGCTGGCCACCGGTGATCTTGGTGTAGAGGTCGTATTTCTTCGCCACCTCGCCGATCACGATCAGCTTGTCGGCGGTGATCTCGCCACCCGGAATCCGTGGCACCACCGAGTAGGTGCCGTTCTTCTGCATATTGGCCATGAACGTGTCGTTGGTGTCCTGCAATGGCACCAGCGAGGCGTCCATGATCGGTTGGTTCCAGCACGAAGCCAGGATCGAGCCCACCGCCGGTTTGCACACGTCGCATCCGGTGTGGCCACGGCCGTGCTTGGCCAGCAGTTCTTCGAAGGTGATCACCCCTTCCACCCGCACCAGGGCATACAGTTCCTGACGGGTGTAGGCGAAGTGTTCGCACAGGCTCTTGTCGACGCTGACACCACGGGCAATCAGCTCGTGCTCGAACACTTGCTTGAGCAACCCCGCGCAACCGCCGCAACCGGTGCAGGCCTTGGTCTGGGCTTTGAGCAAGCCCAGGTCGCTGCAACCGCCGTCGATGGCCGAACAGATCGCGCCTTTGGTCACGTTGTGGCACGAGCACACGGTGGCCGACTCCGGCAATGCGCCTGGGCCGAGGGTCGGCGCGCCGGCAGACGACGGCAGGATCAGGCTGGCCGGTTCGGCCGGCAGCGCAATCGCGTTCTGCATGTATTGCAGCAAGGTGTCGTAGTAGCTGTTGTCACCCACCAGCACCGCACCGATCACGTGCTTGCCGCTCGCATCCACCACCAGGCGTCGGTAGCTGGCGCTGGCCTCGTCAATAAACTGATAGCTGCGCGCACCTGGCGTGTGGGCGTGGGCGTCGCCAATGGAGCCCACGTCCACACCGAGCAATTTGAGCTTGGTGGACATGTCCGCGCCGACGAAGGGCTCGGCGGTCTGCGCGCACAACAACGCGGCCACCCCACGGGCCATCTGGTAGCCCGGCGCGACCAGGCCGAACAGGCTGCCATTCCACGATGCACACTCGCCAATCGCGTAGATGTGCGGGTCGCAGCTCAAGCATTCATCGTTGATCACCACGCCGCCGCGCGGGCCGATCTCCAGGCCTGCCTGGCGCGCCAGGGCGTCCTGGGCGCGGATGCCGGCGGAGAACACGATCAGGTCGGTTTCAAGGAATTCGTCGTTGGCAAAATTCATCCGATAGCGGTACTGCTCGCCCCCACTGATCGACTGGGTGGCGCGGGACAGGTGCACACCGACGCCCAGCCGTTCGATCTGGGCCTTGAGCGCCAGGCCGCCGAAATCATCCAGTTGCACCGGCATCAAGCGTGGCGCGAATTCCACCACATGGGCTTCCAGGCCGAGGCTTTTCAGGGCGTTCGCCGCTTCCAGGCCCAGCAGGCCACCGCCGACCACCACGCCGCGCCGCGCATTGGCTGCCGCTGCACGAATGGCATCGAGGTCTTGCAAGGTGCGATACACCAACCGCGAATCGCCTTCGGCGCCTTCAATCGGCGGCACAAAAGGATAAGAGCCGGTGGCCAGGACCAAGGTGTCGTACGCCACGCAGCCGTGAGCGGTGATCACCTCACGACGGGCGCGGTCGATTTCCAGCACCGGCACGCCCAGGTGCAAGGTCACGCCCGGCGTCTGGTACAACGACGCCTCGGACAGCGCCAACGACTCGGCATCGCGACCGGTGAAATACTCAGACAAGTGCACACGGTCATAGGCGCGCATCGGCTCCTCGCTGAACACATGCAGGTGAAAGTGCTCCAGCGCGCCGCGCTCGATCAGTTGCTCCACACAATGGTGACCGACCATGCCATTGCCAACGACGATCAGGGTTTTCATCGGTTTGTTCATATCAGCACCTGACAACATTCATCACGGTTTAAAAAGCAAAAAAAAACGCCTGAAACCTTACGGTTCCAGGCGTCTTTGCCTGTTCTTATGCGGGATCGGTTCGGACGACTTCGCCGGATCCATCGCTTTATGCCCAGAGCCTTGAATGGCTTGTCGATCGTCGTTGACCGAGTGGGGTTGCGGGGGAGCTTGCAGGCGGCGTGCCAATTGGCCGCGACCTCGTATTCATGGCGGCGGCAGACCATTGACTACGCATAACGCCTCTAACCTCGCCTCCAACTGGTGCGCCTTGCATCAAAAAGGCGCACCTGCATCATCAATTCCCAGTCTGACAACGACCTGCATGGTGAGCGGGCTTGCCCCGCGCTGGGTGGCGAAGCCGCCCTATCATTGCCAACCGGAACCGAGCTGCCTGGACTGGGGGCTGCTGCGCAGCCCAGCGCGGGGCAAGCCCGCTCACCACAACAGCCCGGCGCACCACAAAACACCTCTTATGCCATTGCCTATAAAAGCTGGCGCGTGACTTGCTAGGTACACCTTCATAAAGCAGTCAACGCTGATTGCCCATTCACGACAAAGGCGCCGTGCAACCCCCGTTTCCAAACGGTGGGTTGCAAGGCGCTTTTTTGTTGGCGGGTAAAAAAGTTTCGAGGGTTACGGATGGCAAACCAAAGCGTACGCAGCGTGTGTCCTTATTGTGGCGTCGGCTGCGGCATCGTGATGCACGTGCAAAACAATAAAGTGCTCAAGGTGATCGGCGACAAAGCCCATCCCACCAACTTCGGCCGCCTCTGCACCAAGGGCACCACCTGCGGCCAGGCCATCGCCGAGTCCGGGCGCATGGAGAACGCCTACCTGCGCGAGCAGCGCGATCACGACCCGGTGCGCATCGCGATGGACACCGCCATCGGCGAAACCGCTGGCCGCTTGCGCCATATCCTCGACCGCGATGGCCCTGATGCGCTGGCGTTCTACGTGTCCGGGCAGATGTCGCTGGAAGCCCAATACCTAGTCAACAAGTTAGCCAAGGGGTTTGTCGGCACCCACAACATCGAATCCAACTCACGCCTGTGCATGGCCAGCGCAGGCAGCGGCTACAAGCTCTCGCTGGGCTCCGACGGGCCGCCCGGTTCCTATGAAGATTTCGACCGCGCCGACCTGTTCTTCGTGATCGGCGCCAATATGGCCGACTGTCACCCGATTTTGTTCCTGCGCATGATGGACCGGGTGAAGGCCGGGGCGAAGCTGATCGTGGTCGACCCCCGTCGCAGCGCCACCGCGGACAAAGCCGGTTTGTACCTGCCGATCAAACCGGGCACCGACCTGGCGTTGCTCAACGGCCTGCTACACCTGCTGATAAAAAACGGCCATACCGACCCGGCCTTTATAGCGGCCTTTACCGAGGGTTGGGAGGCCATGCCCGACTTCCTCGACGACTACCCGCCGCACACCGTCGCCGCCATCACCGGGCTGGCCGAAGCGGATATCCGCCAAGCCGCCGATTGGATCGGCCAGGCCGCCGAGTGGATGAGTTGCTGGACCATGGGCCTCAACCAGAGCACCCACGGTACCTGGAACACCAACGCCCTGTGCAACCTGCACCTGGCCACCGGCGCCATTTGCCGCCCCGGCAGCGGGCCGTTTTCCCTCACCGGCCAACCCAATGCAATGGGGGGTCGCGAGATGGGCTACATGGGCCCGGGCCTGCCAGGGCAGCGCTCGGTGCTGGTAGAGGCTGACCGTGCATTCATCGAACACTTGTGGCAGATCCCCAGCGACCGCCTGCCGCGCCAGGCCGGCAGCGGCACCGTGGCGATGTTCGAACAGATGGTGGCCGGGCAGATCAAGGCCTGCTGGATCATCTGCACCAACCCGGTGGCCAGCGTGCCGAATCGCAAGACCGTGATCGACGGCTTGCGCGCCGCCGAACTGGTGATCACCCAGGATGCCTACCTCGACACCGAGACCAACCGCTACGCCGACATCCTGCTGCCCGGCGCGCTGTGGGCCGAGGCCGAGGGGGTGATGATCAACTCCGAGCGCAACCTGACGCTGATGCAAAAAGCCGTCGACGCGCCTGGCGAGACCTTGCCCGATTGGCAAATCATCGCCAGGGTCGCCTGTGAAATGGGCTTTGCCGAGGCCTTCACCTACGCCAGCGCCAGCGAGGTGTTCGAAGAAATCAAGCAAGCCTGGAACCCCAAGACCGGCTACGACATTCGCGGCGCCAGCTATGGGCGTCTGCGTGAGCAACCGCTGCAATGGCCCTGCGCGTCGGCGGATGCGGCTAACCGCAACCCGATCCGCTACTTCAATACCGGCACGCTCACGTTTGCCACCGACAGTGGCAAAGGCCAGTTCTTCCCACGCCCCCATATGCCGCCTGCAGAAATGCCCGACGACAGCTTCCCTTTCGTGCTCAACACTGGCCGCGTGCAGCACCAGTGGCACACCCTGACCAAGACCGGCAAGGTCGCCACCCTGAACAAACTCAACCCCGGTCCCTTCGTGGAAATCCACCCCGACGATGCCACGCGCCTGGGCCTCAAGGCCAAGGACCCAGTGGAGGTGCGCTCCCTGCGTGGGCGTGCCGTGCTGCCGGCGGTGATCACTGACCGCGTGCGTCCCGGCAACTGCTTTGCGCCCTTCCACTGGAACGATGTGTTTGGCGAACACTTGGCGATCAACGCGGTGACCAACGATGCTGTCGACCCGATTTCCCTGCAGCCGGAGTTCAAGTGCTGCGCCGTCGCACTGGCTCGAGTCGAGCTGATCGACCATCAGTTCCTCGACCAACCGACGCCCACTTCCCATGACCTTCCAGAGGACTTGACCATGTCGCGCCTCGACGCCTTCGCCGATCTCGCCGGTCTTCGTAACATTGCGGCGCCGTCGCTTAGCGACAGTGAGCGAACCTACCTCGCCGGGTTCCTCAGTGGCCTGCAATCCAGCGCGGCGCGCCAGGACGCGGGCGTACCGGTGATGCCGGCAAGCGCGCCGTTGGCCAAGGACGCCCGCTTGTGGCTGGACGGGTTGCTCGGCGGCCTGTTCAGCCGCACCGACACTGCACCGCCCTCCTCGCCGGATGTCACGCTGCTGTGGGCCTCGCAGACCGGCAACGCCGAAGCCCTGGCCGAGCGCTTCGCCAAACGCCTGCGCGAAGCGGGCATGAGCGTGGAGCTGAGCGCTATGGCGGACTTCCCGGCGAGCAAGCTGGCCAACACCCAGAACCTGGCGCTGATCAGCAGCACCTTTGGCGACGGCGACCCACCGGACAATGGCGAAGGTTTCTGGCACAGCCTCAGCACTGTCGAAACGCGCCTGGAGTCGCTGCGGTTTGCCGTACTGGCCTTGGGCGACCCGAATTACGACCAGTTCTGCAAGCACGGCAAACGCCTCGACCAGCGCCTGCTGGAACTGGGCGCCACCCGCCTGTTGGAACGCGTGGACTGCGATACCGAATTCGAAGAGCGCGCCGATGCCTGGCTGACCACGTTCCAGCACACCCTCAACCCGGCAAAGCCTGCGGCACCTGTGGCCACACCCGCCGGCAAAACCAAACTGCATCAATCACGCCTGCTGCTCAACCGGCACCTGAACCCCCACAGCACCCACAAGGAAACCCGCCAGTTCGCCCTGGACCTGGCGGGTTCCGGCCTGACCTATGAGGCCGGCGATGCCCTCGGCGTACGCCCGCGCAACTGCCCGGAGCTGGTAAATGAGCTGCTTGACCTGACCCACCTGAGCGCCGGCGCGTCGGTAAACATCGACACCTTCGGTGACGTTTCGCTGCAACAGGCCCTGACCCAGCATTTCGAAATCGCCCGCCCCGGCAGCGAAACCCTGGCCTTTATTGCCGAGCGCAGCGCCAATCCGGGCCTTGAGCAGTTGCTGCGGCCCGAACACAAGGCCGAACTCAAAGACTGGTTATGGGGCCGGCAGCTCACCGATGTGTTGCAGCAATACCCTATCGACTGCTCGGCGGACGAACTGCTCGGCACCCTCAAGCGCCTGCAACCACGGCTGTATTCGATTGCTTCCAGCGCCAAGGCCCATCCCCATGAAGTCCACCTCACCGTGGCTGCCGTGCGCTACGGCAAGCGCAAAGGCGTGTCGTCGACGTTCCTCGCCGACCGCGTGGGTGACGGCGAAGTGCCGGTGTTTGTGCAGCCGTCCAAACACTTTCGCACGCCCAGCGACGGCGAGGTGCCGATGATCATGATTGGCCCCGGCACCGGGGTGGCGCCGTTCCGCGCGTTCTTGCAGGAACGTCGAGCCCTGGGGCATACCGGGCGTAATTGGCTGTTCTTCGGCGAGCAGTACGCCGCCAGTGACTTCTATTATCAGGACGAATTGCAAGGCATGCAGCGCGATGGCCTGCTCACCCACCTGAGCCTGGCGTTTTCCCGCGATCAGGCACAGAAGATCTACGTGCAGGACCGCATCCACGAACAGGGTGCCGAGCTGTGGCGCTGGTTGCAGGACGGCGCGAAGCTGTACATCTGCGGGGACGCCAGCCATATGGCCAAGGATGTCGACCAGGCACTGCGCCAAGTCGCGCAAACCCACGGCGGGCTGGCCGTTGAGGGCGCCGTGGAGTACTGGCGCCAGTTGAGCGAACAGAAACGTTATCTGCGTGATGTGTATTGATTGGATACAGAACAATCATCGATTGTATTGTGTACAAAAAACCCTAAAGATTTGCCAGCATCCAGCCGAAACAGCAGTGATAGCAAATCGCCGCACTGCTGTTGCAGGACGCAGCGGTTTGACCACCCTCTGCGCTGATGGTCGTCTCGATGAAAATAAAAAATAAGCTGGTACTGGCATTTGTCTCCGTCGCGTTTATTCCGGTCAGCTTGGTGGCCGTGATCTCTGTCATGAACACGCGGACCCAGGCGGTCGACCAGTTCATTGATGGCAGCACCCGGGAAATCCGCCAGATCGATGGCAATATCCGCCAGTTCTTCGACGGAACGCTGCAAAACGTCGATCAAATGGCGACCGATCCTGTATACACGTCCATCCACACCCTGAAAAATTACCAGCCCGCCGACGCTGCCAGCCAACCGCTGCCAGCGGCGGCGCAAGAGGTCATCGACCGCTTCGCACGGTTTGGCGCCACCCACCCGGCAGCGGCGATCCTGTCGATCGGCCTGGAAGACGGCACCTACGTCAAATGGCCCGATGACCCGCAGTTGGCCAAGTACGACCCCCGCACGCGCCCCTGGTACAAAGCGGCGATGGCCAGCCCCGGCAAAACCGTTCGCACCCCGGCGTACTACTACGACAAAGATGACGTGGCCCTGGTCGGCACCGCACGGGCGTTGCTGGACAACGCCGGCAAAGCCAACGGCGTGTTCGTGGTCAGTGTGTCGCTGAAGAACCTCACCGAGCTGGTCAAGAGCATCAAGCTCGGCGAAAGCGGCTACGTGATGCTGATCGAAGATGGCGTGGTGCTGGTGGACCCGCGTGACGCTGGCCACAGCTTCAAGCCGCTCAAAGACCTCGGCGCCGCCTATGCGCACCTTGCGCAAACGCCTCAAGGCTCCACCGAAGTGGAACTCAACGGCGTGCGCTACATGGCCAACGTATGGACCTCCCCCGGCCTGGGCTGGCGCTATATCGGGCTGATCGAACACAACGAGGTGATGGCCGAAGCCACACGCATGACCTACCTGACCGCCGCCATCGTCGGCGTGCTGGTGTTGGTGTTCGGGTTGCTCGCGGCGGCGTTTTCCAAAGTGATCGTCAAGCCCATCGGCCAGGTCAGCAGCGGCTTGCAATCGATCGCCGAAGGCGAAGGCGACCTGCGCCACGCATTGCAGGTACAAGGCAAGGATGAAACCGCCGAACTGGCCGGCTGGTTCAACAAGTTTCTCGCAGCCATTCGCCAACTGATCCAGCATATCGGCGCCGCCTCGACCAATCTGCAGAACGCCTCCAAGGTCAACAGCGAGGTGGCGCACAACATGAACGAGGCTGCCGGGCGTCAGCGTGAGGCGGTGGAACTGGTGTCGACCGCATTCAACGAGATGGTCGCGACCGCCAACGAAGTTGCGCGTTCATGCAGCGGTGCGGCGGAGTCCGCCGAGAACGGCCATCGTCGCGTCGCCGAGGGCAAGCAGCAGATTGAAGTGACCACCGATAACGTCAACCGCCTGGGACGGCGCCTCACTGAGTCGTCCGAGGCGATGGTGGAGTTGGAGGCCGGCAGCCGAAGCATCAACCAGATCATCGGCACCATCCGCGCGATTGCCGAACAGACCAACCTGCTCGCGCTCAACGCCGCCATCGAAGCCGCCCGCGCCGGTGATCAAGGCCGTGGCTTTGCCGTGGTCGCCGATGAGGTGCGCGCCCTGGCCAAGCGCACCTCCGACTCCACCGGCGAGATCGAGCAATTGCTCGGCACCCTCGGCAGCAAAACCGAAGAAGTCACGCAAAAAATGGGCAGTTGCCTGGACCTGTCACGAGCCAGTGTGTCGTCCATCGAAAGTGCGCGGGACAGCTTTGAAGGCATCCAGTTGTCGGTGAATGAAATCCGCGACCAAAACCTGCAAATCTCCGCCGCCGCCGAGGAACAACACAGCGTGGCCGAAGAGATCAACCGGCATATCCAACAGATCTACGACGAAGCGCGCCTGGTGGAAAGCCTGGCCAACTCGGCGCAGGACGACTCGGGGCGTTTGTCGGATTTGTCGAATGAGCTGAATGGGTTGGTGGGGCGCTTCAAGTCCTGACTTTCGGCAAGCGCAACGGTAGGCGCTGGCTTGCCTGCGATGGCTATGGGTATCTACACATCTTTGGTGAACACATAACCTGAGAAAACGAGGCCCTTGTGGTGAGCGGGCTTGTCCCGCGCTGGGCTGCGAAGCAGCCCCAATAAGGCCCGCCGCGATTCTCCAGTAAAACCGCGTTGGCAGGTTTTGGGGCCGCTTCGCAGCCCAGCGCGGGGCAAGCCCGCTCACTACAACGTTATGTGTCAGCTTTTAGGCGTTGTGTAGGTGGATGCAGACTCCGGCAACAACACAGATCTACTGTCGGCGCAGGCTTGCCTGCGATGGCTATGGGTATCTACACATCTTTGGTGAACACATAACCTGAGAAACCGAGGCCCTTGTGGTGAGCGGGCTTGCCCCGCGCTGGGCTGCGAAGCAGCCCCAATAAGGCCCCCCGCGATTCTCCAGTAAACCGCGTTGGCAGGTTTTGGGGCCGCTTCGCAGCCCAGCGCGGGGCAAGCCCGCTCACTACAACGTTATGTGTCAGCTTTCAGGCGTTGTGTAGGTGGATGCAGACTCCGGCAACAACACAGATCTACTGTCGGCGCTGGCTTGCCTGCGATGGCCTTGGGTATCTACACATCTTTGGTGAACACATAACCTGAGAAAACGAGGCCCTTGTGGTGAGCGGGCTCGTCCCGCGCTGGGCTGCGAAGCAGCCCCAATAAGGCCCGCCGCGATTCTCCAGTAAAACCGCGTCGGCAGGTTTTGGGGCCGCTTCGCAGCCCAGCGCGGGACAAGCCCGCTCACTACAACGTTATGTGTCAACCTTTAGGAGCTTGCGCGGCCATCCACTCCATGAACCCCTGCAACCGGGTGGTGAAGTTGTCGACTTGCGCCTGCGGATTTCGCGCTTCAAACAGAAAGAATGCCACCTGCGTGATCATCGTCGGATAACGCCGCACGAACAGCGCAACATGCTCCTCCAGTGTCTGCGGCCACGTCGTTGCGTCTTCCGAGCGCAACACATGCGTGGCCCGCACTATTTTGCGCGACGCTTCACGCTGCAAGCGCAACCGGTCTTGCTCGGCATCGGTTTGTGCGATGCGGGTGAGGTAGCCCGCCAACACCTGTTCAACGTCAGCATTCAGCGCAACGGCGATATCGCGAGAAGGACGAAACCGCTCGAAATGCAGCGACAGGTCATTACCCCACAGGCAGCGGCAATGGTGCTTGAGCCAGAAGCCCCAGCGGTGCAGGTTTTCAGGCGCTAAGACGTTCCCACGACTGCCAATATCGAAGTCGACCTTGATGACCTCCGAGTGCCGCTGCTCCAGCGCCCGGCGGATCTCTTCCAGGCGCGCCAATCGCGGCGCAGTGGGCGGTTCGCGCAGGACCAGCGTGAGGTCAAGGTCGCTGATACCGGGCGTGGCGTCTGCCCTTGCGACACTGCCGTACAGATAAACCCCGTCCAGCCCCAAATCCTCCTGGGACAGCGAAGCACGGACATCCTCAAGCAACGGCTGAAACTCAGGCTGAATGGGGTCTTGGGAGATGCTGAGGATATAACCGTCCGGGTCCATCCCCGAGCTATTGGGTACGCTCATGACTTTTTCTTCCAGTGTTCATAAAACGCCAACGCCGCCACGTTCTTGTCCTTGGCTTCGAGCATGATGTCAAAGCGCTCCAGAAACTGCAGCGCGTAGTCGTTGGTCCAGCGGTTCCACATCTGCGCGCTGTGGGCATACAGGTCACGCTTGGAGACCACCTGCAGCAGTGCGTCCATTTCCAGCTTGTGCTCGGCGTCAAAACCCAGTTCCTGCAGGCTCTCTTGGGGCTGGGAGTAGTGCATGGTCGGGCGCACGCCGCGCCAACTGTCGATCACGCGGGAGACGCGTTCGCTGCCGGGGTCGATGTACTCGTTTTCGTTGATCCAGCAGTGGTGAATGTCGAGCACCACCGGTGCCAGGTCGGCGACTTGCAGGCAGTGGTCGAGGCCGTAGGTCTTTTCGTCGTTCTCGAAGGTGATGCAGTTGCGCGCCACCTCGGACAGGCGCGACCACACCGCACGGGTGCCTTCTACGCCCAGGCGCCCGGCGATGTGCACGTTGCACTTGAGGTCCTGGAAGCGCTGGCCGTAGCCCATCATGCGGATCATGTCGGCGTGGTATTCGAATTCGGCGAGGCTGTTTTCTACCACCCCGGGGTTTTCCGAGCCGAGCACACAGTATTGGCCAGGGTGGAACGACAGCCGAATATCCGACGCCCTCGCCAACTCGCCAATGGCGGCGAAACCTTCAATCAACTGGCGCTCAATGGCGGGGTCTTTGTAGACGCTAGCCACCTTCGGATGGCTGTAGAACGGCAACAGGTCGCTGCTCAGGCGCAGCATGCGCAAGGTTGGCGGCAGTTCGGCCACATACGCCAGCAGATGCAATTGGGCCGCCAGGTTATGGGTGACCACTTCGACCAGCTTGTCGCGGGCGGCTTGCGGCGTGACCCCGTCCATCCAGCGCAACGTGGTAGTGCGTGGGTTGAACGGGCCTTCGATCAGCTTGAGGGCACTGGCCGACAAGAGGCGTTCGGGATGCTTGTATTGGCATGCGAAGCCAATGCGAGGGTGTGTCATGGAGGCGCCTGGCGAAAGGAAAGGACTGGATGATACGGCGTTAGCCGTGGGCTCAGGCAGCGGGTTCATAATATTTAGACACCAATCACCCTGAACTTTCTGACAAGCGCCGCGCTCACTTCCTATGCGCTGCCCCGACCTGGGGCGTTGGATCGCTACGTTGAACAAAACAAGGAGCCGCCATCACCATGTCTACCCTCTCCACCTATCGCCCCACGCCAGGTCCGCTGCATGCGACCTTGCTCGCCGGCACCGTGCCGCTGTTTCTCGGCGCCTTGCTCAGTGACATCGCCTACACCCAGACCTACCAGATCCAGTGGGCCAACTTCGCCTCCTGGTTGATTGCCGGTGCGCTGGTATTCGCAGGTTTTGCGTTTTTGTTTGCGCTGGTCAACCTGCTACGGGCCGAGCGAAAGGCCGGGCAGCCCGCGCGCTATGTCCTGCTGCTGTTGGCCGCCTGGGTCCTGGGCTTGGTCAACGCGTTCCAACACGCCAAGGATGCTTACGCCGCCATGCCGACCGGCCTGGTGTTGTCGGCGATCGTGCTGCTGCTGACACTGGCAGCCACCTGGACCGGCCTGCGTTCGGGAGGTGTGAAATGAAAACATCCAGCACATTGACCCTGTTGAGTGCCGCCCTGCTGTTAAGCGCCTGCGGTGGCGAAGGCGATAAAACCCAAGCCCGTGGCCCCGATCCCAAATTGCCTGAGCAACAAAGCAGCCTGCTGCCGAGCATGAAAATCGCCGAGCCTGCACCGTGGGGCGAGCAGAAACCCAAAGTGCCCGAGGGCTACAGCGTCACGGCCATCGCCACCGACCTGGCCATCCCGCGCCAGACCCTGGTGCTGCCCAACGGTGACATCCTTGTCGCCGAAGGCCGTGGCGGCAGTGCGGCCAAGCTCAAGCCCAAGGATGTGATCGCCAGCCTGATCAAGGCCGAGGGCAACACCAAGGTCAAGGGTGGCAACCGCCTGACCCTGCTGCGCGATGCCGACGGTGACGGCACCTACGAGCTGAAAACCGTGTTCGCCGACAACCTCAACGCGCCCTACGGCCTGGCGTTTGCCGACGGCAAACTCTACGTGGCCAACCAGGATGCGCTGGTGCGTTTCGACTACACCGACGGCCAGACCAAGGCCACAGGCGCGCCGACCAAAGTCACCGACCTGCCGGCGCAGATCAACCACCACTGGACCAAGTCCCTGGCGGTGAGTGCCGACGGGCGTCAGCTCTATGTGGGCATCGGCTCCAACAGCAACGTCACCGAGCGCGGCATGGAAGTGGAAGTCGACCGCGCCATGGTCTGGCAGATCGACGCCGCCACCGGCGCACACAAGCCTTACGCCACCGGGCTGCGCAACCCGACCGCGCTGACCATCCAACCCGAATCCGGCCAACTGTGGACGGTGGTCAACGAACGCGACGAACTCGGCCCCGACCTGGTGCCGGATTACCTGACCTCGGTGCGTGAAGGCGCCTTCTATGGCTGGCCCTACAGCTATTGGGGCCAGAACGTCGACCCACGTGCACAGCCGCAGAACCCCGCCAAAGTCGCTGCCGCGATCAAGCCCGATTACAGCCTGGGCTCCCATGTGGCGGCACTCGGTGTGGACTTTTCCATCCCCGCAATGGGTGAAAAATTTGCCGACGGCGTGTTCGTCGGCGAGCACGGCAGTTGGAACCGTGACAACCCGGTGGGCTACAAGGTGATCTTCGTGCCGTTCAGCAACGGTAAACCGGCAGGCGAGCCAATTGACTTTGCCACCGGTTTCCGTGGCGACGACGGCAAGACCCGCGGCCGCCCGGTGGGTGTGACGGTGGACCCCAAAGGTGCGCTGATCATTGCCGATGATTTGGCCAATACCGTGTGGCGAGTGACGCGTAACCAATAGCGGCACATTGAGTGTGCGACAGCTGACCACCAGTCAGCTGTCGCCCTTTAATTGCTCTTGCAGCCAGCCCAACAACGCCGCGATCTCTGGGCGGTCGCCCGCGCCTTGATGACGATAAATCGAAATCGCCTCGGGCAAATGCACGCTCTCCACACAGGGCCTGACCAGCGCCCCACTCTCAATCAGCCTGCTCGCCGTCCGTTGCCAGCCCATGGCAACTCCATGCCCTTGCACTGCTGCCTGCAACATCAACGGATAGCTATCGAACGTGGCACTGCGCGCATCGGCGGCCACTGCCTGCCCGAACACCTGCAACCAACTGTCCCACTCCATCAAGTGCGGAGGCTGGGAGCTGTGGTGCAAAAAAGTGGCCGACTGTAATTCGGTGAGCGGCAGCGGTTGTCGCGCAGTGAAGTAGGCTGGGCTGCACACCGGGAACACTTCGTCAGCGGCGGTGAACATCAAGGGATGTGCGCCACTGGGGCGCCGCGAACTTTGCAGGGCGACGTCGAAGTGCGTGTTGAACTCCGTCAGCGGCCGGGTCGAGGTCACGACCTGAATGTCGAAATGCGGGTATTGCTGGTGGAAGCTCGACAGGCGCGGCATCAACCAATAAAACGCCTCGCACAGCTGGCAGAGCAGCACCACCCGGTCGCTGTGTGGCGCGGCGCGCAGGAGGGCGGCGCTGTCACCGATGCTGTGCAATGCGTCGCTGACCACCCGCGCCAGGTCGCGCCCTTCTTGCGTAAGGGACACCGCGCGGTTGCGCCGATAAAACAGCTTCACCCCAAGGTTGTCTTCCAGCCCGCGAATCTGCCGGCTGACAGCCGCCTGGGTGATGTGCAATTCATCCGCCGCCCTGGAGAAACTGCACAGGCGCGCCGCTGCCTCAAAAGGCAACAAGCTGGCAAGGGGCGGCAGGTTTTTACCAAGTGTATTCATAATCTGAGCTTATGCATTCAGGGCCGAGAACTCGTTTGTAGCACAGCCTCGCGGCTGGGCACCATGAATCCCTCGCCTGATGGATAACCCTGATGACCCTACCGCGAAGCTCGATATGTGTTGGCGTAACCCTGGCGGTCGTCGCGACCCTGGGATGGGCGCTGAACTTCATCACGCCTTACGTCAGTGGCGAATACACCCTCTACGACTTGATGGTGGTGCGGTTTTTGATCGCGGGCGCACTGGGTGTATTGGGCGTGATTGTGTGCCGGGCGCAACTGCGTTTGCTTAGGCCTGGCCAGCTCTGCCTCGCCGCAGCCCTCGGCGCCTTGGGCTGCCTGGGTTATGGCGCGTGCATCGCTGCGGGGGTGATGTTCGGCGGCCCGGTGCTGACGCCGGCGTTGGTGGGGATGGTGCCTGTGTTGCTGGCCCTGCTCGGCAACGCCAGGGACAAAACCGTGCAGTGGCGCCGGCTGGCGGCGCCGTTGACGTGTCTGACTGTGGGGCTGTTGCTGGCCAATCTGAGCAGCCTGCATCAACCTTCATTGAGCCTTGCTTCCTGGGGTTTCGGGCTGCTGTTTTCGTTGAGCGCGGTTGGCTTGTGGATGGGCTTCAGCGTGATCAATCAAAAGCAATTGATGCACCTTCCCGCGTCGACCATCGGCCTGTGGAGCGCGTTGATGCTGCTCGGTGCCGGCACCGCCACACTGGGCTTGCTGCCGCTGATACAGGGCTTTGGCCTGCTCAAGCTTGCGACATTGGGCTTTGGCCTCTCCCGCGCCGGGCCGCTATATGCCTGGAGCCTGATCATCGCGCTGATGTCGACCGTGGTCGGCGCCTGGGCCTGGAACGCCGCGACACAGCGCCTGCCCATGGTACTGAGCGGCCAATTGATAGCCCTTGAGTCACTCTTCGCCACCCTGCTCGGCCTGGGGTTTCACGGGCGCTGGCCAACACCCTTGGAAACCGCAGGCCTGGCCGCTGTGCTGACCGGTGTGGTGTTGGCGGTGCGGATCATCCTGACCCGGGCAGAACCCGCCAGCACCTGAGGCGCCAGCGCATTACAGATCGGTGATTTCCTTGTGGCGCGGCACCAGGGTCTTCATCACGCTCCACGCCACCAAGTAGGCCAGGGCACAGATGGCAAACATGATCATGTAGCCGGTGTGGATGTCGTTGATCGACTTGTAGTAGTCGAACACCCAGCCGCCGATCTTGGTCATCACCACGCCGCCGATCCCACCGGCCATGCCGCCAATGCCGACCACCGAGGCCACGGTTTTCTGCGGGAACATGTCCGACACGGTGGTAAAGATGTTGCACGACCACGCCTGGTGCGCAGAGGCGCCCACGCCGATCAGCAACACCGGGACCCAGAAGCTGATATAGCCCAGAGGCTGTGCCAACAACACCACCAGCGGGAACAACGCGATCACCAGCATGGCTTTCATGCGGCCATCGTACGGCGCATCACCACGCGCCATGAAGTAGCTGGGGAACCAGCCGCCGCCGATACTGCCGACCATGGTCATGCTGTACAGCACCGCCAGCGGCATCACGATATCGGCGCCTTTCATGCCGTATTGCGCCGACAGATAAGTGGGCAGCCAAAACAGGAAGAACCACCACACCCCGTCGGTCATGAACTTGCCGAAGGCAAAGGCCCAGGTCTGGCGATAGGTCAGCAACTTGAACCACGAGACTTTCTTCTCAGGCGCGCCAGCCGGGGCTTTGGCGAGCAATTGCACACTCTGGTCACTGCGGATATACGCCAGTTCTTCAGCGGACAGACGCTTTTGCTGCTCGGGTTTTTCATATACCGCAGCCCACACCGCCACCCACAGGAAGCCGAGCATGCCGATCACCATGAACGCGGCTTCCCAGCCCCACATACCAGCAATCAGCGGCACGCAGATCGGCGCCAGGATTGCGCCGACGTTGGCGCCGGAATTGAAAATACCGGTAGCGAAGGAGCGCTCTTTCTTGGGGAAATACTCGGCCGTGGCCTTGATCGCAATCGGGAAGTTACCCGCTTCGCCAATCGCCAGGACGGCACGGGAGAGCATGAAACCGGCAATCGACACCGGAATCACCGCCAGCCCAATTGCACTGCTGACAGCGGCGATACCCTCGCCCATCTGCACCGAGAACGCATGCATGATGGCGCCGGTGGACCAGATCGCAATCGCGACCACGTAAGCGGCCTTAGTGCCGATCTTGTCGACAAACCGCCCGGCGAACAGCATGGAGATCGCATACACGAACTGGAACACCGCCGCGATGTTGGCGTAATCGGTATTGCTCCAGCCAAATTGCGTGGACAGCTGCGGCGCCAGCAGGCTGAGCACCTGGCGGTCGAGGTAGTTGACAGTGGTGGCGAAGAACAGCATCGCGCAGATGGTCCAACGGTAATTGCCGACCGCCTGGCCAACACGATGGGCACTGATGGGCTCGTTCAGATTCATGGCATCACTTTTTATTTTTGTTAGGTAGGACATATGTAACGTCATATGTCGTCGTACAACTGCGACTTTTATATCGAGACGCCTGAGCGGTGTCAATCTCAAACATTGCCGCTTGTCTAGGTACTATGTGGTTACGAGAAGTTTCAGAGGACTGCAGTTGTAGGACGACAAATACGAAACACCAGGCTTGGCGCCTGGCCGGGCACATCGTCGAGCACACCGATGTGCTGCAGGCCCGCCTTTTCCAACACATGGATCGAGGCCGCGTGATCGGGCCGAACCAACCCGAACACTTCGGGCAAGCTCAGGGTTTCAAACGCCAGCACCAGGGCATCACGGGCAAGCTCGGTAGCATAACCCTGCCCCCACGCCTCCACGGCCAAACGGTAACCGAGGTTGATGCGTCGCTCGGTGAGGTAGTTGAGGGGTGCGATACCACCGAAACCGATGAGGCGCTCAGGGTTTTCACGCAGGGCAATCGCCCACCAGCCATAACCGTCGCGGGCCCATTGTGCGAGCCAGTGATCGAGCAGACGTTGTGCATCGGCCAGGCTGGCCAGGGGGCCGCCGGGGTTGAACAGGTTGGTCTGGGGATCGCCGAAGATTGCGAATAATCTCTGCAGATCGCTGGGTGAGGGTCGACGGTAAATCAAACGTGCATTAGGCATTGGGTTAACTCCTGTCAGTGGCGAGCACATTCTTTTGCGGTGAGCGGGCCGGCCTCGCGCGGGGCAAGCCCGCTCACCACAGGGGGATGAAATTCGACTTTGCTACAGGTGGGAACGCGGTTAACCGAACGTGCCTTGAGCATCAAGTTAACCCCACTGTCACTGGCCAGCACATTCTTTTGTAGTGAGCGGGCTTGCCCCGCGCTGGGCTGCGCAGCGGCCCCATCAACGCCACCCCGTTTGTCCAGACACACCAAGTAGCCTGGTTTTGGGTCTGCTGCGCAGCCCAGCGCGGGGCAAGCCCGCTCACCACAGGGGGATGAAATTCGACTTGGCTACAGGTGGGAACCTGGTAAACCGGACGTGCCTTGAGCATCCAGTTAACCCCCCTGTCACTGGCCAGCACATTCTTTTGTGGTGAGCGGGCTTGCCCCGCGCTGGGCTGCGCAGCGGCCCCATCAATGCCACCCCGTTTGTCCAGACACACCAAGTTGCCTGGTTTTGGGGCTGCTGCGCAGCCCAGCGCGGGGCAAGCCCGCTCACCACAGGGGGATGAAATTCGACTTGGCTACAGGTGGGAACCTGGTAAACCGAACGTGCCTTGAGCATCAAGTTAACCCCCCTGTCACTGGCCAGCACATTCTTTTGTGGTGAGCGGGCTTGCCCCGCGCTGGGCTGCGAAGCGGCCCCATCAACGCCACCCCGTTTATCCAGACACACCAATTTGCCTGGTTTTGGGTCTGCTGCGCAGCCCAGCGCGGGGCAAGCCCGCTCACCACAGGGGGATGAAATTCGACTTTGCTACAGGTGGGAACCCGGTAAAGCAGACGTGCCTTGAGCATCAAGTTAACCCCCCCTGTCACTGGCCAGCACATTCTTTTGTGGTGAGCGGGCTTACCCCGCGCTGGGCTGCGCAGCGGCCCCATCAATGCCACCCCATTTGTCCAGACACACCAAGTAGCCTGGTTTTGGGTCTGCTGCGCAGCCCAGCGCGGGGCAAGCCCGCTTACCACAGGGGGATGAAATTCGACTTTGCTACAGGTGGGAACCCGGTTAACCGGACGTGCCTTGAACATCAAGTTAACCCCCCTGTCACTGGCCAGCACATTCTTTTGTGGTGAGCGGGCTTGCCCCGCGCTGGGCTGCGCAGCGGCCCCATCAATGCCACCCCGTTTGTCCAGACACACCAAGTTGCCTGGTTTTGGGTCTGCTGCGCAGCCCAGCGCGGGGCAAGCCCGCTCACCACAGGGGGATGAAATTCGACTTGCCGTAGGTGGTTTTGCAATCAGTGGAGAAAAAATACAGCTGCGGGTGAATTATTTCGTGTCCGCTTGTATCTGAACTGACAGAGCGGTGCTGTCGTAGTGCTAGCACCTCCCCTGTTCAGTTTTAGAGTGGTTCGCATGAAATTACGTAAAAAGAGCGTCAAGCCCATCGGTTTAAAGGACATCACCATCGTCGACGATGCCAAGGTGCGCAAGGCGATCACCGCCGCCGCCCTGGGTAACGCCATGGAGTGGTTCGACTTTGGCGTCTACGGTTTTGTCGCTTATGTGCTCGGTAAGGTGTTCTTCCCGGACGCCTCACCCAGCGTACAAATGATCGCCGCACTGGGTACGTTCTCCGTGCCTTTCCTGATTCGTCCGCTGGGTGGCCTGTTCTTCGGCGCGCTGGGCGATAAATACGGGCGACAGAAAGTCCTCGCCGCGACCATCGTGATCATGTCGCTCAGCACCTTCGCCATCGGCCTGATTCCGGGCTACGCCTCCATCGGCATCTGGGCACCGATCCTGTTGCTGCTGTGCAAAATGGCCCAGGGTTTCTCGGTGGGCGGTGAATACACCGGCGCCTCGATCTTCGTCGCCGAATACGCGCCGGACCGTAAGCGCGGTTTCCTCGGCAGCTGGCTGGACTTCGGCTCGATTGCCGGTTTTGTGCTCGGTGCCGGTGTGGTGGTGTTGATCTCCAGCGTGCTCGGCGAGGCCGAATTTGAAGCCTGGGGCTGGCGCCTGCCGTTCTTCCTTGCCCTGCCCCTGGGCATCATCGGCCTGTACCTGCGCCACGCGCTGGAGGAAACCCCGGCGTTCCAGCAGCACATGGACAAACTCGAACAAGGCGACCGCGAAGGCCTGACCCACGGCCCCAAAGTCTCGTTCAAGGAAGTCGCAACCAAGCACTGGCGCAGCCTGTTGACCTGCATCGGCATCGTCGCGGCCACCAACGTGACGTACTACATGCTGCTCACCTACATGCCAAGCTACCTGTCCCACAACCTGCACTACAAAGAAAACAGCGGCGTGCTGATCATCATCGCGATCATGGTCGGCATGCTGTTCGTGCAACCGTTCATTGGTTTTGTCAGCGACAAGATCGGTCGCAAGCCGTTCATCATCGCCGGCAGCGTTGGCCTGCTGTTTCTGTCGATCCCGGCATTCATGCTGATCACCAGCGGCAAGATCGGCCTGATCTTCGCCGGCCTGTTGATCTTGGCGGTGATCCTCAACTTCTTTATCGGTGTGATGGCATCGACGCTGCCGGCGATGTTCCCTACTCACCTGCGCTACAGCGCGCTGGCCAGTGCATTCAACGTCTCGGTACTGATCGCTGGCGTCACCCCAACCGCCGTGGCGTGGCTGGTGGAAAGCACCAATGACCTATTCATGCCCGCCTATTACCTGATGGTGTTTGCCGTGGTCGGCCTGATCACTGGCCTGACCATGAAGGAAACCGCCAACAAACCCCTGCGCGGCGCGGCACCGGCCGCGTCGGATATGGAAGAGGCCAAGGAATTGCTGCAAGAGCACCACGACAATATCGAGCAGAAGATCGAAGACATCGACGCCGAAATTGCCGAATTGGAAGCCAAACGCCAGAATCTGGTCCAGCAGCATCCGCGAATCAATTAAGACTTGACCGTGCGTGGCGGCCTGAACCGCCACGCCTTTGGAGTGTTCAGCATGCTTCCCAGCGTCACCGCAGCCCAATCGCTACTCAGCGCAGACGAACGCGCCGCCATCGCCGAAATCGAAGCCACCACCAGCATCCTGCAATTGGTTACCCGCCTTACCGGGATGCGCTTTGCCGGCATCGCCAAGTTCACCGACCTGGAATGGGTGGTTTGCTCGGTCCATGACCCAATGGCAATGGGGATCACCGTGGACGACGTGCTCGACCTGGAAACCACCCTGTGCAGCGAGTTCTGCATCAATCCCCAGACCTTGTTCATCCCGCAGATCAGCGCCAATGGCCGCTTCGCCACACGCCCGGTGGTCAAGCAGTTCGCCATCGAAAGCTACGCCGGTGCGCCGATCTTCCTGCCCGACGGCCGCTTGTTCGGCGCGCTGTGTGCCTTGGATTCACGGGCGATGCTGTTTGACGACCCCAACCTGCCGGAAACCCTGAGCCTCTTCGCCCGGCTGATCGGCTGCATTTTTTTCGCTAACTTGACGACGAATGATCGCTAGGCATCGGCTTGCCGCGTAACCCGGCAATGTCACGCTTGGGCGGCACACCGAACAGCCGGCTGTATTCGCGGCTGAACTGCGAAGGGCTTTCGTAGCCCACTTTGAACGCCGCGCTGGACACGTCCTGATGCTCGTTGAGCATCAACCGGCGCGCCTCGTTCAAGCGCAGCCACTTCTGGTACTGCAATGGGCTCATCGCCGTGAGTTGGCGAAAGTGATGATGAAACGTGGCCGCGCTCATCTGCACCCGCGCCGCCAACTCCTCCACCCGCAGCACCGCGTCGTAATTGAGTTTGAGCCAGTCAATCGCCTTGGCGATCCGGTAGCCCTGCCCGTCCACTGAACAGATCTGCCGCAGTCGGCCAGCCTGGTCGCTTTGCAAGAGACGGTAGTGGATCTCGCGCTGGATCAGTGGTGCGAGCACCGGGATCGCCTCAGGCTCATCAAGTAACGCCACCAGCCGCGCAAACGACACCAGCATGCCCTCAGTGACAACGCCGATGCCGACGCCCTTCAGCACCGAGCGCTCGCGCTTTGGCGGCAGTTCACTCTGGGCGATCAACTCGGCCAGCATGCGCAGGTCCAGCTTGAAGGTCAGGCCCAGGCACGGCCGCGCTGGGCTCGCCTCCAGCACTTCGGAGTTGGCCGGTATATCCAACGACGTCACCAAAAAACGCGACGTGTCATACGGATACCCCTCGCCGCCCACCCACAATTGCTTGCGCCCCTGAGCCACCAGCACGATGCTCGGTTCGACCATGCACACCACCGGTGTACACGGCTGTTCACGCCGATAAAACCCCAGGCCGGGGATAGGCATAGGGCAGTCACCCGGTGCTGAGATTCGCGAACCGATGGATTCAACCAGCGGGTCCAGATTGTTCTTCATAACCCGCCCTTTTTGTTGGTCAGCGAACTGTACCCCGCATAGCCTGTGGCGTCCCCGGCAAACCACCAGACTCAGAGCATCAGGCAAGTAATCCAGCGAAACGCACTACAGAACCCCCGGCCCTCCTGGGGAAAATGTGCAGACCAAACCCCTTCAAGGATCCGCCCATGAAACGCCTCTTGCTTGCCCTTGGTTTGCTGGTGACGTCGTTAACTGCTCTGGGAGCCGATATGTCCAACGGTGCTGACAACTTCTACACAAGCGACAAGGTGACGGTCGAAAAGGTCACCTTCAACACGCAATACGGCCTGCAGGTTGCCGGTAATCTGTTCGTGCCGAAACACCTCGCCTCGGGCGCAAAAAGCCCCGCGATCATCGTCGGTCACCCCATGGGCGCCGTCAAAGAACAGAGCGCCAACCTGTACGCCACCAAAATGGCCGAACAGGGCTTCGTCACGCTGTCCCTGGACCTGTCGTTCTGGGGCGAAAGCGCGGGCACACCGCGCAACGCCGTGCTGCCCGAGTTCTACGTCGAAGACTTCAGCGCCGCTGTGGACTTTCTTGGCACCCGGCCGATGGTCGACCGCGAACGCATCGGCGTGATTGGCATCTGCGGCAGCGGCAGCTTTGCCATTGCCGCGGCGAAGATCGATCCACGTCTGAAGGCCATCGCCACCGTCAGCATGTACGACATGGGCGCGGCCAACCGTAACGGCCTCAAGTACGGCGTCACCCTGGAGCAGCGCCGGCAGATCCTGCTGCAAGCCGCCAACCAGCGCTACGTCGAATTCCAGGGCGGCGAAACCCTCTACACCAGCGGCTCGCCGCTCAAGCTGACGGGCAACCCGGTAGCTGACGAGTTCTTCGACTTCTACCGCACGCCACGCGGCCAGGTCACACCTGCCGGTGCGTCGCCACACACCACCACCATGCCGACGCTGACCAGTAACGTGAAGTTCATGAACTTCTACCCGTTCAACGACATCGAGACGATTTCTCCGCGCCCACTGCTGCTGATCACGGGCGCCAACGCCCACTCCCGCGAGTTTAGCGAGGACGCCTACCAACGCGCAGCCGAACCGAAGGAATTGCTGATCATCCCCAACGCGGGGCATGTGGACCTGTACGACCGGGTCAATCTGATTCCGTTTGCCCAGCTCACCGCCTTCTTCAAAAACAACCTTAAATGATGCCCCGTAACCCAAATACACCGCGCTGGGGCGCGGTGCTCGCCATGTCACTGGCGGCCTTTACATTGGTCGCCTCGGAGTTCATGCCGGTCAGCCTGCTGACGCCGCTGGCGACCGAACTCAACATCTCTCAAGGCCAGGCCGGCCAGGGTATTTCGGTGTCGGGGCTGTTTGCCTTGCTCACAGCCTGGTGATTGCCGCCCCGCTGCTGATGGCGTTGATCGCCCTGGCCTTGGTCGCCTGCGGCAGTTGGACCTTCATGACCACCCTGTTGCTGGGATTCTGGGGCCTACCCGACGACGCCGAGGCTGGGGGTGGGTTGATGGTCGCGATCATCCAGTTGGCAATTGCTTCAGGCGCCACCGTCGGGGGTGTGATGTTTGACTTCAGTGGCTACCAGACGACGTTTGAGTTGAGTGCAGCGCTGCTGTGCATGGCGGCGTTGCTCGCATGGTCGGCAAGCCACGTCAGTCACCGCGCACGGCATTGCAGCACCGCCTGACGCGTTCAACCTTTTCCCAGGGCCGCCGATAGCCTGTCATTGCCCCTGACTTGCAGCGAGGCCCTGCGCGAAACAATGCCCAACTCACTCGTTCCAATCGTCCGCTCGCTGTCTACCCGTACCAGCCTGTCGCTGGCGCGTACGTCACTGTTCAATTTCATGGCCCTGCTGGCTGTGGTCTTTGCGGCAGCGGCGTACTCGTTGATCTACATCGCCCGCGACCTGGACCGCACCGAACAGGCCGAAAGCGCGTTTCATACCCGTAAAGCCATGCAGTCCATGGAAAAAGCCATGCGGGTAACGGTCAAGGATTACGCATTCTGGAGCGATGCCTACAAGCATCTGCACATGCAGGTGGATAAAGAGTGGGCCTACGTACGCGGCAATATCGGCTCGACACTGTTCCAGGATTTCGGCTTTCAGGGCCTGTTTGTGGTCAATGATGCCAACCGCACGGTGTACGCGGTGATTGACGGCCAGTTGCAAGCGTTCGAACTCAGCGAATGGCTCGACCAGCCCCTCACCCAGCTTCTCGACAAGGCCCGTGCCGGCGCCGATGACGAAACGCCCGTGAGCACGTTCATCAACGTACGCGGCAGCCCTGCGCTGGTGGCGGCCGCCGCTATCACGCCGGGCACCGACCCCACCGTAACGGCTGATGGCCGGCAAGCGTCGGTGCTGGTCTTCGTCGACATCCTCGACAGCGCCAAACTGGGCCGGATCGGCGATGACTTTGGCGTGAGCAACCTGCACGTCGCCAGCCCAATGGACATTGCCAAGGGCGTGTTTTTTCCCCTTGGCGACAACGGCAGCGCCGGTAGCCTGTACTGGCAGCCGGAGCAGCCCGGCCTGCGCCTGATCGGCGTCGGCCTGCCCTTGCTGGGGCTGGCCGCGTTGTTGGTGTGCCTGATGACCTGGGTGATTTTACGCCGCAGCACCGCCGCCGCCCTGGCCCTGGATGCCAGCCACAGCTCACTGCAAACCAGCCAGAACGCCTTGGCCACCAGCGAGGCGCGCTTTCGCGATGTGGTGGAGGCAAGCTCCGACTGGGTCTGGGAAATCGACGCCGATTGGCGCTTTACCTACCTGTCGGAGCGTTTCCAAAGCGTTACCGGGTTGACCCGCGACGCGTGGATAGGCGCGGCCATGAATGACCTGTTGGGCACCGAAACCGGGCTGTTGTCACAGTGGCTGTGCACCCCCGACCGGCGCCCGGACCTCAGCGTGCAATGCCTGTATGTGGATGCCCAAGGCCTGGAGCGCACCACGCGGCTGTCGGCGCGCAAAATGCCCTGTGGCGGGTTTCGCGGCACGGCCACCGACGTCACCGAAGAAGTCGAGGCGCGCAGACGCATCGAGTTCCTGTCCCAGCATGACGCCTTGACGGGGCTGCCCAATCGTACGCGCCTGCAAGCCTTCCTCGACGGCAAGCTCAAGGCGCTGCCCACCCTTGAGCAACCGGTGGTGATGCTCAGCCTGGACCTGGACCGGTTCAAACCGGTCAATGACCTGCTCGGGCATGCCGCCGGCGACCGTGTGCTCAATGAAGTGTCGAGCCGCCTGACTGATTGCGTGCGCCACGGCGACCTGGTGGCGCGGGTTGGTGGTGATGAATTTGTGCTGATCATCAGCGATGCCGGCCGTCAGGACGAAGTCGAGCACCTGTGCCGACGGTTGATCGCCTCCATCGAGCGGGCCATCCGCATCGATGAGCAGGAAGTGTTCATCAGCGCCAGCATCGGCATCGCGCTGGCGCCCAATGACACCAGCGACATCACCGAACTGCTGCGTTACGCCGATATCGCGCTGTACGAGGCCAAGTCCGCCGGGCGCAATACCTGGCGGTTCTACTCCGGTGAGATGAATGCACGGATCATCGAGCGTCGCCGCCTGGAAAGTGACCTGCGTTATGGGATCAAGCATGGGGAGTTGCGCCTGCACTTCCAGCCGCGCTATCGCATTGCCGACGGCCAGATGGTCGGTGCCGAAGCGCTGGTGCGCTGGCAGCACCCGGAGCGCGGCCTGATCGCGCCGGACACGTTCATCCCGATTGCCGAAGAGTCAGGCCTGATCCTGGCGCTGAGCGATTGGGTACTGCAAACCGCCTGCGCCTGTGCCGCCCAGTGGCCGGACACGTTGTTTGTGTCGGTGAACCTGTCGCCCACCGAGTTCAAGCGCGGCAACCTGATGGAACGCGTGCACCACGCGTTGCAGACCTCAGGTATCGACCCGGCACGGATGGAGCTGGAAATCACCGAAAGCGTCATGCTCGAAGACGGCGTCGGCGCGCTCGACGTGATGCGCGCCCTCAAGCAACTGGGCATCCGCATTGCCATGGACGATTTCGGCACCGGGTATTCCTCCTTGAGTTACCTGCGCGCATTCCCGTTCGATGGCTTGAAGATAGACCGCAGCTTCCTGACCCGGCTGGAAGACAGCGAAGACGACCAGGCCATCATCCACGCCATCGTCGGCCTAGGGCGCGCCCTGGCTCTCACGGTGACCGCCGAAGGCATTGAAACCGCCGAACACCTGGCGATGCTCAAGGCCGTGGCCTGTGATGAAGGCCAGGGTTACTTCCTCAGCCGCCCCCTGGATATCGACGCGTTCAACCGGCTGCTGGGCCCTACTTGAAGAACAGACTCGGCGTCTTGCCGAACTGCTTCTTGAACATGCTGGTAAAGGCGCTCGGGCTTTCATAGCCGAGTTCCAAGGCCACATCGATAATCTTCTCACCCACCGCGATGCGTTCCAGCGCCAACAGCAACCGCGCCTGCTGGCGCCATTGGCCGAAGGTCATGCCCGTTTCCCGGCGGAACAGACGCTGGATGGTTTTCTGATCCAGGCCCAGGCGCTCACTCCAGTGTGCCATTGTCGAGGCGTCGCCCGGGTCCTGTTGCAGCGCCAGGCAGATACGCAGGATACGGGGGTCGGCCGGTTGCGGCAGGGATAACGGCAAGGCCGGCAGGATGGCCAGTTCATCGAGGATCAGGTGCATGATTCGCGCATCCCGCGAGTCCTCGGCGTAGGGCGGCTTCAAGCTGACCGAGGCTTTGATCAGTTCGCTCAGCAGCGGTGAGATGCTTACCGCCTTGGTTTCGGTGGGCAGGTTGGGAAAGCTGTCGGGGCGCACAAATACGCTGCGCATTTTCAGCCGGCCCACGCAGCGCAGGGAATGCACGTGCCCGCTGGGCATCCAGAAGCCACGATTGGGTGGCACCGTCCACTGGTTCTGGGCCGAATGCACCACCATCACACCTTCGGTGGCGTACAGCAGTTGATGCTTCTCGTGGCTGTGGTCGGGGATCACCCAGTTTTCCGGGTAGTCGGTGGCAGAACTGATGACCGCCCACTCGCCTTCGTCGATCTCCTGCAGGAATTTACCCAGTGACTTGATCATTTCGCCCTTTTTGCGACAGTTACTGCCCTGATTTCGTGAGACAGGCATTTGCCGTAAATCTAGCATATCCTCCCGAAACAATTTGAAATGCGCAGCGAGCCCAAGTACTCGCTGCCTTGTTCGCTGCCTTGTATGGAATGCCTGCATGTCGACACTCACCGCGTCACCCGCTGCTGCAACCAGTACGCCCCACGTAAGCCCCTTGGTCATGCGCATCCTCGGTGCCTGCGCACTGGCGCATCTGATCAATGACCTGATCCAGGCCGTGCTGCCATCGATCTACCCGATGCTCAAGGCCAACTACGGGCTGACGTTTGCCCAGGTGGGGCTGATCACCCTGACCTTCCAACTGACGGCATCGCTGCTACAACCGTGGATCGGCTACCACACCGACCGCCATCCCAAACCCTGGCTGCTGCCGGCCGGCATGGTGTGCACCTTGATCGGCATCCTGATGCTGGCGTTTGTCGGCAGCTTCCCGGCCATCCTGTTGGCGGCGGGACTGGTGGGCGTGGGCTCATCGACCTTCCACCCGGAAACCTCCCGCGTGGCACGCCTGGCCTCCGGCGGGCGCTACGGCCTGGCGCAATCGACCTTCCAGGTCGGCGGCAACACCGGCAGCGCGTTGGGGCCGTTGCTCGCGGCGGCAATCATCATTCCCTATGGCCAGGGCAACATCGCCTGGTTCGGACTGTTTGCCGTGTTCGCGATCCTGGTGCTGTATGGCTTGAGCCGCTGGTACCGTAACCACCTCGCCCTGTTCAAGCTCAAGCAAGGCGGCAAAGCCACCCACGGCTTGTCCAAAGGACGCGTGACGTTTGCCCTGGTGGTATTGGCCGTGTTGGTGTTTTCCAAATACTTCTACATGTCCAGCCTCACCAGCTACTTCACCTTCTACCTGATCGAGAAGTTCGACCTGTCGGTAGCCAACTCCCAGTTGTTCCTGTTCCTGTTCCTCGGAGCAGTCGCCGCCGGCACCTTCCTGGGTGGCCCGATCGGCGACAAGATCGGCCGCAAGAAAGTCATCTGGTTCTCCATCCTCGGCGCGGCGCCCTTCACCCTGGCCCTGCCCTACGTCGACCTGTTCTGGACCGCCGTGCTCAGCGTGGTGATCGGCTTTATCCTGGCCTCGGCGTTCTCGGCCATCGTGGTGTTTGCCCAGGAACTGGTGCCGGGCAATGTGGGAATGATCGCCGGGGTGTTCTTCGGCCTGATGTTCGGCTTCAGCGGGATTGGCGCGGCGTTGCTGGGTTTGCTCGCCGATAGCCACGGCATCGAGTATGTCTACAAGCTGTGCTCGTTCCTGCCGTTGGTGGGCATCCTGACGGTCCTGCTGCCCTCGACCAAAGGCGTCTGACCCGCCGATCATCGGATGGCTGTGTGCCATTACACAGAATGCTCTGAAAAACCTGCGTGTGCGCTTACAATCCCGGTCTAAACGCACACCAGGCAGACCCGGCAAGACATGACGCTCGACCCTCCTACGATTTTGGCACTCACCGTTGCCCTGGCAGCCGCGGCCGCCCTTTACCTGCTGGTTGAATGGCGCAGCGTGCGCGAACCCTCGCTGCTGTTGTGGAGCAGCGGTTTCGCCACCATTACCATCGGTTCCACCCTGGCCCTGCTGCGCATCAATGGCTTTCTCGTCATCGGCATCTGGTTCGCCAACGGCTTGCTGGTGACCGCACACTTTCTGTTTTTGCTCGGCGTCGCACGGTTTACCCAAGTGCGTGTGTCGCGCGCCTGGGTGCTGATGCCTGCAATCTGGTTCGCCATGCTCGCGTTGCCGGCGGACCCGTCATGGTCCAAAGCCATGCTGGCGGTGCAATCACTGCTGGTCGCCCTGCCCACCCTGCGCGCCAGCTTCCTGCTGCGGCCCCACGGCCGGTCCCTGAGCGTGGGCGCAGTGCAGCTGCGTTTCGTGTTGCTGCTGCACGGGATCTTTTACGTGGCCAAGGCGCTGTCAGTGGTGATCCCCGGCACCCTGATCGACCTCGCCGCCTTCAAGGGCGAAATCATCCAGATATCCCTGGTGGAAGGCGCCATGGCAATCATGCTGATTGCGCTATCCATGACCGGCTCCGAACGCTACCGCCGCGAACAACAGATCGCCCGGCTCGCTGCCCGCGACCCACTCACCGCCCTGTACAACCGCCGCGCCCTCGACCTTCGCGCGCCGCGCTTGCTGGCCCAGGTATCCGCGCAACACCCCGGTGCCCTGCTGTTGATCGACATCGACAACTTCAAAGGCGTCAACGACCTCCACGGCCACACTGCCGGTGACCGCCTGCTGATCGCATTGAGCGAAATGATCCGCGCCGTCGTGCCCCAAGGCGCATTGGCGGCGCGGATGGGCGGGGATGAATTTGTAATCCTGCTGAGCCCGGCGACGGCCGAGCAGATCGTCGAACTGGGCAGCAGCCTGCGCGACCAGTTCCAGCAACTGGCCGCGCAGCGCTTCAGCACGCCGCAGCCGGTGACCCTGAGCATTGGCGCCAACCTGTTCGATCAGCCGCCGGAGAGCCTGGCGGCGTTGATTGAACAGGGGGATTCGACGTTGTATGAGTCCAAGCGGGGTGGGCGCGACAGTATTCGGTTGGTGGATCGGACCGGCGTCAGCGCCTACCGCTAGAGGTCGTAACTCACTGCCACACTGCGCCCCGTCCTCACCGATTCCAACGCACAATCTGCCAAGTGCAGCGCATACAACCCATCCCGCACGCTGGTGGGCAGCTCGCGACCGTCGTTCAGCGCATCAATGAACTGGGTCAGCTCATTGCGATACGCATCCGCATACCGCTCCAGGAAAAAGTGCTGCAACGGTTCGAGCGCTTCGGTGTGCTCGGCCCCCCAATGGCGCAAGGTGCTGGGCCGGTGGTTGTCGGTGAGCAGGACGCCCGTGGCGCCGGAGACTTCGACGCGTTGGTCGTAGCCGTACACCGCCTGGCGGCAGCAGTTGATGTGGCATTGCTTGCCGGAGGCGGTGCGCAGCAGGACCATGACACTGTCGTAGTCGTCGATCTGCTCCAGGGTGGGGTCTACCAGACGGCTGGCGATGGCGCTGACTTCCACCGGTTCTTCGCCGAGCAGGTGGCGGGCGGTGTCGAAGTCATGGATGGTCATGTCGCGCAGGATGCCGCCGGAATGCTCCAGGTAGTCACGTGGGGCCAGGCCGGGGTCGCGGCTGGTGATGATGACTTGGCGCACGGCGCCGATCTGGCCGGCATCGAGGGCCTGGCGCAGGCGCAGCATATCGGGGTCGAAGCGGCGGTTGAAACCGAGCATGACGTGGCCGCCTTGGCGTTCCACGGCTTGGGCGGCGCTGCGGGCCTTGGCGATATCGAGGTCGATGGGTTTTTCGCAGAGCACCGCTTTACCTGCGGCCACCGCTGCCAGCAGCAGGTCGATATGGGTGTCGGTGGGGGTGCCGATCACCACGGCATCGATGTCTTGGCGGGTGAGCACGGCGGCGCAGTCGTAGGCCGCTTCGCAGCCCAGTTGCGTGCTGAGTGCATCGACGCCTTCGCGCCAGGGGTCGGCCACCAGCACCAGCGTGGCGCTGGGGTGGGCGGCGACGTTGGCGGCGTGGATCTTGGCGATGCGCCCGGCACCTAGAACGGCAATACGTAGCATGGTTGAACTCCTGATGTTGTTTTTGAAGGGAGCACTCAGTCCGGCAGGTTGAACGGTGTGACGATCTGCACCTGTGACGGCGCAATCGGGCCGGCCTTCCAGAGCCGATGGTGTTGCAGGATGTGCAGGAACACATGGCGCGCATCGATCTGCAGGTTGTGATCGATGATCGCGGCGACTTTTTCTTCGCGCAGCAACTGGCGGTTTTCTTCGTCGAGGTCGTGACCGATAAACACCTCCAGTGGGCGCTCCAGGGCGGCGAACGCGTCGACAATCGCACGGTTGCCGCCGCCGACGCTGTACACCGCCTTGAGGTCGGGGTGCTGTTTCAGCGCCTGGGTCACGCGTTCGAAGGTGCGGTCGTACACGCCATAGCCGCCGCTGATGTCCAGCACCCGCAAATGCGCCGCACGCCCACGCAGCCAGGCGCGAAAGCCCATCTCGCGCTCTTCTTCACCACGGAACAGCTCGCTGCCGATCACCACCGCCACGTCCTGGGGTTGCGCCGGCAGCCAGCGTGACATCAGGTAGGCAGCGGTCTGCCCGGCGGTGCGGTTGTCCATGCCCACGTAGCCGATGCGCTCGCTTTGCGGCAAGTCCGTCACCAACGTCACCACCGGAATACCGGCAGCGATCAACTGCTTGACCGCCTGGTTCACCGCCGGCTCGTCCGCAGCCTTGAGCACCACGCCCTGGCTGCCGGTGTCGAGGCAGCGCAGCAGTTGGTCGTGCATGGCCTGGGGCTCGATCTCTTCGAACAGGTGGAACCTTGGCGCGATGCGAAACGGCGCCAGGCTGCCCAGTTGCGCGACGATCGCCGCCTGCACCGCCGCGCTGAAGCGTTGAGGCGTGTGCATGATCACGTCGACATGGAAGGTGCGGCCCACCGCCAGGCCGTTTTTTTCCTGGGACTCCAACTCATCCAGCGCTTGCTGGATACGTCGCGAGGTCTGCGCATGCACGCTGCCGCGCTGGTGCAGTACGCGGTCGACGGTGGCTTTACTCACACCGGCCTGGGTCGCCAGTTGCTTGATGGAGAAGTGTTTTGCGCGTTCGAGCATGGGTTTCGCCTGAGGTGTTTTTGATGTCTTTTTTGGGCGTTGCTGAGGCTTTGCAATGCTAGTCTCCGTTTTGCCCGTCGTCGAGTCGGGCGACGAAAACAACAAAAAATCCAGGAGAACTTCATGCCCCACACCGATCTCGCCACCTCGTTCAGCGGCCAATATTTTGTCGTCACCGGCAGCACCCAAGGCCTGGGCGCGGCGGTGGCCCACACCCTGGCGCAACGCGGCGCCGCCGGGCTGATCATCTGTGGCCGTCGCCGCGCCCAGGGTGAAGAGCAAGTGAGGCAACTGGCGCAACTGGATTGCCAGGCATTTTTTGTCGAAGCGGACCTTGAGAAAGTCGAGGATTGCCGCGCGATCATCGACGCGGCGCGTACCCACTTCGGCACCTTGCATGGGTTGGTGAACTGCGCCGGGATGTCGGACCGCGGCACCATCCTCGACACCTCGCCGGAGCTGTTCGAGCGGCTGTTTGCGGTGAACGTACGAGCGCCGTTTTTCCTGATGCAGGAAGCGCTCAAACTGATGATCAGCAACGGTGTGGAAGGCGCGGTGGTGAATATCCAGAGCGTCACTGGTCATGGCGGGCAGTCGTTCTTGAGTGCGTATGCAGCGTCCAAGGGTGCCCTGGCGATCCTCACCAAGAACGTCGCGTTCAGCGCCCTGCGCAACCGCATTCGGGTCAATGGCTTGAATATCGGCTGGATGGACACGCCCCACGAGGATGATATCCAGCGCCAGTACCACGGTGCCGAGGACGGTTGGCTGGCCAAGGCCGAAAGCGCGCAGCCGTTCGGGCGCCTGCTCAAGCCGCAGGAAGTGGCGCAGAGCGTGGCGTTTTTACTGTCCCGTGAGTCGGGGATGATGACCGGTTCGGTGATTGACCTGGAGCAAGGCGTAATCGGCTGCAGCGACGCCGGCAGCCCGCAACCGCATCAGGCCCTGAGCCTGCCGGGAGGTGTGTGATGTCGGCATTCGTCAGCGCCGATGCGGTGCACCTGGAAGACTTCCAGCGGCTGTGCTCGCAACAGGCCCATGCCAAGGATTATCCACTGTGCGCTGAGGTGGCCGGCAATGTGCCGATCTATCAGGCCCGCACCCTGCGTAACAGCGACCGCCACACCGTAATGGACGAGTTGCACCGCCTGTTCCGTGACGGACCGGGCGTGATGGTGGTGCGCCAGGCCTATGAAGACCTTGAGGTGGTGGATCGCCATAGCCAGGTGTTCGAGGCGATCTTTGCCCATGAAGCCGCTCAAGGGGTGGCCGCCGATCATTTTGCCAAGGCCGGTAGCAATGGTCGTATCTGGAACTCGCTGCAAAAAGCCGCGTTGCAGTCACCGCAATCCTTTGTCGAGTATTACGCCAACCCGCTGCTGGGGCTGATTGCCGAAGCCTGGCTGGGGCCGAGCTATCAAGTCACCGCCCAGGTGAATGTGGTGCACCCCGGCGGGCAAGCGCAACAGCCGCACCGGGATTACCACCTGGGTTTCCAGACCAACGATGTGGTGGAGCGTTTTCCCCTGCCGCTGCACGTGCTGTCCCAATACCTGACGCTGCAAGGCGCGGTAGCCCACACGGACATGCCGCTGGAGAGCGGGCCCACCCAGTTGCTGCCGTTTTCCCAGCAATACGCCTTGGGCTACCTGGCGTGGCGCCGCGCAGATTTTATCGACTACTTCCAGCAGCACGCTGTGCAATTGGCACTGAACAAGGGCGACCTGCTGTTCTTCAACCCGGCGCTGTTCCATGCCGCCGGCACCAACCGCACCGTCGATTGCCATCGCATGGCCAACCTGCTGCAAATCTCCTCGGCATTCGGCAAACCGATGGAAGCCCTCGACCGTGACCGCATGATGCTCGCGGTCTATCCGGCGTTGCTGGCCAACCCAGCGTTGGACGCCCAAGCCGTGATTGCCTGCACCGCCGATGGTTATTCCTTCCCCACCAACCTCGACACCGACCCACCGTTGCAGGGCCTGGCCCCGCAGACCGGGCAGCAGTTGATGCAGCAAGCTCTCGACCAACGCTGGCCTTATTCGGACTTCGCCGCTGCGGTGGCGCAGATGCGTGCCAAGCGCCAGGCATGAATCGCTTTAACAACAACAAAAACAGCGGAGCAACATCATGAAAAAGCAACTCCTTGCGGCACTGTTTACCCTGATGGTCAGCCCTTGGGCACTGGCCGATATACGCATCGGCGTGAGCATCGCCCAGGTCGATGACGTATTCCTCGCACAAATGCGCGACTACATGGCCGCCCACGCCAAGGAGCTGCCCGGCGTGACCCTGCAATTCGAGGACGCCCAGGGCGATGTGGTGCGCCAGCTTAATCAGGTGCAGAACTTCAGCGCACAAGGCATGGACGCGATCATCGTCAATGCGGTGGACACGGCAGCCACGCAGAAAATGACGGTGAATGCCCAGCAGGCGAAAATTCCGCTGGTGTACGTCAACCGTCGCCCGGAGTTCAAGGATGTGCCACCGGGAATTGGCTATGTAGGCTCGGACGAGATCAAGGCCGGAGAGATCCAGATGCGCTACCTGGCAGAAAAAATGGGCGGCAAGGGCAACCTGGCGATCATGCTCGGGTTGCTGTCCAACAACGCCACGCACAACCGTACGCTGGGCGTGAAGAACGTGCTCAAGGACTACCCCGGCATCAAGATCGTCGAGGAACAAAGCGCCGAATGGCAGCGCAGCAAAGCGATTGACCTGATGAACAACTGGATTGTGTCGGGCCGCAAAATCGATGCAGTGGCCGCCAATGCCGATGAAATGGCGATTGGCGCGGCCATGGCGATCAGCCAGGCGGGGATGCAACCGGGCAAGGACATATTGGTCGCCGGCAGCGATGGCGGCGCGGCCGGGCTGGATGCGGTGAAAAAAGGCCTGTTGCTGGTAACGGCGTATCAGGACAACAAGGGGCAGGCGGTCGGTTCGATTGATCTGGCGGTAAAGATGGTGAAAAAACAGCCCTACGAGGCTGAGCTGACCATCCCTTACCAGCAGATCACCAAGGACAACTACCAGGCGTTCCTCAACCCTTGATTGATTTGAGTAAGTGAGGCGCTTTTGTGGTGAGCGGGCTTGCCCCGCGCTGGGCTGCGAAGCAGCCCCAAAACCATACAACTCGGTTTGTCTGCAAAAAACGGGGGGTGGTTCTAATGGGGCCGCTGCGCAGCCCAGCGCGGGGCAAGCCCGCTCACCACAAAAACACCGCTCCCCACAAAGGCTATACGGCAGTGTATTTTTCTCGGATGGCTGCAAAACCACCTATGGAAAACGAAATTTCCCGACTCCACTAACTCCCTTCTGGTGAGCGGACTCCTTTGTGGTGAGCGGGCTTGCCCCGCGCTGGGCTGCGAAGCAGCCCCAAAACCATACAACTCGGTTTGTCTGCAAAAAACGGGGGTGGTTCTAATGGGGCCGCTGCGCAGCCCAGCGCGGGGCAAGCCCGCTCACCACAAAACACCGCTTCCCACAAAGGCTATACGGCGGTGTATTTTTCTCGGATGGCTGCAAAACCACTTATGGAAAACGAAATTTCCCGACTCTACTAACTCCCTTCTGGTGAGCGGACTCCTTTGTGGTGAGCGGGCTTGCCCCGCGCTGGGCTGCGAAGCAGCCCCAAAACCATACAACTCGGTTTGTCTGCAAAAACGGGGGTGGTTCTAATGGGGCCGCTGCGCAGCCCAGCGCGGGGCAAGCCCGCTCACCACAAAAACACCGCTTCCCACAAAGGCTATACGGCGGTGTATTTTTCTCGGATGGCTGCAAAACCACCTATGGAAAACGAAATTTCCCGACTCCACTAACTCCCTTCTGGTGAGCGGACTCCTTTGTGGTGAGCGGGCTTTTGTGGTGAGCGGGCTTGCCCCGCGCTGGGCTGCGAAGCAGCCCCAAAACCATACAACTCGGTTTGTCTGCAAAAACGGGGGGTGGTTCTAATGGGGCCGCTGCGCAGCCCAGCGCGGGGCAAGCCCGCTCACCACAAAAAACCGCTCCCCACGAAGGCTATACGGCGGTGTATTTTTCTCGGATGGCTGCAAAACCACCTATGGAAAACGAAATTTCCCGACTCCACTAACTCCCTTCTGGTGAGCGGACTCCTTTGTGGTGAGCGGGCTTGCCCCGCGCGAGGCAAGCTCGCTCACCACAGAAGTCAGAGGAAAGCCGCAGAGTTTTCATGCCAGCCTGGAAATTGTTCGGCGGTCATTGCTCCCTCGCCCCCGCACCACGATGTAAAGCAGCGGGCCCACCGACACGAACACCGCCGTCAGCAAAAAATACGGCAGCACCGACAACACCGAGCGCCCTCGCCCACGAGCATCCCGATACATCCATACGCACGCCAATACCGCCATCAGGTATAGGTCGATCACCACTTGCGCGGTGTCCGGCCGCGAGAGCAATTCCTGCCCAAACGCCAATAACGACTGCTCGGCAGTCAACAGAGTGAACAGGGTGTAGAGGGAAAACCCGAGCAAAGCGGCCAGGGCAATCGAGGGTCTTGGCATGATGTCTTCCTTGAAGTGATCGAGCCCCACCTTAGTGATAAGGTTTGGCCCCTCGCAATGACCTCGGAGGTCATGGACACACCATGGAAAACCCTGCTAACGCCGGCGAACACCTGCGCCAGTTGCGTCGCCAGGCCAAGTTGAGCCAATTGGACCTGGCGCTGATCACCGGAATGTCCCAGCGCCACCTCAGTTGCATTGAAACCGGCCGCGCCAAACCGAGTCCAGCAACGCTGCATACGCTGCTGACAGCACTGGAGACACCGCTGGCGCATTGCAATCGCGTCTTCCTCGCCGCCGGTTACGCGCCGCGCTACACCGCCACCCCGCTCGCCTCACCGGCCATGGCCGCGATTCGCGATGCGGTCAGCCATGTGCTGCACGCCAACAACCCCGCGCCGGCGATTCTGCTGGGCAGCGAGTGGCAGGTGCTGGCGGCCAATGCCAGCACCGGCGTGCTGTTCAAGCTGGTCGGGATCAAAGCGGATGCAGCCGATGGCCTGAACCTGCTGACCACCCTGCTGCAAACCGGTGGCCTGGGCGATCACTTGATCAACGCCGAAGAGATCCGCACCCTCGCCTGGCAACGGGCAACTCGCGAGGCGTTGGGCAGCCCGGCATTGGCTGCTTTGCTGGCGAGTTTGCCAGTGCCCACTCACACTAAGTTGCCCAGCGAAATGCCGCCGCTGGTGCTCACGCGCATCCGCTCAAGCCAAGGCGAGCTGAACTTTCTGTCGACCTTCACCACCTTCGGCATGCCCCAGGACATCACCCTCACCTCGCTGCGTATCGAGCATCTGATTCCCGCCGACGAGCTCACCTGGCAGGTGATGCGCGCCGCCTTCGCGGACTATTCCGCGCTGGTTTTGTGAAATATCTGTACGTAGACTGCGGCCATACCTCAACTTAAGGCGGCGAAGAAAACGTCATGCAAGTTACCGAAGTCTCCATTGCCCAATTGCGCGCTGCGCTTGAATCCGGCCAGACCACTGCCGTTGAGCTGGTCCAGGCTTACCTTGCACGGATCGAGGCCTACGACGGCCCACAGACTGCAACAGCGTTGAATGCCGTGGTGGTGCGCAACCCCCAAGCGCTTGAAGAAGCCGAGGCGTCCGATGCGCGCCGGGCGAAGGGCGAAACCTTGGGGCCACTGGATGGCATTCCCTACACCGCGAAGGACAGCTACCTGGTCAAGGGCCTGACGGCGGCCTCCGGCAGCCCGGCATTTGCCAAACTCACCGCCCATCGCGACGCGTTCACCATCGAACGCCTGCGCGCCGGTGGCGCCATCTGCCTGGGCAAGACCAACATGCCACCGATGGCCAATGGCGGCATGCAGCGTGGCGTGTATGGCCGTGCCGAAAGCCCGTATAACGCCAGCTACCTCACGGCGCCGTTCGCCTCCGGCTCGTCCAACGGTGCCGGTACTGCCACCGCCGCCAGCTTCGCCGCGTTCGGCCTGGCGGAAGAAACCTGGTCCAGCGGACGTGGCCCGGCGTCCAACAACGGGCTGTGCGCCTATACCCCATCCCGTGGAGTGATTTCGGTGCGCGGCAACTGGCCGCTGACGCCGACGATGGACGTGGTGGTGCCCTACGCCCGCACTATGGCCGACCTGCTGGAAGTGCTCAATGTGGTGGTCGCCGAAGACCCCGACACCCGTGGCGACCTGTGGCGCCTGCAGCCCTGGGTGCCGATCCCCAGCGTCGCCGACGTGCGCCCGGCGTCTTACATGGAGCTGGCCGCAACAGCCGACTACCTCGTGGGCAAACGCCTGGGCGTGCCGCGCATGTACATCAATGCCGACCCCGACGCCGGCACCAGCGAAAAGCCCGGCATCGGCGGCCCGACCGGGCAACGGATCAACACCCGTGACAGCGTGATCAACCTGTGGAAAGACGCCCGCCAGGCGCTCGAAGCGGCCGGCGCTGAAGTTATCGAGGTGGATTTCCCGCTGGTGTCCAATTGCGAAGGCGATCGCCCCGGCGCGCCGACGGTGTTCACCCGTGGGCTGGTGTCCAAGGAATTCCTGCACGACGAATTGTGGGAACTGTCTGCCTGGGCTTTCGATGACTTCCTGCGCGCCAACAACGACCCAACCCTCAACCGCCTGGCGAATGTGGACGGCCCGAAGATCTTCCCCCACGACCCCGGCACCCTGCCCAACCGTGAGGACGACCTCGCCGCCGGCATGGACGAATACGTGCGCATGGCCGAGCGCGGCATCACGCCCTGGAATGAAATCAGCACCGTACCCGACGGCCTGCGCGGCCTTGAGCAGACGCGGCGCATCGACCTGGAAGACTGGATGGACACGCTCGGCCTCGACGCGGTGCTGTTCCCCACCGTGGCCGATGTAGGCCCAGCGGACGCCGATGTGAACGAAGCCAGTGCCGACATCGCCTGGAGCAATGGCATCTGGGTGGCCAACGGCAACCTCGCCATCCGCCACCTGGGCGTGCCTACCGTCACCGTGCCGATGGGCGTGATGGTGGATATCGGCATGCCGGTAGGGCTGACGTTTGCCGGTCGCGCTTACGATGACTCGGCGCTGCTGCGGCTGGCGGCCGCGTATGAGGCGACCGGGAGCAAGCGCTTGATCCCGCCGCGTACTCCGCCACTGGCAGCAAACTAACGATTCACCCTGTGTGAGGGGGCTTGCTCCCGATAGCGGAGTGCCAGGCAAAGCTGTTCCAGCTGAACCACTGCCATCGGGGGCAAGCCCCCTCCCACATTTTGAGCTTCAGCGTGTCATTTGCTTGGCTTTGTCTTCAGGGCGCCGCCGCACCCACCCTCAACAAATGTCGGCAGCACATTGCCGTGTTCATGGGTGCGAGCCAGCGTTCCGGCGCTGCCATTCATCCACCACGTCGCCCAGTACCTTGGGGGTATCGTTGCGAATCCACGCCATAAAGGGTCGGTCAAACTTGAAGGTAGGCCCGCAGTGCTCAAGCATGAAGCGGCGCACGTTCTGGGTGTTTTTGTAGTGCGCGGTCACGGGAGTGGCGCGGGTGAGGGGCGCGCTGTGCCAGTCAAAATCCATTTTTTCTCTCGGGCAGGAGTAGGGTCGGCGTTAGCATAGCGATGCGCCAGCCTCCTCGGAAGCGACAAGAATAGCCGAACGGAAAATTCCAATGTGTTGGGACATCACATAAGGAGACCATCCCTTACAACCCCAACCTTTTCAGGATATTTAAAAATTTCACTTTCCATCTTCACAATAAATATTGCATGGTTGTACGATGACTATAACTGTCGTGCACACCCCAACAACAATAAGGAAACACCCATGCAAAACGTCAAAGCACTGATCGGTTTTCTGTGCCTGTTCAGCGGCTACGTCGCCGCAGCCCCCGCCGACAAAGACGTGGCCCAAGCGGTCGATCACCTGACCCAGGCCATGCTGCATAAAGACATCAAGCAGCTTCAGGCCCTCACCGCCGAGCAGCTCACCTACGGCCATTCCAGCGGCAAGATCCAGAACAAACAGGAGTTCATCGCCGACATCGAGACCGGTCGCAGCGGCTTCAAGACCCTGGAAATGCAAAAGCAGAGCATCACCTTGCAAGGCGACACCGCACTGGTGCGCAACCACTTTCACGCCCAGGCAGTGAACAGCGGCGTCGAAGTGCCCACCGACATCGAAAACTTCCAGGTCTGGCAGAAGCAGAAAGGCCACTGGCTGTTGATCGGTCGCCAAGCCTTTAAATTCTGATGGCCAGGGGTGGCTCACCAGGCCACCACCTTGCGCACCTTGAGCAACGCTTCGCGCAGTGCCGGCATGTCCACCGAGCCCAAGGCCAGGCGCAGCGCATGGGGCACGTGGGCCGAGACAGCAAACGGCTCGGCGGTGGACACGCAGACGCCCTCGCGCTGCAAGGTCATGGCGACCTGGTCGGCGCGAGCCTCTTCCGTCAGGGGCAGCCACAAAAAGTACGATGACGGGTGGCTGGTATACGCCAGCCCCTTCAACACCTGCGCAGCCAAGGCTTGTCGAGCCTGGGCATCCTGACGCTTTTGGGCTTCCAGTCGGGCGACAGTGCCATCTTCGAGCCAGCCCACCGCAATGGCACTCATCACACCGGGCACATTCCAGGTGGTGGCCATGATGGTGCGCTCCAACCCCTTCATCCAGGCAACCGGCGCCGCAATAAACCCCACGCGCAGCCCGGTGGCGACACTCTTCGACAACCCGCCCACATACACCGTGCGCTCCGGTGCCAGGCTCGCCACGGGTGGGGGCGCAGCTTCGGCCAGAAACGCGTAGGCCGCATCTTCGATGATCATCAGATTGTGCTGGCGGGCGATGGCGACCAACTGCTCGCGCAGGGCCATGTCCATCACCCAGCCCAGGGGATTGTGCAAAGTGGGCATGCTGTAGACGGCACGCACCGAACGCTTGCGACACAGGGTTTGCAGATAATCCAGGTCCGGACCAACGGCGGTGAACGGGATCGCGACCATTTCCAGATGCAGGGTTTCGGCCAAGACCTTGAACCCCGAGTACGTCAGCGCGTCGACGGCGATCACATCCCCCGGCTTGAGCAGCGCCATCAGGGTGACCGCCAAACCATGCTGGGCACCGCTGACCACCAGCACCTGCTCGGCATCCACTGTCAGGCCCCGATGCAACAGATGACGCGCCACCGCCGCGCGCTCGTGCAGGCGCCCCGCGTGGGGTTGATAGCGCAGCAGTGCTTGCAGGTCGCCGGACAGCGCCAATTGACGCAACGCGGTGCGAAGCAGGTCGGCCTGGCCTGGTAGCGACGGGTAGTTGAAGTTCAGATCGAGCATGCCCGGCGCAACGCTCATCTGCCCACTGCCCTGCCCTGGCGGCAGCGAGATCTCGCGAACAAAGGTGCCTCGCCCGGTTTCCCCGCTGACCAGGCCCATCGCCTCAAGCTCGGTGTACACGCGGCTCGCGGTGGCCAGCGCCAGCCCATGCGCGGCGGCCAATTGGCGGTGGGTGGGCAGGCGCGTGCCGGGCGGCAGGCGCCCCGAGCGGATGTCTTGGGCAAACGTATCGACCAGCGACTTGTAGCGGGCGCGGGGCATTGGCGATGTATCCATGACAATTTTTTGATTGTCTTAATCTTCGATCCTAGGATGGGCTCCACGCAACTTTTCTTTTTCCGGACAGCCCCTCATGGAACGTACGTCGCCCCTCAGCAACCTGGACAGCAGCACCCAGGGTTGGATCAACGGTTTCATCGGCGTGGTGATTTTCAGCGGCTCATTGCCCGCCACGCGCCTGGCGGTCATGGAGTTCGACCCGGTGTTCCTCACCATGATTCGCGCCGCCATTGCTGCCGTACTCGGGCTGATTGTGCTCTGGCTGTTCAAGGAGAAACGCCCGGCAAGCCATCAATGGGCGTCCCTGGCAATCGTATCCCTAGGCGTGGTAATTGGCTTTCCACTGCTCACCGCCCTGGCCTTGCAATACGTCACCTGCGCACACTCCATTGTGTTTATCGGCCTGCTGCCCCTGGCCACTGCCGTCTTTGGCGTACTGCGCGGCGGCGAACGGCCACGCCCGGTGTTTTGGCTGTTTTCGATCCTGGGCAGTGTGCTGGTGATGGGTTATGCCTTCGCCCAGGGCTTGAGCGCCGCACCGGCTGGCGACTTGTTGATGCTGCTGGCGGTGCTGGTGTGCGGCTTGGGCTATGCCGAAGGCGCCAAGCTGTCGCGCTGCCTGGGCGGTTGGCAGGTGATCTGCTGGGCGCTGGTGGTGTCGTTGCCGGTGGTGCTGCCCTTGAGCCTGCTCTTTGCGCCGTCGAGCGTTACCGGCATCAGCTTGCCGGCCTGGCTGAGCCTGGGGTATGTGTCGCTGTTCAGCATGTTGATCGGGTTTGTGTTCTGGTATCGCGGGCTGGCCCAGGGTGGAATCGCGGCCGTCGGCCAGTTGCAGTTACTGCAACCGTTCTTCGGCCTGGCGTTGGCGGCGGGCCTGCTGCATGAGCAGGTGAGCCTGGGCATGGTGCTGGTGACAGTGGCGGTGATCGGCTGCGTGGCCGGCGCGAAGCACTTCGCCCGCTAGCGCTGGGGCGCGACCATCTTGAATTTAATGTGGATGTCGTTGGAGACCACGCTGTTGCCTGCCCATTCACCCTCGCCGATCTTGAAGTCGCTGCGGTTGAGGATAAATTCGCCGTCGAACACGCCAATGCCATCCAGCTCCTTGAGCACCACGTTCATCGCCACCGGGCGCGTGGTGCCCTTGAGTGTCAGGTTGCCGCTGATCGTGAAGCGGTTATCCCCCAGCGCTTTCACCCCCGAGGACTCATACACGCCCACCGGATAGCTCTCGACGTCGAACCAGGACGCCCTTTGCAAGGTGTCATTGGCATCGTCACTGCCGGCATTGATGCTGGCGAGCTGGATCTTGAGCAACGCATGTCCCGCCTCCGGTGCCTGTGTGTCAAACGTCAAGGTGCCCTCGAAGTCCTTGAATGTCCCATACATCCGCTGCCCCAACTGCTCGTAGGTGAAGCTGATCTGGCTGGCGGTGTGGTTGACGTCCTTGTACTCCACCGCCTGGGCGCTGGCGATGAAACCCAGGACAAGGGCAACCGGCAAGATTCGACGTGTCATGCACCGCTCCACAAAAGTTTGGCTGTATTCCCATCAGGCGCTTGCCCTGATAAACAGAGTAGCCTGCCGCACTTCGACTGCGTGACCGGCAACCAGGGCATCAAATTCATCAAGCCCACTCCCATGAGCGTAACGCTGATACTGGTCTACATTGACTGCCACCGCTAATCGAGGATTACACCGATGACTCGTCTTACTGCGAAGGACTTTGCCCCCGAACTGCTGGAGCTCTACGACGGTTACGCCCACGGCAAGATCAACCGCCGAGAATTTCTCGACCGCGCCGCGTTGTTCACCTTTGCCGGCCTGAGTGCTTCGGCCCTGCTCGCAGCCCTGAGCCCCAACTACGCCTTGGCCGAGCAAGTGAAATTTACCGACCCGGACATCGTCGCCGACTACATCACCTACCCGTCCCCCAAAGGCAACGGTACGGTGCGCGGCTACTTGGTGCGACCGGCCAAGGCTCCAGGCAAACTGCCAGCAGTGGTGGTGGTCCATGAAAACCGCGGCCTCAACCCGTATATCGAAGACGTCGCCCGACGCCTGGCCAAAGCCGGGTTCATCGCCCTGGCACCGGATGGCCTGACCTCCGTCGGCGGCTACCCCGGCAACGATGAAAAAGGCGTGGCACTGCAACAAACCGTCGACCCGACCAAGCTGATGAACGACTTCTTCGCCGCCATCGAATGGCTGATGCACCACGACAGCAGCACCGGCAAAGTCGGCATCACCGGCTTCTGCTACGGCGGCGGCGTGACCAACGCGGCGGCAGTGGCCTACCCCGAGTTGGGTGCAGCAGTGTCGTTCTACGGGCGCCAGCCAGAGGCCAAGGACGTGCCGCGTATCAAGGCGCCGATCATGCTGCATTTCGGTGAGCTGGATACGCGAATCAACGAAGGCTGGCCGGCGTATGAGCACGCACTGAAGGCAGCGGGCACGACCTACGAGGCCTATATCTATAAAGGCGCCAATCACGGGTTCCATAATGACTCGACGCCACGTTATGACGAGGCGGCGGCGAATCTTGCCTGGGAAAGAACATTAGGTTGGTTCCGTAAGCATCTGGTTTAATTTGTTTTTTATAGCCCCATAACTTCATTGGAAGGACGTCATGCCACCACAGTCCACCTCGACAGTGCGCCTGCTAACCCCCACCGTGTTATTGCTCCTCACTGCCGGCAATTGCTTGGCCGCCAACAACCTGCAGACGCTGGTGGACGCGAGCGTCAAGCCGTTGATGCAGCAGCAGTCGATTCCCGGCCTCGTCGTGGGTGTCGTGCAGGGCGGCAAGACCCACTACTTCAATTACGGCGTTGCCGCCATCGACACGCGCAGACCCGTTACCCAAGACACCCTGTTCGAAATCGGCTCGGTGAGCAAAACCTTCACCGCCACCCTCGCCGGTTATGCGGCGGCCACCGGCAAACTCAAGCTGTCGGCCCCGGCCAGCGACTACCTGCCGGCCTTGGGCGGCGGTAAGTTCGACCACATCAGCGTCCTGAACCTCGGCACCTACACCGCCGGTGGCCTGCCCCTGCAGTTCCCACGGGAGGCCGACAACAATCAGCACATGATCAGCTACTTCCAGCAGTGGAAACCCGACTTCGCGCCTGGCACCCAGCGCTTGTATTCCAACCCGAGCCTGGGCCTGTTCGGCTACCTGGCAGCGCAGAGCCTCAAGCAGCCGTTCGATCAGGCGATGGAAAAAACCCTGCTGCCCAAACTCGGGCTCAAGCACACGTATGTCAAGGTGCCGCCGAGCCAAATGAGCCTGTACGCCCAAGGCTACGGCAAGGACGGCAAACCGGTGCGCGTCGGCCCCGGCGCGATGGACAGCGAGGCGTACGGCATCAAGACCAGCGCCTCGGACCTGCTGCGTTATGTGCAAGCCAACATGCACCCGGCGAAGCTGGAAAGCGCCGTGCAACAGGCAATCGCCATCACCCATACCGGCTACTACACCGTCGACGGCATGACCCAAGGCCTGGGCTGGGAAATGTACCCCTATCCCATCACGCTCGATGCGTTGATTGACGGCAATTCCACGCCAATGGCCATCGAACCGCACAAGGTGAACTGGCTGACCCCGCCGCAGGCGCCGCGCGCCAATACCCTGGTGAACAAGACAGGCTCAACCAATGGGTTTGGCGCCTATGCTGCCTACGTGCCCAGCAAAGGATTGGGGGTGGTGATCCTGGCGAACAAGAACTACCCGAATGCAGAGCGGGTCAAACTGGCCCATGGGATTTTGACTGCACTGGACCATTAACAACCTGTGCGAGCGGGCAACAACGTTATTCAGCAAACGCCCACGTCATGCGAAACGACGCCCCGCCCCACTCCGAATCCTGCACCTGCACCTGCCCGCCATGCCACTGCGACACTCGCTGCACCAGCGCCAGGCCCAGACCGAAGCCGCCGGTGCGGCGGTCGCGGCTGGCGTCCAGGCGCATGAACGGCTGGAAGATCTTCGCCCGACCCTCCTCGGGCACGCCGGGGCCGTCGTCACACACCCGCACTTCATAACCACTGCCGAACTTGACCAGCGATACGTCCACGCGGCGCTCGGCGTAACGGATGGCGTTGCGCAACAGGTTGATCACTGCCCGCGCCATGAACCGCGGCTCGATCTGGATCACGTCGACTTCGCAGGTGCGCAGCGACAGTTGAATGCCCGCGGCCTCTGCCTCCAGGGCCACGCTGCCGATCACGCTGTCGAGCCAGCTGTGAGCTTCAATGCACTCGCGGGTGACTTGGGTGGCGCCACGCTCCAGGCTGGCGTAGGTCAGCAGTTCGGAGACCATTTCTTCCAGTTCGCCGAGGTCGGCGTACATGTCGGCGATCAATTCGCTGCGTTGGCCGGGATCGGCCTGCTGCTTGAGCTGGTCGAGCTCGAACGACAGGCGCGCAATCGGCGTGCGCAGCTCATGGGACACCGCGTTGGTCAGTTCACGCTGGTTGGCGATCAGGCTTTCGATACGCTCGGCCATCTGGTTGAAGTGCCCGGCCAGCTCGCGCACGGTGGAGCGGCGCGGCAGCAGGATGCGTGAGCCCAGGTCGTTGTCGCCGAAGCGTTGTGCGGCCAGGCGAATATGTTCCAGGTCGCGCCAGTGCGGGCGCACCCAAAAGTACAGCACGATGGCCAGGCACACCCCGAGAAAACCGTAGGCCCACAGGTACAGCCACTTTGGCTCCTCCGGCAACCTGATTTCCAACAGTTGCGAGCCACCGTCGATGCCCGCGAGAAACTCCATGAAGTCGCCGCGCACCACCAGCAAGCCGTCATTGAGCAAGGTTTGTTCGCGCTCAGTCAGAGCCAGGCCGTCTTTTGGCACCAACTTAAGGCGCAGCCCGTAATGGCTTTGCAGCTGCGCCAAGCGGGCCTGGCGCGCTTCACCGAGCAACGGCCGCAGTTGCTCGACCAGGCCATACGCCGGACCCCGCATGGCCTCGCGGTTGTAGGTTTCGTTGGCCTCGGGCAGCAACTCGTCGAAGGTGTAGTTGACCAGCCAGATCGCCCCCGCCAACCCCAAGGCAAGGATCACGTACAGACGCAGAAACAGGCGCAGCATCTAGACCTCCCACGCAAACGGATTGAACAGGTAGCCCTTGCCCCAGATGGTCTTGATGCACACCGGCTCACGGGGGTTGTCGTTGAGCTTGCCGCGCAGCTTGCTGATGTACACGTCGACGCTGCGGTTAAGGCCGTCGAACGCGATGCCGCGCATGCGGTTGAGGATGTCATCGCGGGAGAGGATGGTGCCCGCGTTACTGGCCAGCAGCCACAGCAGTTCGAACTCCATAGTAGTGAGGTCGATCCTGTCATCGCCCAGGCTGACCACCCGGCAACTGCGGTCTATCGCCAACCGACCGAACGCCAGCGCCCCGCGCACCGTGGGTTCCGGTGCCTGGCGACGTTGCAGCGCACGCAGGCGCGCCAGAAGCACCGGCGGCTTGATGGGTTTGATCACGTAGTCGTCGGCACCGGACTCAAGGCCGAGGATGTGGTCCAGGTCGTCTTCCTTGGCGGTGAGGATCACGATGGGCGTGTCGGACACCGCACGAATCCCTCGGCATACATGCAGGCCGCTCTGGCCCGGCAGCATCAGGTCGAGCACGACGATCTTGGGCTTGAAGTCCAGGAAGGCTGCCAACGCTTCATCGCCACGGTGCACAACCCGCACCTCGAAACCATGCTGCGCCAGAAAATGCGCGATCAGCCCTGCCAGCTTCTCATCGTCCTCAACGAGCAATACCTTGCCCAGCCCCAGGTTTTCCATATGTTCTCAATGTGCAGACGCGGATTGAAGAGGCGCCATTATAGGTGGCAAGCTGGGCAACTGAACCCACTGTCCAGCAACGCCGGACGAAGCTTCATTCTTTTAAGAGTTTTTAACAAATAGCCTGCAATTTTTAACGCCATCCACAGGGAGTTGTATGCGCAAGGATTATCTGGCGTTCTTTGGTTCGCTGTTCCTGTCGCGGCTGGCGGACCAGGTCCTGCTGTTTATCGTGCCATTGATTGTGTTCCAGACCACGAACAGCGTGGCATGGGCCGGGCTGGCTTTTTTTGTCGAGACGCTGCCGCGCTTCCTGGCCTTCCCGGTGTGCGGGGCCGTGTGCGACAAATATTCACCGGTGCGCATCCTGCACATCAGCCAGGCCTACCGGGCGCTGGCGTGCGGGGTGGCGGTGGCGCTTTATGGGGTATTCGACGGTATCTACTGGCTGGTGCTGCTGTCCGCGTTGTGCGGCGTGCTGACCACCCAAGGCATCATGGCCCGCGAGGTGCTGATGCCGCATGCCTTCAAGCACTACACCTACACCAAGACCCTGTCCTATTCACAAATCGCCGACCAGAGCGGCCTGGTGCTGGGCCCGTTGGTGGCAGCGCTGATGCTCGACGTATGGGCGTGGCATTGGGTGGTGCTGGGCGTCGGCGGACTGTTTGTGCTGGCAGACCTGGCCATGCTGATCTGGCAACGCCATACGACGGTGAGCCTGCACAGCCACGCGCAGCACCGCGACCTCTGGGTGCAGCCGCTGCGCATCGCCTTCGGGCATATCCGCACCCTGACGGAACTGAAGCGGGTGATTACCCTGGCCATCGGCGTGAACCTGCTGATCGGCGTGACGCTGGCCACATCGGCGGCGATGGTCACAGGCCAATACGCGGCCAGCAAGGATACCTACGCCCTGCTACAAGCGGCCGGTGCGGTGGCCACGATCGGGATTCTGTTTTACCTGGCGCGCTCGTCATTGAGGCTGAAAGTGATGGGCGGGCTGTCGTATTCAATGATTGCCGCAGGGGCGTTGATCATGGCGATCAGCCCCAACCTGTGGGGCTACACCTTGGGTTTTCTGCTGGTCACCGGCTTCGACAAGATGTTCAACGTGTACCTGCGCAGCACCCGTCAGCGGGTGATTCCGGCGCAGGATTTCGGCAAGACGGTGGGTGTGATCACCCTGCTCAACAACCTGCCCCAACCGTTGGCAGGGTTGATGATTGCCGTACTGGCAGCGCCATTGGGCACACAAACAGTAATCCTGCTGCTGATGGCGATCACCAGCGTGATCGGCGTGGCCGTCGCCTTAGGCTGGCACGCCACTGTGAAAGCGGAACTCGATATCGGGTGACTCGATCAGTTCCTGCTCGGCCGCCCTCACCCGCTCAATGACCTGGGCAATGTCCTTGGCGTCGCCGTACTGGTAGGCCAGCTTCAAATAACCCTGGAAGTGCCGCGCCTCGCTTTTCAAAAGGCCGAAGTAGAACTTGCTGAGTTCTTCGTCCAAATGCGGTACCAGCGCTTCGAAACGCTCGCAACTGCGCGCTTCGATAAAGGCGCCAACCACCAGGGTGTCCACCAGTTTGACCGGCTCGTGGCTGCGCACCACTTTGCGCAAACCCGAGGCATAACGGCTGGCGTGCAACTGACGCAGCTCGATCTTGCGCTTTTTCATCAGGCGCATGACCTGTTCGTGGTGCACCAGCTCTTCGCGAGCCAGGCGCGACATCATGTTGATCAGGTCGACATGGCCGTGGTACTTGGCGATCAGGCTCAGGGCAGTGCTTGCGGCTTTGAATTCGCAGTTCTTGTGGTCGATCAGCAGGGTTTCCTGATCGGCCAGCGCGGCCTGGACCCAGGCGTCAGGCGTGCGGCAACCGAGGAATTCGTGGATTTCTGGCAGGTTCATCGGGCTCACGGGCAAAAGGATCACAAAAGGCCGGCGATTATACCGACCACGTCGCAGACCACCAGCCACAGGCCTTGATGTGCATCAACATGACGGCTGCCGGGCAGCAACTATAGTTACTTCACGCCCACTTTCCTGGAGATCCCGACCATGCAAGCCATTCGCAGCATCCTGGTGGTCATCGAGCCCGAGCACTCGGAAAGCCTTGCTCTGAAGCGCGCCAAGCTGATCGCCGGGGTTACCGACGCGCACCTGCACCTGCTGGTCTGTGACAAGAAACATGAGCACTCGGCACTGCTGAGTGTACTCAAGGCGGGGTTGCAGGAGGATGGCTACAGCGTCACTACCGAGCAGGCGTGGAATGACAGCCTGCATGAAACCATCATCGACGTGCAGCAAGCCGAAGGTTGCGGCTTGGTGATCAAGCAGCATTTCCCCGACAGCCCGCTGAAAAAAGCGCTGCTGACGCCGGCAGACTGGAAACTGCTGCGCTACTGCCCTACCCCGGTTTTGCTGGTCAAGACCGCCACGCCCTGGGCTGGCGGGGTGATCCTGGCAGCGATTGATGTGGGCAATACCGACGGCGAGCATCGTTCGCTGCACAATTGGATCATTGACCATGGTTTCGACATCGCCAGCCTGGCCAAGGCGCAGCTGCATGTGATCAGCGCCCATCCGTCGCCGATGCTGTCGGCAGCGGACCCTACGTTTCAGCTCAAGGAAACCATCGAGGCGCGCTACCGCGAGCAATGCAAGGCATTCCAGACCGAGTTCGACGTGGACGACGCGCACCTGCATATCGAGGAAGGCCCGGCGGATGTGTTGATCCCCTTCACGGCGCACAAGTGGCAGGCCGCAGTGACCATCATCGGCACCGTAGCGCGCACTGGAATTTCCGGCGCGCTGATCGGCAACACGGCGGAGGTGGTGCTCGATGCTATAGAAAGCGACGTGTTGGTGCTCAAGCCACAGACATTGATGGATCAACTGGAAGAACTGGCCACCAAGGCCTGACGCTGAGCACCCAGACAACAAAGATCCAATGTGGGACGGGGCTTGTGTTGTCAGTCAGCGAGCGCGTCTCTCAGGAAACCCGGCGCGATATAGCGCTGGTAATGGGCCTCAGACAGGATAAAGAACTCACGGTCGATGGCATCGCGCAGTTCCGGCAAGGCCCATTCACGAAACTCCGGCAACAGCACCATGCCGTAAGCCTCCAGGTTATTGATCACCCGCGCCCCGCGAGCGATCAACTGGTACGCCCAGCAGTACTCGGACTGGTGCGGCACGAAGCGGATCTTGCGCTGCTCCAACTGGCCACGCAGGGCCTTGGGGTCGAAAACCTCCAGCTTGCCGGCCATCACCTGCACCAGCAGTTGCTCCAGGCGCAGCCATACCGCACGTTTTTCTTCTTCGTTGTAGCCATTCCACAGGATCACTTCGTGGTGGAAACGCTTGCAGCCACGGCACACCAGATCGCCGTAAACCGTGGAGCACAGGCCGACGCAGGGGGTCTTGATGGTTGAGTTGGACATGGGCAACAACACGCAAATCAGCGAAATAGTGCGCCATGTTAGCCCTTTGTCTAAGGTTGATCACCCAGCAAACTTGCCATCGCAACTTACCTTTAGATTTTTTTTGCCGTAGAATCATCCGGCCTTGTAAGGCGCCAATAATCCGCTGGAAGCTGTTTTCAAAGCGTCACGAGCACAGTCGTTCCTTCAGAACGGTGTTGGCGATGGTTATTACCCGGTAGGTCAATAGCCAGCGCCAACCCTCATCAGCCCCGTTCTGCAGGCGTAAAACTTTGAAAGCAGCTTCTGTGAGGAATGCCGGCAGCGCTGGCTTTGCGGCCCAAAAAGCCCCCGAGCGCATGCGTGCCGTTCATTTCTGGATGAGCGTCCCGTGGGACCACTGATGAGGGTAATAACTGTGCTTGAAGCCTACCGCAAACATATCGAAGAGCGTGCAGCCCTGGGTATTGTTCCCCAGCCGCTTAACGCCGAACAAACCGCAGGCCTGGTCGAGCTGCTGAAAAATCCTCCGGCTGGCGAAGAAGAATTCCTCGTTGACCTGATCACCAATCGCATTCCACCAGGTGTTGACGAGGCTGCCTACGTCAAGGCCGGTTTCCTGTCTGCCCTGGCCAAGGGCGAAGCCACTTCCCCCTTGATCGACAAGAAACGCGCTGTTGAACTGCTTGGCACCATGCAAGGCGGCTACAACATCGTGACGTTGGTCGAGCTGCTGGACGATGCCGAACTGGCACCTGTCGCCGCCGCCCAACTCAAGCACACCCTGCTGATGTTCGATGCGTTCCACGACGTAGCCGAAAAAGCCAAGAACGGCAACGAGCACGCTAAAGGCGTGATCCAGTCCTGGGCTGACGGCGAATGGTTCCGCAACCGTCCGACCCTGGCCGACAAGATCAGCCTGCGCGTGTTCAAGGTTACCGGCGAAACCAACACCGACGACCTGTCCCCTGCCCCGGACGCCTGGTCCCGCCCTGATATCCCGCTGCACGCCCTGGCCATGCTGAAAATGGCTCGCGAAGGCATCGTGCCGGACGAGCAAGGCAAGACCGGCCCGATGAAGCAGATCGAAGAGATGCGCGGCCAAGGCTTCCCGATCGCCTACGTCGGTGACGTGGTCGGTACCGGTTCGTCCCGTAAGTCGGCGACCAACTCGGTATTGTGGTTCTTCGGCGACGACGTTCCCTACGTGCCGAACAAGCGCGCTGGCGGTTTCTGCTTCGGCAGCAAGATCGCTCCAATCTTCTACAACACCATGGAAGATGCGGGCGCCCTGCCAATCGAATTCGACGTTACCAACATGAACATGGGCGACGTGATCGACCTGTACCCGCATGCTGGCAAAGTCTGCAAACACGGCACCGATGAAGTCCTGACCACCTTCGAAATGAAGACCCCGGTCCTGTTGGACGAAGTCCGTGCCGGCGGCCGTATCCCGCTGATCATCGGCCGTGGCCTGACCGACAAGGCACGTGCCGAACTGGGCCTGGGCCCTACCGACCTGTTCAAGCTGCCTGAAGCCCCTGTCGACACCGGCAAAGGTTTCACCCTGGCACAGAAAATGGTTGGCAAGGCCTGCGGCCTGCCGGAAGGCAAAGGTGTTCGTCCAGGTACGTACTGCGAACCGAAGATGACCACCGTGGGTTCCCAGGACACCACCGGTCCTATGACCCGTGACGAACTGAAAGACCTGGCGTGCCTGGGCTTCTCGACCGATCTGGTGATGCAGTCCTTCTGCCACACCGCGGCTTATCCAAAGCCGATCGACGTGACCACCCACCACACCCTGCCTGACTTCATCATGACCCGTGGCGGTGTATCGCTGCGTCCAGGCGACGGCATCATCCACAGCTGGTTGAACCGCATGCTGCTGCCGGACACCGTCGGCACCGGCGGCGACTCCCACACCCGTTTCCCGATGGGCATCTCGTTCCCGGCCGGTTCCGGCCTGGTCGCGTTCGCCGCAGCCACTGGCGTAATGCCACTGGACATGCCGGAATCGATCCTGGTGCGCTTCAAGGGCAAAATGAAACCTGGCATCACCCTGCGTGACCTGGTTCATGCCATTCCTTACTACGCGATCCAGTCCGGCTTGCTGACCGTCGAGAAGAAAGGCAAGAAAAACGCCTTCTCCGGCCGCATCCTGGAAATCGAAGGCCTGAACGACCTGACGCTGGAACAGGCTTTCGAGCTGTCCGACGCCTCGGCCGAACGTTCGGCTGCCGGTTGCACCATCAAGCTGTCGAAAGAGTCCGTCACCGAGTACCTGAACTCCAACATCACCCTGCTGCGCTGGATGATCGGTGAAGGCTACGGTGACCCACGTACTCTGGAACGTCGCGCCCAAGCGATGGAAGCCTGGGTTGCCAACCCTGAGCTGATGGAAGCCGATGCCGACGCGGAATACGCCGAAATCATCGAGATCGACCTGTCGGAAATCAACGAGCCGATCCTCTGCGCACCAAACGACCCGGACGACGCCCGTCTGCTGTCCAGCGTTGCCGGCGAGAAGATCGACGAAGTGTTCATCGGTTCGTGCATGACCAACATCGGTCACTTCCGCGCTGCCGGCAAGTTGCTGGAACAGGTCAAGGGTCAGCTGCCAACCCGTCTGTGGCTGTCGCCGCCGACCAAGATGGACGCTCACCAACTGACCGAAGAAGGCTACTACGGCATCTACGGCAAGGCCGGTGCGCGCATGGAAATGCCGGGCTGCTCGCTGTGCATGGGTAACCAGGCACGTGTAGAGCCGAATTCGACCGTTGTGTCGACCTCGACCCGTAACTTCCCGAACCGTCTGGGTGATGGCGCCAACGTCTACCTGGCCTCGGCTGAGCTGGCGGCAGTCGCCTCTACGCTGGGTCGCCTGCCGACCGTCGAAGAGTACATGGGCTACGCGGCCAAGCTGGACACCATGGCCAGCGACGTTTACCGCTACCTGAACTTCGACCAGATCGCTGAGTTCCGCAAGATCGCAGCAAGCGCCAACATCCCGGTGATTCAAGCCTAAGGTGTTGATGTGAAAAAACGCCGCGTATCGCAAGGTACGCGGCGTTTTTTTATGCCTGCCGCACAGCTTTAGCAGGCGCTATCTCATCAACGGCCGCCACCCAAATCGACAAATGTGCCGGTGGCATACGACGCCTTATCCGACAAGAGCCAGACAATCGCTTCCGCCACTTCATCCGGGCGGCCGCCACGGGCCATGGGAATGCCGGACTCCAGCTTGCTGACCCGGTCCGGGTCGCCGCTCAGGGCATGGAAGTCGGTGAAGATATAACCGGGGCGCACGGCGTTCACGCGGATACCCTCACCCGCCACTTCTTTTGATAAGCCGAGGGTGAATGTGTCGAGCGCGCCCTTGGAGGCCGCATAGTCCACGTATTCACCCGGCGAGCCCAGGCGCGCGGCTACCGACGATACGTTGACGATGCTGCCGCCCTGCCCGCCATGCTTGGGCGACATGCGCAGCACCGCGTGCTTGGCGCACAGGATCGGTCCCAGCACGTTGGTTTTGAGGATGTTCAAGATGCGCAATTCAGACATCTCGTCGACCCGCGACTTGTGCTCCACGGTGCCGGCGTTGTTGACCAGCGCGGTCACGCGGCCCAATTCAGCGTCGACGCGATTGAACAGTGCAATCACCTCATCTTCGATGCTGACATCTGCCCGCACGGCAATCGCCTGGGCACCCAGGCCACGGACCTGTTCCAGAACGCTAAGGGCCGCGTGTTCGTCGCTGCGGTAGTTGATGCAAATGCGATAGCCTTCACGCGCCGCCAGCAATGCCGTTTCAGCGCCTATGCCGCGACTGCCTCCCGTGATAATGACGACTTTGTCCATGCGTGCGGTCTCCTGTTCCAACCGGGTATTAGGGTTGGATCCAATACTAACCGTCACGCACGGTTTTTGTCAGGCGCCAGTGCGTCTTCGGCCCGCTGGATATCTGCCATGAATCCCTCGGCCGGCAGTGGATGCCCCAGCAAGTAACCTTGCAGGGAGTTGCAGCCCAGCCGCGTGAGAAAGCTCTGCTGCACATCCGTTTCCACACCTTCGGCGACAATCCGCAGACCCAGGGCCTGGCCAAGGGCGACGATGGCCGAGACGATGGCCGCGTCGTCGCTGTCGTGCTCCAGGTCGCGCACGAAACCACGGTCGATCTTCAGCTCGTTGGCGGGCAGGCGCTTGAGGTACATCAGGCTGGAATAGCCGGTGCCGAAGTCATCGATGGACAGGTCGACGCCCATGTCCGAGAGCTGCTGCAACACCGTCATGCTCGCATCGGCATCGCTCATGGCGGTGGTCTCGGTGATCTCCAGCGTCAGGCTATTGGCCGGCAACTGATGGCGCTCCAAGGCGGTGGCCACACTCTTGACCAGCCCCGCATGGCAAAACTGCAACGCCGACAGGTTCACGGCGATGCGCCAGTCTTCGTAGCCTTCGACGTACCACACGCTCATCTGGCGACAGGCTTCATTGAGCACCCACTCGCCGATGGGAATGATCAAGCCGGTCTTTTCCGCCAGCTCGATAAAGGTGGCCGGCAACAACAGGCCCTGCTGCGGATGCTCCCAACGCACCAGCGCTTCGGCGCCCACCGGGATGCCACTGACCGCATCGAACTTGGGCTGGTAGTAGAGGCGAAACTGCTCTTGCTCAAGGGCATTGCGCAGGTCCTGCAACAACTGCAGTTGCTTGCGCGCATTGGTGTTCATCGACACATCAAAGAAGCTGTAGCCGTTCTTGCCCATGCCCTTGGCGTGGTACATCGCGGCGTCGGCGTTCATCAGCAGTTCCTGGGGGTTGCCGCCGTTGCCGGGGAACATGGCGATGCCGACACTGGCGGAGATTTTCAGCTCATGCTCGGCCACCTGGAATGAGCGGTTGATCAGGCCGACCTGGCGCTCAGCCAAACGCAGCGCATCATCTGGCTGGCTCAGTTGCACCAGCAGCACAAACTCATCCCCCCCGATGCGCGCCAGGGTGTCGTGGCTGCGCAAGTCTTCGCGCAGGCGCAGGCCGACTTCGCGCAGCAGTTGGTCGCCCATGTGATGGCCAAAGGCATCGTTGACCGGTTTGAAGCCATCCAGGTCGATAAACATCAAAGCGAAGCAACCACCCTGCTCTTTGACCGCCTGCATGGCCTGCTGAATCCGGTCGGCCAGCAAGGTGCGATTGGGCAGGCCGGTGAGCATGTCATGCAGGGCCAAGTGGGTCAGTTCCTGGTTGGCCTGACTGAGGGAATCGGCGAGCACTGCGGTGCGGGCTTGCAGGCGCGCATCGAGCAGCGACGTCAGCAAGGCAATGGCGAGCACCGCCAGGGTGGTGACCAGCACCAGGTTATCCAGACCCTTGCCGGTCAAACCGTCCAGCGCGGCGGCGCAGTAGCTTTCATCGGCAAAGCGTGCCGCCGCCATGCCGGTGTAATGCATGCCAACAATGGCAAAGCCCATCACCACCGCCGCCCCGCCGCGTGCCAGGCGCACATACGGGGCGTTGCGGCGCAGGTTGAAGGCGATCAACAAGGCGGCGCCCGAAGCCACTACGGCGATCAACAACGACGCGCTAAACAGGGTTGGGTCGTAGTCGATACCGGGGGTCATGCGCATGGCGGCCATGCCGGTGTAGTGCATGCTGGCGATGCCACTGCCCATGACCAGTGCGCCAAACGCCAGTTGCCAGGCAGGCAAGCGCGGCTGGCTGACCAGCCACAATGCAAAGCCGCAGGACAGCATGGCGATCAACAGCGACAGCGCCGTAATACCGATGTCAAAGCCCAGCGCAAACGGCAGGCGCAATGCCAGCATGCCGATAAAATGCATGGACCACACGCCCACCCCCATCGCCAATGCACCGCCAACGATCCACAGGTAAACCCCACGCCCCTTGGCGGTCGCGATACGGCCAGCGAGGTCCAGCGCGGTATAGGACGCCAGGATCGCGACGAACAGGGAGATCACGACAAGGGGGGTTGAATAACTACCGATGAGCATGGGGCTTCTCAAAACCGACGAGCTTGAAAAGCCCGTGCCAGGGTGGCAAAGCGGGCGATTGTAGCGAGAATAATTCTTGTACAGGTGATTAATTATCAGAGGGCCATCACCTGCAATTTGACGTCAAACTACTGGCTCTGAAACAGCTAAAAACACCCCCCTCCCACATTTGAACCGGGTTCGACATTAAGAATCTAGTCCTTGGCATCAATCGCGGTCTGGCCATCCCAGCCACCGCCCAGCGCAGCGATCAATTGCACACTGGCCACCAGCCGCGTTTGCAGCAAGGTCAACACGGTGCGCTCGTTACTCAGGGCAGTCGCTTGTACGGTGACCACATCCAGATAGGCAATCAGCCCTGCCTTGTACTGGTTCTGCGTCAAGCGCAGCGACTCGCGCGCCGCGTCCAGCGCTTCATTGCTGACCACCGCCTCGTCTTCCAGCACTTTGAGCTGGACCATGTAGTTTTCCACTTCACGGAAACCATCCAACACGGTCTGGCGGTACTTGGCCACGGTTTCGTCGTAGCTGGCCACGGTGCGGTCGACTTCCGCCGAGCGCTGGCCGCCGTCGAACAGGGTCATGGCGAGTTTCGGCCCCACCGACCAGAAGCGGTTCGGCAGGCTGATCCAGTCGGCGTAGGTACTACTGGAGTAACCACCGGCCAGGCTCAGGCTCAGGTCCGGGTAGTAGGCCGCCTTGGCCACGCCGATATTGGCGTTGGCGGCGATCACCGAGCGTTCGGCCGAGGCGATATCCGGGCGGCGTTCCAGCAGTTGCGAGGGTAGGCTCACGGGAATCTGCGGCAGTGCCGGGATGTCCTTGCTCACGGCCAGGTTGAAGTTGGCCGGCGCTTCGCCGATCAACACGGCGATGGCGTTTTCCAGTTGGGCACGTTGCCAGATCAGGTCGATCAGGCTGGCCTGGGTGCTCTTGAGCTGGGTTTGCGCCTGGGCCACCGCGTCCTTGCCAGAGACGCCGGCGCGGTACTGGTTTTCGGTCATTTGCAGGGAGCGTTGGTAAGTGTCCAGCGTGGCTTGCAACAGACGGGTCTGCTCGTCCATGACCCGCAGTTGCAGGTAGCTTTGCACCAGCTCCGACTGCTGGCTCAGGCGCATCGCCGCCAAGTCCGCCGAGCTGGCTTCGGCGCTGGCCTCGTTGGCCTCCAGGCCCCGGCGCAGTTTGCCCCAGATGTCGGCTTCCCAGCTCACCCCGAGCTGCGCATTAAGGGTGTCGCGGATACCACTGCTGGAACTGCTGAGGCTCGCGCTGCTGCTGCCGGTGCCCTGGCTGGCGCGGGTTTTACCGGCGCTCAGGTCGACCGTTGGGTAAAACGCTCCACGCGAGCTGCGCACCAACGCCTGGGCTTGGCGAAAACGCGCTTCGGCCTGGGCGACGGTCTGGTTGGCGTTGTTCAGGCGCAACACCAGATCATTGAGCTGGCGATCACCGTACAACTCCCACCAGGCGCCACGGGCCAGGGCATCACTCGGCGTCGCCTGGCGCCAGCCCTGGGCTTCCTTAAATTGCACCGGTTCGATGACGTCCGGCCGTTTGTAGTCCGGGCCGACGGCGCAGGCGCTGAGGAACAGACCGCACATCATCATCGCCAGCACCTTCACACCCTTGCCGACGCCCGAGCGGTGGCGAGGGAGCTTGCTCCCGCTGGGCTGCGCAGCGGCTCCAAAAGAGCCAGGGGCCGCTTCGCGCCCCAGCGGGAGCAAGCGCCCTCGCCACAATCGGCGTGCGCGTGGTGCATGGGCGTTGGTTGACTCGGTCATAGCGCAGTGTCCAGGGCAGCATCGGTACGCACGCCGCGCCATTTGTTGAAGCGATGGCGTGCGCGGTCGAGATAAAGGTAAACCACCGGGGTGGTGTAAAGGGTCAGGATCTGGCTGAAGACCAGGCCGCCAATGATGGTCAGGCCCAGAGGCTGGCGCATTTCGGCGCCTTCGGCAGTGCCGAGCAATAACGGCAAGGCGCCAAGAATCGCCGCCAGCGTGGTCATCAGGATCGGCCGCAAGCGCAGCAGGCAGGCGCTGCGAATCGATTCCAACGGGCTCATGCCGTCATTGCGCTCCAGTTGCAGCGCCAGGTCGATCATCAGGATCGCGTTTTTCTTCACCACCCCGATCAACAGGAACAGGCCCAACAGGGAGATCAGGCTGAACTGGCCGCCCAGCAGGTAGATCGACAGCAACGCGCCGACACCGGCCGACGGCAGCGTCGAGAGGATCGTCAGCGGGTGAATGTAGCTTTCATACAAAATGCCCAGCACCAGGTACACCGCCACCAGCGCGCCGAGGATCATGAACGGCTGGCCTTTCTGCGTGGCCGCGAAGGCATCGGCGGTGCCGGCCATCTTGGCGATCACGTCTTCCGGCAAACCGACCTTGGCAATCGCCCGTTCGATAGCGGCCGTGCCCTGCTCCACCGTCACGCCCTCGGCCATGTCGAAGGCGATGTTTTCCGAGGCGAACTGGCCTTCGTGGCTGACACGGTCATCGGCCAGGCTGTTCTCGTAATGGGCAATGGTCGACAGCGGCACCCGTGCGCCGTCGGCGGTAATCACCTGCATCTGGTTGAGGGTAATCGGGTCCTGGGCGTATTTGGGATTGACCTCCATCACCACCTGATACTGGTTGAGGCTGTCGTAGATCGTCGAAATCTGGCGCTGGCTGTAGGCGTTGTTCAACACCCCGGTGACCATGTCCATGTCGATGCCCAGGCGCTTGGCCTGGTCGCGGTCGACAATCAGCGTCACCTGGGCCGCGCCCCGGCCTTCGCGGGCGTCGATGGCGGTGAGTTCCGGCAGCTCACGTAATGCGGCGACCACTTTCGGGTACCACAGGCGCAGGGCGGCCAAGTCGCCGCTTTGCAGGATGTAGGAATACTGCGCACTGGTCTGGTCGCGGCTGCCGCCAAATTGCAGGTCCTGGTCGGCCATCAGGAACAGGCGCCCGCCCGGCACCAGCGGCACGTCCTTGCGCAGGCGCTCGATCACCGCCTGGGCCGAGATCTTGCGCTCGCTGATGGGTTTGAGGCGCACCAGCATCACCGCATTGTTGGTGCCGTTGTTGCCGCCGATAAAGCCGGCCACGCTGAGCACAGCCGGGTCCTTGAGCACAGCCTGGCGGAAGATTTCCATCTTCGGCTGCATCACGCTGAACGACAGGCCATCGTCGCCGCGCACAAAGCCGATCAACTGGCCCGTGTCCTGCTGGGGCATGAAGGTCTTTGGCACCACCACGTACAGCGCAATGTTCACGCCCACGGTGACCAACAGACTGAGCAGGGTCAGGCGTCGGTGACGCAGCACCCAATCCAGGCTGGTGGCGTAGCCGGCGACCATACGGTCGTTGATTTTCTGGCTCCAGCGCTGCAAGCCGGTCATCTGGCCCTTGACGTGCGGCTTGAGCCAGCGGGCGCAGAGCATGGGGGTCAGCGTCAGCGACACGATCAACGAGACAATGATCGCCGCCGACAAGGTGATGGAAAACTCGCGGAACAGGTTGGTAACGATCCCGCCCATAAACAGGATGGAGAGGAACACCGCCACCAGCGACACGTTCATCGACAGCAAGGTAAAGCCAACTTCCTGGGCGCCCAGGTAAGCCGCCTTCATTGGCGGCACACCCTCGTCGATATGCCGGGAAATGTTCTCCAGCACCACGATGGCGTCGTCGACCACCAGGCCGGTGGCCAGAATCAACGCCATCAGCGAGAAGTTGTTCAGCGAGAACCCATACAGGTACATCACCGCAAAGGTGCCCACCAGCGACACCGGCACCGCCAGGGTCGGGATCAGCGAAGCGCGGAAGTTACCGAGGAACAGGTACACCACCAAAATCACCAGCCCGACGGCTATCAGCAGGGTCATCTCGGCTTCGTGCAGGGTGGCGGTGATCACCGGCGAGCGGTCCATGGCCAGGCTCAGTTTGACGCTGGACGGCAACACCGCCTGCAACGCCGGCAACTGCGCCTTGATCTGCCGGACAGTCTCGATGATGTTGGCGCCGGACTGGCGGTTGATCACCAGCAGCACCGCCGGCTCATTGTTGAAGAAGCCGCTGTTGTAGCGGTCCTCGACGCCATCGCTGATCTTCGCCACGTCCGACAGGCGCAAGGCCGCGCCATTCTGGTAGCGAATCAGCAGTGGTTCGTAGTCCTTGGCTTTTTCCAGCTGGTCATTGGCCTGGATCTGCCAGTTGCGCTCACTGTCTTCCAGAGAACCCTTGGGCCGGCGCTGGTTGGCGTTGGCGATGGTGTTGCGCACATCGTCCAGGGCCACGCCGTACTGGTCAAGGGCCTTGGGTTCCAGCTCGATGCGCACTGCTGGCAGTGAGCTGCCGCCGATCTGCACTTCGCCCACGCCCGGCACCTGGGACAGGCTTTGCGAGAGGATGGTCGAGGCCAGGTCGTAGAGTTGGCCCTTCTGCAGCACGTCCGAGGTCAGCGACAGCACCATGATCGGCGCCTGGGACGGGTTGATCTTCTTGTAGGTGGGCATGCTGCGCATGCCGCTGGGCAGCAGGTTGCGCGAGGCGTTGATGGCGGCCTGCACTTCCCGCGCCGCGCCGTTGATATCGCGGTCGGAATCAAACGCCAGGATCACCCGGGTCGAGCCCTGGCTCGACGAACTGCTCATGGTGGTGATGCCGGCAATCGCGCCGAAGGAGCGCTCCAGCGGCGTCGCCACCGTGGAGGCCATCACCTCGGGGCTCGCCCCCGGCAGGCTGGCGGAGACCACGATCACCGGGAAATCGATCTGCGGCAACGGCGACACAGGCAGCAGGTTGAAGCTGACGCCGCCCAGTAACATGATCGCCAGGCTTAGCAGCATGGTCGCTACCGGCCGGCGGATGAAAGGTCCGGACAGGTTCATGACTCAACCGGCTCCAGGCTTTGCGGCTCTTTGCGCCAGCGACGGCCCAGGCGATCGAAGTACAGGTAGATCACCGGCGTGGTGAACAGGGTCAACACCTGGCTCACCAGCAACCCACCGACCATCACCAGGCCCAGGGGCTGGCGCAATTCTGCGCCGGAACCGCTGGCCAACATCAACGGCACCGCACCGAACAAGGCCGCCAGGGTGGTCATCAGGATCGGCCGGAAGCGCAACAGTGCGGCCTGGTAGATCGCGGTCTGCGGGTCGAGGCCCTGGTTGCGTTCAGCGTCGAGGGCGAAGTCGATCATCATGATCGCGTTCTTCTTCACGATCCCGATCAGCAAAATGATGCCGATGATCGCGATCATGCCCAGGTCATTGCCGCTGAGCAGCAAGGCCAGCAAGGCCCCCACTGCCGCCGACGGCAAGGTCGACAGGATGGTGATCGGGTGGATATAGCTCTCGTAGAGCACGCCCAGCACGATGTACATGGTGACCACCGCTGCCAGGATCAGCAGCAAGGTGCTCGACAGCGAAGCTTCGAATGCCTGCGCCGCGCCCTGGAACTGGGTCTGCACGCCCACCGGCATGCCGATGTCTTTCTGCGCCTGATTGATCAGCTCCACGCCTTTGCCCAGTGCCACACCGGGCGCCAGGTTGAACGACATCATCACCGCCGGGAACTGGCCGATATGCGCAATGGCCAACTGCGCCTGGCGCTGCTCGACACGGGCCAGGCTCGACAAGCGCACCTGGCCGCCATCGGTGGTTTTCACATGGATCTGGTTCAGCGCATCCGGGCCGAGGGTTTCGCCGGACTGGGCCTGCAACACCACGCGGTATTGGCTGGCTTGGGTGTAGATGGTCGAAATCTGGCGCTGGCCAAAAGCGTCGTACAGCGCGTCGGTGATGGTCGACACGCTGACACCCAGGCGCGAGGCCGCATCGCGGTCAATCACCAGGTACACCTGCAGGCCTTTGTCTTGCAGGTCGCTGGCAACGTCGGTGAGCTCCGGCAACTGGCTGAGGGTGTGCACCAGCTTGTCGCTCCACAGCGCCAGCAGCTCGGAGTCCGGGGAGGACATGCTGAACTGGTATTGGGTGCGGCTCACGCGATCTTCGATGGTGAGGTCCTGCACCGGCTGCATAAACAGGCGGATACCCACCAGTTTGTCGATCTGCGGCTGCAAGCGGGTGATCACCTGGGCTGCGCTCAAGTCGCGCTCGCCGTGGGCCTTGAGGTTGATCAGCAAGCGGCCACTGTTGAGGGTGGCGTTGTCACCGTCCACACCGATATAGGACGACAGGCTTTCCACGGCCGGGTCGGCCAGGATGATCTTGGCCAGCGCTTGTTGACGCTGGCTCATGGCGGCGAAGGAAATCGACTGCGGCGCCTCGGAAATACCCTGGATCACCCCCGTGTCCTGCACCGGGAAAAAGCCCTTGGGCACCACCAGGTACAGCACCACAGTTAGGCCCAGGGTGGCGATGGCCACCAACAGGGTCAGCGGCTGGTGCTTGAGCACCCATTGCAACTTGCGCCCGTAGGCTTCGATCATCCAGTCGATCCAGGCACCACTGGCCTTGTAGAAACGGCTTTGCTCTTCTTCCTTGGGTTCACGCTTGAGCAGCCGCGCGCACATCATCGGCGTAAGGGTCAACGACACGACCAGGGAAATCAGGATCGCCACCGCCAGGGTGATGGCAAATTCGCGGAACAGGCGCCCGACGACATCGGCCATGAACAGCAGCGGGATCAGCACTGCGATCAGCGACAGGGTCAGGGAAATCAGGGTGAAGCCAATCTGCTTGGCGCCCTTGAGCGCAGCGGCAAGCGGGGTCTCGCCTTCTTCGATATAGCGAGAGATGTTCTCCAGCATCACGATGGCATCGTCCACCACGAACCCGGTGGCGATGGTCAAGGCCATCAGCGTCAGGTTGTTGATGGAGAACCCGGCCAGGTACATCACGCCAAAGGTGCCCACCAGCGACAGCGGCACCGCAATCGACGGAATGATCGTGGCGCTGACACGGCGCAGGAACAGGAAGGTCACCATCACCACCAGGGCGATGGCGATCAGCAACTCGTGTTGCACGTCCTTGACCGAGGCGCGGATGGTCTGGGTGCGGTCAGTGAGCACGGTGACATCCAGGCCGGCCGGCAGGTTGTCGGTGATGCTCGGCAGCAACGCCTTGATGCGGTCCACCACCTCGATCACGTTGGCGCCCGGCTGGCGCTGGATGTTCAATAGCACCGCCTGGTTTTCATTGGCCCAGGCCGCAAGGCGTTCGTTTTCGGCACCATCGACGATTTGCGCGACATCTTTAAGGCGCAACGGCGCGCCGTTGTTATAGGCCAGGATCAGTTCGGCGTATTGCTGGGGCGAGACCAACTGGTCGTTGGCATCGAGCATCGACACCCGCGTCGGGCCGTCGAAGTTGCCCTTGGGCTGGTTGACGTTGGACGCGGCGATCAGGGTGCGCACATCCGACAGGTTCAAGCCATTGGCCGCCAGGGCCTCGGGGTTGACCTTGATGCGCACGGCCTGGCGCTGGCCGCCGGCGATGCTGACCATGCCGACGCCGCTGATCTGCGCGATTTTCTGCGCCATGCGCGTGTCGACCAAGTCATTGAGCTTGGGCAGCAGCATGGTCTTTGAGCTGATGGCCAGGGTCAGCACCGGGGTATCGGCCGGGTTGACCTTGTTGTACACCGGCGGCGCCGGCAGATCCTTGGGCAGCAGGTTGGTGGCGGCGTTGATCGCGGCCTGCACCTGTTGCTCGGCGACATCCATATTGATGTCGAGGTTGAAACGCAGGGTCAGCACCGAGGCGCCACCGGAACTGGTGGACGCCATCTGGGTCAGGCCCGGCATCTGCCCGAACTGGCGCTCAAGAGGCGCAGTGACCGCGCTGGTCATCACATCGGGGCTGGCGCCGGGGTACAGCGTCATCACCCGGATCGTCGGGTAATCCACCTGGGGCAAGGCCGAGACCGGCAGCAAGCGGTACGCGATGATGCCGGCCAGGACGATGGCCAGCATGCTCAGCGTGGTGGCGACCGGGCGAAGAATAAACAGCCGCGACAGGTTCATGCGCCGACCTTTTGCGCCTTGCCGGCGTCAGCGCCGGTCTCCCCTTTCGCCGCAGGTTTGCCCTGCAGGTGTTCAGTCGGCGTGGTCGGCACGGCACTGCTGTCGTTGACCACTTCGATTTCGCTGCCTTCCTTGAGGCGGTCGGTGCCTTCCAGCACCACACGGTCGCCGGCGACCAGGCCTTCCTTGATCACGGTGTTTTCGCCGTCGGTGTCACCGACCACCAGGGGCTGGACCTTGACCTTCTTGTCGCCATCGAGCTTGTAGACAAAGGTGCCGGTGTTGCCGAACTGGATCGCGGCGGAAGGCGCCAGCACCACGTTGTGCAGGGTGTCGGCCAGCAGGTGCACGTTGACAAACTGGTTGGGGAACAGCGCCTTGTCCTTGTTATCGAAGCGCGCCTTGAATTTCAGGGTGCCGGTGGTGACGTCGATCTGGTTGTCCAGGCTCTGCAACACACCGACGGCCTGCTGCTTAACGTCGCCACGGTCCCAGGCTTCCACGGGCAGTTTGTTGCCGGCGTGGTAACGGGCGAGCACGGTTTCCAGGGTGTTTTCCGGCAGGGTGAAGGCCACGCTGATCGGCTGAGTCTGCGTGATCACGGCCAGGGCGGTGGTGTCGTTGGCGGCCACCAGGTTGCCGACGTCAAGCTGGCGCAAGCCCACACGCCCGGCAATCGGTGCGCGGATCTTGGTGAATTCAAGGTTGAGCTTGGCGTCGTCGACCGCGCCCTGGTTGGTCTTGACCGTGCCCTGGTATTGCAGCACCAGCGCTTCGGCGGTGTCGAGGGTCTGCTTGGCGATACTGTCCTGGGCATACAGGCCGCGATAACGCTCGACGTCGACCTGGGCGTTTTTCAGTTGGGCCTGGTTCTGCATCAAGGTGCCCTGGGCCTGGAGCAAGGCGTTCTGGTAGCTGCGCGGGTCGATTTCCGCCAGCAGGTCGCCGGCCTTGACCATCTGCCCTTCTTCAAAGGCGATCTTCACCAACTCCCCGCCCACTCGGCTGCGCACATTGATGGTGTTAAGCGCAGTGACGGTGCCCAAGGCCTTGTAGTAAACCGGGAACTCCCCCAATACCGCCGGCGCCACACGCACCGGTACCGGGCCGGTGGAACCGCCGAAGCCCGGGCGCGCCATGCCGGTTTTGCCGGTGTGGCCGGCCGGTGCGTCTTTTTGGGCCGCGCCGCCGGGCCAGAATTTCCAGCACAGACCGGCGATAACCAGCAGCACAAGCAGGCCGAACAGCCAACGACGGGAGTTGCGGGGGGAGGATTGCATGGAGTGATCAACCATTGGGCGCGAGAGCTTCTTCTTTGGGAGGCTGAAAGATAAGCACTGGGGCGCATTAAGAAAAGCGCCTTTACCGGCTATTTACCTTGGGCTTACAACTTTTAACGTCTGCACTTAGTCCGTCGGCTATTTCCCTAAACGTCTGAAGCACAAATGAAAACGGCCTGGACTAGGCCAGGCCGCAATCATGTATCTAGCGTGTTACCGCATCACGACAGCAATACGCAGAAGGCAGTTACTTCAAGACAGCCAGAACGGCTTCGTAGTTCGGCTCTTCAGCGATTTCCTTGACCAACTCGCTGTGCAGCACGTTGTTGTTTTCGTCCAGCACCACGACGGCGCGGGCGGTCAAGGCGCGCAGCGGGCCATCAGCGATTGCCACGCCAAAGTCCTGAGCGAAGGCAGGATCACGGAAATCCGACAGGTTCTTCACGTTTTCCAGGCCTTCGGAGCCGCAGAAGCGTGCCTGGGCGAATGGCAGGTCGGTGGAGATGCACAGAACAACAGTGTTGTTCAGTTCGTTGGCCTGGGCGTTGAACTTACGCACCGACGTCGCGCAGGTCGGGGTATCAACGCTTGGGAAGATGTTCAGCACTTTGCGCTTGCCGGCGAAGGTCGCCAGGGTTGCATCCGACAGGTCGCCGGCGGTCAGGATGAAATCTGGAGCCTGGGTGCCGACTTGCGGCAATTGGCCTTCAACCTGGACCGGGTTGCCTTTGAGGGTGACTTGAGCCATGAACGGAATCCTTATGCGGGTTTTGGTTAAACGAATTCAAGAGGCGGAAGTTAACCACAAAGTACCGTGGCGACCTACCGCCAGACACAAATTGTCATGCCCACAGGTTGTGGTTTAATTGCGCGCTTTTCGCCCGCCCTTTAAGGAAGCTGTTGTTGATGAAACCGCCTGCCACCAAAGTCCTGGTCATTGGTTATGTCTGGCCGGAGCCGCGTTCATCGGCCGCAGGTGGGCATATGATGCAGATCCTGGAAACTTTTCTTACACAAGATTGGGATATTACCTTCAGCAGCCCCGCCGCACTCGGCGAGCACAAGGCCGACCTCTGCGCACTGGGTATCGCCGAATGCGCCATCGAGCTCAATAACAGCAGTTTCGATGACTTTATCCGCGAACTCGCCCCGGATATCGTGCTGTTCGACCGCTTCATGATGGAAGAGCAGTTCGGCTGGCGCGTAGAGAAGTGTTGCCCCTACGCCCTGCGCGTGCTGGAAACCTGCGACCTGCAAAGCCTGCGCGACGCCCGCCAGCAACGGCTCAAGGATCATCTCAAGGCACACCCGCACAGCGACGACTTCAGCGCATTGTTTGCGCCAGCGCTGGCGCAAGAATTCCAACTGATGGCCGACACGGACATCGCCAAGCGAGAGATGGCTGCCATCTACCGCTGTGACATCAGCCTGATGATCTCCGACGTGGAGATGCGCTTGCTGACCGAGCAATTCAACGTGCCAGCCGCCCTGCTCCACTGGTGCCCGCTGATGCTGGAGCTGCCGCGCGCGCCTTTCGCGCCGTTCGAAGACCGTGCGCATTTCCTGAGCATCGGCAACTTCCGCCACGCCCCCAATTGGGATGCGGTGCTGTGGATGAAGAACAGCCTGTGGCCATTGATTCGCCAACAGTTGCCGGGGGCGCAATTGCACCTCTACGGTGCCTACACCCCGCCCAAGGCGACCGCGTTGCACAACCCGGCGCAGGGCTTTCATGTGATGAACTGGGCCGAGGACGCGTTGCAGGTGATGAGCGCAGCACGCATCTGCCTGGCACCGCTGCGCTTCGGCGCGGGCATCAAGGGCAAGCTGGCGGACGCCATGTTATGCGGCACACCGAACATCACCACGCCGATCGGTGCCGAGGGCATGGGCGATGAACAGGCTTGGCCGGGCATGATCGAACACAGCGCTCCGGCCCTGGCCGCCGCTGCCGTGGCCTTGTACCAGGACCGCGAACGCTGGACCCAGGCCCAGGAAGACGGCCGCCAGTTGATTGCCCGTCGCTACAACCAGAACGTCCACGGCCCCGCGCTGGTGGAATGCCTGGAGCACTGCCGCAGCGACCTCGCCGCCCATCGCCGCAACAACTTCACCGGCAGCATGCTGCGCCATCACGCCCACAAAAGTACCCAGTACATGTCCCAGTGGATCGAGGCGAAAAACCGCGTGCTGTAAACACCGACGCTGGCAGGGTCGCGCGCAAGGGGGCATTATTCGGGTCGCAACCAACAATAAAGCGACGGCAGCATGACCCGAGCAACGCGCATCACCGACCCTTCCTACGAGCTGATGGACGATCACAACGGTCTGTCCATCATCTATCGCCAACACGGCTTCCCCTGCCCGCTGGTGCGCTGGCATTTCCACAAGGAATACGAGCTGCACCTGATCGTCGCCAGCTCCGGCAAAGTGTTTATCGGCGACTACATCGGCAACTTCTACCCCGAAAGCCTGTTCCTCACCGGCCCCAACCTGCCCCATAACTGGATCAGCCAGGTGGAGGAAGACGAGGTGGTGCCCAAGCGCGACATGCTGGTGAATTTCACCGATGAGCTGTTCGAGCAGGGCAGCCACATTTTTACCGAGCTGAAAATGCTGGCACCGTTGCTGGAGCGCGCTCAATACGGTATTGAGTTCCGCTGCAAAAAAACCATCGCCCAAGCCATGAGCCTGATGCAACGTATCGAAGATGCCCAGGGCATGGCGCGCCTGGGGCACTTCTTTATCTTGCTGGAAGTGTTGAGTACCTGTGAGGACTACCAACTGCTGTCCGGCGTGACCACGCCGCAACTGGCCGATGAGCACAGCATCGACCGCACCAACCGCGCGGTGGACTATATCTTTGCGCATTACGCGCGGGAGTTGCCCCTGGAGGAAGTGGCGGAACACCTGGGCATGAAGCCGACGTATTTTTCCCGGGTGTTCAAGCAGGCCACCGGGCGCACGTTTATCGAATTCGTCAACCGGCTGCGCATCAGTAAATCCTGCGAATTGCTCGCGGACGGTAACAAGGCCGTGACGGACGTGTGTTTTGAGTCAGGCTTTAACAACATCTCCAACTTCAACCGACGTTTTCAGCAGCTCAAGGGCATGACGCCTTCCCATTACCGGCGCCTGGCAGTACAACGCCTGACTGAGCAAAACCTGGCTTGAAAGCAGGGCTGCCACTCATCTGAACTGGTAGTTCTGACAGTATCGCGCTTGTAGTGCATTGCTCATGCTGATGTTCGCGCCCTTATCAGCAGAGCCTCCACCATGAACAAATCAGGCAACACGCCCCTTTTCATCGACGAGTTTTCGAAATTCGACACGCCCGGCCAGACCTGGTCCTGGACCGGCGAAGGCGAGATCCAGATTGACGACTTCGACGGCAATTATCGTTGGCTCTCAAACTCCGTGGCGCGGGACTTTGGCAAGGTGCTCAATGGTTCGGCCAAGGTCTATCTAACCGTACGCCTGCGTGGGAGGCTCCCCAATGAAACGCTGGTGGCGGTACACCATGGGAACACCTGGCGGATTCCTGGGATCAGCAACTCACAATTTGGCTCCTATCGATTCGAACTAATGTCTACGGACGACGGAGAGCTGTCGGTTAGCGTGCATTTCGAGACACGTCAACACATGGTGATCGAATCAATCATGACCAAGGGGCCTGTGCCATAAGCGCGGTCCGCCAGAGGCAAATCAGCAGAACTGGCTGAGCATGACCGCCTGTCAGAACTGCCATTTCTAACAGTATCGCAACAGGGTCCGGCTTTATTAAATGAACGTGCACACGATACTTCCACTGCCCCATTAATTGTATCAAGGATAGAAACATGACTAAAAACACTAATCTAATCATCAATGAGCGCGTCGTCTTTGCGGATGAAGGAGAGAAGTTTGGATGGACAGGAGGCGGCTCCATCATTGATGACGACGTTAGCGGCCGAAGATGCTGGCTTGTGCTGAAGGCAAGTAAAGAATACCCGCAAACGCTCCCGCCACACAGCGAAGTGACCGTGATTTTATTTGGTCGCGTCAGGCTATCGGGAAGCAAGCTAAAGTGCACCCACTCCGGAGGCACCTATACGTCACCCAACGATATGCTCAACTCCCAAATGACCTCTTATTGGGTTAGAAATGCTAAAGCAGATGCGCAAGGCAAATTCTGGATACACCTCGAAACCGACAATGGTCAGGCCCTGCGCATTCACCAGATGGAAGTCATGGCGCCAGTGAATCTTGGAGACACCCCCGAGTCGCTAGGGATGACACTACTCAGCGCACTGGAGCCTTGACTCTCAGCACCCACGCGCAGCCCCGTGTGTTCGGGCCTGCGCGTGTGCCTCACGCTGATCTACGCCAAAACCGCGCGCCCTCCTCAGCAATACGACCACACACCCTGCCAACCACCTCGCACCGCCCAACTTAACAAATCGCAACATCAGCAGCAGGAACTTTCGCCCTGCCGCGACCATTTACTTTACTTCACACACTAAACTTATCGCGCATTAGTTTGCGCCCCCTAACAAACATAAAACACTTCGAAACACTGCCGGTAATTTTTCAATATCAAGCATTGTCGGCATTTCCAAATACTTTCATAGCAACACAATAACGACAACTTACTAACGGACCCCTTCATGAGAAACGAGTCTTTACACAATGGTGTACCTTCCTCTACTACTACGCGCCTGCGAGTGCAACTCGAAGACTCCTCTATTTCTGAACTACGGAGTAAGCGTGACGTATCGGTGGTGAGCCTGGAAGCTATGAAGACCGCAACCCGACTGATCAAAGCAGGCGACGCGGCGATGTCATACAAGCACAGCGCCGCAATGATGGAGCGCATCATCGACATTCGCGCCAGTCAAGGAGGCAGCCTGGCAGACAAGACCATCACTGACATCCCACACTTCTCGACGTTCGGCATGGCCTGGGCACGGCTTACCAAGGCCATCATGAGCGAGCCATTTGCAAGCTTTGCCCAGCAGCACAAGATCGACCCCGCCACCTTGCGTTTGAATACGCGAGACGGATGGGCATTTGAATGCATTGCCGACGGTAAACCTGCCACCTTCTCGAAATACGATGAGGGCTTCTGGGAGGCAACTGCTGCGGTCACTGCGGCAGCTCAAGCACTGAGCCCGACACTCAAGCTGGATATTAACTATACCGGCCAAAACAGCGCGCCGGCGGACCTCGTTGGCGACTTCTACGCCGTACGAGCCCATGGAGCAGAAAACGAAATGCTCCATTTGATCGCTGAGCAGAACCAACACCAATCGTTCTACGCGTTGCGCGACCCCTACTCACCACCGCATACGTTCGGCCGACCCGCTAGAGTGATTCGCGAGCAACAACAGGAAACCATTGAAGATTTAGCTACACAAATTGCCACAAAAACCGGCGTTATCTCCCCTTCTCAACGTAACCCGAAGCCATCGGTCGAAGAAGCCGACCTGCAAATGGCCAGGCTGTACAGCTCAGCCTTGCTCAGCCTGAGGCCGGAAATGTCGCGTTTCGGCAGCCACCCACGCACAACCTTTTCAGTGTCTGAGATACCTGAACACTCGACCCTCGGACAAACCCTGCGCAGGTCGGCGACACCACCCGGTAAAAACCCGCAACTGAGCCTCTCGTGGATCGGTAAGTTTTACGGCGAACCGAACAGTGACGGCACGTTGGCAGGCTTACTCAAACAAACCTCCACGCTCAATCAAAAAGGCTTTCACGCATTGAGCAAAGACAACCCACCCACCGACAAACGTTCCCAAGCGGTGCGCAAACAGCAATTCAGCGTAATTAAACGGCTCGATACTCCAGACACGAAGCCTGGCGCACCTGCATCACCCACTGCCCCCGCCTTACCGGACATCAACCCGTTGGCCACTCTGGCGCGTAGCCAGTTTGCCGCTGAACCCAGCCTGTACACGGTAGTTGCCCGCCTGCTCAGCGATAAAATCAAGGCGATCTCCCCGGCATTGGACATTGACGTCAACCAGATCGCCATTGCATCACCTATCCCGGGCAAGCCCGGGCAGCTTAAACAAACCCAATTGATAGAATTGGCCATAGATTACCTGGCTGGCGGCAAAGCCCCGGATTTCAGCAGCGACGATAAAGCGTTCGATACCCGCCCTGATTTATTGGCACACACCGGTAACAGCCCCGGTGTAGCGCTGGAGCTCAATTTGCCCACACTCAGTGCAGCCATCCGTGCACTGCCAAGCCAACTGAACGCGGCCATCGACGCTGACTCGCGCCTCTACTGGAACAAACCGGCATTCAGCAGTCCCGCAGAGGAAGGTAGTGTCTTCCCAGGTAATCATCGTGCGTTGGTCAGCAGTATTTTGCGCAGTAACCTGCAGGAATCAAGCCTGAAACAACCCGGGTTAGATGATGAACAGCGTGAAGTCTTGAACACGATCGTAATGTATCCGAACAACTCGACACTATCCACCAACCTTAGCCCACCAACTTTTGACATCAGCATCTATACCATCTCCAACTCCAAGGCAGACATGCTGGTTCATCGCTACCTGCCGTCACAGAAGCGCCACATACTCTTGCTGATGCAGCCCAATGGGAACATCACCCCCTACAACTCTTGGGATGACATCCCGAAAGAAAAACGTGGCTTGAATCGATTGACCGGCAATGTGTTCGACACCCAGGCCGGCATGCTTATCGAACAGCATCAAGGCAGCAGCTTGTTCAACGTCGCACCACGGATGGACACTAACAGCCCGGAACAAGCCAATACCAAGCTACCCGACTGGATGAGTAACGCCGACCAAGCGCAACGGTTTGTGCTGCATGAACTCAGCCTATTGCTGGCTACCTTCATACGACTTAACAAGGGCAATACGTACAACGACGATATCCCCGACATACGCTCGTATACCCAAGCGCAATTCGACCAGCTACCTATCGCCCAAAAGCGCACGCCTTACTCCGCCAAAGACCTGGAGGTGGTCTTCAAGGTGCCCTACGGCACACTGAGTTCAGGCTTTATCGATCGCCAGACCATGAGCCTGACCGACATGTTCCTCAAGAACCTGTCGGGAATGCCTAATGGCGAGATAGAGGTCTTTTTCAAAACGGGACTCAAGAATAACGGAAATGAATTTAAAGTCAGGGTGCCCGCACTGGAGGAACGGGGCGTACTCAAGAAGCTGGTCCAAGACCTTGATATCGGCCAAACCTACCCCGCCTTACTCAAGAACAAACTGCTCGACGACCCGGATAAATCCGCGCAACGCCGTGTGCTTTTCACGCAGCAAGTCCCCTTAGAAATACAGATGAAAGCCCTGGAACTGTGCATCAAGAAAGAATCCGGTTTCAACGCCACCGGGTTCCGATACGTCCAGAAAGTACTTGAGCCAGTGCCTGGCCCGAAGATCGTCGACGCCAAAGAAATCGTCATCCGACCACTGGCCTTCGATAACAAGGCCAATGGGAAAGTCGACGTGGTCGAAGGCGCCTACCTGATCGAACCGAAGGACAGCACCACAGGCCCACACATTCTGTATCGTCCGTTGATGGCCGATGCCCCGCTGATGCAGTTTCCTACTCGCCAGGCCTTGCTGGAAGCCATACAGAGCAAAGGCAAGCTGCAAAACGACACCCTTGCCTGGCTGCCTGACGATACCACGCGAAAACTGTATAGCGGCAACGGCTTCAAGCACCCCAACCTGGTGATATTCGGCTTCAATTTAGGGTCTGTTGCCCTCAACAAAACCATCCCACTGGCAGTGGACACTCGCCTGCAGCAAACACTGCAAGAAGGGAAATTGATGGAACATCTGTACGAGGCCAATGCACAGAACCTGATAACCCTGGCCCATCAACAATCGACGTCTGATGCAGAAAGCCGTTGGGCGACCTTCAAGGAAGGTGGGTTTCTACTGCTCAATACGTTGTTACCTGTACTACGCGGCCCCGGCGCCCTGCTCAACCAAGTGCTGACCGCCACAGGCATCCTTAAGGACCTAGAGGTACTGAGCGGCGATAACATGCGGGCTAAAGAGGCGGCCCTGGCAGATATGTTTCTTAACTTGTCGACGTTATTGGTCAATTTCAAGCCACACCTCTCCAATGAGCCGCCCACCAGCACATCACCCAATGCAGCAAAAACGTCAGTAAGCGCAGCCCGTGGCGGCGCCCTGTTGATTGACGATGCAGTACGCCCCCCCGCACCGCCGAAAAACCGGATTGTCTTGGGAGGTCGGGCGGATGTAAAACCGCTCGCCGGCGATATTCAAGTATTTGTGGACGAGTACAACGGCAGCAAACGTCTCAACATCATGGGCCACGGGGAAAAGCCCACGCAGGAGCATGCAGGCCACATCCTTGGAGAGGGTGACAAGCACTACACTGCTGCAGACATTGACCAGGAACTGTTGGCACGCGGCATAGACATTCGAAGCTACACCGATGTGCGGCTCTTGAGTTGCTACTCCAGCAACGGAGGCCAGCAGTCCCTGGCGTCCACGCTCAGCAAGCTCACTGGGGTGCGCGTTAAGGGATTTGAGCAGGAGATCATCGCAAGCTATGCAGGCTTTGACGATAAAGATCCATCCACGATCTATGGCGATGCGTTGACACGTTACCGCGAGCAATATCCAAGCCTCAGCGACAGTGATATCCATATTTTGGCCGAAGAGGAACTGAACGACACGCTGGCCGGACGCAACATAAAATTCAACGTCGACAAAGACACGGGTACCGAGGTTGAAATCAATATAGGCAGCGATGAAGAGCCCGTGATGTATAGGACCATTGTCGATTACCAACCCCGCACCTTTGGAGCACCGAAGACCAAAGCCGTGCCAGACCCCATTGACGTGCTGATGGGATACTCCCATAGCGTTGAAGATGCACACTCGGTGTTGTCGACTCGCAGCCTGACCGACTGCTCTGCGCTTGCGGTGCTTACCGACCTGAAGGATGGCGTTTATCAAAAACGCACATTGATGCACCTGACCGGAAGCAATCTTGATGCCGGCTTACTGAATGAAGATGCCTATGAGGTACTTGATGAGCTGGATAAGTCATTGGCGAAGGGAGGCAAGGTCATATTTGTAGGCGGCACCGAATCCCAATCGCCGGTAGGCATGGGGTTTGTGTTGGGTCAAGAGTCCCAAGGTAAGAAGCCACTATTGGACCTTCTGAACAAACCCGGCGTGGAAACCACAATCGCCAGTTCAGTGGGCGTGAGTGTCAATCCCGATGGCACTTTCAAGTTGATAGAGGGCACTGGCAAGGGCGTCTTTACTCAGCCCATGATTGACAACGTACTACGCAACGCAGAATAACCCGCGCACTCACCTTGTCTGCAGCAGCCTACACAAGCGGCGGCTGCAGGCAACGCAGTGCAAAAAAGTATCAGTCCGAGTGCTCCCAAGGATTTGTCACAACCCCATTTGAAGGCTGTAATCAACGCACACTCTTCCTGACTCCCCGTAGGAAGACACAACAACAATAACTGTCCTTCTGTAGCCCCCTGGGCGCGGAAATGGAGTGCGCGATGAAGTTCACAGCAAAAACTCTGCTTGTCTCTACCTGCATGACTACCTGCATGACCCTCAGCGCCGTCAGCTTTGGCGCGCAGACCCTGACCATTGCCACCGTCAACAACAGCGACATGATCCGCATGCAAAAGCTCTCGAAAACCTTCGAGGCCGAGCACCCGCAGATCAAGCTGAACTGGGTGGTGCTCGAAGAAAACGTACTGCGCCAGCGCCTGACCACTGACATCGCCACCCAGGGCGGGCAGTTCGATGTGTTGACCATCGGCATGTACGAAGCCGCACTCTGGGGCGCCAAGGGCTGGCTGGAACCTATGACGGACTTGCCGGCGTCCTACGACCTCGACGACGTATTCCCTTCGGTGCGTGACGGTTTGTCGGTCAAGGGTTCGCTGTACGCCCTGCCGTTCTACGCCGAAAGTTCGATCACTTATTACCGCACCGACCTGTTCAAGGACGCCGGGCTGACCATGCCCGAGCACCCGACCTGGACCCAGATCGGCGAATACGCGGCCAAACTCACCGACAAGACCAAAGAACAATACGGCCTGTGCCTGCGCGGCAAAGCCGGTTGGGGTGAGAACATGGCGCTGATCACCACCCTGGCCAACGGCTACGGTGCGCGGTGGTTCGATGAAAAGTGGCAACCGCAATTCAACGGCCCCGAGTGGAAGGACGCACTGAACTTCTATGTCGACAACATGAAGAAATCCGGCCCGCCGGGTGCGTCCAGCAACGGTTTCAACGAAAACCTGGCGCTGTTCAACAGCGGCAAGTGCGCAATCTGGGTCGACGCCAGCGTCGCTGGCTCGTTCGTGACCGACAAGACCCAGAGCAAAGTCGCTGACCATGTCGGCTTCACCTTTGCCCCCCACGAAAAAACCGACAAGGGCACTTCGTGGCTGTACTCCTGGTCCCTGGCGATCCCGACCAGCTCCAAGGCCAAGGACGCCGCCAAGGTGTTCACCAGTTGGGCAACGTCCAAGGAATATGGCGCGCTGGTCGCCAAGACCGACGGCGTGGCCAACGTACCGCCAGGCACGCGCAAGTCGACCTACAGCGACGAATACATGAAAGCCGCGCCATTCGCCAAGGTGACCCTGGAATCCCTGAAAGTCGCCGACCCAACCAAACCGACGCTCAAGCCGGTGCCGTACATCGGTATCCAACTGGTGACCATTCCTGAATTCCAGGCGATTGGGACCCAGGTCGGCAAGTTCTTCTCCGGTGCGTTGACCGGCCAGCAAACGGTTGATGCGGCGTTGACTGCGGCGCAGACCACCACCGAGCGTGAAATGAAGCGGGCGGGTTACCCGAAATAATCCGGGCCCACCACAGTCAAATGTGGGAGGGGGCTTGCTCCCGATGAGGGAGTGTCAGTTGATGCATCTGTGACTGGCCCACTGCTATCGGGAACAAGCACCCTCCCCCATTGACCGCGCTCCGATTCGTATCTGACTGGTCTAGATCCCCATGAATACACCACGCAAAAACCGCCTGGCCAACCCCGGCTGGTTCCTCGTCACGCCCTCGGTCGCCATGCTGCTGCTGTGGATGATCGTGCCGTTGGGCATGACCCTGTACTTTTCACTGATCCGCTACAACCTGCTCTACCCCGGCGAGAATCAATTCGTGGGGTTGGAGAACTTCACCTACTTCATCACCGACTCAGGGTTCCTGCCCGGTGCCACCAATACGTTGTTACTGGTGGGCAGCGTGCTGCTGATCAGCGTGGTGTTCGGTGTGTTGATCAGTGCCCTGCTGGAGGCCAGTGAGTTCCTAGGGCGCGGCATCGTCCGGGTGCTGTTGATTTCGCCGTTCTTCATCATGCCCACCGTCGGTGCGCTGATCTGGAAGAACCTGATTTTCCACCCGGTATCCGGCGTGCTGGCCGCCGTGTGGAAGCTGTTCGGCGCCGAGCCGGTGGACTGGCTGGCGCACTACCCGTTGCTGTCGATCATCATCATTGTGTCGTGGCAATGGCTGCCGTTCGCGATTTTGCTGCTGATGACCGCCATGCAGTCCCTCGACCAGGAACAAAAGGAAGCCGCGCGCCTGGACGGTGCCGGCGCCATCGCGATCTTCTGGCACCTGACCCTGCCCCACCTGGCGCGTCCGATTGCCGTGGTGGTGATGATCGAAACGATCTTTTTGCTCTCGGTGTTCGCCGAAATCTTCACCACCACCAACGGCGGCCCCGGCTACGCCTCGACCAACCTCGCCTACCTGATCTACAACCAGGCGCTGGTGCAGTTCGACGTGGGCATGGCCTCGGCCGGCGGCTTGATTGCCGTGGTCATCGCCAATATCGCGGCGATCATCCTGGTGCGGATGATCGGCAAAAACCTGACTGACAAGCCTTGAGGGCCGCGCCATGACGCTTCAACAATCTCGCCGCCTGCAAAGCCTGTTGCTCGGCACGTTGGCCTGGGCCATCGCGATCCTGATCTTCTTCCCGATCTTCTGGATGGTGCTGACCAGCTTCAAGACCGAAATCGATGCGTTCGCCACACCGCCGCAGTTTATCTTCACGCCGACGCTGGAGAACTACCTGCACATCAACGAGCGCAGCAATTACTTCAGCTACGCGTGGAACTCGGTGCTGATTTCCTTCAGCGCCACCGCCCTGTGCCTGCTGATCTCGGTGCCGGCCGCCTACTCGATGGCGTTCTACGAAACCCAGCGCACCAAGGGCACGCTGCTGTGGATGCTCTCGACCAAGATGCTGCCGCCGGTGGGCGTGCTGATGCCAATCTACCTGCTGGCCAAGAGCTTTGGCCTGTTGGATACGCGTATTGCGCTGATCATCATCTACACCCTGATCAACCTGCCGATCGTGGTATGGATGGTCTACACCTACTTCAAAGACATCCCCAAGGACATCCTCGAAGCCGCCCGCCTGGACGGCGCCACCCTGTGGCAGGAAATGGTCCGGGTGCTGCTGCCGATCGCCAAGGGCGGCCTGGCCTCCACCGTGCTGCTGTCGCTGATCCTGTGCTGGAACGAGGCGTTCTGGTCGCTGAACCTGACCTCGTCGAATGCCGCACCGCTGACCGCGTTGATCGCCTCCTACTCCAGCCCCGAAGGCTTGTTCTGGGCCAAATTGTCGGCCGTCTCGACCCTCGCGTGTGCGCCGATCCTGATCTTTGGCTGGATTAGCCAGAAACAGCTGGTGCGCGGCTTGTCCTTCGGCGCTGTTAAATAATAATTTCTAGTGGAGGGCCCATCATGGCCAACCTGAAAATCAAGAATCTGCAAAAAGGCTTCGAAGGTTTCTCGATCATCAAAGGCATCGACCTGGAAGTGAACGACAAGGAATTCGTGGTTTTCGTCGGCCCCTCGGGCTGCGGTAAATCCACCCTGCTGCGTCTGATCGCCGGCCTCGAAGAGGTGAGCGAAGGCACCATCGAACTCGATGGCCGCGACATCACCGAAGTGACCCCGGCCAAGCGCGACCTGGCGATGGTGTTCCAGACCTACGCGCTGTACCCGCACATGAGCGTGCGCAAGAACATGTCGTTTGCCCTGGACCTGGCCGGCGTCGACAAGAAACTGGTGGAAAGCAAGGTCAACGAGGCGGCGCGCATTCTGGAGTTGGGCCCGTTGCTCGAGCGCAAGCCCAAGCAGCTCTCCGGCGGCCAGCGCCAGCGCGTGGCGATTGGCCGGGCGATTGTGCGCAACCCGAAGATCTTCCTGTTCGACGAACCGCTGTCCAACCTCGACGCCGCCCTGCGCGTGCAGATGCGCCTGGAGCTGGCGCGCCTGCACAAAGAACTGCAGGCAACCATGATCTACGTGACCCACGACCAGGTCGAAGCCATGACCCTGGCCGATAAAGTCGTGGTGCTCAACAGCGGCCGCATCGAGCAGGTCGGTTCACCGCTGGAGCTGTATCACCAGCCGGCCAACCTGTTCGTGGCGGGCTTTTTGGGCACGCCGAAGATGGGCTTCCTCAAGGGCAAGGTCACACGGGTGGAGTCGCAAAGCTGCGACGTGCAACTGGACGCTGGCACCCTGATCAGCCTGCCGCTCAGCGGTCCGACCTTGAGCGTGGGCAGCGCCGTGACCCTGGGCATTCGCCCCGAGCACCTGGAAATCGCCACGCCTGGGCAAACGACCCTGACCGTCACCGCCGACGTCGGCGAGCGCCTGGGCAGCGATACGTTCTGCCACGTCAACACCGCCAACGGCGAACCGCTGACCCTGCGCATCCGTGGCGATATGGCCAGCCAGTACGGCGAAACGCTGCACCTGCACCTGGACCCGGCGCACTGCCATCTGTTCGACACCGACGGCGTGGCCGTGGCCCGACCACTGCGCGCTGCCGCCTGATTTCGCGAGTATTACCTGATGAAATTGAATAAACAGAACCTCACGCAACTGGCTGAGCCGGTGAAAATCCCCGCCTACGCCATCGCCGACACCCGCCAGGGCATCGCCCATATCGGCGTCGGCGGTTTCCATCGTGCGCACCAGGCTTACTACACCGATGCGTTGATGAACACGGGCGAAGGCCTGGACTGGAGCATCTGCGGCGTCGGCCTGCGGGCCGAGGATCGCAAGGCCCGCGACGACCTGGCCGGCCAGGATTACCTGTTCACCCTGTACGAGCTGGGCGACACCGACGACACCGAAGTGCGCGTCATCGGCGCCATCAGCGACATGCTGCTGGCCCAAGACGGCGCCCAGGCGCTGGTCGACAAACTGGCCAGCCCGGCGATCCGCATCGTCTCGCTGACCATCACCGAAGGCGGCTACTGCATCGATGACAGCAACGGCGAGTTCATGGCCCACCTGCCGCAGATCCAGCATGACCTGGCGCACCCGAGCGCACCGAAAACCGTGTTCGGCTTTATCTGCGCTGCCCTCACCCAACGTCGCGCCGCTGGCATCCCGGCCTTTACCGTGATGTCTTGCGATAACCTGCCGCACAACGGCGCCGTCACGCGTAAAGCCCTGCTGGCCTTCGCCGCCCTGCACAACGCCGAGCTGCGCGACTGGATCGAGGCCAACGTGAGTTTCCCGAACGCTATGGTCGACCGCATCACGCCGATGACCAGCACCGCCCACCGCCTGCAACTGCACGATGAACACGGCATCGACGACGCTTGGCCGGTGGTGTGCGAACCCTTTGTGCAGTGGGTGCTGGAAGACAAATTCGTCAACGGCCGCCCGGCCTGGGAAAAGGTCGGCGTGCAGTTCACCAATGACGTGACGCCGTATGAAGAGATGAAGATCGGCCTGCTCAACGGCAGCCACCTGGCCCTGACGTACCTGGGTTTTCTCAAGGGTTATCGGTTTGTGCACGAGACCATGAACGACCCGGTGTTTGTGGCCTATATGCGTGCCTACATGGACCTGGACGTCACGCCGAACCTGGCACCGGTGCCGGGAATTGACCTGACCGAGTACAAACAGACCTTGGTCGACCGTTTTTCCAACCAGGCAATTGCCGACCAGTTGGAGCGCGTGTGTTCGGATGGCTCGTCGAAGTTTCCCAAGTTCACGGTGCCAACGATCAATCGCCTGATTGCGCACGGCCGCGAGACTGAACGGGCTGCACTGGTGGTCGCCGCGTGGGCGTTGTATCTCAAGGGAGTCGATGAGAATGGCGTGAGCTACGCCATTCCTGACCCGCGCGCGCAGTTCTGCCAAGAGCTGGTCAGCGATGACCGCTTGATCAGCAAGCGCTTGCTGGGCGTTGAAGAGATTTTCGGCACGGCTATTCCCAACTCGCCTGAGTTTGTGGCAGCGTTCGAGCGGTGTTATGTGAGCTTGCGTGACAACGGCGTCACTGAAACGCTGAAGCTGTTACTGAAGAAACCGGCCTAAAAATGTGGGAGGGGGCAAGCCCCCTCCCACATTTACCCCCAACAATAATGCTGAGCAAATCATCATGACCCAGCAAAACCTGTTCCTCGGCATCGACTGCGGCACCCAAGGCACCAAGGCCATCGTCCTCGACGCGTCCAGTGGCAAGGTGCTGGGCCTGGGCGCCGCCGCTCACACGTTGCTCAGCGGTGCCAACGGTCGCCGCGAGCAGCACACCCAGGAATGGCTGGACGCCTTTACCGAAGCCACCCACCGCGCCCTGCAACAGGCCGGCGTGGACGGCCAGGACATCCTCGGCATCGGCGTTTCCGGCCAGCAGCACGGCCTGGTCTTGCTCGATGACAGAGGCCAGGTATTGCGCCCGGCCAAGCTCTGGTGCGACACCGAAACTGCCCCGGAAAACGACCGGCTGTCGCAGCACCTGGGCGGCGAAAGCGGCTCGCTGGAGCGCCTGGGCGTGGCCATCGCGCCGGGCTACACCGTGTCCAAGCTGCTCTGGACCCGCGAACAGCACCCGGACATCTTCAAGCAAATCGCCCATGTGCTGCTGCCCCACGACTACCTCAACTACTGGCTGACCGGCCGCGCCGTCGCCGAATACGGCGACGCCTCCGGCACCGGCTATTTCAACGTGCGCCGCCGTGAATGGGACGTGGCGTTGCTCCAGCACATCGACCCCAGCGGTCGCCTGGAAAAAGCTTTGCCGCAACTGATCGAAGCCGACCAAGCGGTGGGCACCATCCTGCCGGCCATCGCCGAACGCCTGGGCATCAACCCCAATGCCATCGTCGCCAGCGGCGGCGGCGACAACATGATGGGCGCCATCGGCACCGGAAATATCGCCCCTGGCGTGATCACCATGAGCCTGGGCTCATCGGGTACCGTCTACGCGTTTTCGGACCAGCCCAACGTCAGCCCGCAAGCCTCGGTGGCGACGTTCTGTTCCTCCAGCGGCGGCTGGCTGCCGTTGATCTGCACCATGAACCTGACCAACGCCACCGGGGTGGTCCGCGAGTTGTTCGAGCTGGACCTGAACGCCTTCAACGCCCTTGTCGAGCAGGCCCCGATTGGCGCCGACGGGGTGAGCATGCTGCCGTTCCTGAACGGCGAACGCGTGCCTGCCCTGCCCCACGCCACCGGCAGCGTGCACGGCTTGACCATGACCAACCTGACCCGCGCCAACCTATGCCGCGCCGTGGTCGAAGGCACCACCTTCGGCCTGCGTTACGGCCTGGACCTGCTGCGCCAGACCGGCCTGCAGAGCCAGAGTATCCGGCTGATCGGTGGCGGCTCGAAAAGCCCGGTGTGGCGGCAGATGGTCGCCGACATCATGAACACCGAAGTGATCTGCACCGAACAAAGCGAAGCCGCTGCCCTGGGCGCGGCGATCCAGGCGGCGTGGAGCCAGTCCGGCGAGTCCCTGGCCAGCCTGTGCGACAAATGCGTCAGCGTCGACCCGGCCAGCCGTACCCTGCCGGTGGCGGCCAGTGTCAGCGCCTATCAACAGGCGTACGAACGTTATCAACAGCTAGCGGCAACCCTTTAAGAGCGAACGACTATGTATCTGGTGTGTGGTGAAGCGCTGTTCGATTTTTTCAGCGAGGAAGATGCCAGCGGGCTGGCGTCCAAGGTCAACTACCAGTCGATTGCCGGCGGTTCGCCGTTCAACGTCGCGGTGGGCTTGCGCCGCTTGGGTATCGAGGCCGGGCTGTTCGGCGGGGTGTCCACCGACTTCCTCGGCCGTCGCTTGGTGCAAGTGCTTCAGGATGAAGGCGTGAGCCAGCAGTTTTTGCTGGAATTCGCCGCGCCGACCACCCTGGCGATGGTTGCCGTGGGTGCCAACGGCTCGCCGCAATACAGCTTTCGTGGCGAAGGCTGCGCCGACCGGCAACTGCAAGTCGCGCACCTGCCGGTGCTGGGCGATGACGTGCGTGGGCTGCATATCGGCTCGTTCTCGCTGGTGGTGCAGCCGATTGGCGACACGCTGCTGGCCCTGGTCCAGCGCGAAAGCGGCCGGCGCCTGATCAGCCTCGACCCCAATGTACGCCTGAACCCGCAGCCGGATATCCAGGTGTGGCGCGACCGTATCGCCGAACTGGTCAAACATGCCGACCTGATCAAGGTCAGCGATGAAGACCTGCACCTGCTCTACCCCGACCAAGCCCCCGAAAGCGTGCTGCAAGGCTGGCTGCAGCACCGTTGCCAACTGGTGTTCCTGACCCGTGGCGGCGACGGCGCCAGTGTCTTCAGCCGCCAGCATGGCACCTGGTCGCAACCGGCGATCAACATCGTGATGGCTGACACAGTAGGCGCCGGCGATACCTTCCAGGCCGCGTTGATTGCCTGGTTGACCGAGCACCAACTGGATTCGGTCGACGGCCTGCAACGCCTTAGCCGTGCGCAGATCGACGCCATGCTCGGCTTCGCGATTCGCGCTGCGGCCTTGACCTGCACCAAGACCGGCCCCGACCTGCCCTATCGCCAGCAACTGGGCTGAACGCCCGGTTTCATGAAGGTTTTGTCAGCCAGGGGCTGATTAATCGACGGTTAATCGCGCAAGCCGACAGTCAAGTCGAACCCACTTGCGGAGTACCCTCATGAACATTCGTACGTTAGTGTTTGGCGGCGCGCTGGCCCTGGCAGCCGCCTCGGGCCTGGCCCACGCCGACGGCCAGAAACCGGTGCCGTACCAGTACGGCATGCCGTTGAACATCAAGCATGTGATCGCCATGAACGAAGCGCCGACCGATGACTGCAAGGTCATCGACGCCGATATCAAGTTCGTGGACAAGGCCGGCAAGGTCGAAGATGTGGGCTATCGCAAGCTGTCGGATGCATGCAGCTTGCAGAATTGAGCCTTGCGACGCTATGCAGCAAGCCCGCGTAAATAAGCGTATTGTCGCGGGCTTGCCTTAAGGTCGAAAGGAATCGCCATGCCGTTGAGTTTCCGCACCCTCGCCACCTTCACCGCGCTGCTGTGCCTGGCCCTCGCACTGATCTGGGGATTACGCCCCGAACTGCTGCTGGATATGTGGGGGGTCGTCTATACCGATGCTGCAGGCCTGGTCGCCCGCCGCAACGCCGCGCTCTTCCTGGCCATCAGCATCATGTTCTACCGGGCCCGCCATGCCCCGCCGTCGCCGACACGTAGCGCCATCACCAGTGGCTTTGCCATCGGCTGCGCGTTGATGGCCCTGCTGGGGCTCGGTGAGTGGGCCAGTGGCAATACCGGGCCAGGGATCCTCTTGGCCGTGGCCACGGAGACCGTACTGAGCCTGGCGTTTATCCAGGCCCATAGGTCTTCGGTGACTCAGCCTCAGCCGTCTGCCTAGTAAAAGGCTCGTCCTCCCGCGCGTTGCTGGGCGGGGGCATGGCTGTGTTTAAGGTCTTCACGCAACCCCGTGATCAGGTTGCAAATCGCTCGACTGCTGTCGAGTTTCACCGCGTTGATGCCTTTGACTTCCAGGTCCACCCGGTCACGATCATGTTCGTCATAGACCTTGATCGTCAGCGAGGCATCTTCGGCTTTGGTGCATTCGCACCGTTGGGGCAGGAAACTTCCTTCAATAATGCTGCGTAGCTCTAGTTCCGAAAGCATGGTCAACCTCTCCTTTTTTGAGACTGCCAACAGATTTTTTATGGGTCATGCAGGCGATTTCCAGCCGTGGAAGACGCCTTCAAACATCAAGCGTACTCGGCAAAATCCGCTTGTGTTGTAACCTTTCTTCATAAAAACCGTACAACTTTATATAACTTAAACAGCTCAGCGGCGTGCGCGTTTATATCATCGCCGAACAGCCTCGATTAAACGTTTAACCCTGCACTTCATGTGCGTATGCAGTTACTCGTTCCGCAACATGTCGCAAACTATCGAAGTTGATATTCGCCCCTGAATTAACCGCCACCAACGTCTGCCCCTGCACACCACGCTCGGCCACGTACTTGCGAATGCCCGCCACCGCCAACGCGCCGGACGGTTCCGTGATGGAGCGGGTATCGTCGTAGATCAGCTTGATGGCGCTGCACAGTTCATCGTTGCTCACGGTGATGACCTCATCTACCCAGTCGCGGCAGATGTCAAAACCATGGGCGCCGACCTGCGCGACCGCCGTGCCATCGGCAAAGCCGTCGACGCTGGGCAACACCACCCGCTCACCGGCGCGCAGTGCAGCCAGCAGGCAACTGGAACCTGCAGGCTCCACACCGATGATGCGCACCTCGGGCCGCAGGTATTTGACATAGGCCGCAATGCCGGCGATCAGGCCGCCGCCGCCCACCGGCACGAAGATCGCGTCCAGTGGGCCCTGTTGCTGGCGCAGGATTTCCATGGCCACGGTGCCCTGCCCGGCGATCACGTCCGGATCATCGAAGGGTGAAACGAAGGTGCAGCCGGACGTCTCGGCCAGTAGCAACGCGTGGGCCAGAGCAAACGGGAAACTCTCGCCGTGCAACACCGCTTCGGCGCCTCGGGAACGCACGCCCAGCACCTTCAACTGCGGCGTACTGCACGGCATGACAATACGCGCCTTGATGCCCAACTCCCGCGCCGCCAGCGCCACGCCTTGGGCGTGATTACCCGCCGAGGCTGTCACCACGCCACGTGCTTTCTGCGCATCGGTGAGCTGCACCAACTTGTTGTAGGCACCACGAATTTTGAAGGAAAAGGTCGGTTGCAAGTCTTCGCGCTTGAGCAGCACGCAGTTGCCGAGCAAGGTCGACAGCGCCGGCGCCGCTTGCAACGGCGTGCACACCGCCAGGTCATAGACCGGCGCGGCGAGGATCTTTTTCACGTACCGCGCAAGCAGTTCCGTGTCGCGGGGGTGGCGGGCGGTGCAGCTGCTCATCGGTGTCTCCTGGCTTTTTTGTTGATGGCCCTGGAGACGGAAAAACAAAACCCGCCTCTAGGGCGGGTTTGGGTGCAGCCGAGCGCTATCCCGCCAAATGAGGAATGGCGGTAATAATGCTTGGCTGGCGACGAAAGGTTTGAAATCTCATGTCACGAAATTAACCGGCGCCTACCGGGCAAGTCAATGGCCAAGCGCCATTTAGCCACAGGGGGTTTACGTGCGATATACGAAACATATACGATTTGTATATCAACCTGACACAGTGAACCCCATGGGCATCGTCAAGATCACCGACCAACTGCACGAACAACTGCGCCTGGCCAGCGCCGCGATGGACCGTTCCATCAACGCCCAGGCCGAGTTCTGGATCAAGATCGGCCTGCTCGCCGAACTCAATCCGAACCTGCCCTACAACGATCTGATCAACAAACTGTTGCTGGATAAACCCGACCTGATCCGGGGGCGCACCTGATGATCAAGACCGCCGCCCAACTGGCTGTGATGCGCGAATCCGGACGCCTGCTGGCCCAGGTATTCAGCCTGCTCGACGGCTTTGTCGCCGCCGGCCGCTCCACCCTGGAACTGGACGCCGCCGTCGAGGCCTTCATCCGCAACGACCTCAAAGCCCGCCCGGCCAGCCTTGGACAATACGACTACCCGTTCTCGATCAACACTTCGATCAACGAGGTGGTGTGCCACGGCATGCCCAGCGCCAAAGACATTCTCAAGGATGGCGACATCGTCAACATCGACATCACCCTGGAAAAAGGCGGCTACATCGCCGACGCCAGCAAGATGTACATGATCGGCACCGTCGCGCCCAAGGCCCGGCGCCTGGTGGAGATGACCTTCGAAGCGATGTGGGCCGGCATTCGCCAGGTCAAGCCTGGCGCGCGCCTGGGTGATATTGGCCACGCAATCCAAAGCCACGCCCAGGCCAACGGCTACAGCGTGGTGCGTGAATACTGCGGCCACGGCATCGGCAAGCAGATGCACGAAGAACCGCAGATCCTGCACTTCGGCCGCCCTGGCACCGGCCTGGAGTTGCGCGAAGGCATGGTGTTTACCATCGAGCCGATGCTCAACCAGGGCGGCGCCAAGGTGCGCAGCCTCAAGGATGGCTGGACCGTGGTGACCAAGGACAACAGCCTCTCGGCGCAGTGGGAACACACCGTGGCGGTGACGGCGGACGGGTTTGAGGTGTTGACCTTGCAGACCAACACCTGCCCCCCCGGAGTCAAGCCACCTGCTTGACCTGAGCCTTGGCTTCCAACTCACGCACCAACGGCAACACGCGCTTGCCGAAATACTCCACCTCTTCCTGGAAGTGCAGGAAACCGGCCAGCACCAGATCCACACCCACCGCCTTGAGTGCAACGATGCGCTCGGCGATCTGCTGCGGGGTGCCGATCAGGTTGGTCTTGAAGCCATCGTTGTACTGCACCAGGTCTTCAAAACTCGACTTGGCCCAGTTGCCCTCGCCTTCCGGTGAAGCCTTGCCGGCCTGCTTGGCCGCATCGCCAAACGCGTTGACCGCTTCCGGGTCGGCCTTGTCGATGATCTCGGCCAGCACGGCGCGGGCTTCTTCTTCGGTGTCGCGGGCGATTACAAACGCGTTGACGCCGACTTTGACCGAATGGTTGTTCGCCGCCGCCTTGGCACGAATGTCGTCGACCTGGGCCTTGATACCTTCGGGGGTGTTGCCGTTGGTGAAGTACCAGTCGGAAACCCGCGCCGCCATGTCCCGCGCTGCCCGCGAGCTGCCGCCCTGGAACACTTCCGGCTGGCCCAGTGGCTTGGGCTTGAGGGTGTAGTTGTTGAAGCGGTAGAAATCGCCCTTGAAGGTGAAATCGTCCTGGGTCCAGATGCCTTTGAGGGCGCGGATGAACTCTTCGGAGCGACGATAACGCTCGTCGTGCTCCAGCCAATGTTCGCCGATCGCCTGGAATTCGCCCTTGAACCAGCCACTGACGATGTTCACCGCGATGCGCCCGTTGGTGAGTTGGTCGATGGTCGCCAGTTGCTTGGCCGCCAGCGCCGGCTGCCACGGGCCGGGAAGGATTGCGGCGATGACCTTGAGCGTCGTTGTTGCCGCCAGCAGCGCATGGCTGAACGCCACGGACTCGTGCTGGTTCTCGGCACCGTAGCCGGCGGTAAAGCGGATCTGGGTCAGGCCATATTCAAAGCCGGCGGCTTCGGCCAGTTGTGCCAGTTTGCGGTTGTAGTCGATGCCCCAGTCAGTGCGTTGCTCGATCTTGCTGACCACCAGCCCACCGCTGACGTTGGGCACCCAATAGGCAAATTTCACGGCTTGCTGACTCATCAAACGGTACCTCATGCAAAAGGGATGTACCTGTGCCTTGAGCAGCAAGCGTGCCAGCACAGGGCAAACGCCCACGCGGTAAGCGTTGCGCTCGAAAAGCCGGCCCGATGGGCGTGCAGGCAAATGTCAGGGATTGCGCCGGTTTGTCGGAATGCTGTTGCTGGCGCAACAGTCAACCCGGCTGCTTCCCCGTAAACATTGGGCCGCGCACCCGGCACGAACTGTGCAATCACCCCTTGCATAGACCACTGCCCCGGAGCCTTGCCCATGACCGAACACCACGTCATCAACCCGCTGTCCACCGGCGTCGACTACCCAACGTTGGCCGCGCGTCTGCGACCGATCTTCCAACGCATCGCCGACGGCGCGGTGCAGCGCGAACTCAGCCGCACCCTGCCCCATGAGCCGATCCAATGGCTGAAGGAAGCCGGTTTCGGCGCGGTACGCGTACCGGTGGAATACGGCGGCGGCGGCGCGTCCCTGCCGCAATTGTTTGAGTTGCTGATCGAACTGGCCGAGGCCGACTCCAACGTGCCCCAGGCCCTGCGCGGGCACTTCGCCTTTGTCGAGGACCGCCTCAACGCACCGCCAAGCGCGGGCCGCGACCTGTGGTTCAAGCGCTTTGTCGACGGCGATATCGTCGGCTGCGCCTGGACCGAAATCGGCAACGTCGCCATCGGGGATGTGGTCACCCAGGTCAGCCCCGACGGTGATCACTGGAAACTCAACGGTGAAAAGTTCTACAGCACCGGCAGCATCTTCGCCGACTGGATCGACGTGTACGCCCAACGCAGTGACACTGGCGGCGACGTCATCGCCGCCACCCGCGCCCGCCAGCCAGGCGTGGTGCACAGCGACGACTGGGACGGTTTTGGCCAGCGCACCACCGGCAGCGGCACCTCGCGCTTCACCGACGCGGTGGTGGAGGCGGATAACGTCATCGACTTTGCCACCCGCTTCAAATACCAGACCGCGTTCTACCAGTTGGTGCTGCTGGCCAGCCTCGCCGGCATCGGCCGCGCAGCGCTGCGCGATGTGGCCCATCAGGTGCGCAGCCGCCAGCGCATCTACAGTCATGGCAATGCGCCCCATGTGAGCCAGGATGCACAGGTTCAACAGGTGGTGGGCGAAGTGGCGGCATTGGTGTACGCCGCCGAGGCGAGCGCCTTGAGGGCCGCGTTACCGGCACAACGTGCCTACGTGGCGCGGTTTGGCGGGGATGATGCGGTGGAGCGCGAAGCCAACGTGGCGGCCGAGATTGAATCGGCAACGGCGCAGGTGGTGGTGTCGGACTTGATCCAGCGGGCTACGAGCCAGTTGTTCAATGCACTGGGCGCGTCGGATGTACGCCAGGGCAAGGCCCTTGATCGGCATTGGCGTAACGCGCGGACGGTGTCGTCGCACAACCCGGTGATCTACAAGGCGCGCATCGTGGGCGACTGGGTGATCAATGGAACCGAGCCGCCGTTCGTATGGCAGATCGGCAACGGCCCGGCAAAGCACTGAGGCCTAGCACAATCAAAATGTGGGAGAGGGCAAGCCCCCTCCCGCACTTGGGTTGCATATAGCCTAGAAGGCCAGTTTGTACCCGACCGCCATCAACATGATCGCCAGGCACGGGCGCAACACGCCGTCCGGGATCTTGCCGGTCATGTGGCTGCCCACATAAATGCCCGGCAGCGAGCCCATCAACAGAAAGCCCAGCAGGTGCCAGTCCATATTGCCCATGCCGGCGTGGCCCAGGCCTGCCACCAGGGTCAGGGGTACGGCATGGGCGATCTCGGTGCCCACCAGGCGGCGCGTGGCCAGGAACGGGTACAGGATAAACAGCGCCACGGTGCCCAGGGCGCCAGCACCGATGGAGGTCAGGGCGACCATGGTGCCGAGGATGGCGCCGGTGACTACGGTCAACCCATTCAGGTTGCGCGGGTTCATATGGTAGCTGTCGCCCGCGTGACGCTGGGCGAACGCCAGCAGGCGCTGCTTGAACAGGATCGCCAAGGCCGTCAGCAGCAACACCACGCCGAGGGCTTGCTTGATCACCGCGTTCATCGCGCTGGGGTCGGTGTGCAGGCTGGCAAGGAACCACAGGGTCAACAACACCGCAGGCACACTGCCCAGGGTCAGCCAGCCGGTGATGGTCCAGTCGATGTTCTTGTTCTTGCTGTGCACCAGCACGCCACCGGACTTGGTGATGGCCGCGTACAACAGGTCAGTGCCCACCGCGGTGGCCGGGTTGATACCGAACCACAAGAGGATCGGGGTCATCAACGAGCCCCCGCCGACACCGGTCATACCCACGATAAAACCCACGATCAGGCCGGCAATTACGAAACCAACGTTACCCACTTCCATTACAGCTACCTGCGGCCTTATAAATTTCTGGCGGCAGGATAGCGATTTTTCTTATAACGACTTATACCAATATGATCTGACTTTAGATCTTTTTTGCTTGATGCAGATTTTTTTGCCGATCACTGCATCCAGTTCGCGTGCCCGTGGGTAGTCCTTGCAGCAACCCTGCTGTTTCATCTAAAGGAGAAACACCCATGAACGCTAAAGCCCTGCTCTGCCTCACCGGTTTGCTCGTGGCCAGCCCTGGCGCCTTTGCCCAGGCTGAGTTGCCCGACAGCATCAAGGTGCCGGACGGCCACAAAGTAGCGATGCAAACCACCGGCGTCGGCGAGATCACCTACGAGTGCCGCGACAAAGCCAACGCCCCAGGCCAGACCGAATGGACCTTCGTCGGCCCCAAGGCTGTATTGAATGATCGCAGCGGCAAGCAAGTGGGCACCTACTTCGGCCCACCCGCCACTTGGCAAGCCAAGGACGGTTCGAAAATCACCGGCACCCAACTGGCCGTAGCGCCGTCAAGCCCGGGCAACCTGCCGTATCAACTGGTCAAGGCCAACCCGGCCGAAGGCAAGGGCGCGATGAGTGGCGTGAGTTACATCCAGCGGGTCGCCCTTAAAGGTGGCGTGGCGCCGAGCACTGAATGCACAGCCGCCAACAAGGGCAAGCAGGAAGTGGTGAAGTACCAGGCCGACTACATCTTCTGGGCGGCCAACTGAGCAAACTGCGCTACGCTGCCTGTGGCGAGCGCGCTCGCCACAGGGGTTCAGCCATTTGAGGGATGTGCGTGTTTGATTACGAAGCCTGTCTGCTGGCCTGTGCCCGTGGCGACCAACGCGCCTTGCGCCGACTGTATGAGCAGGACAGCAGCCATTTGCTCGGCGTAGCCCTGCGTATCGTGCGTGACCGGGCGCTGGCCGAAGATGTCGTGCATGACGCATTTATCAAGGTCTGGCGCGGCGCCGGCAGTTTCGACCCCAGCCGTGGCTCGGCGCGGGGCTGGGTGTTCAGCGTGACCCGTCACCTGGCCCTCAACGTGGTGCGCAATCACTACCGTGAAGTGCCATTGGGCGACGAGCACGAGCACGTCGCCGCGCCCTCCGAGACATTTGAATTTTCCGCGCGTTCCGGGCAGATCCACACCTGCCTGGAGCAGCTCGACCCGGCCCGTCGCACCTGCATTTTGCATGCGTATGTCGACGGCTATTCCCATAGCGAAATCGCTTCGAGGTTGGACACCCCTTTGGGGACCGTCAAAGCCTGGATCAAACGTAGCCTCGCCGCGCTGCGGGAGTGCATGGCATGAACAACCCCTTGGACGAACTGGCCAGCGAATACGTGCTGGGCACCCTGCCCGCCGAACAACGGGCCGACGTGGAACACCGCCTGCCCCACGATGCCGAGTTACGTGCGGCGGTGGATGCCTGGGAACAGCGCCTGCTGCCCCTGACTGCGCTGGCCGAACCGGTGCTGCCCTCGGCACAGTTGTGGCGGCGCATCGAACGTCACACCGCGAGCCCGGACGCCCACATACCGTGGTGGAACCTGCTGGCGTTGTGGCGCGGCCTGGCGGGTGCGGGGTTGGCAGCGAGCGTGGTGCTGGCGGCGTTATTGCTGACCCGCCCGCCCATCGCTGAGCCAAGCTTTGTGGTGGTGTTGGTGGCGCCGCAGAGCCAGGCGCCGGGTTGGGTGATCCAGGCCAGCAACAATCAGCAGATTCAGTTGATTCCGTTGGGTGTGATGGAAGTGCCGGCGGACAAGGCCCTGCAGTTCTGGACCAAGGGCGATGGCTGGCAAGGCCCGGTGTCCCTGGGCTTGGTCAAGCCGGGTCAACGCCTGTCGGTGCCGTTGGACGCGTTGCCGCCGCTGTCGCCTAACCAATTGTTCGAACTCACCCTGGAAGACCCAAGCGGCTCGCCAACCGGCAAACCCACCGGGCCGATCCAGGCCATCGGCCGCGCCGTCAAGGTGCTCTGATCAGCCGACGTTGGGCAGCCACACGCGAAACCGGGCGCCGCCCAACGGCGACGCCAGGGCCGTCAACGTGCCACCCTGGGCTTCCAGGGCGCGGCGGCTGATCGCCAGGCCCAGGCCAAAGCCGCCGGTGCTGCGGTCGCGGCTGCGGTCGAGGCGATAGAACGGTTCGAAGATGCGTTCGCGCTGGTCCAGCGGAATGCCGATACCATCGTCGTCGACCCAGATCTCACAGCCCTTGGGGCACACCTTGACGCCCACCTGGATGCGCGCGTCGCAGTAACGCGTGGCATTGCGCAGCAGGTTCTGCAACGCACGGGCGGTCAGGCGCGGGTCGAGGCTGAAGCGCTCCACCACGCAATCGAGCACCACATCGATCACGATCTCGGGGTTCTCCAGCTCGTCGTCGACGCTGCCGAGTACGCTGTCGATAAACTCATCAAGCACCACCTCGACCCGCTCCGGCAGTTGCGCCGGGTTTTGCAGGCGGCTGTAAGAGAGCAACTCCAGCACCAGCTCATCCAACTCGCGAATATGCGCCACCAGGCCATGCAGGCGTTCGCGGCTGGCCTCGGGCAGGTCTTCGGACAGCGCCAGGGCCAGGCCGAAGTCCAGGCGCGTCAACGGTGTACGCAGTTCATGGGACACCGCGTTGAGCAAGTCGCGCTGCTGGTTGAGCAGGTGTTCGATGTCATCGGCCATAGTGTCGAATACGGCCGCCAGGCTGCCGATATTGGAACTCGGCGGGATGCGCGTGCGCTCGGCCAGGTTGCCCTTGCCCAGTTGCGCGGCGGTGCTTTTGAGGCGTTCCAGATCACGCCAGTGCGGACGCAACCAGAACAGCAGGCAGGCCAGCAACGCCGCGCCGACCAGCACATTCATCGACCAGTACAGCAGGTTCATGTCCAGCGGGTCTGGGGGGATGGTTAGCTTGACCACGAATTGCTGGTTGAGCGGCGAGCTGATTTCTTCCATCCAGCCCCACTCCCCCAGGCGAATCACTGGTTTGCCCTGCCCCAACAGCGTGGCTTCCTGCGGGGTATAGCTGGCGTCCTGGCGCAGCAGCAGTTGCACTTTGAGCGGCGCGAAGTCGCGGCCCAGTTGCTCGGTGACCTGGGACCAACGCTCCACCGGCGCCCGCTGGTATTGCCTGACGATGAGGGTTTGCTGGCCTCGGGATTGCTCGACGTTGTAGTCCAGGTAACGGTGTTCAAACAGCTGGATGACCAGCTTGGGGATCAGATAGATCGCCGCACTGTAGGTGACGATCGTGATCAGGTAGAGGCGTAGCAGCACACGGAACATGGTTCAGCATTCCCACTCGGAACGGCTGAACAGGTAGCCCTTGCCCCACACCGTCTTGATCTTGCGCGCCTCGCCGGCATGGTCGTCGAACTTGCGGCGCAGCTTGGAGATGGCCACGTCCACCGAGCGGTCGGTGCCGTTGAACTCGATGCCGCGCAGGCGTTGCAGGATCTGGTCGCGGCTGAGCACTTCACCGGCATGCCGGGCCAGCACCACCAGCAGGTTGTATTCACCGCTGGACAACTCCACCGGCTGCTCGCGCCACACCACGGTGCGTTCCGACAGGTCGATGCACAGGTTGCCCATCAGGATCCGGTCGTTGGCCACCTGGGGCTCGGACAGGCTGCTGCGGCGCAACAAGGTACGCACACGGGCCAGCAACACACGCGGCTCGCAGGGTTTGGTCACGTAGTCGTCGGCGCCCATCTCCAGGCCCAGCACCTGGTCGTGGCTGTCGTCGCGGGCGGTCAGCATCAGGATCGGCAGGCCCGCCGAATCGGCGCGTAGCAGGCGGCACACTTGCAGGCCGTCGAGACCAGGCAGCATCAGGTCGAGGATCACCAAATCCGGCGGGTCAAGACGTGCGCGCTCACGAACGTGGTCACCACGGCTGAGCACGCTGACGTGGTAGCCATTGCGCTCCAGGTAGCTGGCAATCAGCTCGGACAGGGCGGCGTCGTCTTCCACCAGGAGGATGTTGGGCATGAAGGTGTTTCCAGAAAATACAGTGATGTGTCGTACACAAATCCAATGTGGGAGGAGGCTTGCCTCCGATGGCGGTGCTTCAGATGCAGAGTTGTTGACTGATTCACCGCTATCGGGGGCAAGCCCCCTCCCACATTTGATCTTCAGTGTTTGCAGGATTGTGCAAGGATATACGCCCTCGGCGCCCCGCGCGCGGCACCTTACATTTCTTCACACACGACCTACACAGCTTCACAGCACCACGGCGCAGGTGACCTTAGGATGCGCCAGTCACTATTGGGATAAGAGCATGTCGAAGAATCTGTTGACGCCGTTTTGCCTGTTGGCCCTCACCCTGGCGTTGAGCGCATGTGGCAACTCCGCCGCCGAGGCGCCGCAAACGGCGCCGGCCAAGGTGCGCATCGAAACCTTGCAGGCCAAGCCCCTGTCCATCACCAGCGAACTGAGCGGGCGCATTGCCGCGCCGCGTATTGCCGAAGTGCGCGCGCGGGTGGCCGGCGTGGTGATGCAGCGGGTATTCAAGGAAGGCCACGACGTGAAACAGGGCGACGTGCTGTTTCGCATCGACCCGGCGCCGTTCAAGGCCGACCTCGACAGCGCCCAGGCCAACCTGAGCAAGGCCCAAGCCAACGCGTTCCAGGCGCGCCTGCAAGCGCAGCGCTACAGCCAGTTGGTGGAAGGCAACGCCATCAGCGGCCAAGACTACGACAACGCCCGCGCCGCCGTGCGCCAGACCAACGCCGAAGTCGCCGCCAACAAGGCCGCCGTCGAGCGCGCCAAATTGAACCTGGGCTATGCCACCGTCACGGCGCCGATCTCCGGGCGCATTGGCCGTGCGCTGGTGACCGAAGGCGCACTGGTGGGCCAGAACGAGGCCACACCACTGGCGCTCATCCAGCAACTGGACCCGATCCACGCCGACCTCACCCAGTCCACCCGCGAGTTGAACGACCTGCGCCGCGCCTTCCGTGCCGGTAGCTTGAAGCAGGTGGGCCAGGACCAGGCCAAGGCTACGCTGATCCAGGACGACGGCAGCCTGTATCCGCTGCCGGGCAAACTGCTGTTCACCGACATCAGCGTCGACCCCGGCACCGGCCAGATCATCTTGCGCAGCGAGTTCCCCAACCCGGACCTGGACCTGTTGCCCGGCAGTTTTGTGCGGGTGCGCCTGGAGCAAGCTGTCGACAAGCAAGGCATCAGCGTGCCGCAACGCGCCATCACCCGTGACAGCGCCGGCATCCCGATGGTGTTGCTGCTGGATGCCGAGCAGACCGTGAGCTTGCAACCGGTGCAATTGGGCGCGGTGATCGCTGATCGCTGGATCGTCAGCAGTGGGCTCAAGCCCGGTGACCGCATCGTCGTCGAAGGCGTGCAACACGCGCGCCCCGGTGAAAAAGTCCAGGTAGACGACAGCCCGACGCCACTCGCCCAGGCTTTTGGCCAATAAGGATTATTCGACCATGCCGCAGTTCTTCATTGACCGCCCGATCTTCGCCTGGGTGGTCGCCCTGTTTATCCTGCTGGCCGGTTTGCTGGCCATCCCGCAGTTGCCGGTGGCCCAGTACCCCGACGTGGCGCCGCCGAAAGTCGAGATCTACGCGGTGTACCCCGGCGCTTCGGCCCAGACCCTGGATGAAAGCGTGGTCAGCCTGATCGAGCAGGAGCTCAACGGCGCCGATCACTTACTGTATTTCGAGTCCCAGAGCAGCCTCGGCTCGGCGACGATTACCGCCACGTTCCAACCGGGTACCAACCCGGAAATGGCCCAGGTGGACGTGCAGAACCGCCTCAAGGCGGTGGAGCCGCGTTTGCCGCAAGCGGTGACACAACAAGGCTTGCAGGTGGAGAAAGTCTCCGCCGGTTTCCTGCTGCTGGTGACCCTCACCTCCGATGACGGCAAGCTCGATGACGTAGCGCTCAGTGATTACCTGGCGCGCAACGTGATGAACGAGCTCAAGCGCCTGGACGGCGTGGGCAAGGCGCAGTTGTATGGCGCCGAACGGGCCATGCGCATCTGGATCGACCCGCAGAAGCTGATCGGTTTCAACCTGACACCGGCCGATGTGAACGCCGCGATCAGCGCGCAGAACGCCCAGGTTTCCGCCGGCAGTATTGGTGATTTGCCGGGCACCAAGACCCAGGAAATCACCGCGGCGATTCTGGTCAAGGGCCAACTTTCGACCCCGGCGGAATTTGCCGACATCGTGCTCAAGGCCAACCCGGACGGTTCCACCGTGCGTGTCGGCGACGTGGCGCGGGTCGAAATCGGCAGCCAGGAATACCAGTTCTCCACACGCCTGAACGGCAAGCCGTCCACCGCCGTCAGCGTGCAACTGGCGCCCGGTGCCAATGCGCTGAACACCGCAACGCTGGTGCGGGCGAAGATGGATGAGTTGTCGCGCTACTTCCCGGCCAATGTGCACTACAAGATTCCGTACGACACCTCGCCCTTCGTCAAAGTCTCGATCACCAAGGTGGTGTACACCTTGCTGGAGGCGATGGCGCTGGTGTTTGCGGTGATGTTCCTGTTCCTGCAGAACGTGCGCTACACGCTGATCCCTACCCTGGTGGTGCCGATTGCGCTGATGGGCACCTTTGCCACCATGCTGTTGCTGGGTTTCTCGATCAACGTGCTGACCATGTTCGGCATGGTGCTGGCCATCGGCATCCTGGTGGACGATGCGATTGTGGTGGTGGAGAACGTCGAACGGATCATGGTCACCGAAGGCCTCTCGCCCAAGGAGGCGACGAAGAAAGCCATGGGCCAGATCACCGGCGCCATCGTCGGCATCACCCTGGTGCTGGTGGCGGTGTTCCTGCCGATGGCGTTCATGGCGGGCTCGGTGGGCGTGATCTACCAGCAATTCTCATTGTCGATGGCCACCTCGATCCTGTTCTCGGCGTTCCTCGCCCTGACCCTGACGCCGGCCCTGTGCGCCACCCTGCTCAAGCCGATTGCCAAGGGCGAGCACCATGCCAAGGGCGGCTTTTTCGGCTGGTTCAACAGACGCTTCGAGCAGCTCACCGACCGTTATGAAGGCTGGGTGAGCTATGCCCTCAAGCGCAGCGGCCGTTACCTGCTGATCTACCTGGTGCTGCTGGTGGGCCTGGGCCTGATGTTCATGCGCCTGCCCGCCTCGTTCCTGCCGGTGGAAGACCAGGGTTACACCATCACCGATATCCAGCTGCCGCCCGGTGCGAGCAAAAACCGCACCGTGCAGGTGGCCGAGCAGATCGAAGCACACAACGCCGGCGAGCCGGGCGTGGGCGATACCACCATGATCATGGGCTTCAGCTTCTCGGGGTCCGGGCAGAACGCAGCGCTGGCGTTTACCACGTTGAAGGATTGGTCCGAGCGCAGCAGCGAAGATTCAGCCGCCTCCATTGCTGAGCGCGCCAACATGGCGTTCAGCGAGCTAAAAGATGCAATTGCCTACGCGGTGCTGCCACCGCCGGTGGACGGCCTGGGCACCTCCAGCGGTTTTGAGTTCCGGTTGCAGGACCGTGGTGGCGTCGGCCACGCGGCGTTGATGGCGGCGCGTACCGAGTTGCTGGCGGCCGCCGAGAAAAGCCCAATCCTGGCCAACGTGCGCGAAAGCGCCCTGGCCGAAGCGCCGCAGGTGCAGCTGGAAGTGGACCGTCAGCAAGCCAACGCCCTGGGTGTGTCGTTTGCCGACGTGGGCAACGTACTGTCGTCGGCGATTGGCTCGGCCTACGTCAACGACTTCCCCAACCAGGGCCGCATGCAGCGCGTGGTGGTGCAGGCTGAAGGCGACCAGCGCAGCCAGGTGGCGGACTTGATGAAAATCAACGTGCGTAACAACGCCGGGAAAATGGTGCCGCTGTCGGCGTTTGTCGAAGCCAAATGGACCCAGGGCCCGGCGCAGTTGACGCGCTATAACGGCTACCCGGCCATCGCTATTTCCGGTGAGGCCGCGCCCGGCTACAGCACTGGCGAGGCGATGGAAGAAATCCAGCGCCTGGTCAGCCAATTGCCAGCGGGCCTGGGCCAGGAATGGACCGGGTTGTCGCTGCAAGAGCGTTTGTCCGGCGCCCAGGCCCCCATTCTGCTGGGCCTGTCGCTGCTGATCGTGTTCCTGTGCCTGGCCGCGCTGTATGAAAGCTGGTCGATCCCGACCTCGGTGTTGCTGGTGGTGCCGCTCGGCGTGCTCGGCGCAGTCTTGGCCGTGACCTTGCGTGGCATGCCCAATGATGTGTTCTTCAAGGTCGGCCTGATTACCATCATCGGCCTGTCGGCGAAGAACGCGATTCTGATCATCGAGTTCGCCAAGGACCTGTATGACCAAGGCGAAGACCTGATCGACGCCACCCTGAAAGCGGCGCGGCTGCGCTTGCGGCCGATCATCATGACTTCGCTGGCGTTCATCCTCGGCGTGGTGCCGTTGGCGATTGCCACCGGGGCCAGTTCGGCGAGCCAGCAGGCGATCGGTACCGGGGAGATTGGCGGGATGATCACCGCGACCCTGGCAGTGGTGTTTGTGCCGGTATTCTTTGTGGTGGTCATGAAGATGGTGCGCAAGCGCAGCCGCTAGCTGTCAGCTTCAAGCGGCAAGTAAGAGCACGCTTGCTTCTACTTGCCGCTTGAAGCTTGCAGCTTGAAGCTGCTCAACCTATGTTGCTCACTACTCCCCCGATTCGTGAGCGCCATGCCCTTCCTCGCCCGCACCCACCCTCGCCTCTCCGCCGCCGCCGTGCTCGGCCTTGCCGTGGGCATCCTGGTGCCGGCTGACAGCCTCGCCAGTAAAGTGCTGATCGGCTGGAACGCCGGGGTCTGGACCTACCTGGCGCTGATGCTCTGGCTGACCATCCGCGCCAAGGCGCCAGACGTCAAGCGCATCGCCGAAATCGAGGATGAGAACGCCGGGCTGGTGCTGTTCACCGTGTGCATCGCCGCCATCGCCAGCCTGGCGACGATCACTTTCGAACTGGTCGGCAGCAAGGACCTTGTCACCTCCGAGCGCCTGCTGCACTACGGGTTTACCGGGCTGACGGTGATCGGTTCATGGTTGCTGATCGGGGTGATTTTCAGCGTGCACTACGCGCGCCTGTATTACACCTGGGACGGCAAGGAGCCGGCACTGCGCTTTGCCGAAGGCTTGCTGACGCCCAATTATTGGGACTTCCTGTACTTCTCGTTCACCATTGGCGTGGCGGTGCAAACCTCGGACGTCGGCGTTGCCACGCGCGGCATGCGCAAGGTGGTGCTGGGGCAGTCGCTGATCGGCTTTTTGTTCAATACGGCGATCCTGGGGTTCTCGATCAACATCGCCGCCGGGCTGTTCAGCTAGGCTGCACAAACCTTCTAGACGCTCAGGTGTCGGTGGGCGCTAATACCCTTACACATTGCGTCCCGGTGTTTTATGGCTGCACACAATTGGATCGACCTGGCCCAGGACGCCGACACCGGCATCGAGACCCTGCGCGCGCATTTCGAGGGCCACGCCTACGACCCGCACTGGCATGACAGCTACCTGATCGGCGTCACCGAACAAGGCGTGCAGCAGTTCAACTGTCGTCGCACCCGCCACAACAGCGTGCCGGGCCAGGTGTTTTTGGTGGAGCCCGGTGAATTGCATGACGGCGACGCGCCCACGCCGGACGGCTTTACCTACCATATGCTGTACCTCGACCCGCAGTGGTTGGCGCGGGAAGTGAGTGCAGTGTTCGAAGAGGCGCCGCTCAACAGCCAGTTGGGTTTCGCCACGACCTTGGCCAGCGATCCACGCCTGGCCATCGCCACCAGCCAGGCCTTCCAGACCCTGCACAGCGGTGAATTGCGCATCGTGCGCCAGCGCGCCATGGACCAATTGCTCGAACGTCTCACCGGCCAACTGTATTGGCGCAGCCGTTACCGTGAAGACCCACGCCTGCCGCAGGTGGCGCACAAGGCCCGGGACTACCTGCACGCCCACCTGCATCACGATGTCGGCATGGACGAACTGGCCCTGGCCTGCGGCGTCGACCGCTTCCGCCTGACCCGCGCGTTCAAGAGCGCCTTCGGTTTACCGCCCCATGCGTACCTGGTGCAGTTGCGCCTGGCCCGCGCCCGTCACGCATTGGCCAAGGGCGAACAACCGGCCGACGTGGCGATGGCCCTGGGCTTTGCCGATCAAAGTCACTTGGGGCGCTGGTTCGTACGCGCCTATGGACTCAAACCGGCGGCCTACCGCAAGCGCTGCTCAAACCTTCCAGACAGGTAAGCCACAGGCTTGTGAGGATGGGCGCCACTGAGCTGTTCATTGGAGCCCCTTGTATGCCGTCCCCGCTGTTTCCCTTCCTGTTATTTGCCTTCGTCGCCTCTATCACCCCTGGCCCCACCAATCTCTTGGTGTTGAGCAACAGCGCGCGTTATGGCCTGCGGGCGGTTGTACCGATCATCCTGGGCGCATGCACCGGTGCGGCGGCGATTGTGCTGGTCGTCGGTCTGGGGCTTGGTGAGTCACTGGCGCACCTACCTAACGTCCGACTCGCCATGCAGTGGGTCGGCGTGACGTGGCTGAGCTACCTGGCCTGGAAAATTTTCAGCTCACCAGTCCACGCCATTGAGCGCGATGCGCCCCATAAACGCTTGGGCCTGCTCGGAGCGGCAGGGCTGCAACTGGTGAACCCGAAGACGTGGATGATGGCGTTGGCCGTGGTCAGTGTGTTCGCCGACCAAGGGGCTGAGCGTCAGGCGCAGGTGCTGGCGTTGTCCCTGGTGTTTTTTGTGGTCTCACTGCCATGCCTGGGGCTGTGGGCGTTGCTGGGCGCGGGATCCACCCGGTTGTTGGGATCGGACAACGCCATGCAGCGCTTCAACCAGATGACGGGAGCCCTGCTGCTGATCTCTACCTGGATGGGAGCGTTTCATTCAGTGTAGAGAAACCGACGAATGGCAGAGCGCACCTGTTAGTTCTGACAGTTGTCACGGATCGATTTCTGGCGCGCAATGGCGTCGTCCCCAAGTTGCAATGTCGGAGATACACCATGCCTGCACAACCTGCGCTGATAAGGAATTTGTTACTGAACGGCAGTTTCAGTGATGACGGGAAATACTGGGACACCACGGGCACTGTGGATTACTCCCGACAGTCGTGTCGCATCCTCTCAGGGCAGGCCTCTCAGCGCGTCGATGTCACCCCGCTGGAAACTTATACTTTAAGCCTCTGGACACAGGTTCTGTTCAAGGGCCAAGGCGAGTTGCTTATCCGGCCTAACCCACCGGCAACGGATGAACGTACATTGCTGGACAGTTTCCATGTCTGGACGCCCCGGGAAATCCGCTACACCCCGCCTGCGGGCACCGTTTTTATCACCATTGCCCTTAGCGGTACTGCCGGTGAGGTGTACGCCGATGAAATGCATCTGTCCTCTGAACGATCGACCCCCGAGCAGCCAGAACTGATCAGAAACGGTGATTTTTCTGCATTCCGTAACGATTGGGATGCCTCAGCCTCTCCCATCGGCTCTCGCCATCATTTTGACGGAAGCACGTTTGAAGCCACGCTTATGGGGCAAGCCCGCCAGGATGTCAGCCTCGTCGCCAACCAGACCTACGAATTTTCTGTACGTACGCGCTGCGCCTTTGGCGGAACCGGATTCGTGGTGTTTCACCCCCTGCCCAGCGGCACACTAACGCCGATCACTTTTACCAATTCTGACTGGACCCTTCACACGCGAGACTTGGTCATGCCGGCTGGCACCACCGGGTGCGGCGTTGTCCTTATAGGACAGGACGGCGGGATATTTTTTGATGATGTATCCATGAAACTCAAAACCTGACACCAACGTGTTCACCCCCTCTACGTGGCTGTCCAGGCCAAGCGTCAATGCCTTGCACGGGATCCGCAACACCTAATCCAAGGAGACACTCTCATGTTAAGCGAGTTGAAAGAGCGTACAAAAACCAAGTCCGCCGTTGCCGTTCAGTACCTCAAGGGTGAGGTCAACCGAGGTGAGGTCTACCCAAAAGACTTCACGGCGAAAGTCTTCTCAATCCTTTCACTTACTACTCTTTGGAGAATGTCGGGAAGCCATACCGATACGGATACGGATAAAGTGACCTATAAAATCCAGCTCGATATTCCAAAGCAATACCTCAAGGGCGTATACAAACTGGAAGATCACCACGATATCAAAATTTCCTACACCACCACTGACTTGCACGACCCTCTGGATAAATACGTCAGAGAAGGCCTGCTCGACTTGACTGAAGTGGATGCTGCCAATGGCCATGTGCAAGGTGCACTGGCTGGTGGCAAAACCGCTGACGACGGTGATGGAAAGGTATTCACCGTCGATTTTCTCTTCAGTTTCGGATAAGGCCTGTGTCTTGACGACACGTATCGCCTCATACAAAAAAGGAAGCCTGACAGGCTTCCTTTTTTGTTTACCTCACACTGTCTTACCAGGAGTAACGCAAGCCCACGTTGGCGCCCCAAGGCTGATCCACATGCTTGCCCTTGCTGTGTTCAAAGTCGGCATGCAGTTGTAGGTTCTGCGACAACGATACCGCCACCCCCGCTCCCAGCTCGACGCGCGAACCCGACAAGTCGTTATTGAACACATGACCATTGACCGATGCTTTGTTGGCGTCGGCAAACTCGTGAGCCACTGCGGTTCGCAGGTACGGCTGAACGATGCTGCCGCTGTCCATGAGGAAATCACGCCCCACCGTCACACCCAACTTGCCGAGCACCGAGTGGGTGTCCTGCCCCTTGGCTTGCAGGCCGTTGTCCAAGCCGTAGTGCTTACCCTTGACCACAACCGTGGACGCTTGGGCAAACGGTTCGATAAAGAACTTATTATCCAGCTTGATATTGCGCCCGACTTCAACCGACGCGCCAATGCCGTTGGTGCCATATTTACCTTTGGCTTGCGCGCCGTCACTCAGTGCGACTTCGGAGCTGTTTTCAAAACGGTTGGCTTTGACTACACCGTCAAAATAATAACCGCTTGCTTCGTCAATCCAGGTTGCATAAAGACCGGCGTAGTAACTCTTGACCGTACCGGAAGTGCCGCGGCCCAAGTCCAGATCCGAATCACTATGACCTGCCATCACACCGACCAACCATTGGCTGTCTTCACTCAGTGGCGTATCGGCGCCCAAGGAAAAACCGCGCTGGGTCTGTTTGAAGCCCACACCGTTGGCATCAGACACCGAGTATTTGTTGCCATAACTACGGATCCAGCCACCCGCCTGAGCACCGTTATGCCGCAACTCCCCCATGCGGGTACGCAAGGAGCTCATCTCGCCATACCATACGGTAGGAGCCGTGTTGAACAAGGCCAGCACGGACCGCGTGCCTGGGCTGATCGTCCGCGCGCCCGGATCAAGGAACCAGTCATTGCCATCCTGCCTGAGCCCGTAGGACCAGGCGCCGACATCGACCGCGCCACCCACAAGGGAAAACTCTGCGTCACCACCGCCGGCGTGCACAATGTGTACATCGCTTGGGGATACCGGTTCCAGGCCACTGCTGGCCACCAGGAGGCTGTGTTTACCCGTGGCATCGCCTTCGATGTTCAGGAAATCATTCTGGCCACCGGCAAAGTCAACGCCCATCACAAAAGTGCCGTTACCGCTCAACGTGTCCAGGTCCAACTGATAAAACGCGTTGTCCCCCCCAAACCTTACCGTACCATCGGCAAGGCTCAGCGCACCGACCTGACTATCGCCGGTCAGGTTCCAGAACGATTGGTCGCCAACGCTGAGGCTGTCGACGTTCAACAACGTGCCCGTGATCGAGGCGTTGTTCTGCAAGCTCAGGTTGGCATGGCTACCAGCCTCGACGAAAACATTGCCTTGTAGATGGCTGTTGTTGACGTTCATGTTGCCGGTGGCGCCACCCGTTACTTCGAGCAGATTGCCGTTGCCTCCAATCAGTTGCGAACCGTTGTTGACCTCGATAGTTGCAGTCGGTACACGTCCCGGGCTACCGACAACCGCAATGGCGGCGCCCGTCCTGCCTTCCACTATGGACTGATCCAGCACCAGCGTGCCATCACCGGTCACGCCTGCTGCGCGGGCAATCCGTACGCCATTCTGCTCACCGACCAACCTGCTGCGCTGGGCAACGGCCGAACCGCCGATCAGTGATACACCCGTGCTGCCGGCAGCCGTGCCCTCAACCAAGGTATCAAGCAGATTCAGCACGCCAAACTGGGTGACCGAAGCACCTATTTGGGCGCCCTTGATCGTGCTATTGAAAACGTCGGCACGAGAACCGCTTGCACCCGCGCCATAAGTATTGAGTATCAGGCCGATCGACTGAGTACCTTCCAGATAACTGCCGGAAATGGTTGCGACACCGTCGGTCAGTTCCATGGCCGGGGCATGCTGCCCATCGCTCTTAACGATGGCGCCGTCTATCGTCACCGTGGACCCTTCCTGGGCGACGATGCGTTCGATAGTGCTGCCACCGGTAACGTTCAATTGCGCGCCCAAGCCACGAATAGCACCAGTCGTTGCGCCATTGACGGTCAACGAAGAATCTTTCAGAAGAGCCCAGTCCTTGACGGCTTCACCCGACTCGATGGTTTTCGACTCGCCGGGCCCTACAACTTCTGGCGTCGCATGCGCCTGTACCGCTACAACCAGCAGCAGGCCCAGAGAAGGAACTTTGATAGCCGCACTTAACGGTGAAAGTTTAAAAAAATCTTTGATGGACATGCAGTAACACTCGCGTTGATGAATTTGCCTGAATCAATGGCATGGCTCGTTCCCAAGGAGTGGAGCCAGACCTGTAGAGGCCGCGAGGTTATAGTTGGCAGGAGTAAGCGTAAGTAGGATAAGTCTGAAGATTGGAAGAGAAAGACTGTCGATACGATGAAAGAAAAAAGGGCGTCGGAGGAACCTTTCCGACGCCCTTACAAGGAATTTACCTTAATTCCCACACATTACCGAACCCACTATGGCAAGCCTGAAAGATCACACGTGTTATTGGATGAGTACATCCTCACAGGGATGACTGCCGGCACCGATCGCGCCCAGGTCCCACCTAAATCAACGGAATAGCGTAACCACGCGGACGCGAACGGTGCCGCGAACCCCTCGATAGGCTTAAGGAAGGGAACGTAGGGGCCGTAGTGGAACATGAAGCCATCCCGCGCAGTCTCTGCAGTGAGCGTGATCGTCTGCGATCCCGTCGTGCCAGCAATTGCCGGTAATGCGCCGTCCAGGCCTATCGAACCATGGAACTCAATAACGACTTGCACACCGTCGGAGAAATAAGCAGGACTTGGAGGAATCCACACCTCAAGATACCTGTCAGCCCACGGCAAAGCGGGCCCCCCTTTTAAGGCTGGGCAGGTTAAACGCCCACGGGGATCTCCACTCCAAGATGTGACATTGCGAAATTCCGCCTCATCCATCACGTGCTCGATCGCATCGTCCACCTCTACCTCCCTGGGTAGCGACACGTTAAGGTTCTTGGAGTCCTGTTCCCTGACGGTATAGAATACGTCTTTAATGTTGTTGCCCATGGTGGCAATTTCAACCTTATCCAGGTCGATTACGATGGAATCACCCGGCGCTTCACCCGACAGAACATGCGTGCCAACCAGTACCGACGGACTGTCCCACCACACTTCGATAATGTCGTTGCCACGCGGAGATGGCGTTGTCCACAACGTGATAAGCGCCTGTATCGCACCGGGATCGTCGAAGTCGTCTTTATCCAGATAATTAAGCGTAGGCGCCGACGCGGGGCCACGTACATCCAAAGGGACGAGATCAGGGTTTGGATCACCCGGAATTGCCGGAATGGGACCCGGTGCCCATAGGTTTACATCAATTTCAGTGACCGTAGCCGGGGTATCCGTGCCGCCATTGCGATGTATCTCGTAGGTAGCCTGGGTGGTGACCGTCACCGTACTCGTGCCGAACTCATCAAGGATCAGTTGAGGCGGCAACGTCACATCAAAATCGAACACCCCCGTGAGCGGAAGGGGTCCATGAGTCTGGCTACCCCACTTGATGGTGAACTGATCACCAGGCTGGTAGGGGTAAGAGGGAATCGACGCCGTGACATTGGCTTGCCACTCAGGAATGTCGATCAGACTATCAGGTGTCTGCTCACGAATGATCAAAGGCGCCAGGACCAGCCCGGAACTGCGTTTGAGTATTCTCCCCTGGGTCCGGGATAACTCACTTGGGTTACCTGCGGCATCAATCAGTTGATAGACAAAAAACAAAATACCGTCTAGCAAAAGAGGGTTATTGAAAAACGTATTGGGCAAATCAATCACTGCGCCTGTTTGCGGAAATGGCACTGTATTCAGGGGAGGCCCATTATCGGCGGGGGTATCATGCGTGAACCAGTAACGCACAGTATCGCCAGCCTCCCAGTCCGGATGGGCGGGAATCGTAAACGTGAAATCAGGATTCGCATCAATGACCGCCTGGGTAATGATATCTGCCGTTGTTGGGAGAAAATCGGGGAATTCAACAATCTGAGGTTTAACTGAGCTGCCCAGGCTTTTCCCCGGTCCGTACAAGTCTATATCTGCGGTGCTCGCCTCTGAAAAGTCGGTGTAGATCCCCCCCAGGCCATTTTTGACCTTATGCCTGAACTCATATTGACCATGATTAAGGACAGGCATTGGAATGACACGCTCAACGGTAGGCGTCGAAATCATCACCGGAAAGTGAATAGTCCACAGTTCCGTCCATTTGTCTATTCCGACCGGGCTCCATTCGATGGTTACATAGTCGTCGTCGTCAGGCGCCGCCCATGTTCTCATTAGAAATCTCAGCCCATTATTGGCATCTAAACCCGCACGAAGGATTTTTCCGCTTACACCGTCGAGTGCATCCGGGTATTCAGGGGCGCTCAAATTAGGATCATCGAAACCAGTCAACACCACGTTTTTGCGTTTTTTAGTGGGCATTTCATTTTCTCCTGCCTGATTGAAGCGGCGTGAAGATCGACGTTCCAGCAACACCCACTACTTGGCTTAACAGGCGCCAGGCATTACACAAGCCAACGTAAATCACGTGCCGCACTTACTCACGGTATACAATACAAGTGTTTTATATTTACTCCGGGCCGTTACCATCTGGACGACAGTAAATGATCGGGTTACTTGCATAAACACGATCAAACTTCAAATAACGCGGTTGAATAGAGCTGCCGATGAGCACCGTGCCTCTCCAGATACTAAATTGCGCGGCACCGCCTGCGTTATTTTTCAGGGGCTGCGTATTGGGATGATAAGGAATGAAAAATATATGCCCGCCCGCTACTTCATCATCGTTACTCCAATACTCCCGGAAATCGCCCACCGTTTCAGGTATGACTTCTCCACCCCCGGCAAATCCCGTTGTTCCAACCCAACTCAACCGTATTTCATCACCGGGCCTGATCGCAGAGTGCTTATTGACCCTGATACGTACACCCTCCCAGATCTTTGGAATACTTTGGCAATTGAACCACCCGTCGACCGCGTCTGGCGCATCAGGCCGGGGGAAGGACACCGGCCCTGTCAGATCCACCTCGACAGGTGTGGACTCGGACAGGTTCTCGTTCAAAGACCCTCGCTCACTCACCGTATAGAAGAGGTTTTTGAAACCAACGCCCAAAGTGGCCAAAGCGGTCTTGTCCAAGTCGATCTCGATTGACGCGCCGGGCCCTTCCATGCCGAGCGTATGGGTACCGACCAGAAGCGATTTGCTGCCCCAATACACATGGATCAAATCATTCAATCGAGGTGAGGGCGTTACCCACAGGGTGATAAGCGCGACGATCGCTTCGGCACTGTCAAAGTCGGCTTTGCTCAGGAAATCGCGCGTGGGGCGGGATGCCGGACCGACTGCATGCACGCTGGGGAGGTCTGGGTTCTCGTCACCCGGGATGGGTGGGGGTGGCCCTGGAGCCCACAAATTTACACGAATTTTGGTGGCCATTAATGGCGAAGTAGAGCTGCCGCTGCGCAGTACCGTATAGGTGGCCGAGGTTTCGACAGGCAGGGTGCTCGCGCCGAACTCATCGGCGATCAGTTGAGCGGGCAAGGGAATCTCAAAATCGAATACGCCAGTCAGAGGAATAGGACCATGGGTTTGGCTTCCCCACCGGATGATGGCCTGATCACCGGACTTGTAGGCATAGTTAGAAATCGCCACCCTGACACCGGCACGCCATTCTGGAATATCGATCAACCCATTCGGAATAATTTCGCGAATGATCAACGGATTAAGGACCAGGCCGGAATCACGCTGGAGAATGCGCCCCTGAGTCCTCGACAACTCGCTAGCATTGCCTGCGGCATCCGTCAACAAATAGACAAAAAACCAAGTGCCATCCTGCACCAATGGGTTGTTAAAAAACGTATTCGCCAGCGCGATCTTAAGACCCCCTACCGGAATGGGTAACGTATCGAGGGGGGGGCCATTGTCGGCGGGAATATCCTGCGTAAACCAGTAAGAGACGCGGTCGCCATCCTCCCAGTCGGCGTAGGGATTGACCTCAAATACAAAGAACGGGTTCGCATCAATCACCGCCTGAGTGATGATATGGCCAGGTGTGGCGAGAAAGTCTGGAAACTTAACAAGCGGCGGTTTAACGGAACTACCCAAGCGTTTAAACGGCGCGAACAAATCAATATCGGCCAGGCTGGCGTGCGAGAAGTCGGTATACGGGCCTCCGATACCATTTTTAACTTTATACCTGAACTCATATCGCCCGTGGTTGAGGATGGTCGAAGGAATCACACGTTCGACGGTCGGTGTTGTAATTTGTGAAGGAAAGTGCAGCGTATCCAACACCGTCCAGACATTGACCCCCACGGGGCTCCATTCAATGGTTACATAGTCGCCGTCGTCCGGTGCGGCCCATGTTTGCATTAAAAAGCGCAACCCGTTACTTGCATCGTATAACAGGCGATTGATCTTGCCATCACGCCCATTGAGCGCGTCTGGATATTGCGGCGCCAATAAGTTCGGGCTGTCAAACCCCATTGTAATCACTTGCTTGCTGGGCATTTCAGTTTCTCCTGGCCTGACAGTCGCGGCTTGAAACCTCGTGTTCGCACACTCCCCGCAAATAGGCATTACCCAACCGCATCCGACACAAAAAGGCGAGGAGGACACGTAGCCCGTTTTGAAAGCGTTCTGAGGCAAATTAAACGCCTCAACCGTCGGCCTGAATACTGTCAGAACTAACAGGTAGGCCGTGCCGTCTGTCGCTTTCTCCGTCGGGGGCACCTTACGTAGCGCTTGACCCACGCCTTGTTCATGGTGTTTCCTGAAACCGGTTTCAGCCCAGTCGATACGACTCCAATAAGAAAGGCCGACCTCTTGACCTCCTTCTCCACTGCCCAGCGTTCCCGCGTCACCATGCTCGACGTCGCCCAGCGCGCCGGGGTTTCCAAGGCCAGCGTCTCGCGTTTTATCGGCGACGACCGCGCCCTGCTCTCCGACGCTATCGCTTTGCGCATCGAGCAGGCTATCGACGATCTCGGCTACCGCCCCAACCAGATGGCTCGTGGTTTGAAACGTGGCCGCACGCGCCTGATCGGCATGCTGGTGGCCGATATCCGCAACCCCTACTCCATTGCCGTGATGCACGGCGTCGAAACCGCCTGCCGCCAACACGGCTACAGCCTGGTGGTGTGCAACACCGACCGCGATGACGAGCAAGAACGCCAGCACCTGGCGGCACTGCGTTCGTACAACATCGAAGGGTTGATCGTGAACACCCTCGGTCATCACCTCGACCAATTGCTGGAACTGCAACGGGAAATGCCCCTGGTGCTGGTGGACCGCAAGGTCGAGCCGCTGCACAGCGACCTGGTGGGGCTGGATAACCCGGCGGCGGTGCGCATGGCGGTGGAACACCTGGAACAACAGGGTTATCGCGACGTATTGCTGGTGAGCGAGGCCGCCGACGGCACCAGTTCACGGGTCGAACGCCTGGGCAGTTTCACGGCCGAGATTGGCCGGCGCCCGGCGCTGACCGGCGCGGTACTGGAACTGGATGGCAACCTCGAAAGCGGCCTACAGGCGTTTCTCGCCAAACCGGGTCCCAAGGCGATGTTCTGTGCCAACGGCGTTGCCGCACTGGCCTGTACCCGTGCGCTCAAGACGTTGGGCTGCAACCTGTTCGATGACGTCGGCCTGATCGCTCTGGATGACCTGGACTGGTATCCATTGGTGGGGAATGGGATCACTGCCCTCGCCCAACCGACTGAGGCGATTGGCGCCAGCGCGTTCGACTGCCTGCTCAAGCGTTTGCGCGGTGACGATGCGCCAACGCGCACCCTGGATTTTCTGCCACACCTGATCATACGAGGCTCAACCCTGCGCTTGGATCAACGCGCCATTGTGGATTGAATCTTCATCACGTCGAAAAATGAAACCGGTTTCAGAGGTAAACAACAATGCATAAATACCCCGTCTCCATCAGCCTTTCCAGCTATGGCGCCGACTTGGTCCGCCAGCAAGGCCAGCTGAGTTTTGTCGACCTGCTGGCAGCCGCCGGCGCCAAGCGCATCGAGTGGCGTGAGGAATTATTGACCGCCGAACAGCCTGACGAGCTGGCCCAGGCCGCCGCCGAAAAGGGGTTGGAAGCTGTGTTCTCATCGCCTCTGGAACTCTGGGTTGCCCGACGCGCCCAGCCCAACGCCGAACTGAACGCCACCCTGGACCGTGCCCAAGCCTTTGGCGCACGCTGGCTGAAAGTCTCCCTCGGCTACTTTACCGACACCAACGACCTGGAAAGCCTGCACGCCCTGCTCAACCGTCACCCGGTCCAACTGTTGGTAGAAAACGACCAGACCTTGCACGGCGGGCGTATCGAGCCGATGCAACGTTTCTTCACTGAAGTCGAGCGCCTGGGCCTGCCGGTAAAAATGACCTTCGACATCGGCAACTGGCAGTGGCAGGACCAATCCGCGCTCACCGCCGCACGCTTGCTGGGCCGACATGTGGATTACCTGCACTGCAAGGCCGTGGCCCGCCGCCCCGACGGCAAACTGGTGGCGCTGCCGCCCGGCGCTACCGACCTGCATCTGTGGGAACAACTGCTCAAGCACATGACTCAAGGGATTACACGGGCAGTGGAATTCCCGTTGCAGGGCGATGACCTGGTCGACGTCACTGCGCAGCAAGTCGCCACGCTTGCCCTGCTTGGTCAGCCGCGTGAGGAGAATGCCCATGTCTGAGATCGATATCCTGTCGTTCGGTGAAACCATGGCGATGTTTGTCGCCGAGCAGACCGGCGACCTGGCGCAGGTCAGCCAGTTTCACAAACGCATTGCCGGGGCCGACAGCAACGTCGCCATTGGCCTGTCGCGCCTGGGTTTCAACGTGGCCTGGCTGAGCCGGGTGGGCAATGATTCCCTCGGCCGGTTCGTGGTCGACACCCTGAAAAACGAAGGCCTGGATTGCCGGCATGTGGCCGTCGACCCGCTGCACCCCACTGGCTTTCAGTTCAAGTCCCGCGAAGAGGCTGGCGCCGATCCCCAGGTCGAGTACTTCCGCAAGGGCTCGGCCGCCAGCCATTTGTCCATCGCAGCCATCAGCCCCGCGCTGCTGCAGGCCCGCCATGTGCACGCCACCGGGATTGCCCCGGCGTTGTCCGAGGCCACCTGCGAGCTGTCCATTGAGTTGATGACCCAGATGCGCAAGGCCGGGCGCAGTGTGTCGTTCGACCCGAACCTGCGCCCGTCGCTGTGGGCCAGCCAAGCGCAGATGATCCGCCAGATCAACGCCCTCGCCGGCATGGCCGATTGGGTATTGCCGGGCTTGAGCGAAGGCCGCCTGCTCACCGGTTTTGATGACCCGGCCGATATCGCCGCGTTTTACCTCGACCAGGGCGCCGAAGCCGTGGCCATCAAGCTCGGCCCGGACGGCGCCTACTACCGCACCCACCTGGACCAAGGCTTTGTCGCCGCCGTGCGCGTGGACAAGGTCGTGGACACCGTCGGCGCCGGTGATGGCTTTGCCGTGGGCATGATCAGCGCCCTGCTGGAAAACCTCAGCTTCCCCGAGGCAGTACAACGCGGCAACTGGATTGGCAGCCGCGCCGTGCAAAGCCGTGGCGATATGGAAGGCCTGCCCACCCGTTCTGAATTATCCAGCCGATCCGTTGCGTGACCCACACCCTGTTGCCACAACTACAACAAGCTCAGGAGCAACCTTATGGACACCGTGAAACTTGCCACCCGCCGTTGGTGGTACATCATGCCCATCGTTTTCATCACCTACAGCCTGGCCTACCTGGACCGCGCCAACTACGGCTTCGCCGCCGCTTCCGGGATGGCCGAAGACCTGATGATCACCCCCGGCATGTCGTCGTTGCTGGGCGCGCTGTTTTTCCTCGGCTACTTTTTCTTTCAGGTGCCGGGGGCGATCTATGCGCAAAAGCGCAGCGTTAAAAAGCTGATTTTCGTCAGCCTGATCCTCTGGGGCGGCCTGGCCACCCTGACTGGGGTGGTGTCCAACGCCTACATGCTGATCGTCATTCGCTTCATGCTCGGCGTAGTCGAAGCGGCGGTGATGCCGGCGATGCTGGTGTACCTGTGCCATTGGTTCACCCGTGCCGAACGCTCGCGGGCCAACACCTTCCTGATCCTCGGCAACCCGGTCACCATGCTGTGGATGTCGGTGGTGTCGGGCTACCTGGTGCAGCATTTCAGCTGGCGCTGGATGTTTATCATCGAAGGCCTGCCAGCGGTATTGTGGGCGTTTATCTGGTGGAAGCTGGCGGATGAGCGGCCCAAGGATGCCAAGTGGCTGAGCGACAGCGAAAAGCACAGCCTGGAAACCGCCCTCGCCGCCGAACAAGTGGGCATCAAGGCGGTGAAAAATTACGCCGAGGCATTCCGCTCGCCCAAGGTGATCATCCTGGCGCTGCAGTTCTTCTGCTGGAGCATCGGTGTCTACGGTTTTGTGCTGTGGCTGCCATCGATCCTCAAGGCCGGCTTGCAGATGGACATGGTCGAGGCCGGCTGGCTGTCGGCCCTGCCGTACCTGGCGGCAGTGATCGGCATGCTGGTGGTGAGTTGGGGCTCGGACAAGCTGCAAAAGCGTAAACGCTTTGTGTGGCCGCCGCTGCTGATTGCCTCCATCGCGTTCTATGCATCCTACGTGCTGGGGGCCGAACACTTCTGGTGGTCCTACACCCTGCTGGTGATTGCCGGGGCGTGCATGTATGCGCCGTATGGGCCGTTTTTCGCCATCGTCCCGGAAATCCTGCCCGCCAACGTCGCCGGTGGCGCAATGGCGCTGATCAACAGCATGGGCGCCCTCGGCTCGTTCGGCGGCTCGTACCTGGTGGGTTATCTCAATAGCAGCACCGGTTCGCCCGGCGCCTCGTACCTGCTGATGAGCGGTGCGTTGATGCTGTCGGTGGTGCTGACGATTTTCCTCAAGCCCGGTGCCAGTGACCGCTCGCCGGTGCCAACCCTGGAGTTGAAGGTAAAGACCTCATGAAAAAGTCTGTCGTGTTGTACAAGAAACTCTCCGCGCCGCTGATGGCGCGCCTGCATGAACACGCTGAGGTTACGCTGATCGAAGCCCTGGATGAGATCGGCCTGGCCAAGCTGCGCGACGCCCTGCCCACCGCTCATGGCCTGCTCGGTGCCAGCCTGCGCCTGGATGCCAGGTTGCTGGACCTCGCGCCGCAACTGGAAGCCGTGGCCAGTGTGTCCGTAGGGGTCGATAACTACGACATCGACTACCTGACCCAGCGCGGCATCCTGCTCAGCAACACCCCGGACGTGCTCACCGAAACCACCGCCGACACCGGCTTTGCGCTGATCCTCGCCACCGCTCGGCGCGTGGTGGAGTTGGCCGACATGGTGCGCGCCGGCCAGTGGAACAAAAACATCGGCCCGTCGCACTTTGGCAGCGATGTGCACGGCAAGACCCTGGGCATCATCGGCATGGGCCGCATCGGCGAAGCCCTCGCCCAGCGCGGGCACTTTGGGTTTGGCATGCCGGTGATCTACCACAGCCACTCGCCCAAGCCGGCGGTGGAACAGCGCTTTGGCGCGCAATACCGCAGCTTGAACGACTTGCTGGAGCAAGCCGACTTTGTCTGCCTCACCTTGCCGCTTACGGCTGAAACCGAAAAATTGATCGGCGCCCAAGAGTTTGCGCGAATGGGCCCCGAGACGATTTTTATCAATATCTCGCGAGGCAAAGTGGTGGACGAAGCGGCGCTGGTCGAGGCGTTGCAGCAACGCTCGATTCGCGCGGCCGGGTTGGATGTGTTTGAGAAGGAACCGCTGAATCACAACTCGCCGCTGCTGCGCCTGAACAATGTGGTAGCCACACCGCATATCGGCTCGGCCACCCATGAGACAAGGGAGGCGATGGCAAAGTGTGCAGTGGATAATCTGCTGGCGGCGCTGGCAGGTGAAAAGCCCAGGAATCTGGTGAATCCAGCGACCTGGAAACAATAACCGCTGGCACAACACAGAACACCTGTGGGAGGGGGCTTGCCTCCCACATTTTGACCGCATTGCAAAGTGGGTCAGATGACGAACCTGGCCACCATCCCATTCAAATCCACCGCCAAACGCGACAGTTCATGGCTGGCCGCGCTGGTCTGGTTGGCCCCCGCCGCCGACTGGGTCGCCAGGTCGCGGATATTCACCAGGTTGCGGTCCACTTCGCGGGACACTTGGGCCTGTTCTTCCGAGGCGCTGGCGATCACCAGGTTGCGTTCGTTGATCAGGCTGATGGACTGGGTGATCTGCTCCAGCGCCACCCCTGCGGCGCGGGCCATTTCCAGGGTGTTCTGGGTGCGCTGGTTGCTCTGCTGCATGGACTGCACGGCTTCACCGGTGCCGTTCTGGATGCCCGCGACCATTTTCTCGATCTCCTGGGTCGACTGCGCGGTGCGGTGAGCCAGCGCCCGCACTTCGTCTGCCACCACCGCAAAACCGCGCCCGGCTTCACCGGCACGCGCCGCTTCGATGGCGGCGTTGAGCGCCAGCAGGTTGGTCTGCTCGGCAATCGCACGGATCACGTCGAGAACCTTGCCGATATCCCGCCCTTGAGTGGCCAGGCCTTCGATCATGGCGGCGGTGTTCTGCACGTCCTGGGTCATGGTCTGGATCGCGCCGACGGTTTCCACCACCCGGTCACGGCCTTCGCGTGCAGCCTGGTTGGACTGGCTGGAGGCTTCGGACGTGGACACGGCGTTGCGCGCCACCTCTTCCACCGCAGCCGTCATCTCGTTGACCGCCGTGGCGGCCTGGTCGATTTCATTGTTCTGTTGTTGCAGGCCTTTGGAGGCCTCTTCAGTGACCGCGCTCAGTTCTTCGGCGGCGGAGGCCAGTTGCGTGGCTGAACCGGCGATGTGCTGGATGGTCTGGCGCAGGTTGGCTTGCATGGTCGCCAGGGCACCGATCAAACGTGCGGGTTCGTCTTTGCCGTCGTCTTCAATGGTTTTACTCAAGTTGCCCGCGGCAATGGTTTGGGCCACTTCCACGGCTTTGCGCAACGGCGTCACGATGCTGCGGGTCAGCAGCCAGGCCAGCAGCACCGTGAGCAATGCGGCGACCACCGAGACGATGATCACCCCGGTGATGGCGCTCTCGTAACCATGGCCGGCTTCTGCATCCGCAGACTTGGCATCGGCGGCATTGATGGCAATCAGCTTGTTCAGCTGTTCGCCCATCTGGTCGGTGCCGTCCTTGATGCGGCTGTTGATCAGCGCACGCATCTCATCGACCTTGCCTTGCTTGGACAGTGCCAGCATGTCGGCCTGGGCTTTGAGGTAGTTGTCCAGGGTCGCACCAAACGTCTTGTACAACGCCGCCTCTTCCGGCCCGGCGGGCAGCGTGGCGTAACCGGCCTGGGCGGTCTTGACCTTGTCGGCGAGCACACCGATGCGGGTTTCGGCTTCCTGCAGGGCAGCGGGTTCACGGTTGACCAGTACGCGAAACGACAGGATGCGCAGGCGCAGCACGTTTTCCGTGATCGTGCCCAGGTACGTCACGCTGGGCAGTTGGTTGGCGCTCATGGCCACCGACGCCTCGCGAATCAGCGTCATGCGGTTGACCGCAAACACCCCCAGTACAACCACTAACAACGCAATGAACGCGAAACCGAGAGAAGCACGAGGGGCGATATTCAGATGACGGAGGGACATAGGGGAGACTCTCAGGAGTGGTGTTTGCGAGCATCCCTGCCGCGAAACGATCGGTCGGCGTCAACGCGCCGCTCAGACCTTGGTCCCACTGTTGTTATTGATAGGTGGGCCTATAAACGCTATCGGCTGGGTACATGCTTTTGTGCAGGGGGTTCATAAATATTTTTTTACACTTCTGACGACTGGCGGTTTCTGGCATCCTGCGCCTCCATTTTCTGACCCGAGCCCGCATTTTGTCTGACGCTCAAGCCCCCCGCCCGCGCTATACATCCGACCTGATCTACGGCCTGGAAGACCGCCCGCACTTCACCGCTGCGATTTTTGCCGCGCTGCAGCATGTGCTGGCCAGTTTTGTCGGCATCATCACCCCGACGCTGATCGTCGGTGGCGTGCTCGGCCTGGAAAGCGAAGTGCCGTACCTGGTGAGCATGGCGCTGTTTGTGTCGGGGCTCGGCACCTTTGTGCAGGCGCGCACGTTCGGCCCGATCGGTTCGGGGCTGCTGTGCCTGCAGGGCACCAGCTTTTCGTTTATCAGCGTGATCCTCAGCGCGGGTTTCATGGTCAAGGCCCGGGGTGGCGGCACCGATGAGATCCTCTCGACGATCTTTGGCATCTGCTTTTTCGCAGCGTTTATCGAAGTGGTGCTCAGCCAGTTCATTGGCAAGCTGCGCAAGCTGATCACCCCGGTGGTCACCGGCACCATCATCACCTTGATGGGGCTGTCGCTGATCAAGGTGGCCGTCACCGACATGGCTGGCGGTTTTGGCGCCAGCGACCTGGGCGCCGCGAGCAATATGGGCCTGGCAGCACTGGTACTGGTGACCATCGTGGTGCTCAACCGCTTCAACAACCCGTTCCTGCGCCTGGGCTCCATCGTGATCGGCCTGACCTTGGGCTTTGTGGTGGCGTGGTGGATGGGCCGTGTCGACCTGGCCGCCCTGCCCCACGTGCCACTGATCAGCGTGCCGGTGCCCTTCAAGTACGGTTTCTCGTTCGACTGGGTGGCGTTTATCCCGGTGGCGGTGATCTTCCTGATTTCGCCGTTGGAAGCGGCCGGTGACCTGACCGCCAACTCGATGATTTCCCAGCAGCCGGTCAAGGGCCCGCTGTATATCAAGCGCATCAAGTCCGGCCTGCTGGCTGACGGCCTCAACTCGGCAATGGCCGCCACCTTCAACAGCCTGCCGATGGTGACGTTCGCCCAGAACAACGGCGTGATCCAACTGACCGGCGTGGCCAGCCGCTACGTGGCGTACTTCATCGCGGGTTTGCTGGTGCTGCTGGGGCTGTTCCCGATGATCGGCGCGGTGCTGCAACTGATGCCCAAGCCGGTGCTGGGCGGCGCGACCCTGATCATGTTCGGCACCGTGGCGGTGGCCGGCATCAAGATCCTCGCCGAAGCCGGGCTGCATCGGCGCAATGTGCTGATCGTGGCCATCTCCCTGGGGATGGGCCTGGGTGTGGCCGCCGTGCCGCAAGTGTTGCGCGACTTGCCAAAAGCCCTGCATAACATCTTCGAGTCGCCGATCACCGTGGGCGCGTTCTGTGCCATCCTGCTGAACATTTTCCTGCCGGAAGAGTTCATAGAGCTGCAGGAAGATGAATTTGATCCGGAGTCCTCTACCCTCAAAGTGATGCAGGACCCGGACGTCACGAAATAGGAGCACTTTCGGATGCGCAAGCTCATGGTTCTATCACTGTTGCTACTGACCTTGAGCGCCTGCGCGCTGTTCCCCAACCGCGACCCGGTCAACATCAACGTGGTGGGCATCGAGCCCCTGCAAAGCCAGGAACTGGAAGTGCGCTTCGTGGTGAAACTGCGGGTGCAGAACCCCAATGAAACGGCCATCGACTACAACGGCGTGGCCCTGGACCTGGCGGTCAATGGCCGGCCGTTGGCATCGGGTGTCAGTGACCAGGCCGGCAGCATCCCGCGTTTTTCCGAGACCGTCCTGAGGGTGCCGGTCAGCGTTTCGGCGTTCTCCGTGCTGCGCCAGACCCTGGGTTTGAGTCAAACCCAGAGCTTGAACAATTTGCCTTATGTACTGCGCGGCAAGCTCGCAGGCGGATTGTTTGGCACGATGCGATTTGTGGATCGCGGTACCCTGGACCTGCCCAACACTGCCACTTGGTAAACCGCGACGTGGTGCGTTATTTCAATGTGGGAGGGGGTTAGCCCCCTCCCACATGTCGACCCGGTTTCAATCGGTGATAAAGCGCACGCCTGGCTTGGCGCGTTCATCTACCGTCAGCTCAAACACATCCGGGCGAGCATAGTGCCCCACCACGTCATAGTCATACCGCGCCTTCACCAGGTCATCGGTATTGATCTGCGCCGTCAACAGCCCCGCGCCGCCCAGCAACGGGCCCGCCAGGATGTCGCCCATCGGGCCGACAATCACACTGCCGCCCGCAATCAACGGGCGGTCTGACGGCCAATTGGCAATCTCCAGCCCCAGCGCTTCGGGCGAGGCCTGCACCTGGCACGCGCTCACCACAAAGCAGCGACCTTCGTGGGCCACATGGCGCATGCTCACCTGCCACATCTCGCGTTCGTCCACCGTCGGCGCGCACCATACCTGCACGCCCTTGGCGTACATGGCGGTGCGCAGCAGCGGCATCATGTTTTCCCAGCACACCGCGCCGCCGATACGCCCGACTGCCGTGTCGATCACCGGCAACGTGGAACCGTCGCCCTTGCCCCAGATCAGCCGCTCGGTACCGGTGGGCATCAACTTGCGGTGCTTGGCCACCAGGCCGCCCGTCGGTTCGAAATACAACACCGTGCAGTACAAGGTGCTGCCACTGCGCTCGATCACGCCAAGGACCAGGCTGGCGCCGGTGCGCGCCGACAACCCGGCCAGCGCCTCGGTTTCGGCACCCGGCACATCGATGGCATTGGCAAAGTAACGCGCAAAGGCTTCGCGCCCCTCGGGCAGGCGGTAGCCCAGTTGCGTGCCGAAGCCTTCGCCTTTGGGATAGCCGCCGAGCAGCGCCTCAGGCATGACCACCAATTGCGCGCCGCTGCGCTTGATCTCGTCCTCGTAGCCCAGGATTTGTACGAGGGTTTCAGCCTTGCCGCCCGGCAAGGCGCCAATTTGCAAAGCCGCCACGGTAGAAACAGGCATCACGCTCACTCCGAATAAGGGGGGTTGCCCATTCTCCGGCCAGCCGCGATCATGAATAAAGCCCACTTCAGCACTGAATGATATGAGCCAAATGAATATCGCCAAGATCGACCTGAACCTGCTGAAAACCTTCGAAGCCCTGCACGACGAGTCCAGCGCCAGCCGCGCCGCCTTGCGCCTGGGCGTCACGCAGTCGGCCATCAGCGCGGGGTTGCGACGCTTGCGCGAGGTGTACGGCGACCCGTTGTTTGTGCGCACCGGCCGTGGCCTGGCGCCGACCTTGCGGGCCAATCAGTTGAAGCCGGTGATCAGTGAGGCGCTGGACCGTTGCCGCCAGAGCCTGGCGATGGTCAATCCGGATACCCCGCATTATCAGGGGCGCTCTGTGGTGCTGGGGCTGTCCGACGATTTTGAAATCGCCTATGGCCGCCGCGTGATGCAGGAGATCGCGCAGCGTTTGCCGAAACTGCGTGTGATCTTTCGACAGACCCACAGCCAGATCGTCGCCGGTGCCCTGCTCGACCGTACGCTCGATCTGGCAATTACCGCCGGTGGTTTTGCGCAGAACCGCTTGAGTCGACAGGTGTTGGCAGAAGGTGATTACCGCTGCTTGGTGGACCCCGCCAGCCTCTCTGCGGGACAGGCCAGCATCAGCCTGGACGAGTTCGTCGCCCGCGAGCATGTGCTGGTGTCGTCCGGCGGGTTTATCGGCATCACCGACGAGGGGTTGGCCGCACAAGGGCTGAGCCGACAGGTGTGTGCCTCCACCAGCCATTTTGCTGCGCTGCCGTTTTTGCTCAAGGGCAGCCACGCCGTAGCAACCATTCCGGGGCATGCGGCACAGGCCATTGCCGGGATGACCGGCTTGCGCGTACTGCCCTGCCCGCTGGCACTGCCGCGCTACCCGGTGGAGCTGGGCTGGCGCACCCAGATGCAGCTCGATCCGATGTTGCTGAAGGTACGCGAAGCGATTGTCGCCAGTTTTACTTCGCCGCCGCCATCAGCTTGTTGACTTCGCTGCGCACCATGTTGGAAAACTCCGGCGGCGACATGCCGTCGAGCTCTGCGCGGACCCACTCGGCCCACTTGCCCTTGCGCTTGGCACGTTCACCGAACAACCGCGCGGCTTCGCCCTTGGCCTTGCCCAGGTTGGTTTGCCACAGGTCGTAGAGGCGGGACTTTTCATCTTCCAGCTCGGCGCGTTCGGCGAGGGTCTTGTTGGCGAGATTGAAGCTCATGTTGAATTACCTGCTGCACAAATAGGCCACATCTTACACTGTAGGTCGAAATTTCCTGATTCGGATTTTCTCCGAAAGCGCTACCGGGCAAAAAAACTGCAACTTTTGCCATCACGCGACACTCCATTGTTCACTGTCACATTCACTTGCAAGGAGTCACCCAATGGCCCGCAAAACTGCTGCCCAAGCCGTCGAAGATCAAATCAAGGATCAAGCCTTCAGCGAACTGACGGCGCTGATCGAAGAATCGGACAAACTGCTCAAAAGCAGCGCTTCTCTGGTGGGCGAAGAAGGCGAAACCCTACGCGAGCAAGTGGCAATCAAGCTCAAGCAAGCCCTGGACTCGGTGTCCAACGTACGTGAACGCAGCAAGCCGGTGGTAGACGCCACCGAAACCTATATCGGTGGCCATCCTTGGCAGACCGTGGCCATCTCAGCGGGCTTTGGCCTTGTAGTCGGTTTGTTGCTGGGTCGCCGCAACTGACAAAACGGGCTGCGCCACTGGCGCAGCCTTTTTCAATCGGCCAACAGTGCCTGTAATCGCGGCAGCTCCTGAGCCTGCAGTTCAATCCCCGCCTCCAACGACTTCGCCCGCGTGCGATGACGTCGATCCCCCGGCAACCGCCGCAGCCCCGCCGCATGCATCTGCCGCACCAATTCCTGGCTGCGCTCGGCAAAGTTCTGCCCGGCGGTTTTGCTTGGGTCGATCAGGATCAGCAATTGCCCGGTCCAGGGTGTGCGCGCTCCCGGATGGTCGGCCCAGTTGAACTCAAAGGAGAAGTTACCGCCGGTCAAGGCCGCTGCCAGCAACTCGACCATCATCGACAACGCGGAGCCCTTGTGCCCGCCAAACGGCAGCAGCGCCCCGCCTTCCAGCACGGCTTTGGGGTCGGTGGTCGGTTGGCCAAGGCTGTCGACGCCCATACCCGCAGGCAAGCGTTCGCCTTTGCGCGCGGCGATCTGCACATCGCCATGGGCAATCGCGCTGGTGGCCAGGTCGAAGACGATAGGCGCGCCGTCGGCACGCGGTGCGGCGAACGCGATGGGGTTGGTACCGAACAACGGCCGGTCGGCCCCATGGGGCACCACGCAAGTCATGCTGTTGACCACGCTCAGCGCCACCAGGCCTTCTTCGGCGAACGGTTCGACATCGGGCCACAGGGCGGCGAAGTGATGGGAGTTGTGGATCGCCAACAGCGCAATGCCGGCACTGCGCGCCTTGGCCACCAGCAGCGAACGGGCGGCCTGCAACGCTGGCTGGGCAAACCCGTTGCCGGCGTCGACCCGCACAAAGCCGGACGCCACATCCGTGACGACCGGCACGGCCTTGCCGTCGACCCAGCCGCTGGCCAGGGTGCTGAGGTAACCGGGAATACGGAAGATCCCGTGGCTATGGGCACCATCGCGTTCGGCGCCGGCGCAGTTGTGCGCCAGGATCGCGGCGACGTCCGGCGAAGTGCCGTGCTTCACGAATACCGCGTGCAACAAGCCCACGAGGTCGTTGAAACCGATGAGCGCTGTAGCGTTGTCAACTATCGGGGACTGGGCAGACATCTGTAGCTCCGATTTTATAATTGGAAGAGACAACAAGAATCCAGACCCCCGATTAAACAACGCCTCAGGTGCCTGCTGTCAACGGGCGCTTGACGTCTGCGGCGGTTTGATCGCGAGTTATCTACCCCCCTGCACTCCGGCGCAATCCTTAACGTGGGCGCTCGTAAACGTCTATCTGATGGAGAGTGCCCTATGTCGACGGTCATCCCGCCGTACTTCTTCGACGAGTTCCTGCTTCCCGTAAAACGCAAGGAGCCGACACCACGGGAGCGTGCCCTGGGGTTCACGGTCAAGGACCTTGAATGGTTGCACACGCTGTACTACGCCACCGACGCAGCCCGCCAGGACCCCGCGGTGCAAGGCAACCCCATGCACGTAGAACGGTTGTTGATCAACCCCGGCGGTCAACCCGCCATCCCACTGGCGGGCGCGTTCATGATGAGCCCGACGCCGGACGACAACAAAGCCGTGCTCTATACCCCCTACGGTGGCCTGGAACTGTTCGACAGCCGTGCCGGCCTGCTTGGCGAGGTGCAGGAACGCTTGACGCAACCGAGCAGGCGCAGCGAGTTGCTCCAGTTTCTGTCCATTGCCGAACGGGACGCGTTGCCGATAAACGTGCGCCTGACGCTGACCACCGCCACGATTGCGGACGCCGTGATGGCCGACCAACGGAGGATCATCCTGGCTAACCAGCAAAAAAATGTACGGGCGATGCTCGATGAACTGCGCAAGCTCCCCGGTCTGAACGACATGCTCGACACCTTGCTCGGCATCATGGCCCGCTCCTATTTCCCTGGGTTGAACCCGGCCGACACTCGCGTGAACTTCTTCAGCCGCCCGGCCACGGGCGAAGAGGCCCGCTGGGTCGACTCGCTTCCCTTGCGTGATGCGTTGCTGCGGTTTTATGTCAGGCATGCCTGGCCAACCGACCAGACTCATTCGTTCTTCAACATCGGCCGAAACACCACAGCCTTCAGCCAGCAGCAACTGGCCGAGGACCAGCAGCGATGGAACAGCGTGGTCGAGCAAACCAGCGGCATTCTTTCCAAGCTATTGAACAGCCTGCTCAAGTCGTACTGGAACCAAGAGGTCAACGCGGACCAGTCGCGCCAACGGTTTTGCGCCCGCGTCATGAGTGACAAATGTCGCGCAGACCTGCTGTTCAAGCATCAGGACATGATCCTGAGCAGCGAAGAAAGCGAGCAACTGCGCGCGCTGTTCCTGGCAGACAAGACCGCGCGCGCGGCCCATACCCACCACCTGAACGTCGAGAGGGTGCGCATCCATGCGCCCTTTCAGCACTATGTCCATCTTGGGGGCACCTTGATGATCAGCAATGCCCACGCGTACCTCTACACGCAATCACGCGGCTTGCAGGTGCTCAAGGACATCGATGATCTGAAGGACATCCTGTTGACCATGCTCAAAACCGCAGGGCATGAAGATGAGTTGCTCAATTTCCTCTCCTTGGACGAGCGTAGCGTGTTCATTGGCAGTGATCAGATAGAAGTGACCGGCAAGCCGGTGGCGGGCGATGCGTTCCAGGTGATGGTCGAAGACATTCTCGCCAAACAGTTCGACAACCTGGAATATGCGCTGGGGCTCTATCGGCGTAGCGCAGGTGAGATCGACCTGGCCGCGCTGCTCGACAATGCGCTGGACGTGCGCACCATGCTCGACAGCCGTTTGCAGGCGCTGGACGCCGGCGGGCGCTGGTCCGTCCACCCCATCACCAGCGGCAACGGCCGCCCCTCTACCGTCCATGCCGAAAAGGCCAAGGCACAGCTGAAGACGCTGGAAACGGTCGAGGCGGCGATGGCGATGGAGCGCAGCAAACACCCGACCCTGCGCGAGTTGGTGGGCCGAGCATTGAACGTCGAGCTGGGCAAAAGACAGTTGAGCCTCAAAGCCGAAAACGTCTACATCAACCGCTACGCCACGCCAGCCAGCGAGCGCGAAGAGCGATTGCCCCTGGCGTCGACAAGCATGGTGGAGCACTTTATTGCGCGCCTGGCCAAGCAAGCCGAGGCCTTGACCGACTCGCCCCTGACCTGGTTTTACGGCAAGCGCCGCTCAGGCGTCGCCAACCAACTGCACAACCTGACCACGAACAGCTTCAATGCGGTGATCGAGCAGGTCCTGACCACCTTTGCAGAACATGACCTGCGGACGCTGCCGCATCTACTCCTGGAACATAACCGCGCGCACCTGGGCCATGGCATGTTGCTGGGGCTCAGCGGTGAAGCACAACTGAGGCGATTACAAAAGAGCCTGCCGGTCGCCTGCCTCGACCTGCTGGACAGCGCCCTTCACGCCGAAAACATGACCCGACTCACCCGGCGTGGCCTCAACGGGTTTATCCCTGACGCGTTTGGCTTGACCCTCAACCTCGGGGCTGACGCCGTACCCGAGGCGCTGACCAACTGTTTTGTACTGACCGAGCGTGGTGGCACCGACCCCGACCATTCAGGGCTGGCAATGCTGTGGACGCCGCGTGCCGGCTATGAGGCCTTTGCGTCGTTCAACGTCTTGCGCGAAGTGCTGGAACAACGCTTGCTGAGCCCCACCGCACGGTTACCGCTGATCGAGAACCTGAGACCCTCCAAGCGCATACCCCACCAGTCCTATCGGCTCGGCCCCCTGCAACGTATCGACGAGCATCTGCTGCACAATCGCCAACAGACTTACAGCGACTTCATGCGCGACAAGATCGACCATGTACTGTCGATGAAATTGAACGCTCAACGCTTTCAGGACTTCATGGACAGTTTTATCCGCCAGGCCACACCGACCAACCTGCCCAGGGCGATGGCCATTGCACGTGCCATGATCCATCAACAGGCACTGCCGGTCTGGCTGGGGATGGCGCGGCCACATGAACAAATCCTGCATGCCGAACTGCTTGAGCAATACCGCGCCAGCGTAACGGATGAGCAGGATTACCTGCACGGCCTCACACCCATGCGCGAACAGGTGCTGAGTAGCTTATCTACCTTGCTCAATGCGCGGTTTCCCGGGCAAGTGGTCAACCCCGACGCCATATTGATACCTGGCCGTATCGACCTGCAAAACCACACCCAGACCCTGACCGACTTCGCCCTGCGGCACTTGCCTGAACTGAACGCTGACGATATCCGGCCGCGATCGCGTACAGACACGCCCTTGCCAGCAGCACTCGATGGCAGCACCGTGGTGCAACTGGTGCGCCAACTGGACTTGAAAAGTCTCTACCAGACACAGCTGACCACCCTGCTCAAGGGCCAGACCGAAGACACCCGTCGCCGTCGTCGATTGTTTTGTCGGCAACTGCCGTGGCAATTGCTGCAATACGCCCATGAACAAACACTTCAGGAGCGCCTGTCGGCATCAGCCTGGAGCTTTATCCAGCAAGTCTTTGATATGCCCGATGCCCTGGCGCGCAACAGCGTAAGCGGCGTCACGGCGATGGTTCGCCCGCTCGAACTGATCGCCACGCCGGGGGCGGCGCTGGTCAAGGCTCTGGGCTGCTACCTGATTGGCCCGAAGGGCGGCGCGACGGGCCCGTTGATCCTGTATGCGCCCTATAGCCCCAGCCACCTGTTGAAGGAATACGCAAATGAAGCGGCGTTCATCAGCGAATTCACCACCCCCGGGGCGCTGCAAGAGTGGGTGGTCAGCCAGTTGGAAGAATCGCAACAAGCCACTTACCGCAATTTGCTCAGCCAGAACTGGCGTCATGGGCTTTCGGAAATGCGCGTGGGTGCCAACCCGATTGTCGGCAACCTGCTCAAGCGCCTGTTCAAGGACAATCTTGAGTTGCTGCTGCAGATGCTCGCCTGCCAGTTCTCTGAGTCGGGCAAGGTCAAATGGGACGGGATCACCAGCCTGTTGACCCGGGAGATTCCCAAGGGTTTGCAGTTCATGGCCGGTAAACTTGCTTACCCGCTAGTGGTGTGGCGCAGCTACAAACTGTTCCTGGCCTCCGCAGAAGACCTGCAACAGCACCGCTGGCAACGCGCGCTCAAGGCCTTTGCCGGCGGAGTGGCCGAATTGGCCGCGTTGCGCAAGGCGCTGGACAAGCTCTTGCCCCAGGACGCGCCAGTCACGGAGCCGCCCCCCGTTGAGCAGTGGTTGCAAGCCCCCGCGCCTGCTGCGGATACCCTGGCAGACCTGGACCTGACCGCACCCGCACGGACACACCTGCAAGTATTCGAAGACCACGATATTGCGCTGGCGGACCTCACCCCAGGCAAGCCTACCGGCCTTTACAGGGATCAGGCCGGCACGCGGCAGTTCATCTCCTTGTCGGGCAAGGTTTATCCGATAAAACAAGCCGGCAAACACTGGCGGTTGATCCAGGGCGAGCTACCGGGCCCTTATGTGCAGTGCAACACCCAGGGGGTGTGGACACTGGACCTCGACCGGCATTACCCGCGCTACGGCAAAACGTTAAGCCGCTACGCCGGCAAACTCACCACCCGTGCAGCCGAGCGCGATGCCATCAATATCGAAGCGGTGGGCATGCGAGAGATAGCCGCGCTATCCAACTGGAAGGCCCAGTGCATTGATGAAGCGCTCAATGTCGCGACGTACTATTCGGTCAACTGCAAACGCAACCTGTTGCACTTCGCCACACATTTGGCCCCCAATAGCCGGCTCGGGCGGTTTTTCAGCGAACTGTTCGGCATCGTCACGCTGACGCCCGAGCAGGTGCAGCGAGTCGAGCGACGGGTCGACGAGATACTCGATGAGTTGACGAACCATACCCTCATCAGCCCCGATTCGATGCGGTTTGTCAGCGGCACCCATCGCTACAGCCCGCGCAACACCTTTGCCTTTGTGCTGCCCGATGACCAAGAGCAGAAAATCTATTTGCTCGACCGCTTTTTCGACCCTCCACTGGATAACTATCAAAACCGCCTGACCACGCCGTTCAACATCTCGGCCCACGCACGGGCAACGGTGCTGATTCACGAGATATCGCACATCAAATCCTTGACTGAGGACCTGGCTTACCTGGACAGCATGCGCCCGTTTCACGACCTGATTAATGTGAAGATCCACGGTGCCAGGCTGATGCAGACCGACCTGGCCGACTTGCGTGATACCGCGCTGTCCACGCTGACGCCCGCCACGCTGTTGTTCAAAACCTGGGATGAGTTCAGCGAAGAATGGGAGGATTTCGGCAGCAGTCGGGCGACCACGCCGCAAAAAGATAAAGTCCTCGGCATCACCGGCTGCCGAACCCTGAATGAGGCACGGGACATGTTCATGAGCAATGCAGACAAACGAATCGACACGATTCTGGCCAATGCCGATTCGGTCACCTACCTGATCAGCCAACTCGGGCGAGAGCTGGATGCGGGAGCCTGAGCAGGCTCCCGGAGGGTGCGTCAGTCTTTCTGGTCGCGCAGGATGTTGCCGGAGGCCCCATCGATACGGGCTTCGTACACGGTACCGTCGGACTTGCGTCCCTTGACTTCCCAGTAGCCATTGTCATCGGCTTCTGCCGCATAGACCTCGACATAACCCGCCTTGGTCTTGGCAACGTCGATGGCTTTTTCGATGGTGATCCAGCCTGCGCCTGGCTTATCGGCCAGGGCAGCGCCCGCACTAAGCAGAGCAGTGGTTGCACACAGGGCGACTAAGGTTTTCTTCAGCATTTTCGTACTCCATTGTGGGAATGTCCTGATTTTTAGGTATTCCCAAACGAGAATAAGTTCCAATTGATGTGCAATCGCCATGATGCCTGTTCTCGCCGTCTACTTGTGGAGGTTAGAATGTGCGAAATCAGGATGAATTAATGAGCGAAAAGTCCCTTTCAGAAGCCGAATATGACGCCATCACCGAAGCTGCCGCGCATTGGTGCATGCGCCTGCACGCGGGTGATTGCACGCCGGCGGAGCGTCAGGCCTTTTCGCAATGGCACGATTGCCACCCGCTGCACGCGTTTGAATACGCGGCGATGCTGGAAATCTGGGACGTTGCTGACCACCTGCCGCGCAGTGAACCCGACGCGACCGTGGTGCCGTTCAAACCCCGCAGCCGGCTGCGCACCTATGCGGTGGCAGCCGCAATCTGCCTGACCGCGCTGCCTCTGGCGGCCTTCACCGGATGGGAAGCGGGCTTGCTGCCCAGTTCCTATGAACGCTTCGAAGCCACCCAAGGCTTGCGCCAAGTGACCTTGGGCGATGGCAGCCAGGTAGAGCTGAACCTGGGCACCGAGTTGGTCTACAGCAACTACAAGGACGAGCGCCGGGTCACGCTGAGAAAAGGCGAGGCATTTTTCAAGGTCAGCCATGACCGCGAGCACCCGTTCATCGTGCATGCCGGCGAAGGCAAGGTGCGCGTTACAGGCACGCAGTTCAACGTGTGGAAGTATGGCGATCAGGTGCGCGTGATCCTGCTCGAAGGCTCGGTGCAGATCTTCAGTGACAAGGTGCACGGCAGCGTGCCGCTGACCCCAGGCATGCAAGCCAGCTATCAACCGGGCGACGCTACGCCACGGGTGAAAGCGATTGCCCTTGACGACAGCGCCCTGGCCTGGCGCCAAGGCAAGCTGATCCTCGACAACCTGGCGCTGGCCGACGCGCTGCCGCTGATCAATCGCTACTTGAACAAGCCGGTCATGCTCGCGGACGCCAATACCGGGACGATTCGTATCGGCGGGATCTACAACATCAACGAGGTCAACAACCTCGTCCCCTCGTTGCCCAAGGTGTTACCGGTCTATCTGACCCAGAACCAGGACGGCAACCCTGTACTCAATTCCATCCCGCGTAAATCCCCGAAAAGCTAGGCCCTCGCACCCTCGCCAGGGCTTTTTTGCGTCTGCAGTGTCCATTTTTGATACACCCGACTGCGCTGAATCGCCCGTGCTGGGCGGATTCATCGTTTTGTCATCAAAGGTGTTACAGCGCTGATACAGGTAGGTGAATCGTTTTTGGTGTGACTCGTTCAGTGCGTGCCGGGCAAACGCTGTATCAGCCATGAAACAACAGTGACATCACTTCGCCTCGAAATAATCACAACTAATTGAATACTAACGACAAATAAAAAGCGGCACGGCTTCTGCTCTATCCCTTACAGCGCTGTTTAGGGTCAGCGCGAAGAATAAGGAATGCCGCCGTGATCACACTCACTCAAGGTTCGATGAACGTACTGCTGATCAGCTGTGTACTCAGCGTCGGCATCAGTGTTCCAAGCTTTGCAGGTGACGGTGTGATCGTGACAGGGCGCAACGTACAGCCTCACATGTACGGTCGCGCCGCCTTCGGTAAAGACCCCTACCCCACCACTGCGAACGCCAATCCCAGCCGCGAGATCATCGGTGCCACCGGCGAGCTCAGTGATATGGATATCGGCGGCATCCGCAGCGGCTCCAGCATCGTCGGCGCGATTCCGACGAACAGCAGCTTGACCGGCCTGCACGCCACGCAAAACAGCATGTCCACCTTGGGGGCCGGCTCTGCCGCCGGCCACGGTGCGGGCAGCAGCATGGGTGGGCAGATCAGCGATTCGATCCAGCGCGGCATGGCACCGCTGAACAACATCGGCAGCATGATGGGGGGCAAGTAATGAAACGCTCCCTGCTCGTTCTCGCCTTGCTGGCCAGCGCCCCGGCCTTCGCCGACGACACCGCCGTGATCCGCAACAGCGGCCAACAGTACGAAGGTGTGGTGTCGATCAACCAGGCCGCCGGCAACCAGCAACAAATGTCCAACAGCCGCGCCATCGCGCTCGGTGGCCAGGCCACCAACGTCAACATCCAGCGCATGGACGGCAGCGTCGACCCGTCCCTGAATGCCAAAGCGGCGATCCAGGGCACCTCTTTCACCAACGGCAACGGCGTACTGGGCATCAACCAGTCGGCCGGGGCCAATAACCAATCAATCAATGCCGTGCGGATCAGCATCAACCCTGGCCCGCAAAGCATCGATGACAGCGTCTTGTTGCAACAGAACACGACGCAGTTGACCGACTCAGGGCTCACCCCCACCACTGGCAGCCGCCAAGTCGCGACGAGCGACCAGGCCTTCACAGGCAGCCGAGGAGTGATTCAGGTGAACCAGAGTGCCGGGGTGGGGAACCGAGTGGCTAACACCCTAGGCATCACTATCAAGTAAACGCTTGGTAGCACTCGTTAGACCGTACCAACACTTAACCAACTAATTAGAAGCAAGGAGAAACACCATGAAACCTCAAATGGCTCTGAAACCAATGGTTTTCGCTCTCGCCGCACTCATGGCTGCTGCTGCTCAAGCAGGTGGTGGCTGGCACCCTGCGCCTCAACCTACCGGCGTGGTTGCCTCTGTCGTGACCGATGTGCAAAACAGCGGTGGCAACCGGTTTGACGACACCAAAACCGAAAACAACGCCTCTGCCGATGGCTCGGTAAACGGCAACAGCGGCAACACCGGTGTCAACGTTCAAGCAGGCAGTGGCAACCAGGCAGATAACTCTGCGGCCATCTCCAGCGCCAAAGGTGACTTCGCCTCAGTATTCGCTGTTGTCGATGTGAACCAAAACAGCGGCCTGAACAACTTCGTCAACAAAGGCACCCAAAACAACGCCTCCCTGGACAACTCGGTCAACGGTAACTCCGGCAACCTGGGTTACAACGGCCAGGCCGGTCAAGGCAACCAGGGTAAAAACAACCTGGCAATCACCACTGCTGACGGCAAAAACATCGCTGCAGCCGCCAACACCGAACAAAACTCGCTCGCCAACAGCTACCTCAACACGGCTGCAACCAGCCACGGCTATGGCCACGGCGGCAAGGCTCAATACGTGTCCAACAACTCCAGCCTCGACAACTCGGTTAACCGCAACTCCGGCAACGTGGGTGTGAACCTGCAATCCGGTGCCGGCAACCAAGGCAGCAACAGCCTGTCGATCGGTCAAGGTTGCACCGTCTGCGCCAGCGGCGTGCGCTTCTGATCCAGCGGGGCCTTGGCAACAAGGCCCCTTTTTTATTCCAGTGTCCAACAGGTCAGTCGATCATGCGCCTCGCGACCCTCACCCTCCTGATGTTACTCACCGGCCCTTCGTGGGCAGGCACTATGGCGATTTCAGCCATGCCTGGCGGTGCAGTGATCTTCAAGAAGGTCGAGAGTATCCGTGAACGCCGCTTCGCCAACCTGGTGGAACAGAAAACCGATTTCAGCTGCGGTGCCGCGGCACTCGCCACCATCCTGCGCCAGGCCTATTGGCTGGACGTCGACGAAGATCACATCATCAAAGGCATGCTGGTCACTGCCGACCAGGACCTGGTGCGTACCCAGGGCTTTTCCATGCTGGACATGAAGCGCTACCTCGAAAGCATTGGCATGCGCGCCCGGGGCTACAAGATCGGGGCCGACACCTTGGTCACGGTAAAAATCCCTGTGGTGGTACTGCTGGAAATTCGCGGCTACAAGCACTTCGTGGTGATGCAGCGCGCCGACAAGGACTGGGTCTACATAGGCGACCCGGTACTGGGCCATAAACGCTATTCGCACGATGATTTCGTCAAGGGCTGGAATGGCATCGTGTTTGCCGTGCTGGGCGAAGGTTACGACAAGGCCAACGTCTTGCTCGACCCGCCTACACCGCTGACCGCCAAGAACCAGTTGAACGAGTTCAGGCCCGTGGGCGATGCCGAGCTGATGGATTTCGGTTTTATCCAGAGCGACTTCTTCTAGAAGCGCAATAAGGGGCAGGACGCTCCAGGAGCAGAAGATGAACACTTCCCGTTGGCTGACGGTCATGTGTCTGGCAGCCTCAATGCCCGCTTATGCTTCATCGGGGTTCAAACCCATCGAACTCAAGGATTCGGAAATGGCCGACCTGCGCGGCCGTTACGTGATGCCGGGGCGAATCATCAGCTTCGGGATTGTCATGAGCAGTACCTGGACCAACGCGGTGGGTGACACCATCACCGGCAAGGCCAGCATGCAGGTCGACTCGTCAACCATCACGCCACAATTCTACGTACAAACCACCGGTTCGACCGGCAACGGGAGCAACCCCAATACCGGTACCGGCACAGTCACCGGCGGCGCCGGCCTGGGCAGTGGCCAGGGCGTGACGCAGAGCGTGCGAACCGCTGGCGATGGCAACACCGCCTATAACAACGTAGGTATCACCGTCGAGAATGGCTTTGCACCTTCCAACATTGTGCAATCGGGGCAAGTATTGGTCGCCGGTGGCACCGTCACAGGTGACAGCGCCGCTGGCCGCGTCAGCGTGTCGGCCAACAACGGCGGCCTGCAAATGGCGATCCAGGCCAACCACAACCAGGGCAACAGTTTGCAGCAGATCGGCAGCGGTACGGTGCTGCAAGGCACGGTTTTGACCGGCAACACCAACTTCGTCAACAACATGACCCAACTCAATGTCGTGATGAACAACAACGGTTTGAACAACGGCGCGCTGAACTGCAATTTGGACCAACTCAAAGGCCTACGCACTCTCGGTTATTGAACTACGCTGACCCTCGACACTTACGCATTAGAAAAGGACGGCTTATTTCATGCATCGATCGTTATCGCTCCGTGCGGTGGTCTGTTTAAGTACGCTCTTGCCTGCATCCGTTCTGTATGCCGCGCCAGACGCCGATATCGAAACCCTCAAACAGGAACTCCTGGAACTCAAGCAGCGGTACGATGTGCAACAAAAAGCCCTTGCGGTGCTGGAGCAGCGCGTACGCCAGGTCGAAGACCAGCCGGCGGCACCGGCGCCCAAACGCCTGGCCAAGTCCCCCGCAGACTTTCAAAAAGCCAACGGCACCACCGTCGCGGGCACGGGAGCCGCAGCCGCTTCTGGCGGTGCAGGCGGTGGCGGCAGTTCCTACGGCCAGTCCCTCAAGGACGACTCGGCCCCTGCGCAAAGTGTGAGCAACCTCTATAACGAAGCCAGCGGCTTTTTCGGCAACGGCAAGTTCAGCTTTGAAACCGGCATTACCTATGCCCGTTACGACGCCCGCCAGTTGACCCTCAACGGGTTCCTGGCGCTGGACTCGATTTTCCTCGGCAATATCAACCTGGACCGGATCAAGTCCGATAACTGGACCCTGGACCTGACCGGGCGCTACAACGTCGACAACCGTTGGCAGTTCGACGTGAACGTGCCCGTGGTGTACCGCGACTCCACCTACCAGTCAGCCGGTGCTGGCAACAACGGCACCGCAACGTCGGAAGCCTCGGTCACCCGCGACCCGACCATCGGCGACGTCAACTTCGGCGTGGCGTACAAATTCCTCGACGAAACCCCTAACCTTCCGGACGCCGTGGTGTCGGTGCGGGTCAAGGCGCCGACGGGCAAAGAGCCGTTTGGTATCAAGCTGGTCAATACCCCCGGCAACGACAACCTGTTTGTGCCGGAAAGCCTGCCCACCGGCAACGGCGTCTGGTCGATCACACCAGGGATTTCCCTGGTCAAGACCTTCGACCCGGCGGTGCTGTTTGGCTCGCTGTCCTACACCCACAACTTCGAGGACTCGTTTGACGACATCAGCAGTGACGTCAACCAGAAGGTCGGCGGCAAGGTCAGCCTTGGCGACAGCTTCCAGTTCGGCGTCGGTGTAGCCTTCGCCCTCAACGAGAAGATGAGTATGTCGTTCTCGGTGTCGGACCTGGTGCAACGCAAGAGCCGACTCAAGCCGGATGGTGGCGACTGGCAGTCGGTGGTCTCCAGCGACGCGAATGCCGGGTACTTCAACGTGGGGATGACCATTGCGGCATCGGATAACCTGACGATCGTGCCGAACCTGGCGATTGGGATGACGGATGATGCGCCGGACTTTACGTTCAGCCTGAAATTCCCTTACTACTTCTAACCCGACTCCTACAGATTCAAGTGCACAGAGAAAAGCCCCGCAACGATAAGGGTCGTTGCGGGGCTTTTCGGTTTACCCGCCCTAGCGGATCTGGTGTTTGTGCAGCAACCGGTAGAACGTCGGCCGGGAAATCCCCAGCACACGGGCGGCGACACTCAGGTTGTCGCTGTGCCGGTTGAGCACATCGCACAGCGCCTGACGTTCGGCGCGGTGCTTGTAGTCTTCCAGTGTAGCCATAGGTGGCGAAATTACCTGTTCACCCACTAATCCCAGATCAACGGCTTCGATCTGGCGCCCTTCGGCGAGCACGAGGCCACGGCGTACCCGGTTCGCCAACTCGCGCACATTGCCCGGCCACGGGTGCTGCCCCATCGCAACCAAGGCATCCTCACTGAAACTGCGCGGGCGGCGGCCGGTTTCCTGGCTGTAGAAGCGTGAAAAGTGGTTGGCCAGCATCGCCACATCACCATGACGCTCGCGCAGCGGTGCCGTGACGACTTGCAGCACATTGAGCCGGTAGTACAAGTCTTCACGAAAGCGGCCCTTGGCGACCGCAGCTTCCAGATCGACGTGGGTCGCGGCCAGCACTCGCACATCCACCGGGATGGGCTGGCTACCGCCGACACGCTCGACCTGCTTTTCCTGCAAGAACCGCAGCAAGTTGGCTTGCAGTTCCATCGGTAAATCGCCTATTTCATCGAGGAACAGTGTGCCGCCGTGGGCCGCTTCAATGCGCCCGACCTTGCGTTGATGGGCGCCGGTAAACGCGCCTTTCTCGTGGCCGAACAGTTCCGATTGAATCAAGTGCTCCGGGATCGCGCCGCAGTTGATCGCGACAAAAGGCTTGGCGTGGCGCTGGGATTGGCGGTGCAAGGTCTTGGCGACCAGCTCCTTACCGGTACCGCTGTCGCCACGAATCAGGACCGGCGACTCGGTAGGTGCCAGCTTGGATAACAGCTTGCGCAGCTCGCGAATCGGGCGACTGTCACCGAGCAGTTCATGCTCTGGCTCATCGACCGGGGTATGCCCCTTGCCACGCAGGCGCGCCATGCCGAAGGCGCGGCCCAGCGTCACCTGGACCCTGGACACATCGAACGGCAGGGTATGGAAGTCAAAGAACCACTCGCACACGAAATCGCCGACATTCTGCAACCGCAGGACATCCTGGCTGAGCACGGCAATCCATTCGGTGCCGCTACGGCCAATCAACTCCTTGACCGCTTCCGGACGCTCCAGGTGATACGGCTGCAAGCGCAGCAAACCTACATCGCAGGAGCGGTCGCCCACCGTTTCCAGGGCGCAGCTGTCGACCTCCCAGCCCGCGGTGCGCAGGCCAGGCAACAATCCATGGCAGTCGTCACAGGGGTCGACCACAAGCAAGCGGCGTTGCACGGGGGTAACAACCATGACTATTCCTTGGCGTCAAAATTGTTAAAGTTATTTAGAAACAATGCGTTGTGAGGCCCAGCGCTAACACTAGCAAGGTCTTGACGCTGCCCTTGTACCGTTTCGCTATAAGTGCGGGCAGAAAGCCAGCAAGCGCTGTTTCAAGCAAAACAGTCGCGCCTCGCCCAAACGTTCATTCAGCTTTCAAAACAGCTGCTTACATGACGTTAATCAGGAAAAGTTGAAATTTGTTGTTCTAACATGTGACCCGCACCCCACCATCGCGCATCAGTACAAGTAACCCACCGCACGGTCAGCCCAACCGCCGGTACTCACTTGAATGGGCATTTAGAGAGAGACCCACATGAACGCCCCGCTCCGCATCAACGAAGCTCTTTTGATCGCAGACCGTGCTTTCCAACCCTTTCAGTGCGTGGCCTGGCACGATGGCAACGGCGCCCTGAGCCTGAGCGTCATCGACCGCACCAATACCCGTATTGGCAGCAAACAACTGTCGTCGAACACTTACAGCGACCCGGCGCAATTGGAAGACCTGCTGTTGCAGGCCCGCGCCGAGCTCGACAAAGATGGCTACCAGTTGCAGTCCTGGGCCATGCCGAAGTAAGTCGCCGCGCCAACTTCCGATCACCCCACAACAGTGATCGGAAGTTGGGCAAACTAGAACTTAAGACGTTTATCTGGTTGCGAGAATAAATCGCTCGATTGCTTCTGCAGCACCGTCCTCGACATTACTGCCAGTCACTACACTGGCCCGACGTTTGACCGATTCTTCTGCCTGCCCCATCGCAATCGATAAGCCAGCCACCTCAAACATCGCCGGGTCATTCCCACCATCACCGATGGCCGCCGTCTGTTCCAGCGGCACCCCCAGGTGCGCCGCCAGGGTCTTCAAGGCCTCGCCCTTATTGGCCAGCATGGCCGTCACATCCAGATAAACCGGTTGCGAACGTGAAACCTGCGCCAGGCCTTGCACCTTGGGCTGCAACCGCGCTTCCAGCGCCACCAAGAGCTGGGTGTTATTGCTCGCGGCGACGATCTTGTCGATCCGGTCCAGGTACGGCTCGAAACTCTCCACCACCACCGGCCCATATCCCAGGCCGTGGGCTTCGCGCGGTTCCATTGGCCCCGGCGGGCCACGCCTGAGCCAGTCACCGTCGGCAAACACCCAAGCTTCCACCTCCGGCTCGGCTGAGAACAGCGCCAGGGTCACCAGCGCCGCCTCGGCCGGCAGGTGGTGGGCAAGCAGGATGCTGCCATCCGGGTTGATCAAGGTGCCACCGTTGAAACCCGCCACAGGCACATCGATACCAAAGGTCTCGATCAGGTGCAGCATGGCCTTGGGCGGCCGGCCACTGGCCAGGCTGAAAAACACCCCAGCCTCACGCAGCGCACTCACCGCATCGACGGTGCGTTGGCTAAGACGGTGGTCCGGATGCAGCAACGTGCCGTCCACGTCGCTGAGGATAAAACGCACGGGATGAATCGCGGCATCACTCATCCGAGCGTATGCCAGGTGCGACCATCACGGGCCAGCAACGCATCGGCCGCTGCCGGACCATCTTCACCTGCCTTGTAGGCCTGGATGCCATCATCTTCCTTCCACGCATCGAGGAATGGCTGTACCGCACGCCAGCCGTTCTCGATGTTGTCGGCACGCTGGAACAAGGTCTGATCGCCGGTCATGCAGTCGTAGATCAGGGTTTCGTACCCGGTCGACGGCTGCATCTGGAAGAAGTCCTTGTAGGCGAAACCCAGTTGGATGTTGGCCATGTCCAGGGTCGGCCCAGGCTTTTTCGCCAGCAGGTCAAACCACATGCCTTCATTGGGCTGGATCTGGATTTTCAGGTAGGTGGGCTTGAGCTCATCCACCTCGGTATCGCGAAACTGCGCATAGGGCGCCGGCTTGAAGCAGATCACGATTTCGGTGTCGCGCACGCTCATGCGCTTGCCAGTACGCAGGTAGAACGGCACACCGACCCAGCGCCAGTTGTCGATCATCACCTTGAGGGCCACGAACGTCTCGGTACTGCTGTCGGGTGCGACGTTGGCTTCTTCCCGGTAACCCGGCAGCTGCTTGCCGCCGATTTCGCCGGCGGTGTACTGCCCGCGCACCGAGTTGGCCCGTGCATCTTCCAGGGACCACGGCCGTACCGCGCCGATTACCTTGGCCTTCTCACCGCGCACGGCGTCGGCGCCAAAGGCCGCAGGCGGCTCCATGGCGACCATCGCCAGCAACTGGAACAAGTGGTTGGGCACCATGTCGCGCAACGTGCCGGTTTTCTCGAAAAAATTGCCTCGGGTTTCTACGCCCACGGTTTCAGCCGCGGTGATTTGCACGTGATCGATGTAATGGTTGTTCCAGAACGCTTCGAACAGCACGTTGGAAAACCGGCTGATCAGGATGTTTTGCACCGTTTCCTTGCCCAGGTAATGGTCGATGCGATAGATCTGCTTCTCGCTCATCACCTTGAGCAGGCTGGCGTTCAGCGCTTCGGCGGTGGCCAGGTCAGACCCAAACGGCTTCTCGATCACCACGCGACGGAAACCGTCATCGGTTTCCGTCAGCAGGCCGGCACTGCCCAGGCGCTGCACCACTTCACTGAAGAAGCGCGGTGCGGTGGCCAGGTAGAACACCGCATTGCCGGTGCCGCTGTCGGCGATTTTCTTGCCGATGTCGGCGTAGGTGCTGTCGTCGAGGAAGTCGCCCTCGACGTAGCTGATACCTTTGGCCAACTGCGCCCACAACTGCGGGTCGAGGGCATTGTCCGCACTGCCCTTGACCTTGCTAGCGGCTTCGGTGCGGATGAAGTCCTCCAGTTTCTTGGCGAAGTCGGCATCACTGATGGCGTTGTGATCAACGCCCACAATGCGCAGGCCATCGCCCAGCAAACCATCACGACTGAGGTTGTACAGCGCCGGCATGAGCAGGCGCTTGACCAGGTCGCCGTGGGCGCCAAACAGAAACAAGGTGGTAGGTGGAGCGGGTTCGGCCTTGGGTTTCTTGCCGTTGGCGGTCATTTTTTGGAAGTCTCCACGTGACCACCAAAGCCAAAGCGCATGGCAGACAGCATCTTGTCACCGTAAGTGCTCTGCTGGCGCGAGCGGAAACGTGCGAACAACGAGGTGGACAGTACCGGTACTGGCACAGCCTGCTCCATCGCGGCTTCGATGGTCCAGCGGCCTTCGCCACTGTCGGCAACGGAACCGGAGTAGCCGTCGAGTTTCGGGTCAGTGGCCAGTGCGTCGGCGGTCAGGTCCAGCAACCAGGACGAAACCACGCTGCCACGGCGCCAGACTTCGGCGATATCGGCAACGTTGAGGTCAAAACGCTGATCTTCCGGCAGGTTGTCCGAGTTCTTGGTCTTGAGGATGTCAAAACCTTCGGCGAAGGCCTGCATCATCCCGTACTCGATGCCGTTGTGGATCATCTTGACGAAATGCCCGGAACCCGCCGGACCTGCGTGGATATAGCCCTGCTCGGCGCGCTTGTCAGCGCTTGCCGAACGGTCCTTGGTGCGCGGGATGTTACCCAGGCCCGGCGCCAGGCTGGCGAAGATCGGGTCAAGGCGTTGCACGGTCTCGGTGTCGCCACCGATCATCATGCAATAACCACGCTCCAGGCCCCAGACGCCACCGGAGGTGCCGACGTCGACATAGTGCAGGCCCTTTTGCGCCAGCGCTTTGCCACGACGTACGTCGTCCTTGTAGTTGGTGTTGCCGCCGTCGATGATCACGTCGCCGTCTTCGAGCAGCTCACTGAGTTCATTGATGGTGCTTTCGGTGGGGTCGCCTGCCGGCAACATCACCCAGACGGCGCGAGGCTTTTGTAGCCCGGCGACCAGAGCCTTGAGATCGGCGACGCCAGTGGCGCCCTCCTCGCTCAAACCTTTGACAAATGCTTCGTTACGGTCGAAAACAACGGTGGTATGCCCATTGAGCATCAGGCGCCGTGCAATATTCCCGCCCATGCGGCCTAGTCCGATAATCCCCAGTTGCATGTGCTGATGCTCCTAACTACTAAAAAATGTGTGACATAGTTTATAGCGCAATGAGGCTAATGAGGGTTAGTCCAGGGCAGATCGTTGTAGTTTCATGACAAAAAAGTGGCCATCGTTTCACCATCACCGCAGTAAAAGTCACACGACCACCAAAAATAAAAAAGTTCCATTGCCGTGAAAAAGAATTCAGAATTGCTTCCGACTGTTGCCGAGAACCTCGACTCAAGCGTTCTGGCACACCGCGACACACCGGCTATTTGCGAGGTAAGCAATGAGCACTGCACAGATGACCCGTCCTGCCCAGACCCTGTACGTCACCCTCCGCCGCGACGAATTGCGCCAGTTGAAAGACGAGCGCGAACAGTTGCAGCACGAGGTCATGCGCCTGCGTGCTCACATCATTCAAGCCCAGCTGGACCAGCCCTCAGGCGCGCAACCTGCGCTCTGCTAAGCCCTGTCATGACTTTGTAAGATAACGGCTACAAAAATCTCACAAAGTTTTCACACGCCTTTCTTGATACTCCCGCCCCCAAGGGCCACCCCATGCAAGGGTGGCCTCTGTTGCGTGCAGCCGTGCGCGTCGACTGACAATTACCGGGTTGGAGCGCTGGATGGCGATGTTCGAACGCAGCACTAAGTCTGCGAAAGGCTTTGATTGGGCCGGTCTCGGCTGGCTATTCGTGTTTTTCTGGTACTTCTCGGGCATTACCCAACTGCTGATCCAACTCAGCGGCACCTCCGGCTTCAGCGGTTTTCGCCAAGCGTTCTTCATGAGTGCCGTGTGGCTCGCACCGTTGCTGGTATTCCCGCGCCGCACACGCTTGCTGGCCGCCGTGATTGGCGTAGTGCTGTGGGCCTGCTCAATGGCCAGCCTGGGTTATTTCTTCATTTACCAGCAGGAATTCTCCCAAAGCGTCATCTTCATCATGTTCGAGTCGAACATCTCTGAAGCCGGCGAATACGCCACTCAATACTTCGCCTGGTGGATCGTGCTGGCGTTTATTGCCCACACCGCCGTGGCCATTTTCCTTTGGACTCGCGTGCGCCCGGTCTACCTGCCACGTGGCCAAGCCCTGGTGGCAGCAACGGCGATTCTGGTGGCGATTGTCGGCTACCCACTGGTCAAGCAGATTGCCCGCAGTGACACGATGGACGACGCCATTGACCGCTTCGAATCGCGCATCGAGCCCGCCGTGCCTTGGCAGATGATCGTCGCCTACCGCCGCTACACCGAGCAACTGGACAACATGCAGGGCATGCTCGACAGCGCCAGCCAGATCCCCCCTTTGACCAACCTCAAGGACACGATGGCCGGCCAGCCCTCGACCCTGGTGCTGGTGATCGGCGAGTCGACCAACCGCCAGCGCATGAGCCTCTACGGCTACCCGCGCAACACCACGCCGGAACTGGACAAGCTGCGCGACCAACTGGCGGTGTTCGACAATGTCATCACCCCACGCCCCTACACCATCGAAGCCCTGCAACAGGTACTGACGTTCGCCGACGAGGAGAACCCGGACCTGTACCTCAAGACGCCGTCGATCGTCAGCGTGATGAAACAGGCCGGGTACAAGACCTACTGGATCACCAACCAGCAGACCATGACCAAGCGCAACACCATGCTCACGACCTTTTCCGAACAGGCCGACGAACAGGTGTACCTGAACAACAACCGCAACCAGAACGCCCGCCAATATGACGGCGACGTCCTTGCGCCCTTCTCCAAGGCCCTGGCCGATCCAGCCGAGCGCAAGTTCATCGTGGTGCACCTGCTCGGCACCCACATGAGCTACCAGTACCGCTACCCGCCGACCTTCGACACGTTCACCGATCGCCAAGGCGTCCCGGCAGGCGTGAGTGACGATCAACTGCCCACCTATAACAGCTACGACAATGCAGTGCGGTACAACGACTTCGTGGTCTCGAGCCTGATCAAGGACTACGCCAAGACCGATCCCAACGGGTTCTTGCTGTACCTGTCGGACCACGGCGAAGACGTCTTCGACTCGGCCGGCCATGCAACCCTGGGCCGCAACGAAGGCAAGCCGACGGCGCCGATGTACACCATTCCATTCATTGCCTACGCGTCGCCGAAGTGGCGCGAAAGCCACGACTGGAGTTTTGCCAGCGACCTGCAACGCCCCTACAGCAGCTCACAGTTGATTCACACCTGGGCTGACCTGGCAGGGCTGAGCTTCGATGAGCTGGACCGTAGCAAGAGCCTGGTAAGTGAGCATTTCACGCCTCGCCCGCTGCTCATTGGCAACCCGTACATGCGCCAGCAGAAAGCCCTGATCGACTTCAGCCTGATCAAGCCCAAGAAGGTCAACCCGACCGATGTGGTGCTTCAGGAACAACCGGGTTTGTAACACAGCGATAACAACAATTCTCGACTACCCCTGAAGTCCCCTACTCCTTGCGTCTTTGAGCCAAGGCCTCCCCTTTCCGGGGCGGCCGCAAAGACGAGGTCGCCCACTCTAATCTGTTCGAAAAAAATACTAAGAACGTGTCGGCTTCTATAACGGCGTGTACTGGGGGGACCCGCGCGCGATCACCCTGGCCTTGGACTGGAAACTTTAAAGCCACTGACCCGAAGTTAACGAAACTATTAACTTCGGGTGTTTCTCGGGTTAATTCCCACTTAATAAGGTCGCGGCAGAATCACCCCATGAATCTGCTCAAGGACAGAACGGATAACCGCTCACCCTTAATGAGAATACCTCGATGAAACTCTCGACTTTGATGCTCGCCAGCCTGATGACCCTCGCCTCCGCCGCCGCATTTGCGGAAGATGGCTCGGAGCGCGCAAAGGAGTACTACAACAACTTCACCTTCATGCAGCAGAAGGTTCACGGCACTAACGAACAAACAGCGTCCGCTGACGGCGAGTCTTCCAAGACCAGCACCACCGATCAGGAACAGCCGAAGAGTTAATTAATGTTTAGTTAATCTGCAACACCCTCAGCCATTCCGCTCCGTTTGCAAAGGTTTATAAGGCGCCATTTAAAGGCGCCTTTTTTTGCCTATTATTTATTAAAGCGGTTTATTCCAGAACAGCATGCGGCCATGGGCCGGGTCAAACTTAGCATCATCAAAACCGAACTTGCGATACGCCGACTGGGCGACCGCATTGCCCTCAAGCACCTCCAGGGTGATTTTGCAGCAGCCACGCTGCCGAGCAATTTCCTCGACCTTTTGCAGCATTTTCTGACTCAAGCCCAGGCCACGAAACTCACTCATCACTACCACGTCGTGAATGTTGACCAGTGGACGACAGGCAAACGTGGAAAACCCCTCGAAACAATTCACCAACCCCGCCGGCACACCGCCGACAAACGCCAGCACACTGAACGCATGCGGGCGCTTGGCCAGTTCAGCCGGCAGTTGCTCCAACAGATCAACGGGCAGGCTGTGGCCTCCTCCCATCGGGTCTTCGGCGTAATGGTTAAGCACGCGGCCAATGGCTTCGGCGTGTACAGGGTTGGTGTAGCTGGCTTGCAGCACCAGAATATCTGGGGTTTCCATTGCCTTCCTCAATCGTGACAACAAGGGAATCGGCTCCCTTTGAGAGGCACGATTGTAAGCATGGACCCGGCAGTAGATGAAGGAGATTAACTACAAATATCCACCAGAAACCGCGAAGGTTATGTCGATAAAAACACCGAGGACGGGCAATTACGCGATTTTTCTTACAAGCTTAAGCCGAAACGCTGCAGCTGCATTTCTTGCAAACGGCTTAGGGTCCGACGGAAGGCAAACCCCAGGTAGCCCTCGGTATAGAGGCTCTCCAGCGGTACGTGGGCCTCAAGGAACAACGGCACCTTGCGGTCGTAGCACTCATCCACCAAGGCGATGAACCGACGTACGCTGTCATCGTGCACCGATAATTGCGGCAATTCGCGGTCGCCGGCCACCACGCGCTGGGCGCCATCTTCGGTGCCACGGGCAATCCGGCCTGGCCGCTGTTGCGCACTCAGATTGGGGACTTCACCGAGCAAAATGGCACTGAAACGATCACACAGCAGCATGAAATCCATCGCCGCCAAAGGCTCCTCGCACAGGTCGGCGTAGCGACACCAGAGCACGCTGTCACTGGACTGCACCGTCAGGATGGTACGATGGCCGACCACAATCGGCCCGCTATGCAGCGCCTGACCTGCGGCCAGTTGCCCGAACACCTTGGCCAGCGCATCCGGCTGATTCACCCAATAGCGCTGCAGGCCTGCGCCCGGATGCAAACGGTGATCCTGCCCCCCATCCACCGCTACCACCTGCATATGCTGCTCGATCGCAGCGATGCCCGGCAGGAAGCGTTCGCGGTTGAAGCCATCGGCATACAGCTGCTCAGGCGGCTGGTTTGAAGTGCAGACCATCACCACGCCTTCCTCGAACATCACCTGGAACAGACGCCCCAGGATGATCGCGTCACCGATGTCATTGACGAACAACTCGTCAAAGCACAACACGCGTACGTCCTGGCTCAGTTCCCGCGCCAGGGCGTGCAACGGGTCGGGAGTGCCGGTGAGTTGAAACGAACGCTGATGCACCCACCCCATGAAGTGATGAAAGTGCTGACGCCGCGCGGGCACCCGCAGGCTTTGATAGAACTGGTCCATCAACCAGGTTTTACCGCGCCCGACCGCGCCCCACAGGTACACGCCTGTGATCGGCGAGCGGCCTTGGTGCAGGGCGTCATGACAGGCTTGAAGGGCATCTACCGCGCGGCGCTGGGCATCGTCGGCGACGAAGCCCAACTGGGCGATAGCGTGTTGATAAGCAGCGAGGGGCGAGTCAAAAGTCATGCCCGCGATTATGACCTACAGCGAGATATCCAGCCGTGAAATCTTGCCCTGCTCGTTAAGGCGAAAGGTGTAGCGCAACTCCAGCGGGCTACCTGGGAAATTGCCGGAGACCACGTTGCTGACCAACACTTTGCCAGTGCGGTGTTGCACATTGAGTACTTCGACCCGAGGTTGATAACGCCGTGCGGTGTCTTCCATCCAGCGCGCAATGGCGGCAGTGCCGACCTGGTGCTCGCCTTCATCAAACACGTTCGCATCATCGGCAAACCACTGGGAAACAGCCGAGGTGTCGCGGGCATTGGCCGCCGCAATATAGGCCGCGATGGCCGGGGCCAATTCAGACGGGGACATGGCACAGCTCCTTTTTGGTGATTTATGGCGCCATGCTAAGCCAGGGCTGTGTCAGTTTTTGTCAGGAGTGAACGGCGCGGATTCATTCTGTTCCATCAAGGTGCGCCAGGCCCGTAACAGGTCGCTACGCCGTCCCGGATACCGGCCATCCTGGGCCTGCGCACTTGCCACACGGTCGGTGCGAAAAGTGCGATAGGCGCCGCGCAATTCACACCAAGCCACAATCACCCGCACCTCATTGAGGAAACCCAGGGCCAACGGCCAAACCAGGCGCTGGCTCTGGGCCTGACTGGCATCGGCATAGTCGATATGCAACTTGGCCTGGTTGCGAATGGCTTCGCGAAACACATTGAGCGCCACGCGGTTTTCCGGGTAGCCAAACCCCGGTGGGCCGGGCAACAGCGTCGGGTTGCGCAGGGCTTCCTGGGCGGCGGGGTCGAGTACATCGGCGATCTTGGCCAGCGCGTTGGCGGCCGCCCGGCTCAATACCTCATCACCGCGCTGATCCACATAACGCAAGCCCAGCACCACAGCCTCGGTTTCTTCGGCGTTGAGCATCAATGGCGGCAGGAACAGCCCGCTGCGCAGCACGTACCCGACCCCGGCCTCACCGAAAATCGGCGCGCCCAGGGCGGTCAATTCGGCGATATCGCGGTACAGCGTGCGCTCGGACACTTCCAGCTGCGCCGCCAGCACAGCAGCGGTCACCGGACGTTTCTTGCCCCGCAGGGCCTGCAACAAGGTCAGTAGACGAGTGGTACGCGACACGTTGATCCCGCCGAACAAGCAAAAAGTGCCGCAGCTTAGCAGAGCCTACTGCCAGAAAATGTCAGCAGTAAACGCAGAGAGGACGCCAAGGCACGGCACTGCTCTGCCCTGTCAGGTGACGATATTGCGCTTCAAGACTTTGCCCAGAGCATCAACCCTGAAGTCCGCCATACCTTTGCCATGAAGGTCGATCTCCAGGGTGCTCAGCCTTTTTTTAGGGTAGTAGGTGAGCCGGGCCTCTCCTGCCTGCCCAGTGAACTCATGGACATAGCTCAACGTGGGTTTTCCAGTCGCTGCACGAATGCTGGATACATCAATGAAGTCTTCCTTGCGGCGAAAATCCATGACCGTATCCGGCGCCTTGGCCGTTGAATGGCTGGCGTCGGAAAACACAAAGGTGTCTTTTCCCGACCCGCCCCATAGCCGGTCCTGCCCCGCGCCACCGTCGATCACATCATTGCCGCCGCCCCCAACTAGTTTGTTGGAAGCCTGGTTGCCCAGTATCAGGTCGTTGCCTGCCCCGCCGGTGGCATCCTCAATGACTACGTTCGGGGCAATGGAGAGGTTCCCTTTCATCCCACCCACATCGGAAAACGTACCTGCATTGAGGTTGATTTTCTGGTCATCGTTGTAACCGGACAGGTTCAGCGTGTCATGCCCTGCGCCATCCCATATCGACGCGACAAAGGGATCATGGTTGGATTTGACACTGTAGTGATCCCGACCGGTATTGGAGTTGAAACCATAGACCGTATCACCGGAGCGTGTCTCGTGGTTGGCGCCGTAACGCTTTTGGATTGAGATGATGTCGTCCATCATCAAGCCCTTGGGATAATGTCGAACCCCGTCTTTCGTGAAGTCATGACCACTGTGGGTTTCGGGCCAATAACTCATGACCGTGAAAGCATTCGTATCCTGTTGATAGGTTTGAGCCTTCTCAAATCCTAGTTTGTGGTTGTCATTGTAGAAGCCCGGGTGCCCCTGACCTAACTGATGTCCAACTTCATGCAGCTTCAAGAAACTGCCGGGAACGGCGGGAGCGGGAGAAGTGGCAGTGCTGGGTAGCGGTTTATTGCGGTAAAAGCTGTCCAGCCCATCGCGCTCTGCGCTCGGTAAAGTGACGCCACGAAAGCCGGCTGTGGGATCGGTCGTACCCGCAAAATTGCCAAACCCGAGATGCCCCTCTCCCTCTTTGGCAGGCCCCTTGGCGGGTTCTTTAGTAAACGTGAGGTGCGACACGTCACCATAGTTTTGCATGGCCCGAAGCGCATCATCTTTTTGCTGACGGTTAAATGCCGAAAAGCCTGCAAGCCCCGAGTCGTGAAAGTCCAACGGCGGGTGATTCAAAAATGTGTAGCTCAGCTCCGTCTTCCCATTGCCGTTCGTGTCAACCAAGGGGGTGGACCACTGGCAGCAATATGATCGGAAGCCTGATCACCGGTATAGGAAGGCTTTTGTTTATCCGGTCGGTGTCCGCCGCGCTCATCGCGCTGACGAAAGTCCTGCATTCGCTGAAAGTCAGCGCTGGCCAAGGGGGTCAGAGGCACATTGCTTATCGACATAACACATATTTCTCGGTGGGTGGGATCGCCGAGAAGGATGATTACTTTGCAAACCGAAAGCCTATCAACAAAGTCTGGATTTTGGGCGAGGCTTGTCAACCCACCCAGTAAGAGGGTTCGCAGCCCCACCCCAGCTGCGCCCCTTGTGCAGCGCTATTAAGCCAGGCTTTTGCTGACCACCTCGAACACATCGCTCGACAGCTCGCCCGAGCCACGAATACGCTCCAGCTCAGCTTTCATCAGCGCTTGCCGCGCACTGTCGTATTTACGCCAGCGGGTCAGCGGCGCCAATTGACGCGAGGCGATCTGCGGGTTGAAGCCATTGAGCTGAATCACCAGGTCCGCCAGGAAGCGGTAGCCCGAACCATCCGCGGCATGGAAGTTGATCAGGTTCTGCCCGGCAAAGGCGCCGACCAGTGCACGCACCTTGTTCGGGTTCTTGATGGTAAACGCAGGGTGCTCCATCAACGCTTGCACTCGCGCCAAGCCGCCTGGCAAGGTGCTGCCAGCTTGCACACTGAACCACTGATCCATGACCAGCGGGTTGTCCTTGAAGTTCTCGGCAAACACCGCCAAGGCCTGGGCTTTTTCAGCGTCGAACGGCGAGTTCACCAGCACCGCCAACGCGGTCAACCGCTCGGTCATGTTATCGCTGGTGTCGAACTGATCCAGCGTCGCCGCCAGCACTTCGGGCTTGGCGCTGAGCATCAGGTATGACAGTGCGATGTTCTGCAACGCACGACGGGCAAAGTGCTCGGCCGCCGCGACATACGGCGTTTGCTTGGACAGTTCACGATTGGCCTGATAACGCAGCCACAGGCCTTCGAACAGATTGTCGGCCAATTGCTGGCGTGCAAACTCACGGGCGGCGTGGATGGCATCGACATCCGCCACTTCGCTGATTTCCGTCAGGTAGGCTTCACCCGGCAACGACAGCATTTCTGCAACCATGGCCTGGTCGAGGGTTTCATCGCTCAATACCGTACGCAGTGCGTCGATCAAGCGCTGATCCATCTTCAACGCCTGGCCCGCCTGATGCTGGCCGATCAGTTCCTGCAACACCTGCACCGACAGTTGCTGGCCGGCATCCCAACGGTTGAAGCCATCGCTGTCGTGCTGCATCAGGAACATCAACTGATCGCGGCTGTATGGAAAGCTCAGTTTCACCGGCGCCGAGAAGCCGCGCAGCAGCGAAGGCAACGGCTGTTCGGCGATATCGACAAAGGTGAAGGTCTGCTCGGCGTCAGTCACCGAAATCACGCGGGACGTGCCGCCAGCCGCCGCTTCACCGGCGAGACGCAACGCAATACCGGCGCCCTTCCCGTCCAGCAAACCCAGCTCGACCGGAATCACGAACGGCAGTTTCTCGACCTTGTCCGGGGTGGCAGGGCAGCTCTGGCGGAAGGTCAGGCTGTAAGTCTTGGCTGCGGCGTCGTAGGACTCGCTCACCGCCAGACGCGGCGTGCCGGCCTGGCTGTACCAACGCTTGAACTGGCTGAGGTCGGCGCCGTTGGCGTCTTCCATGGCCTTGATGAAATCGTCGCAGGTCACGGCCTGGCCATCGTGGCGCTCGAAGTACAGGTCGCTGCCTTTGCGGAAGCCTTCAGCGCCGAGCAAGGTGTGGATCATACCGACCACTTCCGAGCCTTTTTCGTACACGGTCAGGGTGTAGAAGTTGGAGATTTCGATAAAGCTGTCCGGACGCACCGCATGGGCCATCGGGCCAGCGTCTTCGGCGAACTGGTGGGTACGCAGGTACGCCACGTCCTGGATGCGCTTGACCGTGGCCGAGTTCATGTCAGCCGAGAAGCCCGAGTCGCGGAATACGGTAAAGCCTTCCTTGAGCGACAACTGGAACCAGTCGCGGCAGGTCACGCGGTTGCCCGACCAGTTGTGGAAATATTCGTGGGCAACAATCGCCTCGACGCGCTGGTGCGCGGCGTCGGTGGCGGTTTCGGCGCGGGCCAGCACGGCGCTGGAGTTGAAGATATTGAGGCCCTTGTTCTCCATCGCGCCCATGTTGAAGTCGTTGACCGCGACGATCATGAAGATGTCGAGGTCGTACTCGCGGCCGTAGGTTTCTTCGTCCCAGCGCATGGATTTTTTCAGGCTGGTCATGGCGTGCTGGCACTTGTCGATGTTTTCCGGCTCGACGTAGATGCGCAGCGCCACCTCACGCTGGGTCATGGTGGTGAAGCTGTCTTCGACGCACCACAAATCCCCGGCCACCAGGGCAAACAGATAAGCGGGTTTCTTGAACGGGTCTTCCCAGGTGGCCCAATGGCGGCCGTCTTCGCCAGGCCCGCTGGCAATCGGGTTGCCATTGGACAGCAGCACTGGGTAACTGTGCTGCTCGGCGATCACCGTGGTGGTGAAGGTGCTCATCACGTCCGGGCGGTCGAGGTAATAGGTGATCTTGCGGAAACCTTCAGCCTCGCACTGGGTACAGAACATACCGCTGGATTTGTACAGGCCTTCCAGGGCGGTGTTGGTTTCCGGGTGGATCTTGACCGTGGTGTCGAGGGTGAAGGTGTCGCTCTTGGGATGCACGGTCAGGTGGCTGTCGGTCAGTTGATAGTCGGCGTCCGTCAGCTCCTGGTCGGCCAGGTTCACGCTCAACAGCTCAAGCTGCTGGCCATCCAACACGAGCGGCGGCAAACCAGCGCCGCGCTCCGGGTTACGGCGCATCACCAGCTGCGCGTGGACCAGGCTATGGTCCTCGAACAACTCGAAGGTCAGGTGCGTCTCGTCGATCAGGTAGTCCGGCGCCTGATAGTCCTTCAGGTAAATCATCTTCGGTTGTTCGGTGCGCATGGGTGGCATCCTTTTACTGATGCACGGCGAGCTGGTAGGCCGTGTACTTGCGAATATTGATAACGCCGGTGTCAAAGATCAGGTATTGGCCCTTGATCCCCAGCAGCGTGCCTTCGGCAATCGGGTTCTTGTCCAGGTTGAAGCTGACGATCTTGGCCGGATACTGCTCCACCGGGTAGCGAATCTCAATCGGCTCGATGTCGGTTACCGGTTGGATGGCTTGCAGGCCAAAGCGTTCCTGCAAGTTTTCCAGGCCTTCGGCACAGGTGGCCAACAGTTCATCACGCACCTGCTTGAGGTCCACAGGTGGCGCATCACCCTTGAGCAATGCGCGCCAGTTGGTCTTGTCAGCCACTTGGCTGCGCAACACATCTTCGACGAAACCAGACTGCTGGCGCGTGGCGACGCGCATGATCGGCAGCGCCTGGCTCGCGCCCTGGTCCAGCCAGCGCGTCGGCAGTTGGGTGGCGCGGGTGATGCCAACCTTGATCCCCGACGAGTTGGCCAGGTACACCACATGATCGGTCATGCAAAACTGCTCACCCCAGCCTGGATCACGGCAGGTTCCGGCGTCGTAGTGGCAACGCTCCGGGCTCATGATGCACAGGTCACACTGGGCCAGCTTGGTCATGCACGGGTAGCAATAACCCTGGCTGAAGCTGGTCTTGGTCTTGCGACCACAATGGCTGCAATGGATGGCACCGAGGTACTCCAGGCGCACATGAGTGCCGATCAACGGGTTGACCGGCACCTCGGTATCGCCCAGGCGAAACGCATATTGAACGGTCGGCTCACCGAGTTGCGCCGACATTTTGCTGACTGCACCGCGACCAATTTCAATCAATGGATCGCATCCGACTTGAACAGGATGTTCGCCACCGGCTCGGACTTGGACGCGCATTCCTGCGGGCCCATGTAGCCGGTGCGCTGGTCTTCCGGCAGGTTCTGGATTTCCCAGGCGATCACCGCTTGCAGGGACAGTTCACGCTGTTCGGCGGTGAGCTTGCGGCCATCGGACCACTTGCCGATTTCCACGGCGAGCTTGAGGCTCTCGTAGATATCCGGCGTGATGTTTTCGATCATTTCAGCAAAAGAGGACATAAGGCTCTTCCTTATCAAATAGAAGATTTGCGGCGGTTGTATAGCCCGCCCAGCAAACCCGTCAGGCAACCGATAACCAAGCCGCCCACATGGGCCGCGTTGGCGATTTCGCCGAAGCCGATCATCGAGACCAGCCCCGACAGGCAGAGCACCAGCCATACCAGCATCATCACCAGCACCCCACGGGGCAAGCGATAGGCTGGGTTGGGCGACAATAGTTGAAAGATCCAGCAATGCCCGAGCAGGCCGTACAACACGCCGGACAACCCACCAAACAAGCCGGGGCCGCCGTAGGCATATTGAGCGTAGTTGGAGACCAGGCTGAACAACAGGGTCAGCCCCAGCAGGTTGATACTGCCCTGGCGCGCTTCGATGCGCCGCCCCAGTTCCCAGTACCACATACCGTTCATGGCCAGGTGCAGGATGCCGAAATGGATCAGCATCGGCGTCACCAACCGCCACCACTGCCCCGACGCAAAACTGTCGGCCAGGGTCGTGAACTGGATGTACTCGCCCGTGATCTGGAACGGCAGGAACGTCAGCCAGGCCATGGTTTGCAGGTTTTCGCCCAACAGGGTCACGGCGCCGACAATGATGCTCGCCAGCAGCACCAACGCCGTCACCGGGCTGTAGCGTACTTGCTGGATAAAGCCTGGGCGGGCAGCGAGCGGCTGTTCGGGAATATCCAGTTGCTTGTCCGGGTCGCCGGCGGGAAAGCGCTGATACAGCACGCGCACATCGTCGCTGATGCTCTCGGGCACCCACAGCACCTGCTCGCCCGCTTCCTCGCTGACGCGATGGGGCACTTGCATGCGTTGCAGCAATTTGACGAAGCCGCCCAGGTCAACATTCAGGGGCAAGCGCAATACAGCCACGGTACTCATTTGATGACCTCTGGGCGTTCAACGTCGACCCATACGAATTTGTTCGGATCCAGGCACGTTTCCTGGTCCAGTCGATACGCCACCAGCTTGCCGTACAACACCGCGCTGTAGTCCAGGCAGGCCAGGTTGGGACGGATCGGCGCCGGTTTGCCGCTGCGCCAGTAGTGGCCGACGAACAGCAAGGGCTCGTCGACGCCGTAGCGCAGCAGTGAATTTTTTTCGGTCGAGGTCAGTGGCGTGCGCGCCACAGGCTCAGGCAGTGCATCGGGTTGGAACACGATGTCGCCGTAGGTCTTCGGGTCATCTTCCCAGAACTTGGTGCGAAAGAACGAGCGCGTCAGGCCGTCGCCACCGGTCAGCGTCAGGCCATCGGGCAGGCGCATGTCGGTGCCGCGCAGCAGGCGGTCAAACGCATTGCAGGCAAAGCTGCCCGGTACGGCGGCGGCCTGCAGGAAGTGCTGGTCGATGCAGCCATCCGGGAACGTCGCACGCAGCGGCTGGATGAAACCCTCGTCCCAGCACGCATGCACCACGCGAAAACGCCCGGCGTCGACAAACAGCGGCATGTCGTAGAACCAGCCGAGGAGGTCATGCCAGTCAGCCGGGTGATGCGCGAACTGGGTCAGGGTCTCGTGGATCAGCCGTTCATGCCGCGGCGTGTGCTCACGCACGAACTGCCGGCCACTGCCCGGCGGTGCCGGCGTGGCCCAGCCCAGGGCGTTGAACTCGTGGTTGCCCATGATGCACAGTGCCTGGCCAGCCACGGCCATGTCATGGACGATATGCAGCGCCTCGCGAATGCGCGGGCCGCGGTCGATGATATCGCCAAGGAACACCGCCATGCGCGACGGATGGCGCCAGGTGCCGCCCTGCTTGTGGTAACCCATTTGGTCGAGCAAGTGCTCAAGGGTATGAGCGCAGCCGTGCACGTCACCAATCAGGTCGTAGCTACGCGCGGGATCGAGCATCAGTCGCCTCCACCCCCCAAGCGGCTGCCCCAGCCCAGCTTGGTACGGCACACTTCGTAATAGTTGTGGTCCAGCGGGTGGATCAACCGCAGCTTCTGCGCCTTTTTGCTCACGGTGATGGTGTCGCCGGGGGCGCAGGTGAAATGGTTCTGCCCATCACAGGAAACCTGCGGGTAGATCTGCATGTCTTTGGACACCACGATTTTCAGCTCACTGTTGCCATCGACCACGATCGGCCGGCTGGACAACATATGGGGGTACATCGGCACGATCACAATGGCATCCAGCTTGGGATGCATGATCGGGCCACCGGCAGAGAGCGCATAGGCGGTGGAGCCGGTCGGTGTGGCGACGATCAGGCCGTCGGCCTTCTGGCTGCACACGAACTGGCCGTCGATGTAGAGCTCGAACTCGATCATGCGCGTGGACTTGCCGGGGTGCAGCACCACATCGTTGAGCGCGTCGCCCTGGCCGATGGCCTCGCCGTGGCGGCGCACTTCGGCTTGCAGCAGGAACCGGTTCTCCACCAGGTAATGGCCGTCGAGCACCTTGGCCACTTCGACTTCCAGCTCATCCGGGCGGATATCGGTGAGGAACCCCAGGCTGCCCCGGTTGATCCCCAGCACCGGCACGTTATGCCGCGCCAGAGCCCGTGCCGCGCCGAGCAGGCTGCCGTCGCCGCCGACCACGATGACCATGTCGCACACTTCGCCAAGCATCTTGCGCGACGAGGTTTGCAGGCCGTGGCCGGGGAGAATTTCGGCGATGGTGTCTTCGAGGATCACATGCAGGTGGCGTTCGAGCAGGAATTTTTTCAGCCGGCGGACGGTGTCCAACACCTGGGTACTGCCCAGGCGACCGATAATGCCGATATTGCGAAAGTGCTCCATGGGGCTCCTGCGGGACGTGGGGTATGGCAAAAAAGAAACGATTATGGGCGAAAGGCCGCGTGAGGCAAAATCCTTTGTCGCCGTGAAGCCTTGATGACAATGGTTCTCAGCGCTTCCCAGGCAACTGCATTCAGCTTAAAAGGCTATGCTCGGACCATGACCGTATTCCCCGACTTGCACGCCTTACCCCGTCAATTGCGTCACCCCGAGGTGCGCGACCTGGCGTGGGTGGTGCTTGCCCCGCCGATGCTCGCGCAAACGCCTTGGCCGCAGCGCCACCCGCTGGCAGGCAGTGACTGGGTGCAGGCGCCCCATCTTCTGGAACACTGGTTACGGCAATTGGACCACGACAGCAGCGCCTTGCAGCATTGGCTGAGCCTGGCCCGCACACGGCGCCTGGGTCTGTATTACGAACGGCTGTGGCAATTCGCCGTGCAGCACGCGCCGGGTGTGGAATTGCTCGCCGCCAACCTGCCGATCCGCCGCGCAGGGCATACGCTGGGTGAGCTGGACATGCTGCTGCGCGACCGCGATGGCGTGCACCACCTGGAACTGGCGATCAAGCTCTATCTGGGGCCGCAGGACGGCAATGGCCAAGACACGGCGCAGTGGCTGGGGCCCGGTTGCCATGACCGGCTGGACCGCAAGCTGGCGCACCTGGCCCAGCATCAACTGCCGATTTCGGCGCGAGCGGAAAGCCGCGAAGTATTGGCGGCGCTGGATATCCAGCAGTTCGATGCGCATTTGTGGCTGGGTGGGTATTTGCTCTATCCCTGGCCCGGTCTTGCCGGCCCACCCGACGGTGCTCACCCGCAGCATTTGCGTGGGCGTTGGTTGCATCAACGGGATTGGCCAGCCTTTGTCAGCGCCAACGCACCGGGCCGCTGGCAACCCCTGCCGCGCCATGCGTGGCTGGCGCCGGCGCAGTTGTTGGTGCGGCTGGTGCAGAACGGTGATGAGTGGGAGGAAGCGCAGCGATTGTTTCTGGTGGCGGATCTTTGGCCGAATGTGCCGGGGGCTGGCTGATAGATCTGAGGTGTAGGTGATGACCTCATCGGGGCAAGCCCCCTCCCACATTTGAAACGCACTCCAAAATGTGGGAGGGGCTTGCCCCCGATGGCCGCGCCACCGGCACTACACCCTATCGATATGCCGATAATCCAACTGCAACCCAGCCGCCAGCTCCCGCGCACGCCCCAGTCGGATCGGCCCACGCTCGATATCCACCAGCAACCCTGAACATTCCAACAAAGGCAGCCCGGCAATGTCCTTGAGCCGGCCATCGGTAATCACCAGCAACTTCTGCTGCTCAGCTGGATAACGCCTGCGCCGCGCCGCCAGCCAATGCCCGGCCTCGGTCAGTGCCGCCAGCAACGGCGTGCCACCGCCCGCACCAAGCTGCTCCAGCCAACCGGCCATGCTCTTCGCTGCCTTCAAACCCTGCACCTGCCATTTGGGCGATTGCCCGCTGGCCGTCAACAACGCCATGCGCGCGCGCTGTCGATAAGCATCATCAAACAGCTGGGCGAGCAAGCCCTTGGCATCGCTCAACGCATGATGACGCCGAGTGGAGGCCGATGCGTCGACAATCACCAGCCACAGCTCCTGCGCGGGCCGGCTGCGCAGGTGAAACAGCAGATCCTCACGGGACTGCGGCCGACCACCGAGCAAAGTGCCCGGCCAGTTGATCGAGCCCTGTTGCGCGCTGCGCGCCTTGCCCTGCCTGCCTCTGTCCAGTCGCCCTGCCTTGGGCCGCGCATCCGCCCCCGCGTCAGGTCGGGGGCGGATGCCTAGGGCTTTTTTGGCCAGGTGGGGACTTCGCGGCGAGCGCCGGTAGGCAGTGGCGGTGCAGGCATATCACCCCATTGGCCTTGACCAGGAGAGGTGTCGCAGGGTTTGGGTGATTGGCCTTCAGGCGGCGGACTGGCCGGAGGCGACTGTTCCTGGCGCCGATGGCGCAAGGCAAACTCGGCCACTGCGTCGATATCCTCCTCGGCAATCTCATCCGCACCGCGCCACGCCGCATGCGCCCTGGCGCCACGCAGCCAGACCAGGTCCGCGCGCAAACCATCCACACCGGCGGCAAAACAACGCTCGGTGATCTGCGCCAACGCCTGATCGTCCAAGGCGATGCTGGCGAGCCGCGCCCGCGCCCGGGTACACCGCTCGCGCAAGGCCGCCTGTGGTTCGGCCCATTGCGCGCAAAATGCAACCGCGTCACTGTCGAAATCCAGGCGCCGACGAATGATCTGCCCACGCTGCGCCGGCACGGTCTGCCCGCTCAAGGCCACGTTGAAACCGAAACGGTCGAGCAGTTGCGGACGCAACTCGCCCTCCTCCGGGTTCATGGTGCCGATCAGCACAAAACGCGCCGAATGCCGGTGGGAAATACCGTCGCGCTCGATCAGGTTGGTGCCACTGGCGGCCACGTCCAGCAGCAAGTCAACCAAGTGGTCGGGCAGCAAGTTGACTTCATCGACATACAGCACGCCGCCATCGGCCTTGGCCAGTACGCCTGGCGAGAACTGCGCACGGCCTTCGCCCAGAGCAACATCCAGGTCCAGAGTGCCGACCAGGCGCTCCTCGGTCGCCCCCAACGGCAGGGTGACAAACTGGCCGCTGGCAAGCAGGTCCGCCAGGCCACGAGCCAGTGTGGACTTGGCCATGCCACGCGGGCCTTCGATCAGTACGCCGCCGATCTTCGGGTCGATGGCGGTCAGGCACAGCGCCAGTTTCAAAGCGTCGGCACCGACCACGGCGGACAGCGGGAAATGGGGAATATCAGTCATCCGAGCTCTCTTTAAATTCTGCAGTACAGGCAATCATCCTGGATAAACAGGCTTGTCTTAGTGAACTGCCCTGTCGGGTGGGTGCGCTTGTTGTGGTGAGCGGGCTTGCCCCGCGCTGGGTGGCGCAGCCGCCCCATCAAAGCCACCCCCGTTTTTCCAGACAAACCGAGTTGCATTGTCTTGGGGCCGCTTCGCGCCCCAGCGCGGGGCAAGCCCGCTCACCCCAAAAAAGCCTGTTCGCCTCAACAAACAGGATTGACACAAACAGCGAAAGTCCAAGCCCTAGCTGTCTTCTTCTATATCCAGCAACAGGTTTTCCAGCGCCTCACGGTACGCCCCTGGCTCCTGCCACAGGCCACGCTGCTGCGCTTCCAGCATGCGCTCGGTCATGTCGCGTAATGCAGCGGGGTTGTGCTGTTGCACAAAGGCTCGGGTGTCGGGGTCGAGCAGGTAGGCGTCGGCGAGCAAGGCGTATTGATGATCGTCGATCAGCGCAGTGGTAGCGTCGAAAGCGAACAGATTGTCCACGGTCGCCGCCATTTCAAACGCGCCTTTATAGCCATGACGCTTCACGCCGTCGATCCACTTGGGGTTGGCGGCGCGGGAGCGGATCACCCGGTTCAGCTCTTCCTTCAAGGTGCGAATCCTGGGCAAGTCCGGCTGGCTGTGATCGCCGTGATAACTGGCGGCCTTGTCACCACTCAGGGTTTCCACGGCGGCGAGCATGCCGCCCTGGAACTGGTAGTAATCGTTGGAGTCGAGCAGGTCGTGTTCGCGGTTGTCCTGGTTTTGCAGCACGGCCTGCACTTGGCTCAGGCGTTGGGCGAATTGCTCGCGGGCGGCGGTGCCTTCGTCGGCAGCGCCATAGGCGTAGCCGCCCCAGTTCAGGTAAACCTCGGCGAGGTCCTCGCGGCTTTGCCACAAGCGACCGTCAATCGCGCCCTGCACACCCGCACCATAGGCACCGGGCTTGGCGCCGAAGATGCGCCAACCGGCTTGTTTCGCGGCGGTTTCTTCGTCCAGGCCGGACTTGAGCAACGCTTCACGTTCGCTGCGCACCTTGGCCGCCAGCGGGTTCATGTCGTCCGGCTCATCAAGGGCCGCCACCGCCTGCACCGCCGCATCGAACAGGCGGATCAGGTTGGCGAACGCATCGCGAAAGAACCCGGACACGCGCAGCGTCACATCCACACGCGGGCGGTCCAGCAAACTGACCGGCAGGATCTCAAAATCGTCGACCCGCTGGCTGCCCGTGGCCCACACCGGGCGCACGCCCATCAGCGCCATGGCCTGGGCGATATCATCACCGCCGGTGCGCATGGTCGCGGTGCCCCACACTGACAGGCCCAACTGGCGCAAATGATCGCCGTGGTCCTGCAAATGCCGCTCAAGAATCAGGTTGGCTGACTGGAAGCCGATGCGCCAGGCCGTGGTGGTGGGCAGGTTGCGCACATCGACGGTAAAGAAGTTGCGCCCAGTGGGCAGCACATCCAGACGGCCCCGACTCGGCGCGCCACTCGGGCCGGCCGGGACGAAGCGGCCACTGAGGGCATCCAGCAAACCGCGCATTTCCGCCGGGCCGCAGGCGTCCAGGCGCGGTGCCACGACGATGCGCAGGCTTTCGATGACCGCCTTCACGTCTTCCCAGCCGAGCTCTTCCAGCTGTTCAAGCGGGCCTTCCAACGCCTGCTCGATCAAGCGCGCCGCGTACAGTTCCAGGCGCTCGCGGGTATCCCCGGCCGTGCGCCATTGCTGTGCGTCGATCGCCTGCAACACCGCCGGGCGGCGACCGGTCCATGGCTCGGCCAAGGCGCAGTCGAGCGGATCGAAACCCAACTCAAAGGCCTTGGCCAACACACGCAACAGGCTCGATTGCGGGCCACGGCCATCGCCACGGGGGATGCGCAGCAAGGCCAGCAAGGTATCAATGCGCAAGCGGCCTTCAGGCGACTCACCGAAGATATGCAGGCCATCGCGGATCTGCGACTCCTTCAAGTCACACAGGTAGGTGTCCAGGCGCGGCAGCCAGATCGCAGCATCGGCGTCGCCATCCAGTTCAAGCTCCTGGTCGATGCGGGTTTCGCGCACCAGCTTGAGGATGTCTTTTTGCAGCTCACGGGCGCGGCGTGGGTCAAGCAATTGGGCTTCGTAGTATTCATCTGCCAACAGCTCAAGGTTACGCAGTGGGCCGTAGGTTTCGGCGCGGGTCAGCGGCGGCATCAGGTGGTCGATGATCACGGCCTGAGTGCGACGCTTGGCCTGGGCCCCCTCGCCTGGGTCGTTGACGATAAACGGGTAGATGTTCGGTAGCGGCCCCAGCAACGCGTCAGGCCAGCAATTTTCCGACAGGCCCACGCCCTTGCCCGGCAGCCATTCCAGGTTGCCATGCTTGCCCACATGGATCACGCCATGGGCACCGTAGGTGTGGCGCAGCCAAAAATAGAACGCCAGGTAGCCATGGGGCGGCACGAGGTCCGGGTCGTGGTACACCGCGCTGGCGTCTACCTGGTAGCCCCGTGCAGGCTGAATGCCGACGAACGTGAGGCCAAGGCGCAGGCCAGCGATCATCAGGCGGCCGTCGCGGAACATCGGATCGTTATGGGGTGTGCCCCAGCGTTCCAGCACGGCCTGTTGGTTGGCTTCAGGCAGGCGCTTGAACATCACCTCATAGTCATCCAGGCCCAGGCTTTGGTGGCACGGGCGCAGGTCCAGGCTGTCCAGATCGTTGGTGACGCCGCCCAGCAAATCATGGATCAAGGCGGTGCCGTTTTCCGGCAATACTGCGGGCACCGGGTAACCTTCAGCCTGCAACGCCCGCAGGATATTCAGCGCCGCCGCCGGGGTGTCCAGGCCGACACCGTTACCGATACGGCCGTCGCGGGTCGGGTAGTTGGCGAGGATCAGTGCGATGCGTTTATCTGCATTCGGCACCCGCGCCAGCTCGACCCAGCGGCGTGCCAGTTCGGCGACAAAATCCATGCGTTCGGGCGCGGCGCGGTAGCACACCACGTCCGACTGGCTGCGCTCGCTGCGCCAGGCCAGGTCCTTGAAACTGATCGGGCGGCTGATGATGCGCCCGTCCAACTCCGGCAAGGCAATGTGCATCGCCAGGTCACGCGGGCCCAGGCCTTGCTCGCTGGCCTCCCAGCCGGGCTGGTTGTCTTGGGCGCAAATCGCCTGGATCACTGGAATATTGCGGCGAAACGGGCGCAAATGCGGGGCTTCGGGGCTCGATTGGGCGAAGCCGGTGGTATTCAGAATCACCGACGCGCGCACTTCATCCAGCAAATCCTCGACTACCGTAAGGCAGCCGGGTTCTTTCAAGCTGGCCACCGCCATCGGCAACGGGTTGAGGCCCGCCGCCTGCAAGCGCTGGCAGAACACGTCAATAAAACCGGTATTGGCCGCCTGCAAGTGGGAGCGGTAGAACAGCACCGCTGCCACAGGATGATCGGCGTGCCAATCCGCTTGCCAGTCATTGAGACGGGCATTGGCTTTGTGCGGGTGATAAATAGCAGTGCGCGCCAAGGTTTGCGGCTCGGCCCACGCATAGTCGCGGTCCAGGTAAGCGCTGGCCAGGCAGCGATAAAAATCCAGCGCGTTGCCCAGGCCGCCCTGGCGCAGGAACTGCCACAGGCGGTCGCGCTGTTGGGCGTTAACCGTGCTCAGGCTGCTGAGTTCCGGGTCCGGGCGATCATCCCCCGGCACCAGGATCAGTTGCACGCCGCGCTCGGCCAATTCCACCAAGCGCTCGATGCCGTAGCGCCAGTAACCGATGCCACCGTGCAGGGAAATCAGGATGACCTTGGCATGGCGCAGTACCTCATCGACATACAGGTCGACCGAGGCGTGGTTCTGCACCTGCATCGGGTTGGCCAGGCGCAGGCTGGGGTAATCGTCGGGCAACTGCTGGGCCGCTTCGGCCAGCAGCGCCAGGCTGGAATCACCGCTGCACAGGATCACCAGTTCGGCGGGCGTTTGGCCAAGGTCGGCAATATTGTCGTCCGCGACGAAACCACCGGGCTGGGTCCTGAGCAGGTGCATGGGTTAAACGCTGAGCGCAGCGCGCAATTGCGCTTCAAGGCCCGCCGCGTCCAGGTCTTGGCCGATCAAAACCAGGCGCGTGATACGTGCTTCATCGGCCGTCCAGGCGCGGTCGAAGTGCTTGTCGAAACGCGTGCCCACGCCCTGGATCAACAGGCGCATCGGCTTGTTCGGGATCGCGGCGAAGCCTTTGACGCGCAGGATGCCGTGTTGCACCACCAGTTGGGTCAAGGCGTCGAGCAGCAGCGCTTCGTCGGCCTGAGGCAGGTCGATGGAGATCGAATCGAACGCGTCATGATCATGATCGTCTTCACCTTCGTGGTGATGGTCGTGGTGACTGTGGCGACCGTCGATGTGTTCTTCGGAGCCTGCGCCCAGGCCAATCAACACGTCCAGAGGCACACGACCGCTGCTGGCCTCGATGATTTTCACAGCAGGCGGCAGTTCTTCGGCGACTTCAAGGCGTACACGGGCCAGGTCTTCGGCGCTGATCAGGTCGGATTTATTGAGAATGACCAGGTCGGCGCTGGCCAGTTGGTCGGCGAACAGCTCGTGCAGCGGCGATTCGTGGTCCAGGTTCGGGTCGAGTTTGCGCTGAGCATCCACTTGATCGGGGAACGCGGCAAAGGTGCCGGCGGCCACGGCCGGGCTGTCGACCACGGTGATCACCGCGTCAACCGTGCAGGCGCTGCGGATTTCCGGCCACTGGAAGGCTTGCACCAGCGGTTTTGGCAGGGCCAGGCCCGAGGTTTCGATAAGGATATGGTCAAGGTCCCCGCGACGGGCGACCAGTTCGCGCATCACCGGGAAGAACTCTTCCTGCACGGTGCAGCACAGGCAGCCGTTGGCCAACTCGTACACGCGGCCGTTGGCTTCTTCTTCGGTGCAGCCGATGGAGCACTGCTTGAGGATTTCACCGTCAATGCCCAACTCGCCGAATTCGTTGACGATCACGGCAATGCGGCGGCCCTGGGCGTTATCGAGCATATGGCGCAGCAAGGTGGTTTTGCCCGAGCCAAGGAAGCCGGTGACGATAGTGACGGGGAGTTTGGCCAGTGTTTTCATCGGATGCCCTTTGGGGCGGGCATACGGGACGATAGGCCCTGCGGCATTGCGCAGAAGCGGATTTCGTCACCGGATCACCCCGCCCGGTTGAATTGGAAAATCAGTTGCGAGGCAGGTCTCCTGGCTTGGGGCTTGCGGGTCGTGAGACCGGCGCCGGCTGCGCCTTCCCGCCGTTTATGGCAGTGGCGTGGCAGTCGGATAAACCCTTCACAGTTGCGGGGGCAGCCGCGGCTTGAACCGCGTTCCCTTCTTAGCTTCGGCCTGAGCTGAAGAACCTCGAGGGTGCAAGGCTACGCAGTGAGTGAGAGCGGGTCAATGTCGAAACGGCCAGACCGCCCGCTTGAACACTATCCAGGGGTTGAAAACGGACGCCCATCATTAGGCGTTTGGTTCAGAACCTTTGATATCAGTGCAGACGGCAATAGTGAGCAACTTATGTAAAAGCTCGCCTTGAAGTCAGACTAATTATTTAGTCCATACGAATTGACGAAGCGCTGTAACTTAACGCAATCAGTTCCCAAATGAGTACAGGGAACAGAAATATCGAAAAACACCACCCATCCTCGGAGCAGCGTTGCCAATAGACGAAGTTCAACCCAGCATACCCAACTCGGACAAAAACACTATGGAATTTTCAATACGCACTCAAACTACTGCCCCCTCCCTTCGGCATCGATCGAAGTGACTGGCAACGTACACCCCAAGACTGATTCTCTGCCCCTCGCAGCGGCACAAAAAAAACCATCAGACATTACTTTTTTCGAGAACTACAGCAACCCGTTGCTGGCCAAAGAACTGTTGGACCATTTCCGCGACCTGGAAGGCCCGGACGGCAAGGCACGCAACAGCTTTCACTTGACCGACCTAAAAAAGATGGCGGCAGGCAAACTACACGACGGACGAGATGCCAAACAAGAGCAAATAGAGCTTGCGAAGGAGGTCATCAGCCGCCCAGACCTAATGACGTCACTCTTTACACACATCCGTGTAAAGCCCTACATCGAGGCAACCTGGAACAATGTCGCTATTATCGCTGGAGACTTCAAAAGTCTTAGCGATGGGTCTTTGCTGGGGCAAGTTAGAGTTTATTTTCGCGAGTTCGCCGAGGGTGCTAACGATGAATATGTAAACTTTAACGAACTGCGAGAGGCTGCACGCGAAATACGGAGCACTAGAGATTTCTCCTATAATGCAACAGCCGTTGCCAAAGAACTTCTTAATCGACCTTACCTGCTTCGTCACTTGGATATAACGCCCGATGCGTTCTTGCATACAACCAAACCAGACGACAGGTTTAATTTGTCCGATATTACGTACGCACGCATGGCGACCTCTTACTCGCCCCATCGCCCTGCCTGATCAACATCCACTGGAACGCCTGCCGTAAACCGCGGGGCGTCAGTCTTCTATTTGACGCCCGCCCACTGCCCATGCTCTCCTACACATCTTGTTTCGGGTGCCCTTCACAGGGTGAAACGGGAAACCGGTAAATCATGCGCGCATGACCAGTCCGGTGCTGCCCCCGCAACGGTAAGCGAGTGAAGCGTCAGATCCACTGTGCCATTACGGCATGGGAAGGCGATGCTTAATAGACCCTGTGTCCCTCGCAAGCCCGGAGACCGGCCCGAAAAAATCAGATAACAAACCCGCGGTGGGCGGGCGCTGTTCGAAACCCTGCGTGCCTGGCTCGCGGGGTTTTCATGCGCTCGTTTCACGCAAGACACCTGAAAGGGACGCGCCATGTCGATCATCAGCAGCACTTCGCACTCCGCCAGCAGCACTTCTACCCTGAGCCAACGCCTGACCGCCGCCATCGGTGCGTCGATCCTCGGCGCGTGCCTGGTGTATTTCGCCGGTTTTTCGCATATCGAGGCGGTGCACAACGCTGCCCACGATACTCGCCATAGCGCTGCGTTCCCGTGCCACTGAGACCTGCCGACATGATCAAGCGTATTGCCCAAACCGCAGGTTTCACCGGCCTGCTGTCCGCACTGCTGCTGACCCTGCTGCAAAGTTTCTGGGTCGCGCCGCTGATTCTGCAGGCGGAGACCTTTGAAAAGGCCCCTGCAGCAACCGAAGTGGTGCATGAACACGCCGCTGGCGCCGCTGCACACACCCACGACGCCGAAGCCTGGGAGCCGGAGGATGGCTGGCAGCGCGTACTGTCCACCACCGGTGGCAACCTGGTGGTCGCGGTCGGTTTTGCACTGATGCTGGCCGGCCTGTACACGTTGCGCGCCCCAACCCGCACGGCTCAAGGCCTGCTGTGGGGCCTGGCCGGTTATGCGACCTTCGTACTGGCGCCAACCCTGGGCCTGCCACCCGAGTTGCCGGGCACGGCAGCCGCGGACCTGGCGCTGCGCCAAACCTGGTGGATCGGCACCGCTGCCTCGACGGCTGTGGGTATTGCCCTGATCGTGTTTGGTCGCAACTGGCTACTGAAAGTCCTGGGCGTGGCGATCCTGGTGGTGCCGCATGTGATCGGTGCACCGCAGCCGGAAACCCATTCGATGCTGGCGCCGCAAGCCCTCGAAGCGCAGTTCAAGATCGCCTCGCAGTTGACCAACGTGGCGTTCTGGCTGGCCCTTGGCCTGATCAGTGCCTGGCTGTTCCGTCGCAACCGTGATGACCAATACTCGGCATGACCTACGTGGTCGGCCTGGGTTGCCAGCGGGGTTGTGGTGTAGACACCCTGCTGGCGCTGTTTGATACCGCGCTCGCCGAGGCGGGCATTGAACGCCAGCGCGTCACCGCGCTGGCCAGTATCGACCGCAAACAGGATGAACCAGGGTTACTCGCCCTGGCTCGGTTGCTGGAGCTGCCTTTGCAGTGCTTCAGCGCCGAACAATTGGCCGTGTATGCCGACCGGCTGAGCCACAAATCCGCTGTCGCGTTTGCCCATACTGGCTGTTACGGCATTGCCGAGAGCGCCGCCCTGGCGCTCGCCGAACACCTCTATAGCGGCTCTGCCCGCTTGCTGGTCACTCGCAAAAAAACCGCCCAGGCCACCTTTGCGTTGGCCTGCGCCGGTTAAAACCCCGATAATCGACCTCTTCGATCATGAGCAATATTCATGCTCGTCCGTTTTTTTCACAGGAATTCTCCATGACCGTCTACTTCATCGGCGCCGGCCCCGGCGACCCGGAATTGATCACCGTCAAAGGCCAGCGGTTGATCCGCAACTGCCCGGTGATCATCTATGCCGGCTCACTGGTGCCCGCGGCGGTATTGGAGGGTCATCAGGCAGAACAGGTGGTCAACAGTGCCGAACTGCATCTAGAGCAGATCATCGACCTGATCAAGGCCGCCCACGCCAAAGGCCAGGACGTGGCGCGTGTGCACTCCGGTGATCCAAGCCTTTATGGCGCGATTGGCGAGCAGATCCGCTATTTGCGTGAGCTGGGCATTGCATTCCAGATCATCCCCGGCGTCACTGCCGTAGCGGCCTGTGCAGCGCTGCTTGAGACCGAACTGACCCTGCCGGACATCGCCCAGAGCGTGATCCTGACCCGCTATGCCGATAAGACCAGCATGCCGACCGGCGAAGATTTCGACAGCTTGGCCCGCCACGGTACGACCATGGCGATTCATCTGGGGGTCAATCATCTGGAAAAGATCGTCGCCGAACTGCTGCCGCACTATGGCGCAGATTGCCCGATTGCCGTGGTGCATCGCGCGACCTGGCCGGATCAGGATTGGGCGGTGGGCACCCTCAGTGATATCGCAGAGAAGGTGGCGACCAAGGGGTTTCGGCGCACAGCGTTGATCGTCGTGGGACGGGTACTCGCGAATGACAGTTTCAGTGAGTCGTCGCTGTATCGGGCGGGGCATGCGCACCTTTATCGACCATGACATTTTACCTCACAAAAAACCTACAACCTTATGATTTAACTTAATAAATATAAAAAAATGTGGGAGATGGTTTGCCCCCCCGATGGCGGTGCATCAGCTGTCTTATGTGGCGGCTGACATGACACTATCGGGGGCAAGCCCCCTCCCACACTTAATCGTATCTGTTAGATATCTTGCATAAGATCATGAATTTTAAGCAAAAAAAACGGCGCTCACGGGGCGCCGTTTTTTTCTTCGCAGTGAACGCCTTACTCAGTAGTAGGCGTTTTCTTTCTGCGTGTGGTCAGTCACGTCGCGCACGCCCTTGAGCTCCGGGACGCGCTCCAGCAGGGTGCGCTCGATGCCTTCGCGCAACGTCACGTCCGCCTGGCCGCAGCCTTGGCAACCGCCGCCGAACTTGAGCACCGCAATACCGTCATCTACCACGTCGATCAAGCTGACCTGGCCGCCGTGGCTGGCCAACCCTGGGTTGATCTCGGTTTGCAGGTAGTAGTTGATGCGCTCGTTGACCGGGCTGTCGGCGTTGACGCTCGGAACCTTGGCGTTGGGCGCCTTGATGGTCAACTGGCCGCCCATGCGGTCGGTGGCGTAGTCAACTACGGCGTCGTCCAGAAAAGCTTCGCTGAAGTGGTCGATGTACGCGGTGAAGCTTTTCAGCCCCAGGGCGGTGTCTTCAGGTTTTTCTTCACCGGGCTTGCAGTAGGCAATGCACGTCTCGGCGTACTGGGTACCGGGCTGGGTGATAAAGACGCGGATGCCGATACCTGGGGTGTTCTGCTTGGACAGCAGGTCAGCCAGGTAATCGTGGGCGGCGTCGGTAATGGTTATGGCAGTCATGGAAACTCCTCACAGGCTTGCTGGCAGTTTACGCCAAATTATTACCGAGGTACAAAGTCCGAGTGTTTTTGTCGGAAAAGGTGCACCCCGCCAGTCAGAGGTTTTCATAGCGATTCATATCCAGCACACCCTCTTCCACCGGCGTGGTCTCGCGGATGTATTGCGACAAATCGTGGAAATACTGCCAGAACAACGGATGACTGCGGCGCACGCCCCAGCGATCAACGATCTTCTCGAACTGCTTGGCATCCTTGGCCTGCTCCATTTGCGCCACGAACGCGGGCACGTCCTGGGCCGCAATGTTGAACATGAAGTTCGGGTAGCTGCTGAGCACGCCAGGGTAAATGGTCAGGGTGTCCAGGCCCGGTTGATAGCGATAGGCCTCACCCAGCAGGAACGCCACGTTACTGTGCGCACGGTTGCGCAACAGGCTGTAGACCACGCGCTTACCGGTGCGGCTCTCGACGCGCAGCAGGGTCGCCTCCGGCAATTGCTCGATGACCTTGAGGCCGGCCGCCGGGCGTGATGTCAACCGGCTGAGGGCCTGCTCGGCGTCCTGCAAGTCCGGCTCGATACCGCCTCGCGAGCAATAGGCGCCAGAACAACGGTTGATCGGGTCCGGGCTGGCATTCAGGTCGCCGTAGCGGGCAAGCAACTGGTTGGCGAAGTCGCGTTTGGGGTCCTGTTCATTCAGGTGCAGACCCGTGGGTTTGTCGTCATCAATGGCTTCGTAATCCAGCCACAGCTTGATCTTGCCGCTGTTCTGGTACCAATCGTCCAGGAAGTCTTCACGGGAGTCGGCCGGCATCAGACGCAGGAAATTCTGCTCGGCACCGTTGCGGATCAGGTCAAAGTACAGGCGGGTCTGGGCTTGGTGGGAGACGTTGCCAAACACGTCGAAGTTGACCGCCAACTGGTAATAGGTGCGTTCCAACAACGGGTAGTCGAACAGCCACATCGTCTGTGGCACTTCGCCGATCAGGCCTTTGTTGACGGAGGCGCTGTCAAAATGGCGAAAAATGCTCAGCAGCGCATTGTCGTTACCGGCCCACAGGCTCGACCAACTCGGTGGCGGCAGATCAGCATAACTGTCACGGCGCAGCGCTTCGTACTGGTTACGCTTGTCGCGATAGGCCAGCCATAGGCTCAGCACACTGCCCACATCGTCGTTCTGCCCCGGCATGGCCAGCAACGGCGTGGCCTGCCCGCGATAACGCGCATCGGTGATGTACAGGTCGTGGTCCGGGTCCTGGAACAGCGTCCAGAAGTTGTCGCGGATCACGTCCGTGGCGATCTGCCCACGACACACTGGCCCGCGAATGAAGGTGCGCACGAAGTATTCGGCGTTATCGAGCATGAACTGGTAGCGCGCCTTGGCCGGGATCGCCTCGAAGGTGTCGAACGGATTGGCGCGCCGGCCGGGCCCATAACCCGGCAAGGCGCTGACCTGCCAGTTGCCGCTATAGAACAGCGCCTTGATTCGCGCCATTTTCGCCGCGCTAAACGGATAGGTGATGTGGGTCTTGTGCACGATCACGCCCTGCACCGGCCACAGGCGGTAGTACACCCGCGTGCCTGGGTCGTCGTTGGGGCGACGGGTGCTGATCAGGTCGATGGGCTGCCCGCTCGGCGTACGCGAGCGCACCCATTGGAAGAAGTGCCCCGGTTCGCCGCTCTCAAAGTAGATATGCGCCAGGAACAAATGCTCGAACAACCAGCGCGCCACCAGGCTTTCACGGGCGCCAGGCTGGTTGAGCAGGTTTTCCCATTGCTGCACCTGCAGGGCTTCCTTGGCACTCGGTGCCAGGCCCTGCTCATCAATCGGCGCGCCGGACGCCAGCCAGCGTTGCAGCGTCTGGTATTGCTGGTCGGTCAGGCCCGTCACCGCCAGCGGCATGCCTTCCTTGGGATGGCTGCCTGCGTAGGCGTTGAACTCACCGGGGGTGGCGCACATGTTTTCGCGGTTCAGGCCCAACACAATCTCGTCTGGCAGCTTGGCATTCGGCTGCAGCGGTGCGTTATGTCCCAACTCCAGCATGCGCGCCATCAGCGCGGCCTGGCTGCCCTGGGCGTCCAGCACCGAATAGAAACCCTTCTGCTGCCAGGCCTGCTTGCCAAACGCGTCGTAAAACAAACGGGTGGTCGGCGTGGCCTGGCTGCGTTCGCCGTCATACACCGGCATTTTGCTCGCGCCGCGTGCCGCGCCCTCGGCACTGCCCAGGTTGAGCTGGCAGGCGGAGTCGTAGCAGGCATGGCAGGCCACACACTTCTCGGTAAAGATCGGTTGAATGTCGCGGGTATAGGAAATCGCCGGGGCGAGTCCATTGGCCTGTGCAACGCAGGCGACCAGTGCCAGGACGGCAGTAGTGATGAGGCGAAGTGACATGTATCCGGTCCCGATTCAATGCGTGCGCTGAAAAATTGCCGGTGATTCTACCGGGCCACCCCCCTGAACAACATGAGCGATATTCATGCAAAAGCCAGGCATGCCGCAAATCCGCACAGGTTTGCTATGATCCACGCCCTCCGTAATGCCTGACCAGAGTAGTCCCATGCCCGATCGTAGCGCTCGTCTGCAAGCCCTTCACCACGCCCTCAAGGAACGTATCCTGATCCTCGACGGCGGCATGGGCACGATGATCCAGAGCTATAAACTGGAGGAGCAGGACTACCGTGGCAAACGCTTTGCCGACTGGCCGAGCGACGTCAAGGGCAACAACGACCTGTTGGTCCTCACCCGCCCGGACGTCATCGGCGGCATCGAAAAAGCCTACCTGGATGCCGGCGCCGACATCCTCGAAACCAACACTTTCAACGCCACGCGCATCTCCATGGCCGACTACGGCATGGAAGAGCTGGCCTATGAACTGAACGTCGAAGGCGCACGCCTGGCGCGCAAGATCGCCGACGCCAAGACCGCCGAGAACCCGGCCAAGCCGCGCTTCGTCGCCGGCGTCCTGGGCCCGACCAGCCGCACCTGCTCGCTGTCGCCGGATGTGAACAACCCCGGCTACCGCAACGTGACCTTCGATGAACTGGTGGAGAACTACACCGAGGCCACCCAAGGCCTGATCGAAGGCGGCGCCGACCTGATCCTGATCGAAACCATCTTCGACACCCTCAACGCCAAGGCCGCGATCTTCGCCGTGCAAGGCGTCTTCGAAGCGTTGGATATCGAACTGCCGATCATGATCTCCGGCACCATCACCGACGCCTCCGGCCGTACCCTGTCGGGCCAGACCACCGAAGCGTTCTGGAACTCGGTGGCCCACGCCAAGCCGATTTCGGTAGGCCTGAACTGCGCCCTGGGCGCCAGCGAACTGCGCCCGTACCTGGAAGAGTTGTCCAACAAGGCCAACACCCACGTGTCCGCGCACCCCAACGCCGGCCTGCCCAACGAATTCGGCGAGTACGACGAACTGCCGTCACAAACCGCCAAGGTCATCGAGGAGTTTGCCCAGAGTGGCTTCCTCAATATCGTCGGCGGCTGCTGCGGCACCACCCCTGGCCATATCGAAGCCATCGCCAAGGCCGTGGCCGGCTACGCCCCGCGCCCGATCCCGGACATCCCCAAGGCCTGCCGATTGTCGGGCCTGGAGCCGTTCACCATTGATCGCAGCTCGTTGTTCGTCAACGTCGGCGAACGCACCAACATCACCGGTTCGGCCAAGTTCGCCCGCCTGATCCGTGAAGACAACTACACCGAAGCCCTGGAAGTCGCCCTGCAGCAGGTCGAAGCCGGCGCCCAAGTGATCGACATCAACATGGACGAGGGCATGCTGGACTCGAAGAAGGCGATGGTGACCTTCCTCAACCTGATTGCCGGCGAGCCGGACATCTCCCGCGTGCCCATCATGATTGACTCCTCCAAGTGGGAAGTCATCGAAGCCGGCCTCAAGTGCATCCAGGGCAAGGGCATCGTCAACTCCATCAGCATGAAGGAAGGCGTCGAGCAGTTCATCCACCACGCCAAGCTGTGCAAGCGCTACGGCGCCGCGGTGGTGGTGATGGCCTTTGACGAAGCCGGCCAGGCCGATACCGAAGCGCGCAAGAAAGAAATCTGCAAACGCTCCTACGACATCCTGGTCAATGAAGTGGGCTTCCCGCCGGAAGACATCATCTTCGACCCGAACATCTTCGCGGTCGCCACCGGTATCGAAGAACACAACAACTACGCCGTCGACTTTATCAACGCCTGCGCCTATATCCGCGACGAGCTGCCGTATGCGCTGACCTCCGGCGGCGTGTCCAACGTGTCGTTTTCGTTCCGCGGCAACAACCCGGTGCGCGAAGCGATCCACTCAGTGTTCCTGCTGTATGCGATCCGCGCGGGCCTGACCATGGGCATCGTCAACGCCGGCCAGTTGGAGATCTATGACCAGATCCCGGCCGAGCTGCGCGACGCGGTGGAAGATGTGGTGCTCAACCGCACGCCAGACGGCACCGACGCCCTGCTCGCCATCGCCGACAAGTACAAGGGCGACGGCAGCGTCAAGGAAGCCGAGACCGAGGAGTGGCGCGGCTGGCCGGTGAACAAGCGCCTGGAACACGCGCTGGTCAAAGGCATCACCACGCACATCGTCGAAGACACCGAAGAATCCCGGCAGTCGTTCGCGCGCCCGATCGAAGTGATCGAGGGCCCGCTGATGTCCGGCATGAACATCGTTGGCGACCTGTTTGGCGCCGGCAAAATGTTCCTGCCCCAGGTGGTGAAATCCGCCCGCGTGATGAAACAGGCCGTGGCCCACCTGATCCCGTTCATCGAGCTGGAAAAAGGCGACAAACCGCAAGCCAAGGGCAAGATTTTGATGGCCACGGTCAAGGGCGATGTGCACGACATCGGCAAGAACATTGTCGGTGTGGTGCTGGGTTGCAACGGCTATGACATCGTCGACCTTGGCGTGATGGTGCCGGCCGAGAAGATCCTACAGGTGGCCAAGGAGCAGAAGTGCGACATCATCGGGCTCTCCGGCCTGATCACACCGTCCCTGGACGAGATGGTGCACGTGGCCCGCGAGATGCAGCGCCAGGATTTCCACCTGCCGTTGATGATCGGCGGCGCGACCACCTCCAAGGCGCACACGGCGGTGAAGATCGAGCCCAAGTACAGCAACGATGCGGTGATCTACGTCACCGACGCCTCCCGCGCAGTGGGTGTGGCCACGCAATTGCTGTCCAAGGAACTGAAGGCCGGCTTCGTCGAGAAGACCCGCCTGGAGTACGTGGACGTGCGTGAGCGCACCGCCAACCGCAGCGCCCGCACCGAGCGCCTGAGCTACCCCGCCGCCATTGCCAAGAAACCGCAGTTCGACTGGAGCACTTACACCCCGGTGGTGCCGAGCTTTACCGGCGCCAAGGTGCTGGACAATATCGACCTCAAGGTGCTGGCCGAGTACATCGACTGGACGCCGTTCTTTATTTCCTGGGACCTGGCGGGCAAGTTCCCGCGCATCCTGACCGATGAAGTCGTAGGCGAAGCCGCCACCGCGCTGTACGCCGACGCCCAGGAAATGCTCAAGAAGCTGATCGACGAAAAACTCATCAGCGCCCGAGCGGTGTTCGGTTTCTGGCCGACCAACCAGGTGCAGGACGATGACCTGGAAGTCTACGGCGACGATGGCCAGCCGATTGCCAAGCTGCACCACCTGCGCCAGCAGATCATCAAGACCGACGGCAAGCCGAACTTCTCCCTGGCCGATTTCGTCGCGCCAAAAGACAGCGGCGTGACCGACTACATCGGTGGCTTCATCACCACCGCCGGTATCGGTGCCGAAGAAGTGGCCAAGGCCTATCAAGATGCGGGCGACGACTACAACTCGATCATGGTCAAGGCCCTGGCCGACCGCCTGGCCGAAGCCTGTGCGGAGTGGCTGCACCAGCAAGTACGTAAAGAACACTGGGGTTATGCCAAGGACGAGCAACTGGACAACGAAGCATTGATCAAGGAGCAGTACAGCGGCATCCGCCCTGCCCCCGGCTACCCGGCGTGCCCGGACCACACCGAAAAAGCCCAGTTGTTCCAACTGCTCGACCCCGAGGCTCGCGAACTGCACGCCGGGCGCAGCGGGGTGTTCCTTACCGAGCACTACGCGATGTTCCCGGCAGCAGCGGTCAGCGGCTGGTACTTTGCCCACCCGCAAGCGCAATACTTTGCGGTGGGCAAGATCGACAAGGACCAGGTCGCCAGCTACACCGCGCGCAAAGACCAGGACCTGGCCGTGACCGAGCGTTGGCTGGCGCCGAACCTGGGTTACGACAACTAAGAAGCCCGCCTCAGGCAGGAGGCTGGCCCAGCTCCTGCCGGCTTAGCCGAAGCGCCAGTTGGCGGCGCTCGGTTTTGCGCGTGGTGTCCAACGTCTCCAAGGCTTTGAAATAGGCCGCGTCGAAGTCGGGATACTGCTCTTCCAACGCCTCGCTCCCCGCCTCAAAACGCTGCTGCAATTGAGTGAACTCGTCCGCGTATTGCTCCTCCAGGTAGTCCATCCAATACGAGCGCCCGAGCAATTGCTCGACGAACTCGGGCTGGCCCTGCGCCTGTAGAATCGCCACGTAGGCCTCATCCAGATCTCGTGCAGTCACCTGCGCGAGGTTTGCGTAGATCATGCTCTTTGGCTGTCGGGGCAACCCCAGCCGCTCAGCCAGGCCAATGCGATAGGCCAGGCGGATCTCGGCGGGGTCGATACGTGGCCTGCGCTGAATCGCGGCGCGCGCGATGTCTTCCACTTTGCCCAGGCGGAACAAACCTCTGGACAGTTTCAACAATTCACGCCCCTTGTGTTCAGGCTCGACGCTTTTCAAGGCCTCGAACTCATAGGCTTTGATCTCCAGGTCGTTGAACAACAAGATGCGCCCATCACCGCAGGTTTCGCGCACGCGCAACGTCCTGGCCAGGCTGAACAGCTCGTCGCGCAAGGGCTCACTGTCATTGGCCGCCTGCAGCACCTGCCAGACCCGCCGCACCAGATCACCGCGATCCCGGACAAAGTCTTCGGTGTGCCTGAGCTGGGAAAGCACGTTGAAGAAATCCGCGCCGCCCTCCTCGGCCGTCAGGCGCTCCCAGACCTGGTGTTTTTCCGAGTCGGCGGCCACCCCGTCAAACCACCGGGGCTTTTGTTCCTCAAGCGTCTCGTCGCCGGGGTGCGCCTCATCGTCGGAGCTGCCTTCAGACTCATCATCAGTCAAGACGTAGCCCTCCAGCGAGCGATCAATCTCTTCCAGGGAAAACCCCAGGCCCCGGCCAGTCTCTTCCAGATGATCACGCAGGCGCCGAAAGTCTTCTTCCAGCAACAGGTTGTCGGACACATCGGTACCGGCGATCAGACGATCATAAGCGGGAAGCAACGCATCGCCAGGAATCGTATCAATCTGGTTATTGCTCAGGTTCAGGCGCGTCAGCGCTGGCGCCTCCAGCACGCCCTCGGGCCACTCATCGAGCAGGTTGCCCCTCAGGTCCAAGGTGTGCAGGCGGTCCAGGCCCGTGACCGAGAAGGTTGCCAGGGTGTTATTACCCAAGTCGAGCTGCTCCAAATGCCTGAACCGCGTTAACTGGGCGTGCAATGAGCCACTGTCCCTGAAGTCGTTGTAATGGGCGTCCAGGCGGGTGATCGACTCGCACTGCGAAAGCGATTCGGGCAGGGCCACCAAGGCGTTGCCATTGATCATCAGGTGCTCCAGACGGGTGAACGAGCGGAAAAACCCGTTGGAATTCTGCGCGGTCATCCGTGTGCTGCTGACGTTCAAGGTACCGACGCGGTCCAACGCAACGGGGAGTTGCGGCAAGTCCCCGATATCCAACTGGCTGATGTCCAGCTCGAACGGCCCCGCCGCAACCGGCGCATGCAGCCCTTGTCGCCAGCAAGCCAGGATTCGGTCAGCGGCGCGCCGGCGCTGCACCGCCGTAATCCAGTCATCGCCCTCCCGATACGCGCGCACGTCGATCCAGTCGTTCAGGCTTGCCACCAGTTGGCGATGGGTGTTGTGCCACTCATCCAGACGCGCTTCCATCTCCAATGCACCCAGGCCCTGCTCGCGCAGTTCGTCGATGCGGCGAATGGCCTCCCCGGTCGTCAGTTCAGGGTCCAGCCGTTGCAAGCGCAGCGCAGGCGATGTGGGTGAATCGCCGTCGGGCGCCTCCAGCGGCAACGGTAGGAGCAGATCCGGATCATCGGCCACCTCCGAGGGGAAGAATTCGGGCGCATCACCGGTGCGCCCCTCTCTAAGCCGCGCCCGGGCAATCCCGCCAGGCAGTTCAAATGGCGTTCGCTCCAGGGCCTGTATTGCCGCGGGGGTCAGCCGGCATCCTTGCAACTGCAGGCTCGCCAGCAGCTGCTCATGACCGTTGAACAACGCCTCTGGGATCTCTGTGATCGCGCTATGGCTTAAATTCAGGCGCAGCAGGCTCGGTAACGCCAAGCTGCCGGATGGCCAGGTGCGAATAGCCGTATGGCTCAGGTTGAGGTCTTGCAACGCAGGCAGCTGTTGGACGTCCAACGCCTCCACCCGGTTGTATGAAAGGTCGAGCCGGGTTAAGGCGCTGAGACGGTTCAGGCGCCGTTGCACCGACGGCGTCACACTGAGCTCATTGCGTGACAACTGCAGGTGCTCAAGCCGGACCAGCCCGTCAAGGGCCGAGGGCAACTGTGTGAGGCGGTTGCCATTGAGGTTCAGCCGCATGAGGTTGGGAAACCTGCCGAGAAACGCATCCACGCTGTCCGTTGCAAGCCTGGCGCCGGTCAAATCCAGGTAGCGCACATGATCGAAGGAAATACCTGACAATGACGGCAAATCGCCGAGAGGGCCGTCTGCGAGGTCGAGCACGTCATCCAACACCGGAGTGCGCCAGGATGGCCCCGGCACCGGTTCCACAGGCGCATAGCGAGCGCGCTGGGCCCTGTACCAACACTGGCGGATTTTTTCGGCAGCACGTTTACGCACGTAAAGATCGACTTGGCGACGATCAACCTGCACGACTCTGTTTTGCCATTCCTCCATGTGCTGGTTGAACACCGCATGTTCCTGAAGCAAGTCGGCAACCCGGTCCAGCAAGGCGCGCCCCGAAAAACCCTGGGTTTTAAACTGTTCGAGTGCTGCGTCCGCAAAGGTGAAATCCGTGGGCATCAGGCGTTGCAGGCGCGCGTGACAGTACGCCTCACTCCACTTCGCTGTGGCGATCTGGTGAGGCAAACGGCTGTTCAGGTGCTCATAGATCCGTATAAAAGCGGGAGGCTCCAGTTGCGACCAATCGAGGTTCAACCCTCGCAACAGTTGCTCACTCGCCTCAAACAAGGGTTCAGGCAAGGTGTTCACCGCGGTGCCGCGCAGGTCGAGGGCTTCGAGTTGAGGTAGATCAAACACACCTGCTGGCCAACTCGACATCCTCCCTCGCACCTTTAACACCCGCAGTTGAGCCAGCGAACTGAGGTCGAGCGGCTGATGCCAATCGAGCAGGTATAACGCCTGAAGTTGAGGCATCGTGTGCAATGCATCGAATAGGGTCGAGCCATCCGCCACATCGGCCGCATCAAGGGACAGTTCGGTGATCGTCGACAAGCTGGCCAACTGCTGCCTGAGCGCTGGCAGATGCACCTCTTGAACGGTGATATTCAAGCGTTTTACACCTGGGAAGCGTGCCAGCAGGTCATTGCCCTCCTCGCCCAGCAGTTGCTCGCTGTGAACACTTAACGCACGCACATGGGAAAAATCGGCCTCCCATGGCGCAAGACGATCCGCGTCTCGCAGATCCAGTTCCGTGGCGGGCGCGAGGTCACGGTCAAAGCCCTCGCGCCAGGCCGCCATGATCCGTTCGGCAATAATCCGGCGGCTGGGCATGCCATAGGGGCGGGAACCCTGGTCGCCGGCTATCCAGCGACTCAGGTCAGCGGCAAGAGCGTCGAACTCACGCCGGCGATTGTTCAACAGATGCATCACCTGCTGATCGGTTTTACCGCCATGCAAGAGCTGGTTGATAAAGGCGCTGGCCTGCTCGTCCGACAGGTTGGGGTAAATCATTCTGGCGCGGCTGATCAGCATGGCATCGGCAAAACCTTCCCCGCGACCGCTTGCCAGGTACCCCAACCGGCCCGATGGCAACCGCAACCCCGGTCCGCGCCCGCTATCGATCGGCCTCAGCTTGAGCAGCCTGGCCATTTGCTCACGATGGCTACTGGCGTAGCTCGCCACTTGTTGCTGCAACGCCGGCTCTGTCGCTACGGCCTGGGGCCGAACGGCCGCCAGCGACTCAAACAGGTTGCGTCCCACCCCAGGCTTGGGGTTAAGCACACGCCCGTGCTGATCGAAGGCCTGGAAACTGTCCCCCGCCTTGACCAATACATAGCGCGCAGGCGCCTGTTCGCTACCGATACTGTCGAGCAACGCTCCTGCCATCGAATCGGCACGTACTTCTACCCGCACGTCCGCCGGCCAGTCGGGCAGTTGCTCCAGGCTATGCAAGGCCAGGCGGTCACTGGCCGCCGACGCCATGCTCTCCAGATACAAGCCGGCCAATGCGCGGTTCAACGCAGCCTGCTGGACATGCACACGGATCTGCTGGGCCAGCCGCAACGGAATTCGGCCGGTGCTGCGCAAGGCTTTCAGCTCGGCCGCGCTGGCATGCTCCAGCACCGATCGTGCGGCCGGCTCCGGCAGGCTCGGGAAGTGGCGTTGCAGGCGTTCGACATCCGGGTCGGGTGTCGCGTGATTGCGGTAGACACTCTCAAACAGCGCCCTTTTGCGTTCAGCTGCGAAGGTGGCGAGACGATCGCGAAACAGCTGCTCACGCCGCCTCGGGTGACTGACAGCTTCCTCGCCGAGCAGGTGTTTGAGCTGTTGCTCGTCCAGGGCCGATATCACCTGCGCCGGCAACTGCCCGTTCATGAGTTGCTCGTGCGAGACCTTGATGCTGGGCTTTGTCGATTCGCCCCCGTAGCGCTGGGACTCCCCCAACGGCTCAGCCCGGAACACCTCCAGTACCTCACCCTCGGGCCAGGTGGGCATTTGGACCAACAGTGGCAACGCATATTCGCACACGCCCTTTACACAGCGGCCATTGCGGATATCCTCGACCATCTCGTCCACCTCACGGTCCGCCCTGAACTGCTTCAGGGTCTCGGCCAGCATCGGCGGGGGGGCCTGATGGTCAACATGCATTTTACGCAACGCATCGTCACTGACCCCACTGACATCGGCGATCTGCTCCAACTGGGCGCTGGAGAAAGGCTCCACGTCTGGCCCCATTCGCCGAAGCAGCGTTTGGCGATCCCATTCCAATGGACGCTCCAGGCTGTGCCGCCAGGCCCCCTTGCCGTTGTGCTGCAAAATCGGCTGATAAGCATCGGGGTCGTAAGGGTGTAACAACCGCCACCTGTTCAGTTGCGGGTCGAACTGCTTGCGGTAAACCCGGTGGCCCTGGAGGATATAGCTGTTGCCATCAAGCTCATACTCACCGAGCTCATTAGGCTTGAGGTCGTCCGGTAGCACGACGTCACTTGCATAGGATTGCAGGTCAGGTTTCCACAGGCTCACCTTGCCGTTGGGCAGCGTCACCGACTCCAGACGTTCGACCACCGGCTCGGCCTTGACGGCCAGCAGCTTGCCAAGCCCTTTGCCGGCACCGGCCATCAACGCCATCACCGCCAGGTTTTGCGCCACGTCAATCAGGTGGGTCGCGGCCGCCTTGCGATCACCCTCACTCCACTCAATCGCCCCTTCAAACACTTCGTACAACAGTTGCCCTGCCATCACACCCATCATGACCTCGCCCAACCCAGGCACGAACATCGAAACGCCGCCCAACACCAACATGCCGATGTTCAGCAACGTGGACAGTTTTCTCGAGCGCACCCGCGCATCGACCTCCGCCGTTGGCACTGCATGGCTGGCGGCATTGGCAATGATCTGATCGCGATGGCGATCATAGAGGTAACCCCACAAATCGACGTTCGGCGCCCAGATCCCCTGCCCTGCCCGAGTCATATACGCAACATCCAGATACGGGTCATCGTGGGGTACCTGTTTGGGACGAGCGATGGGCGGCAACTCGTTGAACCCACCCACCGAGCTGAGCCCGCTCAACAAATCATTGGCGATCGAAAGATGCGGGGTAATCTTTTCGCGCAACGGTACATCCGGCGCATCCTTGGTAAATTGGCTGAAGTAAACGGGGCGATCGGCGTACGCCACGAACTGGCTGAAAAATCGCTGGTAGGCGCTCGGGCCGTCGTCGTCAGATGACGAAGGTTCGCGAGCAGTGAATTGGCGTTTGAACTGAGCCTTCAGTTGCGCAACGGTATAGCGCTTGAGTGGATGCTCCGGATCGCTGGGCACGTACAGAATCAAGTCGTCGGAGTAGCGGTACTTCGCGCATATGGAGAACAGTACACATCCCGTCATCCGCAGCTTCATCAAACTCAGGTCGCGAAACCACACGGGGCGCCCCTCCAGCCACGGATGAACTTCACCGTCAATGACGGAGAGGATCATGCTGTAGTCGGCAGGCTCAATGTCTTTTTTCAACAATGCCAACTCAGCGGCCGCACGCAGCGCGTCTTTGTGAGCCGCCACGAAGGTGCGGCGAAGCGCCTGTTCAGACACGGTGGCGGCTGGGTACAAATACCCTTTGAGGTAAGCCTGGTACTTCGCGCCGATATCCAGTGAGCGGCACAAGCCGGTGAATTGCGCCACGGTCAGCGAGGTGCTGATGGCTTCGAACGCCCCCGGCTGGGCTGTTTCAACGACGAACCCCGAGGATGAATGGAACGCGCTGGCGGCACACTCGGCTGCCTCAAAGTTATGCAGCGCCGCCTGTAGCAAGGGCATTTTCAGCCATTCAAACGATGAAACCTCAACCTCCAGAATCCCGAATTTCAGTGGCTTCTTCAGGTGGATGAACGTTTTATCGACATCCAGCGTGATGCTGAATTGGTCCTTGAGTGCGCTGACCAGTAATGGCCTGGCAAAGGCATCGATTGCGAGGAAATCCACCGTCGCCTTATCCATCGCCGCCTGGGAAGTGACACAGGCGCTGGTCGCCTTACCCAGCGCTTGGCGCTGGGCCGGTGTGGCGCGCTTGTACCAATCGGGCACGTCCATAGAGGTCGATTTGAGCGCCCCCAGTCTTGCTGGTGTTGCGCCGATCAACCATTGCGGAATGACCTTTTTGAGGTATGCGTGGTGAATACTCGCACTGACACGCGGCGGCATCTCTGCAACAGGGGAAGAGAAACTGGTTTCGGACATGGTGTCGCTCCTGAGTCATGGAGCGCTCATCACACTAGAGTCAGCCGGTGTATCTGCGGTAAGCAAATATCCCACGCAGCCTAAAATTGACTACCCTCAGACCAGAGCACGTTGATGTCACTGCATGAGGGCAACATGAACGATTCCAACAACAAGCCGCCCACCTTCTGGCAAATGCTCCACAGCGTGGTGGCGGCGGCCTTTGGCGTGCAAAGCGGGAAAAACCGCGCCCGCGACTTTACCCACGGCAAGCCCAGCCACTTTGTAGTCCTGGGCATTCTGTTCACGGCGGTGTTTGCCTTGACCTTGTTCGGTATCGTCAAGCTGGTGCTGCACCTGGCAGGCGTCTAGTTCAGCAGCAAACCCAGGCTGAACGGGTAACGGTAGGACGCAGACTTGCCTTGCGCCGACAGTGCACGAAAGTTCACCGCGCGCGCAGGCCCCAACAAACGACGCGCCTGCGCGGCATCGATCAACTGGAATAACGCCTGCGGACGGTCACGCTGAGCAAAGGCGCCGATATCCAGCCCCTTGGCATCATCATGAATCAGCACCATAGCCCACCCACCCACGGTGAAATGCCCGGCAACCAGGCTCGACAAACGCCCGTCCAGACGTGCCTGCAAGATCTCGGGTGAGCTGTTGACTGCACTGAACAACACATCCCTGCCCGGTGATCGCCCCACGTCCCGCAGTGCCTGCATGGCACCCAGCGCCATCTGGTCATTGGCCGACCAGACCAACGCCGTATTGGGGTAGCGCCTGAACAACAGCGTCGCTTGCTCAAAGGCACGCTCACGGCTCCACTCTCCATAGACCAACTGACGCAGGCGCACCTCAGGATGCTCGGCCAGCGCACGGCGCATGCCCCGCTCGCGCAACTGCGCCACCGGGGTGGTCTTGACGCCGGAAAACGCCAACAGGTCCAGGGATTGGCCAGGCGCAACAGGCCCGTGGTGACGCAACATGTCGATGAGCATCAAATAGCCGGCCTGTTCGTCATCGGCGATGAGCGTACCGATCATATTGATGTCGCTGCGCGCTCCCAACATGCGCCTCTGGTCTGGGGTCAGCGCGCTGCTCAACACCAGCAACTTCACCCCACTGCCCTGGGCCAAACGCAGGATCTGCGGTGCCACGTATTGCTCGTTGACCAACACCAGGTAATCGGGTCGCTGGCTGCCTTGAAGCGCTTGGCGCGCCTGGGCCAGGGTGTTTTGGCTGTCGCGCTCGGAATAACGCACGCGCAAATCCAGGCCGAGGTCCTTGGCCGCAGCCTGCATGAATTGCGTGTAGCTGACCCAGAAGGTTTCTGTCGACAGGCCGGGGTTGAGAAACACCACGGATGTCGCCTGGGCCATTGCCCCGTACGCCATCCCCCCCAGCCACACACACGCAGTCAGAACCTTCAACATGGTTGTTCGAGCCTTGAATATAGGCCGCCATGATACTGGCAGCGCCCCCTTCAATCGAGGCTCAATCAACGTTCTTTACTGATGGCTGACCCAGAACACGGCGGTTCCCACCACCAGGATGATCAGGAACAGAATGGCCCAGGCATCCACGGTACTGTCGGGTTTACGGGCTTTTGTCGGATGGCTCATCGCATCGCCTCTTGTCGGTTTTATAGGTGATTGCATTCAGACACGAGCACAGTAAAGTTGATGATTGCCCGCATGACAAATGTGGGTATCCCGATAACCGTTCTCATTAGGCGTTTTGGTTATTTCCATATACCTAAACATCACTTTTGCGCATAAACGCAAACTGGTATCGTGCGCCGGCTCCGTTGGGAGTGCGCGGCCGTGCGCGCAGATTTGCCGAGAACAGGACCTATATGTACGTATACGACGAATACGATCAGCGCATCATCGAGGACCGCGTCAAGCAGTTCCGTGATCAGACCCGACGCTACCTAGCAGGTGAACTGAGCGAAGAAGAGTTCCGCCCTCTGCGCCTGCAAAATGGCCTTTATGTTCAGCGCTTTGCGCCGATGCTGCGGGTGGCTGTGCCTTACGGCCAGTTGACTTCGCGCCAGATGCGCATGATGGGCAAGATTGCCCGCGACTTCGACAAAGGCTACGCCCACATCAGTACCCGCCAGAACGTGCAGTTCAACTGGCCGGCGCTGGAAGATGTGCCGGACATCCTGGCTGAACTGGCCACCGTGCAGATGCACGCCATTCAGACCAGCGGTAACTGCCTGCGCAACGTGACCACCGACCAATTTGCTGGCGTTGCCGCCGATGAGTTGATCGACCCACGCCCCTGGTGCGAAATCGTCCGTCAGTGGACCACGTTCCACCCGGAATTCGCCTACCTGCCGCGCAAGTTCAAGATCGCCATCAACGGCTCGACCTCGGACCGTGCGGCCATTGAAGTCCACGACATTGGCCTGGAGCCGGTGTACAACGCCGCTGGCGAGTTGGGCTTCCGTGTGCTGGTGGGTGGCGGCCTGGGCCGTACGCCGGTGGTCGGCGCGTTTATCAACGAGTTCCTGCCGTGGCAGGACCTGTTGAGCTACCTCGACGCCATCCTGCGGGTCTACAACCGTTATGGCCGTCGTGACAACAAGTACAAGGCCCGGATCAAGATCCTGGTCAAGGCGCTGACCCCTGAGGTGTTCGCCCAGAAAGTCGACGCCGAGATGGAACACCTGCGCGGCGGCCAGACCACCCTGACCGAAGCCGAAGTGCACCGTGTTGCCAAGCATTTCGTCGACCCTGAGTACAAGGCCCTGGCCAACCAGGACGCCGAAATCGCCGAGCTCGACCAGCAGCACCCAGGCTTTGCCCGCTGGCGTGGCCGCAATACCCTGGCGCACAAGAAGCCGGGCTATGTGGCCGTGACCCTGTCGCTCAAGCCCACCGGTGTGGCCCCAGGCGATATCACCGACAAGCAGCTCGACGCCGTCGCCGACCTGGCCGACCGCTACAGCTTCGGCCAACTGCGCACCTCCCACGAGCAGAACATCATCCTCGCGGACGTGGAGCAGAGCCAACTGTTCACCCTGTGGGGCGAACTGCGCGAAGGCGGTTTCGCCACGCCGAACATCGGCCTGCTGACCGACATCATCTGCTGCCCGGGTGGCGATTTCTGCTCCCTGGCCAACGCCAAGTCGATCCCGATCGCCGAATCGATCCAGCGCCGTTTCGACGACCTGGACTACCTGTTCGACATCGGCGAGCTGGACCTGAACATTTCCGGTTGCATGAACGCCTGTGGTCACCACCACGTCGGCCACATCGGCATTCTGGGCGTGGACAAGAAAGGCGAAGAATTCTACCAAGTGTCCCTGGGTGGCAGCGCCAGCCGCGATGCGAGCCTGGGCAAGATCCTCGGCCCGTCCTTCGCCCAGGAAGCCATGCCCGAGGTGATCGGCAAACTGATCGATGTGTACATCGAACAGCGCACCGAAGATGAGCGTTTCATCGACACCTACCAGCGCATTGGCATTGACCTGTTCAAGGAGCGCGTCTATGCAGCGAATCATTAAGAACAACGAAGTCCTCGACGAAACCTGGCACTTGCTGCCCAAGGACGCGAGCTTCGACGGCATCTCCAACTGCGACGACCTGATCGTGCCGCTGGCCCTGTGGCGCGAACACGGCCACGCCCTCAAGGCCCGCGACGGCGGCCTGGGTGTGTGGCTGGACGCCGATGAAGAAGCCGAAGAAATCGGCGCCGACGTGGAGCACTTCCAGGTCATCGCCCTGAACTTCCCGGCCTTCACCGACGGTCGCAATTACTCCAACGCCCGCTTGCTGCGTGACCGTTACGGCTACAAAGGTGAGCTGCGGGCGATTGGCGATGTGCTGCGCGACCAGTTGTTCTACCTGCGCCGTTGCGGGTTCGATGCCTTCGCGCTGCGCGCAGACAAAGACCCGTACGAAGCATTGGAAAGCCTCAAGGACTTCTCGGTGACGTACCAGGCCGCAACCGATGAGCCGTTGCCGCTGTTTCGCCGGCGTTAAATCTGCGGACATGAAAAGCCCTGGCATGCCAGGGCTTTTTTATGGTTGAAGTTTTATCGACGCCAGTACCTGCTTCTGCCCCATGGAGCATGGCACGCCTTCCGGCTGCGCCCGCACGGCCTCGATCACCTCCAGCAACTGCGCTTTGCTGTGGGCCAATTGCGCTTGCATCACTTCGATCTGTGTCACTTTGCGCTCCAGGGCCTCGATCAACTCGTCGCGCTTGTGCTCTCCCGGCGCGGGCATCAGTGCCTTGAGTTCCTGCAAGGTAAACCCGGCCTGCTGCGCACTCTGAATCAATTGCAGGGTCTGCAACGCCTCTGGCGCATAACGCCGGTATCCGTTGGACTGGCGTCCGACCTGACTGATCAACCCTTCGCTCTCGTAAAAACGAATGCGTGAAGCGGCCAGACCGCTCTGTTTTGCCAGCTCACCAATATTCATCACAACGCCTGCTTGACATTAAAGTTAACTTTAAGCTTAGCCTGAGCCCTCCCCCGCTCAGGAGTCAACTCATGTCACCTTTTGAAGCCCTGCAACTGCCCAACGGCCAAATCATCGCCAATCGCATCGCCAAGGCTGCGATGGAAGAGAACATGGCCGATATCAACCAAGCGCCGTCCCGCGAATTGAAGCAGTTGTACAAGGCCTGGGCTGAAGGCGAACCCGGCCTGCTGCTGACCGGCAACGTGATGATCGACCGCCACGCCATGACCGGCCCCGGCGGCGTGGCCCTGGAAAACGAGGAGCACCTGGACAGCTTTCGCGAATGGGCCGATGTAGCCCGTAACAAGGGCGTGCACTTCTGGATGCAGCTCAGCCATCCAGGGCGCCAGACCATGGCCAATCTCGGCCAACAAGCCTTGGCACCGTCTGCCATTGCGCTGGACCTGGGCAGCTTTTCCAAGATGTTCGCCACGCCAAAAGCGATGAGCGAAGACGATATTCAGGACGTGATCCGGCGCTTCGCAACCAGCGCACGCCTGGCCGAGAAAGCTGGCTTTACCGGGGTGCAGATCCACGGCGCCCACGGCTATTTGTTGAGTCAATTTCTCTCACCCTTGAGCAACCACCGCAGCGACCGTTGGGGCGGCTCGCTGGAAAATCGCGCACGCCTGCTGCTGGAAGTGATTCACGCCGTGCGCGCCAGTGTCAGCCCGTCGTTTTGCGTGGCGGTCAAACTCAACTCGGCGGATTTCCAGCGTGGCGGCTTCGATGAAACCGATGCGCGCGCGGTGGTCGAAATGCTCAACCCGTTGCCCATCGACTTGCTGGAATTGTCCGGTGGCAGCTACGAAGCACCCGCCATGCAAGGCGAAGCGCGGGATGGACGCACCCTGGCCCGTGAGGCGTATTTCCTAGAATTTGCCGCAGAAATGGCCAGCGTCGCCACCATGCCCGTCATGGTCACCGGTGGCATTCGCCGACTGCCTATCGTGAAGCAGGTACTGGACAGCGGCGTCGCCATGGCCGGTATCGCCACCGCCCTGACCCTGGAACCACAATTGATCAAGCATTGGCGCGAAGGACGCGACCTCAACCCGCAACTCAAACCGATCGATTGGAAGCGCAAGCCCCTGGCCTCACTCGCTACGCTCGCGGTGGTGCGCGACCAGATGCGCCGCCTCAGCCGTGGTCGTCTGCCCAACCCCAAGGTTATCCCCTGGCTGGCCCTGGCGTGTGACCAATGGTTTATCGCTCGGCGCACTCGGCAGTACCGTGCGGCCATGACGCAGTCTTCACATTAAAGACGGAGCATTCGCCGTGATCGAGCTGTCCCCTATTGATCAGCAGTTTTTAACCTCACTGACGATTGGAGTGCTTCATGGCGAAAATCAACCTGGCCCAGCAACTGGCGACCACCCTTGAACAGGCGGGCATCAAGCGCATCTGGGGCCTGACCGGCGACAGCCTCAACGGCCTCACCGACGCGCTGCGCAGCATGGACAGCATCGAATGGATGCATGTGCGCCACGAAGAAGTTGCCGCCTTCGCTGCCGGTGCCGAAGCCGCCGCCACCGGTGAACTGGCGGTGTGCGCCGGCAGCTGCGGGCCGGGCAACCTGCACTTGATCAATGGTCTGTTTGACTGCCATCGCAACCATGTGCCGGTGCTGGCGATTGCCGCGCAGATTCCGTCCTCGGAGATAGGGCTCAACTATTTCCAGGAAACCCATCCCCAGGAACTGTTCAAGGAATGCAGCCACTTTATCGAATTGGTCACTAACCCCGCGCAAATGCCTCAGGTGCTGCACCGGGCGATGCGCTCAGCGATCCTCAATCGCGGCGTCGCGGTGGTGGTGATTCCGGGGGATGTATCGCTACTGGAAGTCGAAGACACCCTCAAGCCGTGGCCGGCCCTGCACGCACCACGCACGCTGCCTGCGCAGGCAGATCTGCTGCAATTGAGCGAGATCCTCACACACAGCGAGAAAGTTACCCTGCTGTGTGGCAGTGGCTGCGCCGGCGCCCATGCGCAAGTCGTGGCGCTGGCGGATGCGCTGGGCGCACCCGTGGTACACGCGCTGCGCGGCAAGGAACATGTGGAATGGGACAACCCGTTCGATGTGGGCATGACCGGCCTGATCGGCTTCAGCTCCGGCTACCACGCCATGCTCGACTGCGACACGCTGATCATGCTCGGCACCGATTTCCCTTATCGCCAGTTCTACCCCACCGACGCGAAGATCATCCAGATCGACCGCAACCCGCAGGCACTGGGCCGCCGCACCACATTGGACCTGGGCATTGCAGCGGATGTCAGTGAAACCATCGACGCCCTCCTGCCGCGCCTGACCCGCAAGGCGGATCGCAGCTTTCTTGAGACCTCACTGAAGCATTACGTGAAAGCCCGCCAAGGGCTGGATGACCTGGCGCAACCGTCCAAGGCCAACCGGCCGATCCATCCGCAATACGTCGCGCGATTGCTCAGCGAGCTGGCCGACGAGGACGCGATCTTTACCGCCGATGTCGGCTCGCCCACAGTCTGGGCGGCGCGCTACCTGAAGATGAACGGCAAGCGCCGTCTAATCGGCTCGTTCAACCACGGCTCTATGGCCAACGCCATGCCCCAGGCCATCGGCGCGCAGGCAGCGTTCCCCGGTCGGCAAGTGATTTCCATGTCTGGTGACGGTGGTTTCGCCATGTTGATGGGGGACTTCATCTCGCTGACGCAGTTGAAGTTGCCCGTTAAAGTCATCGTATTCGATAACGCCTCACTGGGTTTTGTCGCCATGGAGATGAAGGCCGCAGGCTACCTGGACGCCGGCACCGAGCTGAAAAACCCGGACTTCGCGGCCATGTCCAACGCGATGGGCATCCTGGGTATACGCGTGGAGCAATCCGAAGACCTGGAGCCGGCCTTGCGCCGCGCCCTGGCCCATGATGGCCCGGTGCTAGTGGATGTGGTGACAGCCACCCAGGAACTGGTGATGCCGCCGAGCATCAAGCTGGAACAGGCCAAGGGGTTCAGCCTGTATATGCTCAAGGCGGTGATGAGCGGGCGTGGCGATGAAGTGATCGAGTTGGCGCGCACGAACTGGCTAAGGTAAATACGACCGAGTGTAGGAGCGGGCTTGCTCGCGAAGATCGCCAACGATAACGCGCTAATCCTGGCCAAGCGCGCTGTCCTTGGGTTTTTCGCGAGCGAGCTCGCGCCTACAGGGTCAGAAAGCCTTCAAGCATGCTGTTTCTCTACCCACTGGCCATAGGCGTCGATGAATGCCTGCAAAAACGGCTTGGTCTTTTCTGACACCTTGCCCGACTCATCAAACACACTGCCCGCCCCACCCAGGTAGGCTTCCGGCTGCTGCATGCACCACACATCCAGGAACACCAGGGACTGGCGTAAGTGGTGGTTGGCACCAAAGCCGCCTACTGCACCCGGCGAAACACTGATGATCGCCCCAGGCTTGCCACTCCAGGCGCTTTGCCCATAAGGGCGGGAACCCACATCAATCGCGTTCTTCAACGGGGCCGGCACCGAACGGTTGTATTCCGGGGTCACAAACAGCACCGCGTCGGATGAACTCACCTGTTTGCGGAAAGTACTGTAGGCTGCCGGCGGTGAATCCGCGTCGATGTCTTCGTTGTAGAGGGGCAGGTCGCCAATTTCGACAATGTTCAACTTCAGGTTGGCCGGGGCCAGTTCAGCCAATGCCAGGGCGACCTTGCGGTTGATCGACTGTTTTCTCAAGCTGCCAACCAGGACGGCAATCGTATAGACCTTGCTCATTGAGGTTTCCCGATGTCTGACTAAAGGAGCTTGTAGTTATAGAGGCTTCACGTCGGGTGCACCAGAAGGTTTTGAGAACCTTCCAGGCGTTTGCATTGCACGTTAATGCGTAGGACGCGTCTTAATAACTCAATGAATAGTATTTTTTTTCCGTAGGCAAACTACCTCTCTTTATGACGGTCTACAGAACCGCAAATCGAGTGTTTATCTCCAGAGGTTCTAAACAGATGGCAGCAGTACTTGTCGGACAGTTCCATGCCAGAGACGCGGAAGGTCGCGTTTATTCCGTGCATGAGTTCCAGGAATCCAACCCGGCGCAAGGCGACCTGGCTGGCTCGGCGCCCACCACCACCTACAAGCTGGCCATTGGCGACCGTGTAGAAAAACTGGAAGGCGATGAATTCAAACTGATTCAGTCGGGCACCATCATTGTCCGCGAATCCGAGACCACCCTCGCCTCATAAGATCTCGCCCCAACGACCTGCTCAGTCCTGGCCATTGACGGCGTTGACTGGGCTGGCGTGATCAAGGACGACGGATCTCCGTCACCTCAATCCCCTGCTCGTCCTGCTTGATGGTCACCATCAACTGCCCCCGCTCGCCTTCGACGGCATAGATCGAACGCGTGTAACCCGACGTAGTGTACGCGGGATGCGCCTGCACCTGCCTGACCAAGGTGATCCCCAACACTGCCCCCACCTGCTCGCCTACCGGTTCCTGGGAACGGATAAACGCTTCGAGCGCGAGGTTTTCCGGCGTGTTGTCGTCATGGTTGCTGAAGAGATAAGCCGCCGCGCACCCCGCGATCACCAGGACCAGGAGTTGCTTGGCCGTTACCCCGAAGAACATCGTGGGAATAGGCATTTGAGACCAGACCTGTTTTTGTTGTAAGTGCCGGTATCCGGCTTTGGTCGTTGATGATCAGACGAGCCATTCTAATGAGGTCATGGCTGAACGCCATAGGCCCGAGCGACCCCGGCAGTCTTTTTTACGCACGACCGCTTGCACCATTGAATCCCCACCCCACTGCACATAGACTCCGGCCATGCGTTTACGTCATATCGAAGTGATTCAGGCCATCTTGCAGACCGGACACCTCGGCACGGCCGCCGAATGGTTGCACCTCCCCGTGGGCGAAGTGGACGCGGCGCTCAAGGAGGCCGAGTTGCAACTGGGCTTTATGCTGTTCGCCAGCGTACGCGGGCGCTTGCAGGCGACACGGGAAACCCTGGCGTTGCAGGCAGAAATTGCCCATGTGTACGCAGCGCTGGAACCGGTGCAGCGCCTGGCCAGCCGTTTGAAACACCATCACGCCCCGCCGCTGCGCGCGCTCTGTACTGCGCCCCTGGCCAATCAACTGTTGCCACAGAGCATTGCCGTGCTGCGTCGACGCTTCCAGGACACGCCCTGCAACCTGTCGAGCCAGCCCACACGCGAGATCATCAGGAGCCTGTTGCTGCACGAGGCCGATATCGGCCTGAGCCTGCATGACCCGGAACACCCGCAAATCCTCAGCAGCGTCTTGGCCCAGGGCAAACTGCAATTGCTCGCGCCCCATGGCTGGCTGAAACCCAAGCAGAAGTACATCGCGCTGCAAGACCTGGCCGGGCAGTCGATGATCGGGCTGGAGGGGCAAGACCCGCTCAGCCGCCTGCTGGACGCCAAGCTGCAAGCCCTGCGACCACTGCCGGTGGTGCAGACGCGGGTGCAGACCTACCAGATGATGCGCAGCATGGTCGAAGCGGGAGAAGGCTTGGCGATTGTCGACCCGTTCACCGCCTTCGGCGCGCGCGAGGCCGGGCTGGATGCGTGCCCGTTGTCGCCGCCGATGCTGGTCAACCTGTACGCGCTGACCCTCAAGGATGGCGAGACCTCTCCCGCCTTGAATGCATTGCTGGAGATCGTCACACAGAAGGCTGAAAGCCTGCTGGCGAGTTAAGCCTTATCGACTTCCGCCTTGAACAAGCGATACCAGAAAATCGCCACTTCGCGGGTCTGCGGGTCGATGCCGCGATAGCGCAGGTGGTCGATCCCGCCCATCACATAGCCGCAGCGTTCATATAAACGGCAGGCACCGAGGTTATTGTTCTGGGTTTCGAGCATCATGCCCGGCAGGCTTTTCTTGCGGCTCCAGAACTGCGCTACATCCAGCAACGCCTTGGCGACGCCGTGCCGCCGCGCTGGCAAGACCACCGCCAACTCATCCACATGGGCAAAACCGTTCCAATTGGTGCTGACCACGATATGCCCCACGGGCCGATCGTCCAAATAGGCCATGAAGATCGCACTGTCTGGCGCATTGCGAAAACTGGCGAACTCCTCAGGATCAATCCCATAACATTTGCGGTACGGCAGGATACGCTCCAGCGGCCATTGGTCGACGCGCATGCCCATCTCCGGAACGCTGTAGGCATTGACCTCGAAACTGAAGTCATTGCCCCACACGTAGGCATCAAAACCTTCGTCGGCGACCCGCACACTGAGCCCTGGATACTTCGGGTTCATTACAGCTTGCATAAACATCCTTAACCCTTGATGCAATCGACGGTGTAACAACGACCACTGCCGTCATCTTCGTGTTGCAACCCGTGAACATCGGCAACAAAACCCGGGAAACTGCTATCGAACGTCCGGGCAAACGCCAGGTAGTCGATGATCGAACGGGTTGACTCGGTAAAGCGTTCGCCTGGCATGATCAGCGGAATGCCCGGCGGATATGGCACCAGCATCACGGCTGCGACGCGTCCTGGCAAGGCATCAATCGACACCGCCTCCACTTCGCCCCTTACCAATTGGTCGTAGGCGTCTGCCGGTTTCATTGCGATGTCCGGTAAGACGGTATACATGCGCTTGAGATGCTTGGCGGTGGCGTTGCTGCGGTAACAGCTGTGCAATTGGTCGCACAGGTCGCGCAAACCCAAGCCCTGATAACGCGCCGGGCCTTGGGCAAACACCGAGGGCAAACAACTGGCCAGGCTGGCGTTCGCGTCGTAACTGCGCTTGAACTCAAGCAACTCGGTCAGCAAGGTACTCCATTTGCCTTTGGTGATACCCATGGAAAACAACACGAGAAAGGAATAGAGCCCGGTCTTTTCCACCACCAACCCGCGCTCCCAGAGGAACTTACTGACCACGGCGGCTGGAATCCCGCAATCGCTCAAGGTACCGCCGGCGTTGAGGCCGGGCATCACCAGCGTCACTTTGATCGGGTCCAGCAACACATAGTCTTCGGCCACATCACCGAAGCCATGCCAATCATCCTGCGGCTGCAATAGCCAATCCGCCGTGACGACGCGGTCGATGCCGGCCACAGACGGCGGTTGCCAGATCGAGAACCACCAATCCTCAGCGGCGATATGTTGGCGCAGGTTAGCCAGGGCGCGGCGAAAGCTCAGGGCCTCGTCGAACATTTCCTGCAGCAACGAACGCCCGGCCGGGCCTTCCATCATCGCCGACGCCACGTCCAGCGAGGCGATGATGCTGTATTGCGGCGAGGTGGAGATGTGCATCATGAACGCTTCGTTGAAACGGTCACGGTCCAGCTGCCGCGCGCCACCGTCCTGCACATGGATCATCGAGGCCTGGCTGAAGGCGGCCAGCAGTTTGTGAGTGGAGTGGGTGGTAAAGACCAGTGGGCTGTCCGGGGTGCGCGAGGTGCCCATGCCGTAGCGCCCGGCAAAAAACTCATGGAACGCGGCGTAGGCATACCAGGCTTCGTCGAAGTGCAGCACCTCGACGCTATTGCCCAACTGCTGCTTGATCAACTCGGCGTTGTAGCACAGGCCGTCGTAGGTGGAATTGGTGACCACGGCCATTTTCACTTTCGCCGGCCGGCCACGGGTCAGGGGGCTGGCGTCGATCTTGGCGCGAATCGATTCGGGGCTGAATTCGCTCAACGGAATCGGGCCGATAATGCCCAGCTCGTTGCGCTCCGGGCAGAGGTAAAGGGGAATCGCGCCGGTCATGATGATCGAGTGCAACACCGACTTATGGCAGTTGCGGTCCACCAACACCAGGTCATCGCGGCCAACCATCGAGTGCCAGACGATTTTGTTGGCGGTGGACGTGCCATTGATCACGAAAAAGGTGTGATCGGCGCCGAAGTTGCGCGCGGCGCGGGCTTCGGCCTCGGCCAGCGGCCCCGTGTGGTCCAGCAGCGAACCCAGTTCGGGCACGGACACCGACAAATCCGAACGCAGGGTGTTTTCCCCAAAGAACTGGTGAAACGCTTGCCCCACCGGGCTTTTGCGGTACGCCACACCACCGCCATGACCGGGGGTGTGCCAGGAGTAATTGGAATCAGCGGTGTGCTGCACCAGCGCCTTGAAGAATGGCGGCAGCAGGCCATCCAAGTACGTGCGTGCGGCACGCGCCACTTGTCGCGCCAGGAATGGCACGGTGTCTTCGAATAGATAAAGGATGCCGCGCAGTTGGTTGAGTTCGCTCATGGCGTCGGCCGGGGCGTTTTCCAGGGTGACTTGCTCGCCCAGGGCAAAGATCGGCAGGTTCGGCGCCCGCACCCGCGCCAGGCGGATCAGCTCGACCATGTTTTGCAGCAGGTGGGTATTTTCGCCGGCGCCTTCGGCGGCGATCAACATGCAGGCCAAACCATGATGGGTGGATGCCACCAGCCGACCTTCGGCGTAGTCCACGGCGGAAAAGATACTGAAGCCCTCTTGTTCCAACTCCCGGGCGATCCCTCGAACCCGGTCGCCGGCAACGGTGTCGGCCTTGATGTCGCGGTGCACGATGAGGATGGGGAACTTCAGGTCTTTGTACATGAGGGCGTAGAGTCCTGAGGGCTATGCACTCAGGGTAGAAGCTAGGCAGCGATGACGCGAATGAAGATTTCGACGGCTATGGAGATCCATTATGGAAGGGGGGCAAGCCCTCTCACACAATGGATCGTATCCACGCAGGACTATTGTTGCGTTAGTTGGGTCCATAACGCGGGTGCACCGGCCGACTTGGCAATTGCCTCCAAGCGCTCCGCATGCTCGACCATGTCCTGCTCGCTGGCGCGGATAATGGCAGTAGGCTTGCGATCGGCTGGCAGGCGACGGATTTCCGAAGGGCGATTACCCGAGCCTTCCGCCGAGCCGCTGCCGTCGGACGCGTTACCCGCCAACGAAAGGCTGGTCTGCCCACCGGTCATGGTCAGGTAAACGTCGGCAAGAATCTCGGAGTCGAGCAAGGCGCCGTGGAGTTCACGGCCGGAGTTGTCGACGCCGTACCGCTTGCACAACGCATCGAGGCTGTTGCGCTGGCCCGGGTGGCGCTCACGGGCCATCATCAAGGTATCGAGGATCGAGCAGTGCTGGGAAATATCCGCGCGATCGGTCTGCCCCATCAAGGCAAATTCGTTATTGATGAAGCCGACGTCGAACGCCGCGTTATGGATGATCAGCTGGGCGCCGTTGATGAATTCGAAGAACTCATCGGCCACTTCGGCGAAGCGCGGCTTGCCCTTGAGGAATTCGTCAGTGATACCGTGGACGCCGATGGCGCCTTCGTCACTGTCGCGGTCCGGTTGCAGGTAGACGTGGAAGTGACGCCCGGTGAGGCGCCGACCCATGAGTTCGACACAGCCGATTTCAATGATCCGGTGGCCGTCAGTCACCGGCATGCCGGTGGTTTCGGTATCGAGTACAACAGATCGGATGGCCATCAGGGTTCAGCTCTCAGCGGTGGTGTGTTTCAAAGGGCGCGATGTTAACACGTCAGCTCTGCTTGTAGCCTCGCACCTCGTCCACACCCCGGTTGGCGAGCTGGTCGGCGCGCTCGTTGCCAGGGTGGCCGATGTGACCGCGCACCCACTTCCAGGTGATGTCATGGCGATTGCATTGCTCATCGAGCAACTGCCACAAGTCAGCATTCTTGACCGGCTCCTTGGCTGCCGTTTTCCAACCGCGCTTCTTCCAGTTGACCATCCACTCGTTGATGCCCTTCATCACGTATTGCGAGTCGGTCACCAGCAGCACGTTGCAGCGGCGCTTGAGCTCTTCAAGGCCGCGAATCGCGCCCATCAGCTCCATACGGTTGTTGGTGGTGTTGGCTTCGCCGCCCCACAGTTCCTTCTCGATGCCCTTGCACACCAGTAAGGCGCCCCAGCCGCCGGGGCCCGGATTGCCCTTGCAGGCGCCGTCGGTGAAGAGTTCTACGCTGTCAGTCATCGGTTACTCGGTCTTAAATCAAAAAAGGGTTTTACGTTTCACTTTGCTTACGGTTGACCTTGGCCATCGGCATCGGCACCAGCTTACCCATTGGCTGCCGTGCGACCTGGCGCACAGGCCGCAGCCCGACCACGATCTTGCGCGCGACCAATAGATAGAAGCCACCGCCCGACAGTTGCCAGGCTCCCGCCCGGCGTTCCCAGCCGCTGAGACGCGCCTGCCACTTGGTCGAGGCAAGCGGCGGACGATAGCACCCGAAGCGGCGTTTCTCCAGCGCGAAGCCCAGCAGGTTGAGCCAGTCCGCCACCCGCGACGGCGCGATACAGCGCGCCTGGCGCAGGCCGTCATGGGCGAACACGTGGCGCAGCCCCCAACTGCTCCAAGGGTTGATGCCGATAATCAGCAAATGGCCACCGGGGCGTACGCTGCTCGCCGCTTCGCGCAACAAACCGTGGGGTGACAGGCAAAAATCCAGGCCATGCTGCAACACCACCACATCGGCGGCGTGCTCGCTCAAGGGCCAGGCCTGCTCCTCGCAGACGATCTCGACGCCCGGCAACGGCGCTCCCAGGCGCACATTGCGTTGAACCTGGGGCGCAGACGGCGGCGTCTGCGCTGAGGGACCGTAATGCACCAGGTAGCCACCAAAGAAGCGACCCAACTCGTCTTCGAGCATGCGCCGTTCTTCATCCAGTAGAAATTGCCCGATTGGCCCGGACAGCCATTCACGGGCCGCGCTGATCAGGGCCAGCCACTCAGGATCGGCCTGGGCGAACGCTTTATCAGTCATTGCATTCTCCAACTCGCCAAGACGTTCTAAGATGCACCAATGTGTTCAGCTTGGCGAATCGAAGAATGATACAGATCAGTGCCCTGCCCGCCTTCACCGACAACTACATTTGGCTGTTGCAAGATCCACACACCCAACACTGCGCGGTGGTCGATCCCGGCGATGCCGCACCGGTGCTGGCCTGGCTCACGCAAAACCCGGCGTGGACCCTGAGTGACATCCTGATCACCCACCATCACCACGATCATGTCGGCGGCGTCGAACAACTCAAGCGTGAGACCGACGCCAAGGTCTACGGCCCGGCCACCGAGCAGATCCCGGCGCGGGACGTCGCCCTGCAGGATAACGACCGCATCAGCGTGCTGGGTTTGGACTTCGACGTCTATACCGTGCCCGGCCACACCTTGGGCCACATAGCCTTCTATCACCAGGGCGTGTTGTTCTGTGGCGACACCCTGTTCGCCGCCGGTTGCGGTCGCCTGTTCGAAGGCACGCCGGAGCAGATGCACACCTCCCTTGAGCGCCTGGCCGCCCTGCCCGCCGAGACGTTGGTGTACTGCACCCACGAATACACACAAAGTAACCTCAAGTTTGCCCAAGCGGTGGAACCCGACAACGCCGATATCGCCGAACGGGTGGAAAACGTCCGCCAACTGCGGGCCAATGGCGAGATGACACTGCCCTCCAACCTGGCCCTGGAAAAACTTACTAACCCTTTCCTGCGCACCTCTGAAACATCCGTTAAACAAAAAGCGGACGAACGGAATGGCCGCGACAACCGCTCTGGGGCCGAGGTGTTTGCTAGCTTGAGGGCGTGGAAAGATAAGTTCTAAGTCGACGTAATCTGATACGCAATTTCTGAATGGTTGACCGGAACCAAAGTGCTTTCTAGAATCGCCCGACATTTTTGCCCGGAACTTACTTCCAGCCAATGTCGTCATCTATTCGTAAATCCAACCATTCAGACGCATTGACCCGCCTGGCTCAAGCTGTGGCGGTGGCTGTGTCCGCTACTCTGGCGGGCTGCCAATCGACAAATTTCGCTGCACAATCCACCGTGCAACCCAAACCGAATCTTGCTGCCAAGATCAAGCAAAAGCCCCTTTGGCTGTCCGAGAAACCTAGCCCCGAAGTACCCCAGGATGTCTGGGAGCGTATGCGTCGAGGCTTTCAATTGCAGGACAACGTCGGCGTCAACCCGCGCATCGAGCAACAGCGCCTGTGGTTCGCCAGCAACCCGTCCTTTCTGGAGAACGCCGGTGAACGCGGCAGTCTCTACATTCATTACATCGTAGAACGCCTTGAAGAGCGCAACATGCCCTTGGAGCTGGCGCTGCTGCCAGTGATCGAAAGTGCCTATAACCCAATGGCCTATTCACGCAGCGATGCGGTCGGTCTGTGGCAGTTCATCCCCTCCACCGGGCGCTACTTCAACCTGCGCCAGACCCGCGCCTACGACGGCCGCCGCGACATCACCGCCTCCACTACCGCTGCACTGGACTACCTGACCCGTCTGCACGATATGTTCAACGGCGACTGGCTGCTGGCGCTGGCTGCCTACAACGCCGGTGAAGGCACCGTGAGCCGGGCCATCGAGCGTAACGAAAAGCTTGGCCTGCCCACCGATTACTGGAACCTGCCCCTGCCCCAGGAAACCAAGGACTACGTGCCCAAGTTCCTGGCGCTGTCCCAGGTGGTGCTGGCCCCCGAGGCCTATGGCGTCAACCTGAACCCGATTGCCAATACGCCTTACTTCGAAGTGGTTGAAGTCAAGCAAAGCATGGACCTGTCACGGGTGGCTGCGCTGGCAGAAATCGACGAAGACGAACTGTTCCAGCTCAACCCGGCCCTGAAACAACGCACCACCCTGGACGGCCCCCAGCATCTGCTGGTACCGAGTTCCAAGGCGCAATTGCTCACCAGCACTCTTTCGACGATGAAGCCGGAAGAATTGCTGGCAATGCGCCCGAAGAAACAGGTGTTCGACGAAGTCGAGACCGCACGGGTGGCCGGCCGCACTCGCAGCTACAAAGTGCGCAGCGGTGACAACCTCACGCTGATCGCCAAGGCCAACAAGGTCGATGTGCATGACCTGCAGCGCTGGAACCAGCTCAATGGCCGGGCGCTCAAGGTCGGCCAGACCCTGGTCATGCAGGACACCCGCCGCGCTGTGGCCAGCAGCAAGAAACCCGTGCAGTACAAGGTCAAGAAAGGCGACTCGCTGTACATCGTCGCCAAGCGATTCAACGTCGAGATGCAACATCTCAAGCGTTGGAACCCACGCACTGGCCAGGCACTCAAGCCTGGGCAGATGCTGGTAGTGTCGGGGCCACGCTGATAACTCGGGAACACCGCAGATCTAATTGTGGGAGGGGGCTTGCCCCCGATAGCGATGTATCAGCCAGTAAATCTGCTAGCTGACAGCCTGCTATCGGGGGCAAGCCCCCTCCCACATTGAATATCCAGTGTCTCGGACTGGCTTTTTCCAACCGGAACAAGCTGTTACTGTACCGACCATAAAGCCCAAGCCGCCTGGATCGGATCTCTGACTTGAAGCGTCCCCTCCTTCTATTAATAAGTCTGGCCTTGAGCTTTGCTGCGAACGCGACGATTACCGAGAGCCACGGTTATACGCAGTTCGGCTTGCTCAAGTACCCGGCCAAATTCACCCACTTCGATTGGGTAAACCCCGCAGCGCCGAAAGGCGGTACCTTGCGGGTCATGGCATTTGGCACCTTCGATACGCTCAACCCCTATACCTTCAAGGGCTCCAGCCCGGTTTCAACGCCAAATTTCCTGCAATACGGCGTCAATGAGCTCAATGAGCCGTTGATGGTCGGCACCGGCCAGTACGCGCCATCAGGCGATGAGCCCACTTCAAGCTATGGGTTGATTGCCCAATCGGTGGAATACAGCGAGGACCGCAGCTGGGTGGTGTTCAACCTGCGCCCCGAAGCACGCTTCCATGATGGCAAGCCGATCACCGCCGATGACGTGGCATTTTCCTACCGCACCCTACTGACCGAAGGCCACCCGCAGTACCGCACCAACCTGCAGGAAGTGGCGCGGGTGGACATCCTCAACCGTCATCGCATCCGCTTTGTGTTCAAGCGTGCCGGCAACCCGTTGCTGATCCTGCGCTTGGGTGAGTTGCCGGTATTGCCCAAGCACTACTGGAAAAACCGCGACTTCAAGGCCACCACCTTCGAACCGCCGCTGGGCAGCGGGCCGTACCGCATCAGCAAGGTCACGCCTGGGCGCCAGTTGGTGTTCGAACGGGTCAAGGATTACTGGGGCAAAGACCTGCCGGTCAACCAGGGCTTCTATAACTATGACAAGGTCGAAGTGGAATTCTACCGCGACAGCGACGTAGCCTTCGAAGCCTTCAAGGCCGGCGAGTTCGACATCTATATAGAGCACCAGGCCAAAAACTGGGCCAATGGCTACAACTTCCCAGCGGTGAACCGTGGTGAGGTGATCAAGGCGCAGATCGCCCACCAGATCCCGACCCAGAGCCAGGGTTTGTTCATGAACACGCGGCGGCCGGGCTTCAGCCAGACCAAGGTACGCGAGGCCCTGGGGCTGATGTTCGACTTCGAGTGGACCAACCGCACCCTGTTCAGCAACGCCTACAAACGCACCTTGAGCTACTACCCCAACAGCGAGTTCGCGGCCAGCGGCGTACCGTTGGGCCACGAATGGCTGATGCTCTCGCCGTACCGCGAGCAGCTACCGGCCAACCTGTTTACCCAAGCCTTCAGCCTGCCCCAGACCGACGGGCGCGGCATCCCCCGCGAGAACATGCGTCGCGCCCTGGCCCTGCTTGGCGAGGCTGGCTGGAAACTCTCGGGCCAGCGCTTGCTCAACAAGGACGGCCAGCCGCTGCGCTTCGAGATATTACTGGTCAACCCGAACCTGGAGCGCATCCTGCAGCCCTATGTCGAGAACCTGATCAGCATCGGCATCGACGCGCGCCTGCGTACCGTCGACCGCGCCCAGTACAAGCAACGCCTGGATCAGTTCGACTTCGACATGATCCTGATCACCCTCAACCAGACCTTGAGCCCCGGCCTTGAACAGTGGCAGTACTTCCACTCCAGCCAGGCGGCCATCAAGGGCAGCAAAAACTACGCAGGTATCGCCAACCCGATCGTCGATCACTTGCTGGAACAATTGCTCGCGGCACGCACACGCGAAGAACAACTGGCTGCCGGCCGCGCACTGGACCGGGTGCTGCTGTGGCAGCACTACAGCATTCCCAACTGGTACCTCAACTATCATCGCCTGGCGTACCGTAACCGGTTCGCCTTTGTCGCCACGCCGCCCTACACCCTGGGCCTGAGCGCGTGGTGGCTGAAAGCGTCGGAGAAAGCCCAATGATGTATTTGCGTACTTCACTGTTTGCCGGCCTGTTGTTGTGCTGTGCGGCCCATGCGGCGCCGCAACACGCGCTGACCCTGTACAACGAGCCGCCAAAATACCCGGCCAATTTCAAGCACACCGACTACGTCAACCCGGATGCGCCCAAGGGCGGGACATTCCGTGAGTCGAGCCTGGCCGGCTTTGACAGTTTCAACCCGTTTATCAGCAAAGGCGTCCCGGCCGACAATATCGGTTTGATCTACGACACCCTGGCTACCCAGAGCCTCGACGAACCCTTCACCGAGTACGGCCTGGTCGCCGGCAAGATCGAAAAAGCCCCGGACAACAGCTGGGTACGCTTTTACCTGCGCCCCGAGGCGCGCTTCCACGACGGCCACCCCATGCGTGCCGACGACGTGGTGTTCAGTTTCCAGACCCTGATCAAGGACGGCACCCCGCTCTACCGCACCTACTACGCCGATGTCGACGAGGTCATCGCCGAAGACCCGCTGCGGGTGCTGTTCAAGTTCAAGCGCACCAACAATCGCGAGCTGCCACTGATCCTCGGCCAGCTGCCGGTACTGCCTAAACACTGGTGGGCAACCCGCGACTTCAATAAAGGCAACCTGGAGATTCCCCTGGGCAGCGGCCCCTACCGGGTGGCCGAGGTCAAGGCCGGGCGGTCGGTGAGCTATGAGCGGGTGAAGGACTACTGGGGCAAGGACCTGCCCATCAACAAAGGGCTGTACAACTTCGACCGGCGCGTCACCGATTACTACCGTGACGCCACCGTTGCGCTTGAAGCCCTCAAGGCCGGGCAGTTCGACTATTGGGCAGAGTTCAGCGCAAAGAACTGGGCGAATGCCTATAACGTGCCCGCCGTCACGCAAGGCCGCTTGATCAAGGAAGAAATTCCCAACGGCAACCCCACCGGCATGCAGGGTTTTGTGTTCAATACGCGCAAGCCGATGTTCCAGGATGTGCGCGTGCGCAAGGCGATCAGCTTGCTACTGGACTTCGAATGGAGCAATAAGCAGCTGTTCAACGGCGCCTACACCCGCACCCGCAGCTACTTCGAAAACTCGGACATGGCAGCCACCGGTTTGCCCGGCCCCGACGAGCTGAAAATTCTTGAGCCGCTGCGCGATAAGATCCCGCCTCAGGTATTCACCGAAGCGTTCGCGCCGGCCAAAACCGACGGCAGCGGCATGATCCGCGCCCAACAGCGCGAGGCGTACCAACTGTTGCAGGAAGCGGGCTGGAAGATCGTCGATGACAAAATGGTCGACGCCACCGGCAAACCCGTGACCATCGAATTCCTGCTCGCCCAGACGGAATTCGAGCGCATTCTGCTGCCCTTCAAGCGCAACCTGGCGGACCTGGGCATTGACCTGGTGATTCGCCGGGTGGACGTATCCCAGTTCGTCACCCGCCTACGTTCGCGGGACTTCGACATGCTGGTAGGCAGCTTCCCGCAATCCTCCTCGCCCGGTAACGAGCAGCGCGAATTCTGGAAATCCACCAGCGCCGACAAACCCGGTAGCCGCAACTACATGGGCCTGAAGGATCCAGCCGTGGATGAATTGGTGGAACAACTGATCGATTCCGACACCCGCGCCAGCCTGATCGCACACGCCAAATCCCTGGATCGCGTGCTGCAATTTGGCTACTACGTGATCCCCAACTGGCACATCAAAACCTTCCGCGTGGCCTACTGGAACAACCTCGGCCATCCAAAGGTGTCACCGCTGTACGACGTCGGCATATCCACCTGGTGGAGCAAACCCAACGTGCCACCCATCGTGGCGCCAGAACCCCAAGCGAGCGCCGATGCGGCGAGCGGAGGCGATTGAATGCTGGCCTATATCGTTCGTCGCCTGTTGCTGATCATCCCCACCCTGTTCGGGATCCTGCTGATCAACTTCGTCATCATCCAGGCCGCCCCCGGTGGCCCCGTGGAACAGATGATCGCCAAGCTCGAAGGCTTTGACGGCGCCACCAGCCGCATTGCCGGTGGCGGCGCCGAAGTAGCCGTGGCGGGTTCCAGCTACCGTGGCGCCCAAGGCCTGGACCCGGCGCTGATCAAGGAAATCGAGAAGATGTACGGCTTCGACAAGTCGGCGCCGGAACGCTTGTGGATCATGGTCAAGAACTACGCCCAGTTGGACTTTGGCGACAGCTTCTTTCGCGATGCGAAGGTCATCGACCTGATCAAGGAAAAGATGCCGGTGTCCATCTCGCTCGGGTTATGGAGCACGCTGATCATGTACCTGGTGTCGATCCCCCTGGGGATCGCCAAGGCCACGCGGCACGGTAGCCATTTCGACGTGTGGACCAGTTCGGCGATCATCGTCGGCTACGCGATCCCGGCCTTCCTGTTCGCCATCCTGTTGATCGTGGTGTTCGCCGGCGGCAGTTACTTTGACTGGTTCCCGTTGCGCGGGCTCACGTCCAACAACTTCGACGAACTGAGCTGGGGCGGCAAGATCCTCGACTACTTCTGGCACCTGGCCTTGCCTATCACAGCGCTGGTGATCGGCAATTTCGCGACCATGACGCTGCTGACCAAAAACAGCTTTCTCGACGAGATCAACAAGCAATACGTGGTCACCGCCAAGGCCAAGGGCCTGACCAACCACCGCGTGCTCTACGGCCATGTGTTCCGTAACGCGATGCTGCTGGTGATCGCCGGTTTCCCCTCGGCCTTTATCGGCATCTTCTTCACCGGCTCACTGCTGGTGGAAGTGATCTTCTCCCTCGACGGCCTGGGGCTGATGAGCTTTGAAGCGGCGATCAACCGTGACTACCCGGTCGTGTTTGGCACGCTGTTTATCTTCACCCTGCTGGGGCTGGTCGTGAAACTGATCGGCGACCTCACCTACACCCTGGTCGATCCGCGTATCGACTTCGCCAGCCGGGAGCATTGAGATGAACCTATCCCCCCTCAATCGCCGCCGGTTCGAACGGTTCAAAGCCAACAAGCGCGGCTGGTGGTCGCTGTGGCTGTTCCTGATCCTGTTCGGGCTGAGCCTGGGCGCGGAGCTGATCGCCAACGACAAACCGCTGGCCGTGCATTACGACGGCGACTGGTACTTCCCGGCGCTCAAGCGCTACCCGGAGACTACCTTCGGCGGCGAGTTCCCGCTGGAGGCCAACTACAAGAGCCCGTACATCCAGGAACTGCTCAAGGCCAAGGACGCCTGGACCTTATGGGCGCCGATCCCGTTCAGCTACCAGAGCATCAACTACGACCTCAAAGTACCGGCCCCCGCGCCACCGTCGTCAGCAAACCTGCTGGGCACCGATGACCAGGGCCGCGATGTACTGGCGCGGGTGATCTACGGCTTCCGGGTGTCGGTGCTGTTTGCCCTGACCCTGACCATCCTCAGCTCGATCATCGGCGTGATCGCCGGCGCCTTGCAGGGGTTTTATGGCGGCTGGGTCGACCTGGCCGGGCAGCGTTTCCTGGAGATCTGGTCCGGGCTGCCGGTGCTGTACCTGCTGATCATCCTCGCCAGTTTCGTGCAGCCCGACTTCTGGTGGCTGCTGGGGATCATGTTGCTGTTCTCCTGGATGAGCCTGGTAGACGTGGTGCGCGCCGAGTTCCTGCGCGGGCGCAACCTCGAATACGTGCGCGCCGCCAGGGCGCTGGGCATGCAGAACGGCGCGATCATGTTCCGCCATATCCTGCCCAACGCGATGGTCTCGACCATGACGTTCATGCCGTTCATCCTCACCGGCGCCATCGGCACCCTCACCGCCCTGGACTTCCTTGGCTTTGGCTTGCCGGCCGGCTCGCCGTCCCTGGGCGAACTGGTAGCCCAGGGCAAATCCAACCTGCAAGCGCCGTGGCTGGGCATGAGCGCGTTTGCCGTGCTGGCAATCATGTTGAGTTTGCTGGTGTTCATCGGCGAGTCCGCTCGCGATGCCTTCGACCCGAGGAAATGAGATGAATCAGGACAATCTGATCGAAATCCGCGACCTCAGCGTCGAGTTCGTGACCGGCGAGCATCACCACCGTGTGGTCAACAACGTCAGCTTCGACATCAAGCGTGGCGAAACCATTGCGCTGGTCGGCGAAAGCGGTTCCGGTAAATCAGTGACCGCCCACTCGATCCTGCGCCTGCTGCCCTACCCGCTGGCGCGACACCCGAGCGGCACCATCGCGTATGCCGGGCAAGACCTGCTGACCCTCAAGGAAAAGACCCTGCGGCATATTCGCGGCAACCGGATCGCGATGATCTTCCAGGAGCCGATGACCTCGCTGAACCCGCTGCACTCGATCGAGAAGCAGATCAACGAAGTGCTCGGCCTCCACAAGGGGCTGACCGGCAAGGTCGCGACCCAGCGCACCCTGGAATTGCTCGAGCTGGTCGGCATCCCGGAACCGCATAAACGCCTCAAGGCCCTGCCCCACGAACTGTCCGGCGGCCAACGCCAGCGAGTAATGATCGCCATGGCATTGGCCAACGAGCCAGAGCTGTTGATCGCCGACGAGCCGACCACGGCCCTCGACGTCACCGTGCAATTGAAGATCCTCGAATTGCTCAAGGAGCTGCAGGCACGGCTGGGTATGGCACTGCTGCTGATCAGCCATGACTTGAACCTGGTGCGGCGCATTGCCCATCGTGTGTGTGTGATGCAGAAGGGTTGCATCGTCGAGCAGGCCGAGTGCGAGACGCTGTTCCAGTCGCCGCAACACCCCTACACCCAGGAACTGCTGGCGGCCGAACCCAGCGGTGGGCCGGCCAACAACGTGGTCGGGCCGCCGTTGCTGGAAGTCGATGACCTGAAAGTCTGGTTCCCGATCAAGAAAGGCTTTTTGCGCAACACCGTCGATTACGTCAAGGCAGTGGACGGCATCAACTTCAGCCTGCCCCAAGGGCAGACCCTGGGCATCGTCGGCGAAAGCGGCTCGGGCAAATCCACCCTCGGCCTGGCGATTCTGCGCTTGATCGGCAGCAAGGGCGGCATCCGCTTCGAAGGCCAACAGCTTGACCGCCTGACCCAGCAACAGGTGCGCCCGCTGCGCCGGGAAATGCAGGTGGTGTTCCAGGACCCGTTCGGCAGCCTCAGCCCGCGCATGTGCGTGAGTGAGATCGTCGGCGAAGGTTTGCGCATTCACAAGATGGGCACAGCGGCCGAGCAGGAAGCGGCGATTATCGCCGCGCTCAAGGAAGTGGGCCTGGACCCCGACTCCCGGCATCGCTACCCCCACGAATTCTCCGGCGGCCAGCGCCAACGCATCGCCATCGCCCGGGCGCTGGTGCTCAAGCCGCGCTTGATTCTGCTCGACGAACCCACTTCGGCCCTGGACCGCACAGTGCAACGCCAGGTGGTGGAATTGCTGCGCAGCTTGCAGGCCAAGTACAACCTGACCTACCTGTTTATCAGCCATGACCTGGCGGTGGTGAAAGCGTTGAGTCACCAACTGATGGTGGTCAAGCATGGGCAGGTAGTGGAACAAGGCGATGCGCGGGCGATATTTGCCGATCCGCAGCATGCGTATACCCGGCAGTTACTTGAAGCGGCGTTCCTCGTACCGGCCTGAATGCACGCAGACCAAATGTGGATTGGGGGCCTACACATGCGCCAATAGCAAACCAATATCATTTGCGCACACTTCTATCCTTTGCTTTAATCGCGACCAATTCTTATTTACGTCGCTTTTTTGGCGCTGGATGGACAGTGTGTCGACCTCCTTCACCCACCTCTACGGCACCCACCACGGCTGGCTGCTCGGCCTGTTGCGCCGCCGCCTGAACGACCGCTGGGATGCCGCCGACCTGGCCCACGACACCTTCATCCGCCTGCTCAACCGCCCGCCGACCGAGACCGATCACGCGCGCCAACGCTCTTACCTGGCCACTATCGCCCGCGGTTTATGCATCGACCATTGGCGCCGCCGCCAACTGGAAAAGGCCTGGCTCGACAGCCTCGCGCTAATCCCGCACGCCACCCAGCCGTCGCCGGAACAACGGGCACTCATCGTCGAAACCCTCTACGAAGTGGACGCCATGCTCGCCCGCCTGCCGAGCAAGGTCCGCGAAGCGTTCCTGCTGGCCCAACTGCACGGCCTGCCCTACAAGGCGATTGGCGAGCAACTGCGCGTGGGCGAACGCATGGTCAAGAAATACATGGCCCAGGCCCTGCTGCATTGCGCAATCCTCGAAGCCGAACTCGATGGGATGCTGGTGCAATGAACGCCGCCGGCAAGCTCAGCCACGCCAGCCTGGAGCAGGCCGCGCACTGGTACGTGCGCCTGCAGGACCAAGGTGGCGCCCAAGAGCAACAACGCTGGCAGGCCTGGGTGGCGCAGAACCCCGAGCACTTGGCGGCCTGGCAGTATGTGGAGCGGGTCAGTCAGCGCTTCGCGCCGCTGATGGACCAAGCACCCGGCGCCAGCCGCGCCTTGCGCAGTTCGCGGCGCCAGACACTCAAGACATTGCTGGTGGTGTGTGCCGGCTCGACCCTGGCGTGGGGCACTTGGCGCAACACCGCCCTGCCCCGGCTGGTCGGCGGTTGGAGCGCCGACTACGCCACCGGCAGCGGCGAAACCCGCGACGTCGTGCTGGCGGACGGCAGTCATGTGTGGCTGAACGCCTTGAGCGCCCTGGATGTGCGCTTCGATCCCCTGCGACGCCTGTTGCACCTGCGTTTTGGCGAAGTGCTGATCGATACGGCCAAGGACGCCAGCCGCCCCTTTCTGGTGGACACCGAGCACGGCCGCCTACAGGCGCTGGGCACGCGCTTCAGTGTGGTGCAAAGCGACGACCACACCCTGCTCAACGTGTTTGAGGGCCGCGTGCAAGTGCACACCGCCAGCCAACAGGTGCGCATCATCGAGGCCGGCCAGCAAGTCGCGTTCAACCGCGAGGGCTTGAACCCAACCGCACCCGTTTCACCGGCACGCGAGGCCTGGAGCCGTGGCGTGCTGCTGGCCGACAATTTGCCCCTGGGCCAGTTGGTGGCTGAGCTCAACCGCTATCGCCCAGGCCACCTGGGCTGTGACCCAGCGGTGGCGCACTTGCCGGTGATGGGTTCATTCCCGTTGATGGACAGCGACCACGCCCTGCATCTGCTGCAAGCCGCGCTGCCGGTGCGGGTCGAGCGGCTGATGCCGTGGTGGGTCACAGTCGGCCCTCGGTAAGTTTTTTCACTCCGCCAGTTCCCTTTTTCAACACTCGTTCGGTTAACCCTGCAGACGCTTTCAATTCGCCGATCGATTTGATCCAAAGGGAAACATTCATGTCGCAACCTGCTCGCTTCGCGCTGCGCCCATTGGCGCTGGCCACTTCGCTGTTCTGCCTCGGTGTGTCGGTGGTGCATGCCGCCGAATCGCCTTCGACCCAGGAGACCACGCGCAGCTACCGCATCGCTGCAGGCTCATTGGTCAGTGTGCTGAACAGCTTTGCCGAGCAGTCGGGCATTTTCATCGCGGGCCACAACAGCCTCGCTGCAGGCAAAACCAGCCCCGGCCTCAATGGCAGCTACACCGCCGCCAGCGGCTTACAACGCGTGCTGCAAGGCAGCGGGTTGCAGGCCCAGCCCCAAGGCAACAATGGCTACGTGCTGGAGCTGATCCCAGCCAACACCGGTGCCCTTGAGCTGGGCGCCACCACCATTTCCGGCCAGGACCTGGGCGCCACCACCGAAGACACCCACTCCTACACCACCGGCTCCATGGCTTCGGCCACCGGCCTGCCGCTGTCGATGCGTGAAACCCCGCAATCGGTCACGGTAATCACCCGCCAGCAAATGGACGACCAGGGTTCCAACAGCATCGCCGACACCCTGCGCCGCGCCCCCGGTGTGAGTGTGCAGAACTACGACAGCGAACGCTGGGAGTTTTCCAGCCGTGGCCTGCCAATCACCAACTTCCAGTACGACGGCGTCAACTCCACCTACGACGGCGTGTACGACTACGGCACCACCAGCACCGACATGGCCGTGTACGACCACTTGGAAATCATCAAGGGCTCGGCCGGCCTGTTGAGCGGTTCGGGCGACCCCTCGGCCACGGTCAACCTGATCCGCAAGAAGCCCACCAAGGACTTCAAGGCCTCGGTCACCCAGACCTTCGGCTCTTGGGACAACTACCGCACCGAAGGCGATATCTCCGGCCCCCTGACCGAGTCCGGCAATGTGCGCGGGCGTTTTGTCGGTGTGTACCAGGATCGCCAGTCCTACCTGGACCATTACCAGAACACCAAGGACATCGCCTACGGCATTCTCGAAGCGGACCTGACGCCCGACACCCTGCTGACCGTCGGCATCGACCAGCAGAACACCCGCTCACGCGGCGCCAGTTGGACTGGTTTCCCGATGTACTTCAGCGACGGCTCACGTACCAATTTCTCACGCTCGTTCAACCCGGCCGCCGACTGGAGCCGCCGCGACTTCCAGAACCAGACGCTGTTTGCCTCGGTGCAACAGAAGCTGGCCAACGACTGGTCGCTCAAAGTCAGCCTCGACCGCAAGCGCAGCCAGCACGACACCCTGCTGGCCTCTGCCAGTGGCGGCAACCCGGACCCGGTCACCGGTGAGGGGATGTACATGTTCATGGGCAAGTACAAGGGCGATCAGGTGCAGAACACCCTGGACGTCAACCTCAGCGGGCCGTTCAGCCTGTTTGGCCGCGAGCACGAATTGATCATGGGCTTCATGGCCACCCGCTCTAAACAGGACGTGCCGGTGTACGGCTCGATCTACCCCGACGTGGGCGGCAGCATCTTCGACTGGCAGGGCGAATACGCCAAGCCAGACATCCCGCGCAGCGGCCAGAACGATATCGTGCAACGCCAGACCGGCGCCTACCTGGCCACTCGCCTGAAACCTACCGATGACCTGTCGGTGATCCTCGGCACCCGCGTGAGCAATTTCAGCGGCACCGACACCACCGATTTCTACGACCCCACACAGACCGACAATCGCACCACCTACCATCAGAGCGGCGTGGTCACGCCCTATGCGGGGATTGTCTACGACCTCAACGACACCTGGTCGGCGTACACCAGCTACACCCAGATCTACCAACCGCAAACCAGCAAGGACGCCGACCGCAAGCTGCTTGACCCGGTGGAAGGCCAAACCTACGAAGCCGGGCTCAAGGCGGCGTTCTACGACGGTCGCCTGAACGCCAGTTTCGCCGCGTTCCGCATCGAACAGGACAATGTCGCCGAGTACGTCTCGGGCTTCGAGACCGACTCGATCTACCGCCCCATCGCCGGCGCCACCACCAAAGGCTTTGAAGCCGAACTGTCCGGCGAAGTGCTGGACGGCTGGAACATCTCCGCTGGCTACACCTACCAGCACACCCGCAATGCCGATGACGGCTACGTGTACAGCTCCGTGCTGCAAACCACCACACCGCAGCAAGTGGTGCGCCTGTTCAGTTCCTATCGCCTGCCCGGCGCCCTGGAGAATGTCACCGTGGGCGGCGGGGTGAACTGGCAGAGCGAATTCTTCGGCAATGTGTTCCAGCCTGACCCGAACGACACGGTCAACTTCGGCCACGACTCGCGCATCACCCAGGACAGCTACTACCTGGTGGACCTGATGGCGCGCTATCGCTTCAACGAGCACCTGAGCACCACGCTCAACGTGAAGAACCTGTTCGACAAAAAGTACTACACGGGCCTGGGCAACTTCGGCACCGGCTTCTACGGCGAACCGCGCAGCCTGCAACTGGCGACCAAGTGGGACTTCTGATCCCTGGCGTTTCCCCCGCTGGCGTGGCTGACACAAGCCACGCCATTGCAGGAACCTCCTGCTACTGACCTATCGTCATCCAGGGTGATCATCCGGGCTTTCAACCACCCGGAACCGCCCTCATGGATGACCTCAATACCCTCGCGCTGGCATGGAACGATCCGCCCAGTGACATCGCCCTGCCAATCACCACAGCCCCTGGCAACACCTATTCGAGCGAAATCCAGACGTTACGCACAGAGGGTGACAGCGCCTTGATCGCGCTACTGATCAGCCGCCTTTCAACACTGCCGAACGAAGGGATGCCCGGCGCGGCAGAGCCCGTAGCGGTTCCCGCGCAGTCAATGCTGGGCCTTTGGAGCGAGGTCTTTCGCAAAGCCATCAACAGCACGCCCTTCATCGCCTGGGCCGAAGCCCAAAGAGTCGATTTAAAGACGCTGAAAGTCCACAACAGCGCACTCCACGTCATCGCGCACGGCGTACCGAAAGTGTTCACACTGGCCGATACGTCAGGCTGGTGGGCATTGGCCAACCCCATCATCTACATCAGCCAACTGGTCGACCCCATGACGCTCGGCATGCCGTATGCCCGCCACTTGGTAAGCAATGATGCAACGACACTGCCACTGGACCTGACCTTGGCGTTTCATGGCTACCCGATGCCTGCCAACCGCCTCACGGCGCTGGCTATCATCGAGGAGTTGCAAGCGCTGCAAGGATTTCCTGCGTTTGACGATAACGGCCGCAGCAAATCCATTATCCCGTCTGAACTGACTCAGCAACGGCGCGACTACCACCAGTTTGCGGATACCCTGGAACGCCTGATCAAAGATGAAAACCACTTTTTCACACTGGACATATACCGCACGCGCCTGCATCTGGAGTCCCATTCAAAGCTGGCGAGAACGCTGAAAGAGGCGGCCGCCCTGCTGCAAGCGATCATGGATGAAAACGACCTCAGCGGCACTCCGCAAGCGCCAACACGAGCTCACTTCGATGATGCGCGCAAGCTGATTTGTGTCATCGCCCAGGACGATGGGCGCGAGCAAACGACCTTTGCTCCAGCCTCGCCCGACACACGTTGGGAGCGATTGAACCTGCTGAGCGAACAGCTAGGCATACCCATTTACCCAGCTCATAGTGTCGGCCTTGTCGATGCGTTGCAGGCCTACGCCATCGAACGCCCGGTGGGGCGAGCGGACATCAAGACGCTGATCCAACACCTTCGCCAATGGGCAGTACCTGCCGAGCCCGCGGTGCTGCGCGCTGAGCGCTCACTCACCGAACTCGTTCGCTTTCGCCGCCACGTGGGCCTGCTCAATGATCGTCAGGCGATGCGCACCTCACTGTCAAAGGTGATCGAAGGCGGCAACCTGCAAGGACCCAATGGGCTTGACAGAATCATGCCTGCCGACCCGGACGCTATTCAGGCAGCGGTGAAGCTGGCCTATTCCCACCTACATAAGCTAACCGATGACCCTGCCTTCCAGGCCATCCGCACCCGTGAACGCATCGACCCTGCCAGTCATGTATTACTGAGCGCCTCGGGCAGTATTGGCGCACGAGGTCTGGATGGCACCTGGAAATCCCTGGCCGATGCAGTCGCAGAGCACGACCACCTGATGCTGCTCATGCCACCCCTCAAGAAGCTGGCGGCCAAAACGGGAGGTCAGCTACGCACAACCGATGCGGTAAGCCTCAGCCAAGCGTTACGGCTGTACCAGTTCCAGTTGCCCACGACACTGCCGGAGGCACACATCCTCCTGCAGCGCCTGCAAACCAATCTTGCGTTGCCTGCTGCCCAAGGCTGTTACTGGCGAGCCCTCACGCCCGCCAGTGCACAGTCTTCAGCGTGGTCGTTGTCCCTTGCCCAACGCCAGCTAATCGTGACGATCTGCGACACGTTCATGGAGGGCCATACCCTCACACTGTTCGGCTACATGAGCCAAGCCATACTGGTGGGTAAGTCCTTGACTGACGTACGCGCTGAAGCCGACAACCTGCTGATGCGCCTGCTCGCGTCCCCACCGGCCCAGCAACTGGGCGAACAGTTATCAAATACCCTGCATTGGCACGGCGCGCACGCCAGCGACTACTCGGGAAGTGGCAGCCGAAACGCACTGATATTGGCCGCGTTGCTCCTCAATCTTGACCCTCATTGCGACGTTTATCCCACCCGTATCCGTTATCTCGACTGGCAAGCCGACTACTACTGGGGCGAGTCAGTACCGTTCGTGTGCAGTCATATCGAAACCACGTTGGGAGGCTCCAGCGAACCGGTCGCGGCGCTGGCAACTCACTTGGTCCTGAGCAGAAAAGCCCCGCACCTGCTGGTACGCAGCATCCCTGACACAACACCCTACTTGGGCTCGCATACGTGGCTGCTGTTCCACCACTACGTCATGTACATGGAAAAAGTCCTGCCAGGGTCCTCCCGCCAAATGACCTACTCCCAGATCATGTTCCTGGCGTACCTGCCGCCCCATGGGCATTGGAAAACCTTTCTGGACAGCCCTCCAGCGACAGTGCCAATCCTGGATTGGGCCGTGGTCAACGGCATACTGGTACAACAAGGGCGCTACGGCCTCCCGGCGGTGAACAGAGCAATCGAAGCCCTCAACGCCCAACGCGCACGGTTGACCAGCGCCCTTGACGCATTCGCCGAGCCCATCGTGTCATTGCGCCAAACCGCAAGAGATGATCTGCGTAAGGTCTACCCCCAAAATACCTGGCTGCAAACACCGATTCTGATGTGGCTGCCGCACGACTCGCCCTTTTCCGAAGATGGACACTTCGAGGATGTCCATACCGGCCCTAAATACTCGTTTGTCGACCTGCACATGGCCGGAGAACTGAAAGTCGCCACATTGAACTGGCACTCCTCTCAGGCGGACGTCAAATATCGGGAGATGGCCAAACGCTTTCACCTACTGGAACCGATCAGCAGCTTATTTCTCACCGTCTTTGAGCAGAAACTCAAACAGCTGAAGGCCGCTTACCGGGAACTCATTTGCTATTGGCTGTCTCAACTCACGTTGCCTCATCGTGAAGCTCTGGAATATGGCCATGTACAGCTTTTCAGCTTGAGCCGTTCAAGCTCGCACGACGATGGTCCCGCCCGTGTGGGCCGATTTGGCGTGCTCGTGGGTGTCAGGTACGGCAGTGAGCGTCACCTCCATGAATGTTTCCCTCGCCAGTTGTTGATACGCCGTCGACACGACATTCATTACCAACAGGTCATGGCCGCCTTAGACAGCGGCACCCACCAGCCCTGGATGCGTTTCGACTGGGCGGCGTATGAGCATGGGCATTGGCCAGCGGCGCACTCATCGGTCCCCTCGCTCACCGACCTGGTGATCACGCTGCTTGGCAATCCGCTACCTGAAGCGGCTGAAATGCCGCCGCTGGACCACTTGGGGCGACGCGTCCCACGCACTCTAGACTCACCCCGCTCCCACGCGCTGGCGAACGCCATCATTGAGCACCAACTGGAAGACAGCCGGACATTGCGCGAAAAAGCCAAGCAGCCCATAACACTGTCGCAAGCCACAAATAACATCGACCCCTGGTCTGACTACCTTCGCAGCATGGCGTTGAAGTCCGCTTGAAGCTTGAACAATCCACAGTTTTGTATAAGGCTGCTCCCCTGCTCATTTGATCGCCGCCAGGGAGCGCCTGCCCATATGACCGCTGCTACCGCACCACTTTTCTGGCGTGACCCGGCATTGGCCTTTGTCGAAGCGCGGACCATCGCCGACGGGCGCAAGGTCACATACACCCGTCACGCCCATGAGCATTTTTCCATCGGTGCGATCATCCAAGGGCGCAGCTATTACCACTACGGCGCCGAGACCTTTCAAATCAGTGCCGGCACGGTGGTGTTGATGAACCCCGGCGATGTGCATGCCTGTAATCCCATCGACAACGAGCATTGGTCCTACCACATGCTCTACCTCGATACGCCGTGGCTGACCGACCTGCAATACCAATTGGGTTTCAGTACCGACCAGGGTTACCGGGCATTCAACACGCCCCACACCCGCGACCCGCTGCTGTACCGCGGCTTGCTGGCGCTGTACCGGACGCTGGTGGATGAACAGGCCGAGTTGCTGCAAAAGCAGAGCGCACTGGTGAGTTTTTTCAGCGACGTGCAGCAGCGCCTGAACCCGTCACTCACGCCCCTGCGTGAGGTGAACCACAAGCTGGAACGGGCTGCTGACTATATCCGCGAACACTGCACCGACGCCTTGAAACTGGAAGATATTTGCCTCGCGGCCGAGCTGTCGCCGTCGTACCTGATCCGTGCATTCAAGCAGTATTACGGGTTCACGCCCCATGCTTTCCTGGTGAACCAGCGCATCCAGTTCGCCCGCACCCAATTGCGTAACGGTGAGCTGATCGCCAATGTCGCCTTGGCCGCAGGCTTTGCCGACCAGGCGCATTTCCAGCGCGCCTTCAAACTGCATTTCGCCGCCACGCCAGGCCAATACCGCGACCGGCTCAAGCCATCAGCAAATAACCCACACTGGCCACCAGCAACGCGGCCATTGAGCGGTTGAATACGCGCACGCCCTGGGGGTTGCTCAAGTAGCGGCGCAGGAAGGTGCCCGCATAGGCCCAGCACGCCACCGACAGGTAGCAGATCACCAGGTAGAGGCTTGCAAACAGCCACACCTGGCCCGCGTCGCCATCCGCCACAAACAGCCCCATTCCCGCGACGCAGGCCAGCCAGGCCTTGGGGTTGAGCCATTGCATGATCGCGCCATAGAGCATCGACGGGGCCGTGGCCGTGCCCTCGGCGTCCAGGCGACCATCATCGACGGCCAGTTTCCAGGCCATGTAGAGCAAAAAGGCGACCCCGCCCCATTGGATCAACTGGGTGAGGATCGGCCAGCGCACCAGCACTTCATGCAGGCCCAGGCCAATCAGCACCAGCAACACGGTGAAGCCGACGGCGGCGCCGAACACGTGTTTCTGGCTGGCGACAAACCCGAAGCGCGCACCTGAACTCAGCGCCACCACATTGACCGGTCCGGGCGTGATGGAGGTGGCCAGGGCGAAGGCAGCCATGGAAATAATCAAGCTCATTGCAGTTCCCTTTTCATGGTTAAGCATAAAGAGGGCACCACGGTATAAGGCCAGGCCAGAACGGTATTGAACAAAATCACCCTGGGCCGACGGCTCGCCTACTTCACGAACAACTCACGGTCCCGGGCTTTCACATGCCCTGGGCGATAGTAGGCGTCGAACCAGGTTTTCTCGCCCGCCGCCGGCGGCTTCGCCAGGCGCAGGGTTTGCAGCGCACCGGGCTTTTTCGCGTTGACGCGAAAGTGCAAATGATCGAACAGGCGCAATGCCTCGATGGCATAGACCACGGCGATCTTGCGGTCTTCGATACGAATCAGGTGGTCGCCGTTGTTCTTCTCCCCGCCCCCGGCCAGGTTGGATGAGCCCGTGTACACCGTGGGGTTGGCACCGTTGAAATCGGTGACCACAAACTTGTTGTGCACCATGTTCCCGGCATTGCCCGACCATTCCTCCTTGAACGGCGCCGGCGCATTGCCCGCCAGGTAGGCGAACGGTAACAACCCCACCGAACCATCCGGCTTGCGCACTGCCAGCTTGCCGGTGCGCTGCGCCACGCCGTAGGAAAACAGCGCACGCTGCATCAACTCATCCAGCGCACTGCGCACTTTGCCGCTGATCTGGCTGAGGAACACGATGGAATAAAGCACCGAACTGGTGGCCTGCTCGATGCTGGCAGCGATGGGGTCAAGGGACAACGCACTGTCGGCATGGGGAGCAAAGCACAGCGAAACCTTGGAACCGGGCTGGTCGCGCACTACCCACCATTGTTGCGCCAGCGGATGCTTGCGAAAGGTCGCGGGCGCGGTCCAGTAAGCCTCGAACACCTGCGCAAACTTGCCGGCCACCGTCGTGTCGTCGAACAACAGCACGTTATTGGCCTGGATATACAGGCCACGCAGGGCAAAGTTAGTGGAGCCGCCCAGCACCCGGATCGCCTGGCCTGCGCGGCGTACGATCAACACTTTGTTGTGTTGCTGGCTGGAGAAATGCAGGCGCTTGACCTGCGCCCCGGCAGCCGCCAGGCGCGCAGCGCTGAGGCTTTCGCAACTGTCGGCGGCGCCCTGCTCGCCATGGTCGTCGATGATCACCCGCAGGCGTGGGCCGAGCTGTTCCAGGCGACGCAGAATGTCCGGCTCCTTGCTTTCGTAGATCAGCGCGTCAAGGGTCAACTCAGGGTCATTCGCCACTTGGTCGAGCACTTGTAGAATCAGTTGCCGCGCCTCGAAACCCAGCCATTGGTAATTGGCTTCAAAGGGCCTCATGTCCAGGTCCAGATAGGCCTTGGGTGCGGAGCCTGCCGGCGGCAGGATGCGTGTTTCATTGGCAAAACGATCGCCATACGCCTGGGACGACGCGAAGCCTCGGGTAAAGCCGATATTCACGAAGTTGTTCAGGGTCTGGGCTTCGAGGCTGACCTGGCCTTCCACGCCGACGCCCTTGCGCAGGGTACCGTCGGCGCTCATGTAGCAGGCCGTGACACGGTAGCGATACACCCCGGCAAGGATCTCGCTGGGCACATGGATCCAGCGGAATTTCTGGAACGGCGCCTCGGTGGAAGGAAAGCTGCGCGGCCGCGCAGGCGTCGGCGGGTAGTCGAAATGCAGGCGGTTGTGCAACACACCCCAGTGGCTGGCACCGGGGTAGCGCACCTCAATGCTGAAGCCAACGAAGTCAAAGGTGGCGAGGTCGGGCGCAAGGTCGAACGCCAGCAATGCAGCGCCTTCCCCACGGTACAGCTTGAAGGTCAGGCCTTGAAAAGTGGTCTTGCTCTCGAAGTCGGTAGTCACGGTGCGTCTCCTCCTGGAAGACCCCCATACACCGGACGGGGCCGAAGCCCGCTCACCACTGGGAGGCGGTCTTCTACAGTCTAGCGCCTCCTTTGCTTGCAGCTACCCAATGCGACCATGATCCAGCTCATAACCGTGGCAGTACGGGCAATGCAACACACGCGGGCCCCAGCGCCTGGGCAAGGTGACATTGGCGCAATTGGCCGAAGATCTTGACGAGCGCTCCCGGCTGGCAATGCTGCCTTAGCGCTGCGCAGGAATGCGGATATCCCCCTCGCGACATTGGGTTTTCACGCTGCGCGGGCAGCCGGCGAATGCCAGGTCCTTGGTCAGGCACACGCGCACTTCTGACAGCACCTTGCCTTTGCAGATCACCGCCAGGCCATGATTGCCCAGGCGCGGGTTGCTTTCGCGAAACAACGCCTCGATTTCACGGGCCGGTAACGACGGCGGCGTATTGAAGGGCTGCAATTGCCCAGGAATGACCACCACGCCCAAGGCGGCATCGGTCTTGTCCAGGTAGGCCAACGGCTCAAGTCCCGTGCAGGTGCCATGTTTGACCCACTCGTGCTTGAGCAATGAGCGCGTGGGAAACAGTGCGGCGCCCTTGTCCATTTCTTCGCGGGTCAAGCGCGACTGGGGCTCACAGGACGCTGGCCACCCGCCTTTCGCGTACTGCGGCCATAGACCGTGCAGCACAAAACCATAACCCTTGCCCGAACATTGCTCGTTATCCGGGTGCGTCAGGCAAAACGTCGGCGACCAGGACAACGACAACACGTAGTAGTCAAACTCCCCAGGCGTGCCCTGACTCCGCGGGGCCGCCACTGCGCCCATAGCAAACACAAGGCACAACGCCATCCAGTATCTCATCCGTCTATTCCTTGAAAAAAAACAGGTTTATCGCGTCTAGCCTGGATGATGGGGGTTGCGTTGCAGCACCTTGTCCAGAATCCGGTCGGTCTTTAATGCCTCGATCGCCAGCGAAGGGTGCTCGGCTTCACCGCGAATATGGGCGTTCATGGCCAACACGTGGTGCCACTGGATATGCGCATGGCACGGCACGTCCAGCACTTCATGGGTCTCGCCTTCAAGGTGCAGCGGCTGGTCTTCGAAGACCGAGAACTGGATGCGCCCGCGACTGCCGATCAACTCGACCCGATCCTCGCGGCGGTCGGCGACAAAGTTCCAGCAGCCCATGCCCAACGCGCCGCAGCTGAACGTCCAGCAGGCTGTCACCGCATCTTCAGCCGCATAGCGCCCGGCCTGGCGGGCAGTAAAGCCCGAGACTTCGACGATATCGCCGGCCAGGTACTGGAACAGATCAAACCCATGACTGGCCAAATCGGCAAAGTAGCCACCGCCGGCAATCAGCGGGTCGGTGCGCCAGTTTGCGCTGCTTGCGTCTTCGGCACCTGGCGGTTTGCACAGGGTCCAGGTGAGGTGGCGCAGCTCGCCGATGCGCCCATCCCGCAGCCAGTCGCGCACTTGCTGGAAACGTGGCAGCGAGCGCCGGTAGTAGGACACGAACAGGTGCAGCCCAGCACGCTCGAACGTGCGTTGCATCAACGCGCTTTGCTCGGCGTTGAGCGACATGGGTTTTTCGACGCAGCAATGCTTGCCGGCCGCCGCCACCATCAAGCTGTATTCCAAATGGCTGTCGGGTGGCGTGGCGATATACACCGCGTCCACTTCGGGGTCGTTGATCAGCGCCTGGGCGTCGGTAAAGTAGCGGGCAATGCCATGACGTGCCGCGTAATCGCGCACGGCCGCTTCACGGCGCCCCATCACGGCCACCAGGGCCGAACCTGGCGCTTTGTAGAAAGCGGGTCCACTCTTCAGTTCAGTAACACTGCCACAGCCGATCATCCCCCAGCGTACGGTGCTCATCTGTTTCCCTCGTGCGTTTTGTTCAGTCGGGCAGTATCCACATACCCGTCGCGACACGCCATAACCACTTAGCATGACAATTGCATTACACTTTTATGACATTCATCCCGCTGCGGGGGCACAGACGATGAAAATCAGGGCAACAGTCATTTGCGAACACGAGGGGCATATCCTCTTCGTGCGCAAAAGCAGATCCAAATGGGCCTTGCCAGGGGGCAAGGTCGAGCGCGACGAACGCCCGGTGGGCGCCGCCGAACGCGAGCTGGAAGAAGAAACCGGGTTGAACGTGGACGGCTTGCTGTACTTGCAGGAGCTCAAGGCGCGGGACACGCTCCATCATGTGTTTGAGGCCTCCGTGATCAATATCGACGAAGCCCGGCCGTGCAACGAAATCGTCGACTGCCAGTGGCACGCCTATGCTGCCCTGGACCAACTGGACGCCACCGACGCCACCAAGCACATCGTCAAATCCTTCCTGCGTCGCCTGTAGTTCAGCGCTCTGCCAACCCTCGTTTCACCAAGCCATTTACAGCCTGCCGTTCGACAAAGGATTTGACGAACGCGGCAGAAAGCCAGAGGCCATGATGCGATCGAGGTCGATGATTGAAGTCACGCTCAGTACCCCGCTCCGGGCCTCGCCCGTGGTAACGCACGCACCACGACCTCTCGTCTGCTGCCCCGGCTGGCGCTTGACTCGGGGCACCGTTCAAAAGAGGCTCTTGGCTAATCGCCACCATCCCGAGCATTCCCCATGAGCATCGCCCCTCCGAGCCAGCCCGACAGTGACGTGTACCGAACACTGCTGGAGTCGACCAAGGCCATCCCCTGGCGCATTGATTGGCAGACCATGACCTTCAGCTACATAGGGCCGCAGATCGAGGCATTGCTGGGCTGGACCCCGCAAAGCTGGGTTACGGTAGACGACTGGGTAGAACGCATGCACCCGGATGACCGTGAATACGTGGTGAATTTCTGCGTATCGCAATCACGCGCCGGCGTGGACCACGAGGCGGATTACCGAGCACTGACAGTGAACGGCGACTATGTATGGATTCGTGATGTGGTGCACGTGGTGCGCAAGGACGGCGAAGTGCAAGCACTGATCGGCTTCATGTTCGATATCAGTGAGCGCAAGAAAACCGAAGAACACCTGGTCCGCCTGCAAAAGCAACTCGAGGAATATTCCTACCAGGACGGCCTCACCGGCATCGCCAACCGGCGCATGTTCGACACCGTGCTTGAGCGCGAATGGTGCAGCGCGTTGCGCAGTCAGTTGCCCCTGTCGCTGATCATCCTGGATATCGATTTTTTCAAGCAGTACAACGATCACTACGGCCATATCAAGGGCGACGAATGCCTGCGCCAAGTGGCAGGCACCCTGTCGCTGGCGGCCAACCGCCCCAGGGACTTCATTGCACGTATCGGCGGTGAAGAGTTTGTCTGGTTGCTGCCGGAAACCGACGCAGCGTCTGCCAGGCAAGTGGCGCAACGCTGCCTGCACTTGGTCTGCCAGCAGCAGATCGAGCATGGTTTTTCTGCGGTATCGAACCTGCTGACCCTTAGCCTGGGCGTGGGTACGCGCATTGTTAGCCCTGGCGGCGCGATGCTGGACTTTGTCGAGGATGTCGACAAGTTGCTGTACCAGGCCAAACGCAACGGGCGGATGCGCGCGGAATTCAGCGCGAGTGAAATTTGACGCGAAAGTCAAATCGCAGGCAAAAAAAATCCCAAGTAGCTGATGGAAACTTGGGATTTAAAAATGCATAAACCGTGGGAGGTGAACGCCCGGCTATAGTAACGATTGTCAAAACGCGCAACAAGATTATTTTAATCCTTTCGTCGGATTAAAAGTGTTCTAAGTCCTTCAATAACCACATGTTTTTTAAGGTGGCCCGGGATATAAGTGCCACTTTTTGGTGCAACTAACGCGCACATCTCCACTTATAAAAAAGGGTTATTAATTACCACAAGGCAGCACGCTTTAAAGGCTGCTCGTCAGGCACTTGGTTCAACAGACGATACAACGGCAGGCACGCGGCCTGGATCAAGCGCATGCGGATCACCTGCATCGCCGTCACCAATGTTACCGCCAGGCCCAACGCCTGGGCGGTCAGCCGGTTGGAAGATGAGCTGGGGGTGGCCGGTGTGTCTTTCGAGCCGGCGCAATTCATGCACTTCAACCTATGTTGGCGCGCCACTGAGTACCTGTCCCAGGCCAATCGACGGTTTATTGAAACGGCGAAGGTTTTTTCCAGGAAGATGCCGGCTCGCCGCTGTCTCGGTAAGCCAGATCATTTGCGCGCCACTTTGTAGCGTACGCAGTCCTGATAGAAGCTCTGGCGGATTGCCTCGGGCTTGAGGCGTGAACGGCTGTCGTAGGTCTGCTCGGTGATACCCATGGCCATCATGCGCATCCACGACTTGTTGAACTTGAGCGTCTGGATCTTCTGCCGCGCGGCGTACAGCGACACCCCCGACAGCTTGAGCTCCTGGGCCCTGGCGGCGGTGCCGGCGCCCCAACTGCACATGTACTTGTCACCCTCGCGCAGCTCCCGTGCCTGCACAGCTGCTGCGCCGCCTGCCAGGGTGCAGGCGATCAGCATGATTCCAACATTGCGCATTTGCATCCCCACCTAACCGCCTGAAAATAAACGCGATTCTGGCGAGGATTTTGTTACAAATGGGCCACTAAATTGCCTTATCGGTGACTGTGGCGAGCGGGCTCACTACAGAGGTCTAGGTACTTACCACTGGTAGGTGGCACTCGCCTGCACCGTACGTTGCGAGCCATACCAGCACCATGAGTACGAGTAGCACGACGCGACGTACTCTTTGTTCGCCAGGTTGGTAGCGTTAAGCGCCAGGCGCAGGTTGTCCTTGAGGTTGACGATATTCTGGATGTCGTAGTGCACCGCCGCATCGAACAAGGTGTAGCCCGGTACTTTCAGCGTGTTGGCCGTGTCGCCCCAAGATGAGCCGACATAACGCGCACCGGCACCGGCACCAAAGCCCTTGAGGTTGCCGTCGTGGAAGGTGTAGTCCGCCCACGCCGACGCGGTGTGACGCGGCACCGCATAAGTGGTGGTGCCTTCGGCATTGATGGCCGGGCCTACGCCGATGTCGCTGATGGGCGCATAGCGCACGGTGTTGTTGGACTTGCTGATGCGGTTATCCAGGTACGCATAGGCCGCGGTGATGTCCAGGTTGTCATTGAGGCTGGCCTTGCCTTCCAGTTCAAACCCACGCGATTGCACTTCACCGTCCTGGCTCTGGCAGCGACCGGTGCCGCACAGGTGCGTGGGGTCCGGGTCGGTGGTCAGTACATTGCTCTGGCGCAGGTCAAAGATCGCTGCGGTGATAAAGCTGTTGCTGCCCGGCGGCTGGTACTTGATGCCGATTTCATACTGCTTGCCTTCAGTCGGCTTGAACACCGAGCCGCCATACCCGGTGCCCGATTGCGGGTTGAAGGATTCCGAGTAGCTGGCATACGGCGCCAAGCCATTATCAAAGAGATAGACCAGGCCAATACGGCCGGTGAAGGCTTTGCTGTCCAGCGAGGATTGGCTCTTGACGCCCGTGCGCAGGGTCTTGGTGGTGCTGTCGGTGCTGGCCCAGTCATAGCGACCGCCCAGCAACAACACCCACTTGTCCCACTTCATCTGCTCTTGCAGGTAAACGCCGGTCTGCTCGCTGCGCGACGTAGCGTCGGAGGTGTACGCAGGTACCGCAACGGCCGCGCCATAGACCGGGTTGAAAATGTCCAGGGTCGGCCCGGCGGTGTAGGTGCCTGAGCCGGACAGGGTGTCGGTGCTGGTGTTCTGATAATCGAGCCCCATCAACAAGGTGTGCTGCAACGGGCCGGTGTCGAATTTGGCCTGCACCTGGTTGTCGAGGGTATAGGCGTCCATGTCCACGTCGGTGGCGATGGTCGAACGGCGGATGGTCCGATAATCCGTCAGCAGGTAGTTGCTGTAGAGGCTTCGGTACTGGCCCTCGCTGCGCAGGTAACGGGCGTTCTGGCGCACGGTCCAGACATCGTCGAAGTGGTGCTCGAAGGCATAGCCGATGGAGTAATACTCGCGGTCACTCTTCTCGAAGTTCTTTTCACCGTCATAGAAATCCACATCGATGCTGCGCCCGGTCGGGCTGTGCAACACCGAGCCCCAGGCCGGCACCGAACCGTAGGACGCCCCTTTGGGGTCCTTCTGGAAATGCCCGAGCAGGGTCAGCGACGTGGCGTCGTCCGGGCGCCAGGTGAACGCCGTGGACAGCGACTGACGGCGGGTCTCGGTGTGTTCGACCTGGCCATCGGCATCGTCGAACAGCCCGGCGACGCGGTAGGAGTACACACCCTGATCGTCAATCGGCCCGCTCAGGTCGAAGGTGGTGCGCTTCTTGTTGAAGGTGCCATATTCCACGCCCACTTCATGAAACGGTGTGTCCAGCGCACGCTTGGTGACCATGTTGATCACCCCGCTCGGCGTGCCCTGCCCGTATAGCACCGACGCAGGGCCACGCAGCACTTCGACGCGCTCCAGGTCGAAGGCGTCTTTTTGCGGCAAGGCATCACGGCTCGATGGCATGCGCAGACCATCGAGGTAGGTGGCCGGCGCGAAGCCACGGATGGTCAGTTGGTCCAGGCGCGAGGCGGTAGCGCCACGGGTTTCCGGAACCACGGCAGCGCTGTAGCGCAGGATCTGATTGAGGCTCTCGGCGTTCTGCGCACGCATCTGGTCTTTGGTGACGATGGAGATCGACTGCGGGGTTTCGATCAGCGCGGTGTCGGTCTTGGTGCCCGACAAACTGCGCGTCGCCACATATCCGGACACCGGTCCGGTGGGGGTTTCGGCCTGGTAGGCGCCGCTGATGGTGGTGGCTTGCAACTCCAGGGCGCCGCCGTTATCCGGGATGGCTTCCAGGCGGTAGCGGGCGGCGGAGATCTTCAAGGCTTGCAAACCCGTGCCGGCCAGCAGTTGGTTCAGGGCCACGTCAGTGTCGTATTGCCCGCTCACGCCATTGCTGCGCTTGCCTCGGGTCAAGCTTGCATCAAATGCCAGCACCAGCCCCGCCTGCTCGGCCAGACTATTGAGCGCCTGGCTCAAGTCACCGGCGGGAATCGAGAAGCTGCGCAGCGCGCTGCTGCTTTCTTCGGCGAAGACAGACTGGACGTTCAGCAACGGCACGGCGGCAAAAGCCATCGCCACTGACAAGGCCAGTGGATGCAAGGGACGGGCGAGGCGCGACATGGGAAATCCTGGTAATAGAGGTTCTATTAACCATGACGGCCAAGTTCAGAAATCGGGCAAGGATGAGAGCAGTTTTTATTTGAGCGTGTTTTTTCGGGGCTTGCGAAAGGTGATCAGGCCTTCACCCCCACGCCACCACCAACAACCCCACCCCCAACACCAGGCACAATGGCGAATAAAACCACGTGTCCATCCTCGCAAACCGCGACCCGCCGACCTTCTTGAAAAACCCTACCAGCTCCGAGTCCCCAATCGCCCTGGCAAACATCACCAGCGCTATCGCACTGATCCCCCATTGCAGCGCCCCATGGGACACCGGCGAGAAATACAACCCGGCGCGCAGGCACACCAACAGTGCGATCGCCACCAGCCCCATCGCCACCAAAAAAGCGCCCAATGCCGACGGTTTAAACGCCGGGCGTGGCCCACGGGCGAATTCACCGGGCAGTTGGGGGATAGCCGCAAGGCTGCCGAGTTTGCCACCGGCGGCCCAGTACAGGTGGACCATACTGATGCAGGTAAAAATGCCGACAATCCAGCGTGCGATGACAAAGCTCATGGCTGGCTCTCCCTCAAAGGTGCGAAACAGGATAGTCGCCCAGGGATTTTTTGCAGGCATTTCGTCGGCGGCTGGTGCTAAAGTGCCGCCCCATGAAACTCGCCCGTGCCGACCGCTCGCTCATTGCCTGGATGCTGTATTGCTGCGTCCTGTTCAATGTGTTCGCCTGCAGTATTGGCCACGGGCAGATGGTGGGCATGCAGCTCAATGGCATCGGCGGTCAGTTCTGTACCGTGGACCCGCGTACCCAGGCGCCCAAGCCGACCAACCCCACCGAAGAGAACCTGCCCACGCTGTCCAAGGCATTTGGTTGCCCGCTGTGTTCCACCGGCGGCATGGGACCGGCGCTCAGCTCCAGCCTGAATGTGGCGGTGCTGCCACAACCTCACGCACCACCGCCAGCAATCGTCGCCGCCGCTGACATCCCTGCCCGCTTCACCTGGCCCACGGCCAACCCGCGCGCGCCACCTGCCTGCGCCTGATTCCTTTGCTTTCCGATCCGCACTGACCACCGTTTCCCCAGGGAAATACGGACGGCCGTGCGTTGTTTTCAAGCCAAGTTTTTCAGGATGCACCCATGAAACATTTACCCCTGTTGGCGGGCCTGTTCGGCTGCCTGCCTGTCTGCACCTGGGCCATCGAGCTGGCCCCGACCACCATTGATGGCCAATCAATTGCCGAACCCGGCCTGGCCCTGGACCAATCCAGCGGCGTGGCTTCGCGCTTGGGACTAAGCGTGCGGGAAACCCCGGCGTCGGTGGCCATTGCCAATCGCAACGCTATCGAGCGCCACGGCGCCAAGACCTTCCGCGACGCGGCCAACACCCTGCCCGGCGTCAACGCCAGTGCGCCGCCGGGGTTTGGCGGTTTTGTGTCTTATCGTGGGTTTACCAGCAGCCAGATCACCCAGATGTTCAATGGGATCAACGTCGCCACCGGTCTGGCGCGGCCGGTGGATGCGTGGATCTATGACCGAGTGGAACTGGTCGGCGGCCCCTCCTCCCTGATCAACGGAGCCGGCTCCGTGGGCGGTTCGCTCAACTACGTCACCAAGTTGGCGAACCGCGAGGAACATGCCGCCGAAGGCCAACTGACTTATGGCAGCTATGACACCGCCGGCATGGCCTTCGGTGTGAACCATGCCCTGACCGAACCGGGCGCCGAGGTGCAGCACTATGCGCGCCTGGATGTCAGCCGCAACACCCAGCACAGTTACATTGACCGCGCTCAACGCGATGCCTGGAGCTTGGCGTTTTCCCTGCTCAGCGACCTCACCCCAGACCTGTCCCACACCCTGGCCCTGGAATATCAGGACGAACATGAAGACAGCCCGTATTGGGGCACGCCGGTGCTCAACCCCAAGGCAGGCGAACTGAAGATCGACACGCACAACCGTTTCAACAACTACAACGTGGCAGACGGTCGTTATGAACAGCGCACGCTGTGGGCTCGCTCGATCATTGATTACCGGATCAACGACAGCACCACGCTGAAAAACACCCTCTACCACCTCGACAGCCAACGCGACTACCGCAACCTGGAGACCTATCAGTACAACGCCAATAACAGCGCGGTGAACCGCTCGACGGCCTACCAGGTGCGCCATCAGGGCGAACAGAACGGCAACCAGTTCGAACTGCGCCATGACACCAGCGTATTCGGCCTCTCGACCACCTGGTCCGGCGGTTTCGAGTACAAGGTCAACAGCACCACCAACACGCCTTGGAATGTGCCCGGCACCAGCACGGTGGATCCGAACAACTTCAACCCAGGGCACTTCTACGACATCCCGCGAACCCAGGAGACGTTCGGTAAGGACAAGACCAATGACGTCACCACCAAGGCGCTGTTCGTGGAAAACAGGCTGGGCCTCACCGATAAACTCGCGCTGCTCACCGGCCTGCGTTATGACGCCATCGACCTGGATGTGAGCAACCACCGGGTGGTCACGGCCGCCAACCCACGGCACGTCAAGCGCAGCTGGGAGCCGGTGACTGGCCGCGTAGGCATGACCTACCAGTTCATTCCATCGGCCCAGGTGTACGTGCAATACAGCACCGCCGCCGAGCAACCGAATACCACCACGCAGGTGTTCGATGTATCGACCGGCAAACAGTGGGAAGTGGGCAGCAAGTTCGACTACTTGGGCGGTCGTGGATCGGCCACCGTCGCCGCCTACAGGATCGAACGCAAAGACTTTGCCGTGACCGACCCGCAGGACCCGACCAACAGCATCCCGGTTGGCGCGCAGTCGTCCAAAGGCATTGAGTTGGCCAGTTCGCTACGCATCACACCAAAGCTGCTGGCAGAGGGCAACTTCGCCTGGGTGGATGCCGAGTACGACGCGTTCAACGAGAAAATCGCCAGCGGCGCCGTGGTTTCGCGCAAGGGCAATACACCGACCAACGTGCCCAAGCGCGTGGGGAATCTGTGGCTGACGTATGATTTCGCCGAAGACTGGCAAGGCGGCGTGGATGCACGGTATGTCGCCGAGGTGTACGCGGATAACGCTAACACGCTGACCGTACCGATCTACACGCTGTTCGGTGCGTTCCTGCGCTATAAAGTGGATGCGCGCACCTCGGTGACTGGCCGGGTGCGTAACTTGACCAATGAGGTGTATGCCGAGTTTGCCCATGTGTCGCCGGCTTACTACCTCGGCTCGCCGAGAACCTTTGAGGTGGCGGTCCAAACCAGGCTCTGACAGGCAAATAGCTCAACCTGTGGGAGGGGGCGCTGTATCAGTCACCTGTGTATTGACTGATACAGCGCCATCGAGGCACGCCCCCCCATTGCTGATCATTTCAGGCTGGTCTCAACCTTGTGCGCCACATCTTCGGTCAACCAGGCCTTCCACACCTCAGGATGTTCTTTCATAAACGCCTGAGCCACTTCCCGTGGCGGTGTGTGGTTCTCGCTCATGGTCGCCAAGGCTTTGTTCAAGGGGTCGATCGGGAACTCAACCTTCTCGAAAAAAGCCGCAATCTGCGGATGTTCCTTCTGGAACGGCGCGGACACACCGATACTCAACTTGGACGCCAGTGACCGAGTGGGCTTTGGATCAGGATTATCCGCATCGGTCAGCGTCTTCCAGGCCTCGGCGTCGAACGGAGGCTCTTGCAACTGGATCAATTTATAGCGGCCCATCAAGGGCGTCGGCGACCAGTAGTAGAACAGCACCGGCTTGCCCCGGCGGATCGACGAGGCGATTTCGGCATCCAGTGCCGCACCCGAACCACTGCGAAAGTTCACATAGCTGTCGTCCAGGCCGTAAGCCTTGAGCTTCTGCTTGTTGACCACTTCCGAGGTCCAGCCGATGGGGCTGTTGAGAAAGCGTCCTTTGCCTGGGGATTCCGGGTCTTTGAACACGTCCTTGTAACGAACCAGGTCTTTCACGCTTTTAAGGTCCGGCGCCAGAGGCTTGATGCCCTTGGCGGGATCGCCCTTGACCACGTATTCCGGTACCCACCACCCCTCGGTGGCACCTTTGACCGTATCGCCCAAGCCCACCACCTTGCCGTCGGCTTCGGCCTTGACCCACACCGGACTGCGTCCTGCCCACTCCTCCCCGATGACCTGGATGTCGTTCTTGGCCAGGGCGGTTTCCAGCGTGATGGTGGTGCCGGGCAAGGTGTCGGTAGGCAGTTCGTAGCCCTTCTCGACAATCACTCGCAATATTTCGGTGATCAGGCTGCCGCTTTCCCAGTTCAAGTCGGCAAAGTGAACCGGCGCTGGCGCAGCCGAAACAGGCAGTGAAGCCACTGACAGACTCAGGGTCGTCAACGACGCAGCCAACAGCGCTCTCAATCCTTTCATGCCCTTGCACCTCGCAATATCGCAGCAAACAGCGGACGGCTTTGCTGCCTATGCGCGAAGCCCCTGAATAGTTAAGTCAACTCAACTGTAGTAGAGGTTCCGGGAGATAAAAGGTGTTCGTCGTATTGGCAGATTATTCGCTGGCCTTGAAGGTGACCAACTCGCCCTTGCGCCATTTGGCGGCCTTGCCGGTCACTGCCTTGAGGGTCTTGGTCAAGCCTTCTTGCAGCTGTTCATTGGCTGCAAATACCAGCATCACGCTGTGGCCTTCCTTGAATACGATGCCCTGGCCCTCGGCCGAAGAAACAAAGGCATAGTCGCCCAGCCCATACACCGTCAACTTGATATCGCGAAACTTGAGTTCGAACTTGCCGCCTTCACGACTGGGCAATACCGCTGCACGAAAATGGTCACCCACTTTGAGCTCCAAACGCGGCTTGTCATCTACCACCATCGCTGTTTCGGTATCGATTTCGGCGATGTAGATGCCTTCCGGCGTCTGCTCAGTGATGTAAACGAAACGGGATTGAAACTGCTTGACCAACTTTGCGCGCAAATCACCCAACACAAACAACGCATGCATATCCAGATTACTGACTGCCAAGGAAACGCCCCCACATCGAAAAAAGCACCGTCCGCCAGAGCGGGCAGCACAAAGAAACGGCCAATTCGGCACGTTCACACAACACAATTTTTGAAAAAAACTGAAGAAAATTCCGCCGCTGAGCCATGAGACTAGTACATACGTACAGGATGGGCTTTGTGCAAGCTCATCAGGCACCGCAGGAAATCACAGGTTCATTAACCAGAGAATACCGGTTGACCCGCTTCAGAGAATAACCCTATTAAAAACGTAGTTTCCGACAACTCATACAAACAAAAATACCCTGATATGGAACCAGATTCTGGTTACCGACGACAATACTAAAACAGCAACACGGTGCAAAACCACCCGTAACGCTGCTGGTGCGTCAACAAGACCGATCGACAGGAGCTGACCATGCAACGACGTCAATACGAAGCCACGTCTTCCCGCACTCGTTCATCATGTCAGGACGAACGCCAATACTACTGCTTGAACAGTCCTAACGGGTACTCCAATTCAGTTCTTTACCAAGTTGTACCGGCCGGCCGGAATTTCTTTCATATCCTTGAAGTGACCAGCGGAAGAATCAGAGGCTTTCGCAGCGATCACATCCAAGCCTGCGAACTGGCCAAACGACTGGAGGCCTCCCTGCACCGCGGTATCGTTTCGTCACCCGGATGACTTTACTGCGCCGCCGCCCCTCAACAACTGCCATACTGGCCCGTCCATTGAAATTTGCCCTTGTGGGGGCCAGGTTTCATCAGTGCAGTTAGTTACCTCGAAGGGAAGGCTATACGTGACGGAATTTGATATTGGCGAATTTTTTATCCATGGCGACGCAAGGGAAGTAGACGGAGAGTTTCAAGCGGTGATCGTGATGCGCGCCAAGCCGCCGCTGACTACTGTCACGACGCACCAGGTGGAAAAAGACCGTTGGTTCAAGACACTCGACACCGCTGCCATCGCCGGAAAAGAATCCGCCCTGGCGCTCAAGACTGCCGTAGATTCAGGCGCACTCACCTCCTGACAATCTGATCGAACTCTAGCGCGCCCCGGGCCTCCGATGGGTACTGCTTTAAAAAACCGCATGGAGAACCAAATGGACGCGCCGCTACCTACGCTCGAAACGCTATTTGAACAATTGGGCCTGGACTCAACGCCCGAAGCCATCGATGCGTTCATTGTTGCGCACCCGCTGAGCGACAACGTGAAGCTGGTCGATGCGCCCTTCTGGACGCCGCAACAGGCGCAGTTTCTCAAGGAAGAACTGCGCGAAGACGCCGACTGGGCCATCCCGGTGGATGAGCTGAACCAGCGCCTGCACCAATCGCAGTAACCGGCTCAATGCAGGCTGTCGGACTGCTCCAGGCGTAACAGCACCTGCCAGGCAGCTCTGCATTCCTCGGCCTCATCGCGGCTGGCGAAGGCGGTGCCGCGCTGCTCGCCATTGAGCAGCACGACCCAACAGGCTTTCTGGCCCAGCGCGCGCAGGGTCTGGGGTACGCCACTGCCGATCATCACGGCAATATCGACTTTGTTTTGCATGGGCTTCTCGCAGGATTAGTTAGCTGGCTAACAATATGCGCCATGCTACGGTTTTCCTTGCTCTGGAAAAAGCTATCCCCGGAATAGCTTCATTGCATAAACAGCAATAATCCCTAGCGCGCAGCCTTTGCCCCCTCAGGTTTATACCCCAGGCGCAAGCCGCCCCAATGCCGCCCCTTGACCATGATCGGTACCGACAGGTCGTGCATCAGCTCGCCGGTATCGCGGGTGTAGGTCTGCAACAACACTGCTTGCTGATGGCTGCCGCAGCGAAT